>JAKFEW010000011.1:0-120666 GCA_036675505.1 Candidatus Sericytochromatia bacterium
GCGAGCAGGCCGCCCGGGCCGAGGCGGACGCCGCCAAGGAGCTCGACCGGCTCCGCATCGGCTTCATCAATTCGATCTCCCACGAGCTGAGGACCCCGCTGACATCGATCCTCGGGTTCGCCGAATTCCTGGAAGACGGCGTGGGCGGCTCCCTGTCGCCGAAGCAACTCGAGTTCGTCGCCGAGATCATGCGGAGCGCCCGGCGGCTGGACTACCTGGTCAACGATCTCCTCGACACCGCGCGGCTGGGGGCCGGCACCTTCCGGCTCCAGACGGAAACCGCCGAGTTCGGCGAGAAAGTCCGGGAGATCGCCGATAGCCTGCTCCCCCAGGCCCGAGAAGCCGGGCTCTCGCTGGAGATTGCCCTGCCCGGCCCGCTGGAGATCCGGATGGACCCGCAGCGGATCGGGCAAGTGTTGATCAACCTCGTGGGCAACGCGATCAAGTTCACGCCGCCCGGCGGGCGGATCCGGGTCCGGGCCGCCTGGGAAGGGCGCTTCCTCCGCTGCGAGGTCGAAGACACAGGACCCGGCATCGCCGCCGACGATCTTCCCAAGCTCTTCCAGCTTTTCGGGCAGTTGGCCGCTGGGCACCTCAGCAAGACCGGCACGGGGCTGGGGCTCGCGATCAGCAAGGGCATCGTCGAGGCCCACGGGGGGATGATCGGCGCCCGCAGCGAGCCCGGGCAGGGAAGCACCTTCTGGTTCACCTTGCCCCTCACGTCGCCCTGAACGCAGATCGGGGGTACACTTGCTGTGCGTCGGACGTCCCCGGAGCCAGACGTCCCATGCGGCCGCTCGTCCTGATGCTCGGAGCCTCCATGAGCCTTTCCCGTTTCTGCCGCTTCGTCGTTGGCCTCGCGCTGGCCTGTGCAGCCGGCTGCGCCGTGCTCAACCAGCGTGCGCGACCGGGCGATCGCCCTCCCGGCATGCCGGGCGCCGAGGCCCGCGCCACCGCCCTCCCGCAGGTCCCGCGCGAGGTCCCGCTCACGATCGTGCCGCTGCCGGGCTCGCTCGACGACACGCTCGTCTTCAACAGCAACAGCCCCGAGATCGTCACCGAGGCCGGCATCACGCTCTCCACGCTGCCGGCGCCGACCGAAGCGGAGCAGGCCGTCCACCAGGGCGTGGCGTTCAATGGGACCTTCACGGTCTTCTCCCACCACATCGCGAAGGACCCCCTCCCCGGCGAGCGGCTGCTGCGCCTCGGCCTGCTCGCGCACAACCGCGGCGCCAAGACCGTGACCTTCCTGCTGCGGGGCGGCGCGTCGTACCTGAGCCAGCCGGATGCGCTCTTCAAGCCGCTCGACCCGATCATCCAGGACCCCGCGGGCCTGATCTTCGCGGGCCCGGGCGACCGCGTGGCGACCGATCTGCTTCACGGGCGCTCGACGTTCGAGCAGAAGCACTGGGCGATCCCGCCCGGCGGCACGGCCCTGATCTACGACCTGCCGATCCCCACCGACGTCGCGATCCTGCCGCCGATCAACGGTCGCACGACGCAGCTGACCTGCACGGCCAACGGCCCGGTGCACCTCTCGGAGGTCGCCGCGTTCGCGGAAAAGGGTGCGGACGGGACGTTCCAGCCTACGCGCCAGGCGGATTTCGAGCGTGGCCTGGCCGCCAGGCGGCTCGCCGGCCCGCGCGATCTCCCCGCGGTGGCCTTCGACCCCGCGGGCCCTCCGCCGCGGGGTTTCCGCTACGGCCGCGTGGCCGGGGTGAGCCAGGGCGACCGTTGGACCGGCGACCTCTCGTCGGAGGTGGCCGAGCTCCAGCCGGGCTCGCGCGTCGGCGTGCCGATCGCCTCGCTCTACCTGAACCGCCTCGGCACCGGCCAGAACCAGAGCGCGCCCATGAAGAGCCGCTACGCCGACACCGCCTACCAGGCCCATGGCAACTACGGCGTGACCTACATGCTCGAGGCCTGGCTGCCGAACCCGGACCAGGCGCCGCGCATGTACACGCTCGGGCTCTCGCACCCGGTCCGCGTGGTGGGCGATCAGCCGGCGCGCGCGGCCGTTTACATGGATCCGCCGGGCAAGCCGGTCATGTTCCGCGGCCCGGTGCGCGTACGCTGGAAGGAAGCCGGCGCGCCCTGGACGGACCGTTACACCCACCTGGTGATCCGCCACGGCGAGGAGCCGCCGCCGTTCGAGACGGTCACCGTGGCGCCCGGCAAGGCGCTCAAGGTGTTTCTCTGGCTGGTCTACCCGGCCGACGCCACGCCGCCCCAGCTCCTTACGATCGGGCGGCCCTGATGCGCGGCCCGCTGCTCGCGCTTGCGCTCGTCCTCACAAGCGCTCACCCCGCGCTCGCGCACGCCCCGGCGGCCCGCGACCCGGGCGCGCCCACCCAACTGATCCGGGGCATCCCCGACGTGATGCAGGCCAACAGCTATTCGTGCGGCGTGGGCGTGGCGCAGGCGGTGGCCCAGTTCTACGGCGTCTGGGGCTACCACGCGCACCACGTCGGCAAGCTCGGCACCAGCGAGGATGCGGGCACGCACCCGGAGGCGATCGCCCGCTACTTGCGCGGCCTGGGCCTCGACGCGCGCGTGGTGGAGGGGCTGACCGTCGCCCAGTTGCGAAGCCACGTCGACCACGGCGTGCCCGTCATCATCGACTTCCAGGCCTGGAACGCGGACCCGCGCCATGACTACGCGCCCGAGTGGGAAGACGGCCATTACGGCGTGGTGGTCGGCTACAACCGGGGCCATCTCTTCATCGAGGACCCCTCGCTGCTCGGCACGCTGGGCTGGCTGAGCGACGCCGAGCTCGACCGGCGCTGGCGCGACTACGAAGACGAGGAAGGCAAGCGTCGCCCGTACCTGCGCATGGGCATCGTCGTGCGCGGGCGCCCCAAGCCACCCCCGCCTTACACCCACATCGACTGACCCCGGCCCCGCCCGCCTACGAGCGGCGCGATCAGCCCGCGTCGCGCTCCCGCGGCGCCAGGCCGGACAGCTTCAACGCCGCGCGGCAGATCGCCATCGGCGCGCTCGGCCCGACGACCATCGACTCCATGCTGCCCCAGCGATCGCGCCGGATCACATGCCACTCCCAGGTCTGCAGCGCGATGCGGTGGATGCGGATCAGCTCGTAGGGCTTGATCAGCGGGTGCTGCAACAACGGCAAGGCGTCGTCGATGTTTTGCGAGAAGCGCCGGCGGATGACCCGCGGATCGAACCAGGAGCGCTCGCCGCTGACCGCCTGGCCGTAGAGCCAGCCGATGTTCTGCCACTCGAGGAACTTGGCGACCAGGGTGTCGATGTCGGTGCCCGGGCGGGAGCCAGACAGCATCGCGGCCATGGCCTGCCCCCCGCCGACGGGCTCGCGCCGCTCGCGACCATTGGCGCGCCACTCCCAGGCCAACTCGAGGACGCGGCCGATCATCTCGGCGGCCCTGTCGTCGATGCCGTCGTCCTCGGACTCACCCGCCACGCCGCGCTGGACGCCCATGTTGTACAGGGCGACCAGGTGATGCTCCAGGCAATGGTATTCGTGGTTGGCCTCGGTGGGTGGCACATGCGAGCCACACCGCGGACATTGCCGCATGATTACGTTCTCCCAACGGTTCGCCGTCTTCTGGTTTATACCCCAAGCGCGTTCGGCTTTCTGTGTCCGCCGTCCGGACATAAGCGAGCAGGGGTCCAAAGTGGCATAACGCAACGATCTCCGGCGTTAAGGAGGCAGCCGGGCCGGGTATCCCATGCATGCCCGTTCCCCTCCGGAGGATGTCCCCCATGCGCACCCGCTCGTTCTTCGCGGCCCTCGGCCTGCTGCTCGCGTTCGCGATGCCGGCCACGGCTCAGGCGGTCTACAACATCGAGAAGGACCCGCGGTCGTCCTACTACGATTGGCACAAGACCGCGGACCAAGGCCAGTCGCACATCAAGCCGGTCTCGGGGTTCTACCAGGATATGCTGACGGAGGATCTCGACCTCCACGCGTTCGGCTGGAAGGACGGCTACTACACCTCCGACGGCCAGCCCACCTACATGGTGCAGATGAGCATCCACCGCATCCCGCGGCGGTACGAGCGCATCCCGGTGGTCAACGTGACCGACCAGGTCTACCTCGCGCGCTACTACCGCAACCCGGAATGGCGCGTCCCGATGGCCTCCGCCACCTACTACGTCTTCCCGGCCCACGCCAACCCGAACGTCGACAAGCCGCTCGCGGTGGTCTCGAGCCGCGACCTCGGCGAGGGTTTCCGCGCGCGAGCGGGCAAGCTACCCTGGCGCCAGTTCCTGGTCAAGGCCGTCGTGGACCACTACGGCGTCGAGAACGACAAGCGCGTCGAGTTCCAGCGCACCTACGTCTTCCGCACGCCGACGATCGACCTGGTCGACGGCCGCCACGAGCCCTACGAGCTCTACCACTGGTTCTACTAACTCAGTTTACTCCATCGTCCAGCAGCTGCCGTAGAAGCGCGAGGCACCGATGTAGGTGGGCTTGAAGTACTCGTACGGCATCCAGAAGTAGCCGGCCTGGCCCCACTCCTTGCCCCACGAGTTGCGGACGAGGAAGGCCTGCTTGGCGTCGTCGTAGCCGACCGCGACGACGGCGTGGCCGCCCTGGATCTCCTCGCCGCGCATCGGCATCATCATCTCGCCGGTGCGCATCACCGTGCGGGTCATGAACGAGTCGTACAGGATGATCGCGAGGATGAAGGGCTTGTGGTTCGCGAGCGAGCTCTTCATGCCGGGGATGGTCTTGATGTTGACCTTCCGCTTCATCTTGTATTCCTTCGCGGCGGCGAAGTGCGCTTCGGTCGCGTCGTACGCGAGGCCTTCCTTGCCGTCGGCGTAGGGCACCATCTTCTCGGTCGTCGTGCCGATCTTCACAGCGGTGGCGGCGGCGAGGGGCATGTTGGCGCCGGTGTCCTTGCGGGAGGCCTTGGCCATGCCGTTCTCTTCCATGTCCTTGCGCTCGGCGTAGTAGAAGAACAGCGGCGAGAGGCGCTGGCCTTCCTTGCCGTGGACGTTCGACATCGCTTCCATCACCGCGGTGGCGGCGAACGCGGTGCACGAGCCCATCGCACCCTGGCTGCGGATCGGGGCGAACATGTTGCGGAGGTCCATCTTCGCGGGCAGGTTGCCGCCGATCTTGCCCTTCTTCTCCATAAAGCCGATGCCGAGGAGGTCGGTCTCTTCCTCGCTGATCGGTGCGGCCTCGTCGGCTTCCTTGGCGGAGCCGGTGATCGGCAGCAGGCCGGCCACGATCGTGCCGATGTCGGTCTTGAGGACCCGCGCCTCCTTGGGCACGCCCGCCTTGGCGAGCGCATCGAGCTCGCTCTGGAGCGCCGTCGGCGCCATCATGGGGCTCTTCGCGACGCTACAACCGGCCAGGAGGACCGCGAACGTGGCAATCATGGGCGCGGCGAGGCGGGACTTGAGCATCGACGATCTCCTTCCAGGGCGGTGGGGCTGAAAGGTGTATCGACACGCAGAAGCGCCTGCCTGCGTCATTTAAATGTATTTTTCCCCAGTCTTAACCTTTTCTTGCTCTTTCGGCGACGGACCGGTCGCCGGGTCAAGATCAGGCCCAGGCGTCTTCCTCGACGAACAGGGCGTGGGGATCGTGCGCGTAGCGCGCCGACCAGTCGTCGCCTTCTTCCGAAAGCACCTGGCAGGGCCAGGTCTGGAGCAGCCAGGTCACGAAGGGCTCGAGTTGGGCGAGGATCTCGCGCGGGGCGTCCTGCCAGATCTCCAGCGACGCCGGGTGGATCGTCACCACCCCCTGGGTCGCGAGCGTGGTGCGCGGATCCTGCTTGAGCTTGGCCTCGAGCCACTTCGCCATCTGCGGGCTGGCCGCGACGATCCAGCTGCGATCGCGCAGATCGGGGTGGCGGAAGGCCTGCGGCATGCGGCGCAGCCGCGCCTCGACGAGGTCGGCGAAGGGCTTGTCCGTCTGGGGGACGAGGAAATAATGGACCTGCACACCGGGATCATACCCCAAGCAATCGGGCGGCCCGAGGGGCCGCCCGTTCGATTACCGGAGGTTGATGTGGGTCTGCGACGCGAGGTCGTCGAGGAACTTCTTGCCCGCAGGCGAAGCCACGTTGAACGGGTTGCGGGCGTCGGTGGCCCACTTCGGCAGCGGGTTGCCCTTGTAGTCGACCTTGAAGGCCTCGTTGTTGAAGTCGTGGCCCGACGCGCCCGGCGGGTAGAGCACCGAGATGCTCAGGTGCGCTTGCGGACGGAAACGGCTGGTCGGGTCCCCTTCGGGCTTGAGGCGGACCATGCCGCCGTCGGCGTGCGTCCAGATTTCCATCGGGACCGGCTTGCCCGTGACGGGGTTGATCACCGGCTTGCCGGTCTGGACGTCCTTGATCACGCCCATCTCGGCCTTGAAGCCGCGGTTCTTGAGCTCGGTGCGCACGGCATCCGCGGTCTTGTTGCGGAGGTCGAGGTCGCGGACCGAGCGACCCAGGATGCCGCGCTTGAAGGCCTGGATGGCCTGCTCGGTGCGAGGCGTGAGCTGGGTGTTCCAGATCATCGCCGGGTTCTTGGCGAGGAGCTCCTGGAAGCCGAGGTTCAGGTCGCTGGCGACGCGGGCCGAGGGGGCGCCGGCCGCGGCGGGGACGCCGGGGCGGGTCAGGAAGCCGGTGCCGGGGCGCTGCGTCTTGACGAAGGCGTCGGACTGGAAGTGCTTGGGGGCGGCGGCGTTGGTCTGGAGGGCGGCCTGCGGCGCTTTCGCGTCCGCGGGGCCGGCGCCGAGGCCGATATTCAGCTTGGAGAGGAAGTTGATGGCCATCTCTGCTGACTTTCCACTCACCGCGGCGTGAGCCGCAACCTTCACGAGGATGGTTATGGGGGTGTCGGGATGCAGGCTGAACCCTGGACGGACAGGTTTAACTCACTCTTAAATGGGCGGCCGATCGCCTTAAGTCGGCCGGGTGAAAGCCTTAAGCAACCCTTAGCCTTCCCGCTTGTCCGGCGCGGCGAACAGCTCCCAGAGCGCGGCGAGCGCCGCGCGCTGGCCCGCGCGATCGGTGGCGGCGATGAAGACCGTGTCGTCCCCCGCGATCGTGCCGACCACCATCGGCAACGCGGCCCGATCGATGTCGAGGGCGATCGCCGAGGCCAGCCCCGGCAAGGTCCGAGCCACGATGAGCGACTCCCCCGAAACCGCAAGCCCGAGCAGGCCGGCCGAAGCGGCGCTTCGCCCCGCCGATGGCAAGGCGTACCGGCCATCGCGCTTGACCACGTGCAAGGCATCGAGATCGCGCGATAGCCCGGATTGGGTGACCTGGTAACCCAGGCGCTCGAGATCCTCTTGAATCTCTTTTTGCGTGCCGTAGCGCTTCGCCTGGATCAGATCCTGGAGCTTCTGCAAGCGATGGGGCTTTTTCATGTGGCAGGGTTACTTCCAAAGTGGGGAAAATGCCCGGATAGTCAAGATACCACAAGTCCCTCAGGCCCATGCGCAACCGGTGCTCGCCTTCGCTGCGGAGGGCCTGGAAAAACACCTTTTATGAAAATATGTGCTATATATGCTAGGTTATTGCATATTCCACGCACCCCGAGGGGGTGCCTGACGCCCCGTGAAGGAGGCCGACTTGAAGGCCGTCTTGGCTCTGGCCGATGGTTCATGGTTCGTGGGTCGCTCGTTCGGCGCCACCGGTGAGCGTTCGGCCGAGCTCGTATTCAACACGTCCATGACCGGTTACCAGGAGATTCTCACGGATCCCTCGTACAAGGGCCAGGCGGTGATCATGACCGCGCCCACAATGGGCGCCTACGGGGTCATGCCGGAGGCCGAGGAGGGGCCAGGCCCCTCGGTCGAGGGCTTCATCGTGCGCGAGGCGATCGCCACCCCCAGCCACCGGCACGCCCACCAGTCGCTCGGGGCCTACCTCGCCGAGCACGACGTGCTCGGCATCGAGGGCATCGATACCCGCGCGCTCGTGCGGCGGATCCGCGACAAGGGCTTCCTGCACGCCTGCCTCGCCACCGGCAAAGTCGACCCGCTCGACCTCGTGCGTAAGGCCCAGGCCCACCCCGGGCTCGACGGCCTCGACACCGTCCAGCATGTCTCGACCCGCGCCCGCTACGTCCACGCCCAGGCCGCGCGCGCGGGCGCCCCGCGCATCGCCGTACTCGACTGCGGCGTCAAGCAGGGCATCTTACGCGCGCTCGCCGCGCGCGGCGTGGGCGTCGAGGTGTTCCCCGCGGCCGCCTCCGCCGAGGAGATCCTCGCGAGCGCGCCGGACGGCGTGCTCGTCTCCAACGGCCCCGGCGACCCCGAGGGGCTGCCGGGCGTGATCCGGACCGTCGGCCGGCTGGTCGGGCGGGTGCCCGTCTTCGGGATCTGCCTGGGGCACCAGCTGCTGGCCCTGGCCCTCGGCGCGCGCACCTACCGCCTGCCGTTCGGGCACCACGGCGGCAACCACCCGGTGCTCCACCTCGCGACCGGCCGCGTGGAGATCACCGCGCAGAACCACAACTACGCGGTCGACCTCGCGGGGCTCGACGACGTCCTCGCCTGCACCCACCGCAACCTCTACGACGGCACGGTGGAGGGCATGCGCCACCGTTCGCTGCCGGTGATGTCCGTCCAGTACCACCCCGAGGCCGCCCCCGGCCCGCACGACGCGAGCTACCTCTTCGACGACTTCCTCGCCCTGATGGCCCTCCCGGCCGCCTGCCCGTAAGGCCGTACCCCATGCCAAAACGCACCGACCTCCGCAAAATCCTCGTCCTCGGCTCCGGCCCGATCGTGATCGGCCAGGCCTGCGAGTTCGACTACTCCGGCGCCCAGGGCTGCAAGGCCCTGCGCGAGGAGGGCTACGAGGTCGTGCTGGTCAACAGCAACCCCGCGACCATCATGACGGACCCCGAGCTGGCCGATCGCACCTACGTGGAGCCGCTGGTGCCCGAGGTGGTGGCGGCGATCCTCGCGCGCGAGCGGCCGGACGCCTTGCTCCCCACGCTGGGCGGCCAGACGGCCCTGAACCTCGCCATGACGCTGGCCGAGACCGGCGTGCTCGCGGCGCACGGCGTCGCGTTGATCGGCGCGAGCGCCGAGGTGATCGCCCGGGCCGAGGATCGCGCGTTGTTCAAGGATACGATGGCAGCGATCGGCCTCGACCTGCCGGCGAGCGGGACCGTCACGAGCCTCGATGAGGCCGAGCGCCTGCTCGCCGAGCTGGGCCTGCCGCTGGTGATCCGCCCCTCCTTCACGCTGGGCGGGACCGGGGGCGGCATCGCGACGACGGCCGAGGCCTACCGCGACCTCGTCGCGCAGGGGCTAACGGCGAGCCCGATCGGCCAGATCCTGGTCGAGGAGGGGCTGGTCGGCTGGAAGGAGTTCGAGCTCGAGGTGGTGCGCGACGGCCGCGACAACGTGGTGATCGTCTGCGCGATCGAGAACATCGACCCGCTCGGCGTGCACACCGGCGACAGCTGGACGGTCGCGCCCGCCCTGACGCTCTCGGATCAAGACTACCAGCGCATGCGCGACGCGGCAATCGCCGCGATCCGGGCGATCGGCGTGGACACGGGCGGCGCGAACGTGCAGTTCGCGCTCGATCCGAAGACCGGCCGCATGGTCGTGATCGAGATCAACCCGCGCGTCTCGCGCTCGAGCGCACTCGCGAGCAAGGCGACCGGCTTCCCGATCGCGAAGATCGCGGCGAAGCTCGCCATCGGCTACCACCTCGACGAGCTGATCAACGACATCACCGGCACCACGGCCTGCTTCGAGCCGACGATCGACTACGTCGTGACCAAGGCGCCCCGCTTCGACTTCGAGAAGTTCGGCGATACCGTGGGCCGGCTCGGCACGGCCATGCGCGCCGTCGGCGAGGTGATGGCGATCGGCCGGACCTTCAAGGAATCGCTCCAGAAGGCCGTGCTGTCGCTCGAGATCGGGGCCACCGGCCTGCTGCACGGCCCAGCGGACGACCTCGAGGCGCGCCTCGCCGAGCCCCGCGCGGACCGGATCTTCGCGATCGCCCACGCCCTCGCGGCGGGCCAGGACGTCGCGGCGCTCGCCCACAAGACCGGCGTCGATCCCTTCTTCCTCGGCCAGATGAGCGAGATCCTCGCGGCCGAGCGGGCCCTCGCGGCGCTCGCCCCGGCCTTCGCCGCCGAGACGCCCGAGGCCGTCGAGGCCGTGCGCGAGGCCAAGCGGCTGGGCTTCGGCGACCCGCGGCTCGCGGCGCTGCTCGGCACGGACGAGACGCGGCTGCGCGCGTGGCGGCTGCGCCACGGCATCCGGCCGACCTTCAAGCACGTCGACACCTGCGCGGCCGAGTTCGCCGCCGAGACGCCTTACGTGTACTCCTGCTACGAGGACGAGGACGAGGCGACGCCGAGCGAGGCCCGCAAGGTCGTGGTGCTCGGCGGCGGCCCCAACCGCATCGGCCAGGGCATCGAGTTCGATTACTGCTGCGTCCACGCGGCCCAGGCGCTGCGCGAGGCCGGCTACGAGGCCCAGATCATCAACTGCAACCCCGAGACCGTCAGCACCGATTTCGACACGTCGGACCGGCTGTTCTTCGAGCCGCTGACGCTCGAACACGTCCTCAACGTGGTGGAGCATGAGCGCCCGCTCGGCGTGATCCTGAGCTTCGGCGGCCAGACCCCGCTGCGCCTCGCCGAAGGCCTCGAGGCCGCCGGCGTGCCGATCCTGGGCACGCCGGGCGCCCAGATCAGGTTGGCCGAGGACCGCGGCGAGTTCGGCGAGGTGCTGGCGGCGGCCGGCCTGGCGGCGCCGCCCTTCGGCACCGCCACCACCGCCGGCGAGGCGCTCGCGATCGCCGGGCGGCTCGGCTACCCGGTCCTGCTGCGGCCGTCGTTCGTGCTCGGCGGGCGGGCCATGGCGATCGCCCGCGACGAGGCGGCCCTCCTGGGCTTCCTCGGGCCGGCCTTCGCGGCCTCCGCCGGCGGCGCCGTGCTGATCGACCGCTTCCTCGGCGACGCCAAGGAGATCGACATCGACGCGATCGCGGACGGCCGGACCTGCCGGGTGATCGGCGTCATGGAGCACCTCGAGCCCGCGGGCGTCCACTCAGGCGACAGCACGTGCAGCCTGCCACCCCACAGCCTCGCGCCGGCCATGGTCGCGCGGCTCGAGGCGATGGCCGCCACGCTCGCCGCGGCGCTCGGCATCAACGGCCTGCTGAACCTGCAGGTGGCGATCCAGGGCGACGTCCCCTACGTGCTCGAGGCCAACCCCCGGGCGTCGCGCACGGTGCCCTTCGTCAGCAAGGCGACCGGCACGCCCTGGGCCCGCATCGCGACCCGCGTGATGCTCGGCGAGCCCCTCGCGGGCATGGCCCTGCCCGAGGCCCCCACCGGCCTGTGGGCGGTGAAGGCCCCGGTCTTCCCCTTCGACCGCTTCACGGCCGCGCGGGCCGTGCTCGGGCCCGAGATGCGCTCGACCGGCGAGGCGATGGGGCTCGGGAGCTCCTTCGCGGAGGCCTTCGCGAAGGGCATGCTCGGGGCCGGGCGCTGGCCGGCGCCGGGCACCGCGATCCTGCTGCTCGACGCGCCGGCGGGTCCGCTCGCGGGCGTGGCCGACGCGCTGGCGGGCCTGGGCTTCCGCGTCGAGCCCGCCCCGGCGGAGCCCGCCGCCGCCCTGCGCGCCGGCGCCTACGCGCTCATCCTCGAGGCCCCCTGCCCGATCGGGGAGGCCGGCCCCTGGGAGCCGTTGCGGCGCCTGGCCGCCGACCTGCATGTGCCCTGGATCGACACCCTCGACCTCGCCCACGCGTACGTGGCGGCGCTGGCTTCCCGCCAAGGGCAGGCGGGCTGGCAAGTCCTTTCGTTGCAAGCGATCGCGCCGCGCCGCGAGGAGGTTCTTTCGTGAAACAGGTGCTCTTGGCGTTCTCCGGGGGACTCGACACCTCCTACTGCGTCGTCTACCTGCGGGAGCAGGGCTACGACGTCGTCACCGTCACGGTCGACACCGGCAACTTCAGCGCCGAGGAGGTCGCGGCGATCGGCGAGCGCTCACGCGCGCTCGGCGCGAGCACCCACCACCACCTCGACGCGCGCGCGGCCCTGTATGGCGGCTTCGTGAGCTACGTCGTGAAGGGGAACTACCTGCGCGGCGGGGTCTACCCCGCGTGCGTCGGCCCCGAGCGGGTCGTCGCCGCCCAGGCCGTCGCCGAACTGGCCGTCGCGCTCGGCATCGACGAGGTGGCGCATGGCTCCACCGGCGCGGGCAACGACCAGATCCGCTTCGACCTGGCCCTGCGCATCATGGCCTCCCACCTGAAGGTGCTCGCCCCGATCCGCGAGCACGGCCTCACGCGGGCCCAGGAGACCGACTACCTGCGCGCGCGCGGCCACGCCGTCTCCGAGGCGACCAGGGACTACTCGATCAACGTGGGCCTGCTCGGCACCACCATCGGCGGCAAGGAGACGCTCGGCACGCTGGGCGTGCCGGCGGAGTCGGCCTACACGATGACCGTCGCGCGGATGAACGCGCCGGACGAGCCCCGTCGCCTCGCGATCCGCTTCGAGGCCGGGCTGCCGGTCGCGCTCGACGGCGAGACCTACCCGGACGGCGTCGCCCTGATCCAGGCCCTCAACGCCCTGGCCGGCGGCCACGGCATCGGGCGCGGCGTCCACCTCGGTACGACCGTGCTCGGGATCAAGGGCCGGGTCGCCTTCGAGGCGCCCGCGCTCGTCACGCTGATCCAGGCCCACCAGGAGCTCGAGAAGAGCGTCCTCACGAGCCGCCAGATCTTCTGGAAGGCCCAGCTCGGCAACCTCTACGGCGACATGCTGCACGAGGGCCTCTACTTCGACCCGCTGATGCGGGACGTCGAGGCCTTCCTCGACTCCAGCCAGGAGACCGTCAGCGGCACCGTCCACCTCGAGCTCGCCAAGGGGCACGTCACGGTGCTCGGCTCGGAGAGCCCGTATAGCATGATGGCCCACGACGTCGCCGTGTACGGCGAGCAGAACGCCTACTGGAACGGCCGCGACGCGGAAGGCTTCAGCCGCCTGTACGGGCTGGAAGGCCTGATCGCCGCCAAGGCCAAGATCAAAGGAGCCCCGCATGTCGCCCTTGTCTGACGCCCCCGCCCCCGCCACTCATCTCGTCCACTGGTACGACACCGCCGACTTCTCGCGCGCGGAGCTCGACGACCTAATGGCGCTTGCGCTGCGCATGAAGGCCGGCGACGGCCCGCGTACGCCAGGCAAGAAGCTCGGGATGCTGTTCTTCAACCCCTCGCTGCGCACGCGCATGTCGTTCGAGGTGGCCATGGCGAACCTCGGCGGCCACGCCGTGGTGCTGCAGGCCGGCAAGGACTCCTGGACGCTCGAGTTCGACGACCGGGTGATCATGAACGGCTCGACCCAGGAGCACGTGCGCGAGGCGGCCCGGGTGATCTCGCGCTACGTCGACGCCATCGCCGTGCGCTCCTCCGAGCTCATGACCACCGGCGCCCAGACGGTGGAGGCGGCCGGCTGGCTCGAGCAGCGCGCGGACCTCGTGCTGCGCAGCTTCATGCGCCACGCGACGGTGCCGATCATCAACATGGAGTCGAACCTCTACCACCCCTGCCAGGGCCTGGCGGACGGCCTCACCATGCGCGAGAAGCTCGGCGACATGAGGGGCCGGAAGGTGGCCCTGACCTGGTCTTACCACCCCAAGGCGCTGCCGCTCGCCACCCCGCACTCGCACCTGCTGATCGCCTGCGCGCTCGGCGCCGACGTGGTGCTGGCGCGGCCCGAGGGCTTCGACCTCGACCCCGAGGTCACGGCGCGCGCGGCGCGCCTCGCGGCCGAGCAGGGCGGCGGCCTGCGTGTCACGAGCGAGCGCGACGAGGCCCTCGCGGGGGCCGAGGTGGTGATCGCCAAGAGCTGGGCGTCGCTCGCCATGTTCGGCCGCTGGGCCGCCGAGAAGGCGGTGCGCGAGCAGCACCAGGACTGGATCGTGGACGAGGCCGCCATGGCCCGCACGAACGACGGGCACTTCATGCACTGCCTGCCGGTGCGCCGCGGCGTCGAGGTGACGCCCGAGGTGCTCGATGGCGAGCGCTCGTGGGCGATCGACGAGGCCGAGAACCGGCTGTGGGCCCAACAGGCCCTGCTGTACCGGCTCTTCACGGGGGGCGTGGCATGACCGGCGTCACCCTGAACAAGATCGGCTCGATCACCCGCAACATCCCGCTGCCGCTGCACGTGGAGCTGACGGAGGCGATCGCGGCCGAGGCGGGCGTGGTGATCGCCGTCGAGGTGCTCGCCGAGAAGCACGTCTACAACCAGCTCGAGCTGCCGACCGGGCGGATGGCGACGATCATGAAGGGCGATCTGCTCGGCGTCTGCCTCGGCGAGCGCCGGGCGCTCAAGGGCTTCGTCGGCATGATCCCCGAGGCCGTGCGGGTGGGCGACGTGATCCACCTGCTGAACATGGGCGGCGTCGCCGGCCTGTGCACGAGCGGCAGCACGCTCGAGGTGGGCGAGCCCCTGCCCGTGCGGGTGCTGGGCGGGATCCTCTACCTGGGCAAGCCCGCGCACATCGGCGATTTCAAGAAGGTCGGCTGGGCCGAGACGCTCGAGGAGATGCCGCCCGTGATCATGGTCTCGGGCACCTGCATGCACGTCGGCAAGACCGCGACGGTCTGCGAGCTGATCAAGCAGTTCAAGGCCCATGGCTACCGCATCGCCGCCGGCAAGCTGACCGGCGTCTCGCTCGCGCGCGACGCCGCGAACATGAGCGACCATGGCGCGAGCTGCGCCTACGACTTCACCGACGCGGGCCTGCCGTCCACCACGGACCCGGCCACGGTCTTGCAGGTGGCCAAGGGCCTGCTGAACGCCCTCGCCCGCTCGCGGCCCGACGTGATCGTGATCGAGCTCGGCGACGGCCTGCTCGGCGGCTACGGCGTGAAGGGCATCCTCGAGGACCCCGAGATCCAGGCCGCGACCAAGGCCCACGTGCTCTGCGCGCACGATCCGGTGGGCGCGCTCGGCGGCAAGCTGGTGAGCGCGGACTTCGGGCTGCCGGTGGACATCGTGGCGGGCCCGGCCACCGACAACCGGGTCGGCACGGACTTCGTGCGCGACGAGCTGGGGCTGCGGACCGCCAACGCCAAGCTGAACGGCCGGCAGCTGTACGAGCTCGTGCAGCAGACGTTGCTCGCCAGCCAAGTCTTGCCCATGGAGGTCGAGGCATGACCTCCCGGCTGCGGGTCGGCATCTGGGGGGCGTCCGGCTATGCCGGCGCCGAGCTGATCCGGCTCGGCCTCGGCCACCCCGGCATCGAGCTGGTCCACCTGGGCGCCCACCGCCACGCGGGCGAGCGGATCGACGCGGTCCTGCCGGCCTTCCAGGGCTGGCTGCCGGGCTCGTTCGAGCCGCTGGACCCGGCGCGCGCGCGGGCCTGCGACGTGCTGTTCTCCTGCCTGCCCCACGGCCAGAGCCACGACGCCCTCGCGCCGCTGGTCGGCCAGGTGCGCCTGATCGACCTCTCGGGCGATTTCCGATTACGCGACGCGGCCACCTACGCGGCGGCCTACGGCCACGCGCACCCCTGCCCGGAGCAGGTGGACCGCTTCGTGTACGGCCTGCCCGAGCTCGCGCGTGATCGGCTGCGGGGGGCCACGGCGATCGCCAACCCCGGCTGCTTCGCCACCGCCTGCACGCTCGCCCTGCTGCCGCTCGCCAGGGAAGGCCTGTTGGCCGGCGAGATCCCGCTCGCGGCCGTCACGGGCTCGAGCGGCTCGGGCGCGACGCCCGGGCCCGGCACCCACCACCCGGTGCGCTCCCAGGACTTCCACGCCTACAAGCCCTTCCGGCACCAGCACGAGCCCGAGATCGAACAGGCCCTCGCAGACGCGGGCGGCGAGGGCTTCCGGCTCGCGCTCGTGGCCCACTCGGCCCCTTTCGTGCGCGGGATCCACGTGACCGCGTTCGTGACCTTGCCCGAGCCGCTCGACGAGGCGGCCGTGCAGGCGATCTTCCGCCGGCACTACGAGGCGGAGCCGTTCGTGCGGCTGCGCGACAAGGTGAACGTGGCCCAGGTGCGGGGCACCAACCTCTGCGACGTGGCCATAGCGCTGCGCGACCGCAGCCTGGTGGTGACGGCCGTGATCGACAACCTCATGAAGGGCGCGAGCGGCCAGGCGATCCACAACTTCAACCTGATGGCCGGGTTCGACGAGACGGCGGGGCTCCAGGCCCTGCCCCTGGGGGTCTAGATGACGGCGGTGCTCCCTTCCCACCCCACCTTCGCGCAGGAGGCCCAGCACGAGCTGGGCACCTACGCCAAGTACCCCGTCGCGCTCGCGCGGGGCGAGGGCAGCCGGGTCTACGACGTGGACGGGCGCGCGTACCTGGACTTCTACGCGGGCCACGCCGTCTGTCTGCTGGGCCATTGCCACCCGCGGATCGTCGCCGCGGTCCAGGCCCAGGCCGCCAGCTTGATGTTCTACTCGAACATCTGCTACCAGCCGGTGCGCGGCCAGCTCGTCGAGCGCCTGGTCGCGGCCGCCCCGGAGGGCCTCGACAGGGTCTTCCTGTGCAACTCGGGCTCGGAGGCGAACGAGGCGGCGCTCAAGATCGCCCGCAAGTATACGGGCAAGCCCGAAATCATCTCCTTCATGAATGCCTTCCACGGGCGCACGATGGCGGCGCTCGGCGCCACGGGCATCGAGAGCTACCACCAGTTCGAGCCGGCGCTGCCCGGCAACCGCTACGCCACCTTCGGCGACCTGGCGTCCGTCGAGGCGCTGATCGGCGACCAGACCGCCGGCGTCATCGTGGAGATGATCCAAAGCATCGGCGGCGTGCAGGTGGCGGAGCCGGCGTTCTACCAGGGCCTGCGGGCGCTCTGCGATCGCCACGGCCTGGTGCTGATCGCCGACGAGGTCCAGACCGGGCTCGGCCGCTGCGGCACGACGCTGTGGTACGCGCAGAAGGTGGGCATGCGGCCGGACGTGCTGACCTCGGCCAAGGCGATCGCGGGCGGCCTGCCGATGGGCGCGACGTTCGTCTCGGCGGGGATCGCCGCCACCATCAAGCCCAACGAGCACGGCACCACCTTCGGCGGCGGGCCGCTGGCGGCCGCCGCGGCGCTCGCCGTGCTCGACGTGCTCGAGGCGGAAGACCTGCCCGCGCGCGCGGAAGTGCTCGGCGCGCGCCTGCGCGCGGGGCTCGCGCGCACCCCGGGCGTGTTGGCCGTGCGCGGCGAAGGCTTGCTGATCGGCGCGGACCTCGCGGCGCCCGCCGCAGAGGTGGTCCGGCGCGGCTGGGAGCAGGGCGTCATCGTGGGCGCGAGCAAGCCCGGCCACACCGTGCGGGTGATCCCGCCGCTGACCGTCAGCGAGGCCGAGATCGACGAGTTCCTCGGGCGCTTCGCCGCGCTGGTGGCCGGATGAGCGCGCCCGAGCCGCTCGCGGCCTGGCACGGCGAGACCGTGGTGATCAAGCTCGGCGGCGAGCTGATCACCGCGCCTGCGCCGCTCGATGGCCTGCTCGCCGACGTGGTCGCGCTCGAGCGCGCGGGCGTGCGGGTCGTGCTCGTCCACGGCGGCGGCCCGCAGGCCGACGCGCTGGCCGCCCAGCTCGGCCACGAGGCCCGCAAGGTGGACGGCCGCCGCGTCACCACGGCCACCGACCTCGTGATCGCGACCTACCTGTACGGCGGCGCCCTCAACCTGGCGGTGCTCGGCGCGCTGATGCGCCAGGGCGGGCGCGGCATGCGGGCGAGCGGCCTCGACGGCGGCGTCGTGCGCGCCGTGCGCCGGCCGCCGGTCGAGCGCCAGGGCGCGGGGGGCGCGGTCGAAACGATCGATTTCGGCCACGTGGGGGACGTCACGCGGATCGACACGGCCCCCCTGCTCATGCTGCTCGCCAACGGCCTCACGCCGGTCGTGGCGCCGCTCGCCGCCGATGAGACGGGCGCGATCCTCAACATGAACGCAGACACCGTGGCGACCCAGGTGGCGCTCGCCCTGGGGGCGGCGGCGCTGGTGCTCGCCTCGAACGTGCCCGGCGTGCTCGACGCGCAGGGCGCGGTCATCCCCTCGCTCGACGGCGCCCGCGCGGCGGCCCTGATCGCCGACGGCACGATCGGCCGCGGCATGATCCCGAAGGTCCGCAACGCACTCGCCGCGGCGGACCAGGGCGTGGGCAGCGTCCACATCGTCGACGGCCGCGGCACGCCCTCACCGCTCCTGCCTCTCTTCTCGCGGTCCGGCATCGGCACCGCCATCACGGCCCATGCGCCATCGGAGACCCGCCATGGCTGACCCCATCGCCTTCATCGTCTCGGACATCCAGCTCGCGCTCGACGGCGCGCAGATCCCGCACGATCTGCTGGGCACGCGGGCGCATGCCCTCACGCTGCATGCCGGCGGGATCCTCTCGGACGCTGAGCTCGCGGCGATCGCCAGCGGCTGCGCCGCGATCGCCGCCGAATACGCGGCAGGCGTCTACCGCATTCGGCCGGAGCTCGGCGCGCACCTCTCGCTGGAGCGCCGGCTGACGGAGCTGGCGGGCGACCAGGCCGGCGGCAAGATCCACACCGGCCGCAGCCGCAACGACCAGGTACTCGTGACGGGCCGCCTGTGGCTGCGCGACCGCCTGCTCGCCCTGCACGCCCGCTTCGAGGCCATGCTCGAGGCGCTCCTCGCGCTGGCGGCGGCGCACGTCGAGACGGTCATGCCCGGCTACACCCACATGCAGCCCGCGAAGCCGACCACGCTCGCGCACTTCCTGCTCGCCTACGCCGAGATGTTCGCGCGCGACCTTGCGCGGCTGGAGGAGGCCTGGGCGCGCTTCGACGCCTGCCCCCTGGGCGCGGCGGAGAGCTTCGGCACCTCCTGGCCGCTCGACCGGGCGCTGACGGCCCGCCACCTGGGCTTCGCGAGGGTCGAGGTCAACACGGCCGCGGCCGTGGGCTCGCGCGGCGAGTGCGAGGCCGAAGTGCTGGGCGTGCTCGCGCACTACGGGCTGCACCTCAGCAAGCTATCGCAGGACGTGCTGCTGTTCACGACCCACGAGTTCCGCTACCTGGGCCTCAGCGAGGCCGCCGCGCCGCGCAAGGGCGCGATCACGGGCAGCTCGATCATGCCGCAGAAGAAGAACCCGGACGCCTTCGAGCTGCTGCGCGCCCGCGCGAGCAAGCTCTACGCGCTGCACTTCGAGGCGATGGAGGTACTCAAGGGCCTGCCGCTCGGCTACAACCGCGACTCCCGCGAGACCAAGGAGGCCATCGCGCGCGGCCTCGAGCTCGCCGACGAGAGCCTCGCGATGGTGACGTCGTTGCTGCCCTGCCTGACGGTCGACGCGCCGCGCATGCAGGCGGCGGTGGCCGGCAACTACTCGCTCGCCACGGATCTGGCGGACGCCCTCGCGCAGGACAGCGGCCTGCCCTACCGGCAGGTTTACCACCTGGTGGGCGACTGGGTGAAGGCGGCGATCGCCGCCGAGCGCTCCTTCGATGCCCTGAGCGCGGCCGAGCTGGTGGCGTTCGCCGCCGAGCGCGGGCTCACGCTGGCCCTGAGCCAGGCGGCCTACGCCGCGATCGTCGACCCGCTGCGTGCGGTGTCGCGCCGCCGGAACGCGGGCTCGCCCGCCCCCGAGCGCGTCTTGGAGATGCTCGCCGAGCAGCATGCGGCGATCGCCCGGCACCGCGCCTGGCGCGAGGCGCTCGCGCAGCGGATCGCGACGGCGCTCGGCCTGATGGACGCGCGCTTCGCGGAGGTGCTGGCCCATGCTTGAGGCCTGGCTGAAGGAGCTGATCGCGATCCCCTCACCCTCGGGCGGGGAGGGCGACCTCGCGGCCTACCTGGCGGCCTGGGGCCAGGCCCAGGGCTTCGAGGTGCACACGGACGCGGGCAACGTGATGGTGCGCGTGCCGGGCGCGGACGCCTCGCGCGCGGTCGTGCTGCATGCGCACATGGACGTCGTGACGCCCGGCGATCCGGCGCTCTGGACCACGCCGCCCTACGATCCCAGCGTGCGCGATGGGCGCCTCTACGGCTCGGGCGCGAGCGACGACAAGGCCGGCATCGCCGTCGGCATGACGGTGGCCGTGGGCTTCGCGGGCGCGCCGCCGCCGGTCGATTTGTGGCTCGTGTGGGTGGTCTGCGAGGAGACCGACGGCTCGGGCTCGATCGCCTTCGCCGACTGGTTCGCCGCGCGCTGGCAGGCCCGCTACCGCGAGATCGGCGCGATCCTGTTCGAGTCGACCGAGTGCCGCTGGCTCGAGTACGAGGCCAAGGGCAGCCTGTTCCTGCGGATCACCACCGAGGGCGGCACCGGGCACGCCGCGATGAAGGCGACGCTCGGGCCGAGCGCGATCGCCCGCATGGCCGAGGCCGTGCCGCGCCTGCACGGCCTCGAGGCAGGCTGGCGCCGCCACGGCCACCTCGAGCCGACGGCGCTCGTGACCGGGGTTCGCGCGGGCGACCTGGCCGTGCCCAACCGCCTGGACGGGAAATGCGAGCTCGTCGTGGACATCCGCACAACCGCCGCGATGCACGCGGAGGTCCTGCCGGACGTGGCCCGGGCCCTCGCGGGCGTGCCGCACCGCCTCGAGGTCATGAGCGCCTGCCCGCCGGGTTACACCGACCCAGACGCCCCGTTCATCCAGGCGTTCTCGCGCATGTACCCCGAGATCGAGAAGATCAAGAGTTTGGCCTCGAACGATTTGTTCGCCTTCACCGCGATCGCGTTGCCGGCCTTCGTCTTCGGGCCAGGCTCGAAAGAGGCGATCCACCGTCCCGACGAATACGTGGAGCTGGCCCTCGTCGCCCGTTGCGTCGAGCAGGTCGGGGCGTTCGTGCGCTCCTTCGGGTCTGCGTGAGCAGCACGACGGCGGACGGGGCCGCGAAGCGGCCCCCCTTATTTATGACTCCAACGCCTCGCGCCAGTCCGGGTTCTCGCTGAACCACATGCGCGTGCGCACCAGCAAATCCCAGAACATCGCGGCCTGCGCCTCGTCGTTCTTGAGCAGCTCCCCGTGGACGGCGCTCAGGTAGAACTCCACGCGGGCGGTCTCCATCACCAGCGGCAACCCGGCGCGCTCAGCCGGCTCGAGCGGCCGGACTTCCTGGTAGCCTGCCAGGAAGGCCACCAGGTCCTGGTGGTTGGGCTGGGCCCGGCCGGCGAGGACCTCCGGCCAGTCGAAGCCGATCGGCAGCAGCGCGAGCGCGAGGTCGAAGACCCAGTGGCCGACGTTCCAGAGGTCGAAGTCCAGCACGTCGGCCACCTCGTGGCCCTGCCAGAAAAGGTTTCGCTTGATCCAGTCGCCGTGGATCACGCCGAGCGGCCAGCCACCGAGGTGCGGCTCGAGGGCGTCCGCGTAGGGCGCAAGTAGGCGCACCAGGTCGGGCCACTCGGGGCGCGCGTGCACGTAGGCTGCGAGCTTCGGCGCAGCGGCGAGCAACTCGTCGAGCCCGGCGGCGACGTCCGACGCGAGCATCGCGCGGTACTGGGCGGTCAGGCCCTTGAAGGGCTTCGGCGCCGGCAGCGGGCCGCCGCGCAGGGCCAGGTGGAACCGCGCCAGCATGGCGCCGGCGGCCCGGGCGTCCTCACGGTGGCCGTAGGGGCCGAAGACGGGGTCGTCGCCGTAGCGGTCCTCGCCGTGCGCCAGCGCGAAGACGGCGTAGGGCTGCTCGGCCAGCCAGGTCACGGTGTCGCCGCGGTTGTTGGCGTGGATCAGCGGCGTGGGGAAGTTCGCCTCGCGCAGCTGGAGGATCACGCTGTGCTCGCCCAGGATCACGTGCGGGTCGGTCGTGCGCAGATCGTAGCGCTTCGCGAAGTAGCGGCCCTGTTCGGTCTCGAACACGCAGGCGGCGTTGTTCAGGCTCATGCCGTTGCGCGCGACGCCCTTGTAGGCACCTAGCTGCGGGTAGCGGCGCGACACCTGCGCCAGCGCGGAGGATTCGATTTCGGGACGGCGACTCATGGCAGGCTCCTACGGGCCTGGACGTACCGCAGCCAGGGCGCGAAGCCTGCGCGCGCGTAGAAGTCCAGCAGATCGGTCCAGTCTATCACGGTCGGGCCGGCGCCGCGATCGCGCAGGGAGCGCAGCCCGGCGACGAGCAACGCCAGCCCCAGTCCCCCGCCGCGCTCGTCCGCGGCGATGCCGATCGGACCGAGCGCCGCGACGTTCGGCTCGAAGCCGGCCCAACGCCAGGCGCCGGCGGAGCCTGGCGGGTGGGTCCAGGCGAAGCCCACCGGCCGGCCGTCGCGGAACGCCCCGACGACCTGCGCGATCGGCTGGCCCTCGGCCAGCGCCTGCATCGTATCCCGCGCCCAGCGGCCGGGGAAGGCCGCGCGCAGGAAGGCCTCCAGCGCCGGCTCCTCGCCGGGCGCGTACGGCCGCAGCGTCACGCCGGCGGGCGGCGGCGCTTCCGGCAGCTCGGGGCCGGACCGGAGGTCTCGGCGCACGTCCCAGACCTCCTTGCCCTCTTCGTAGCCCATCGCGCGGACGAACGCGCGGGCGTCCGCCCAATCCGCCGGCACGCCCGGCATCACATGGTGGAAGCTCCCGCCGAGCGCCACGCGGTCCGCGCCGCGGGCGCGCAGGCGGGCGTGGGCGCCGACCAGCAGCGATCGCCCGATGCCCTGGCGCCACGCCTGCGGGGCCACGGCGATCAGCGCGATCCAGCCCTGGCCGGCGAGGCCTTCCAGACCGGGGTAATCGCCGCGCCAGAGCTTGGCGAGCACGAAGCCGAGCGGTCCTCGCGGCACCATCCGCACGATCAGGTCCCCCGGCTCGAACATCGGGTCGCCGGTGGTCACGCTCCACCAGAGCGCCGGCGTCAGCGGGTACGCGCCGTCGGTGGCGTCGTTCCAGAGCGCGATGAGCGGCTCGGCGAGGTCCGGGTGGTAGGCGTGGTAGTCGGGCAAGGGGGCTGGTACGATGCGTTGATGATGGGTTGCCTGTGGGTCGATATGGTACGGGCCCGGCGGGCCTGGCGCAAGGCGGCGGCGCTCGCGCTGATCGTGCTCGCGGCGGGCTGCGGCGACGCGGACGACGGCCGGACGATCGCGTTCTCCACCTGGGGCTCGCTCGACGAGATCGAGACGCTCAGGCCCCTGCTCGCCCAATTCGAGCGCGAGAACCCGGATGTGCGGGTGAAGTTGGTCCACATCCCGGACGAGTACCCGCACAAGGTGCGCCTGATGGCGGCGGCGCGCCGCATGCCAGACGTCCTATTCCTCGAGAATCAGACGCTGCCCGGCTTCGCCGCCCGTGACGTGCTGCGCGACCTCGGCCCCTTCCTGGCGCAGGACACCACGATCAAGCCCAGCGATTACTTCCCGCAGACCATGACGGCGCTGAGCTGGAAGGGCACGCTGTACGCCATCCCGCGCGACCTCAGCAACCTCGTGATCTTCTACAACCGGGCGCTCTTCGACGCGGCCCACGAACCGTATCCGCGCGCCGGCTGGACCTACGCGGACATGGTGGCGGCAGCGAAGCGCATCACGCGGGGCGACGAGCGGTTCGGCATCGGCTTCGCGCCCTACCCGATCTACTGGCTGCCCTACCTCTGGAGCGACGGCGTGGATCTCTTCGACCCCGGCCTGACGCGCTGCACGCTGCTCGATCCGCCGGTCCTGGCCTCGCTGCGCCGGTACCACGACTTGCGTTGGAAGCACCACGTGGCGCCCACCGAGGCGCAGGTGGGCAACGCCCGCATGAGCCAGCTCTTCGCCCAGGGCAAGCTCGCGATGATGGTGGGCGGGCGCTGGGTCGTGCCGGGGTTCCGCAAGAAGGTCACCTTCGCCTGGGACGTGGCGCCCTTCCCGCGCGGGAAGGCGGGCTCGGTGGTGGACGCCGACGCGTCGGGGTGGGCGATCGCGAAGAGCTGCCAACAGCCCGAGAAGGCCTGGCGGCTGATCCGCTTCCTGGCGGGCAAGGAAGCCTGCGCCGCGTTCTCGGCCAGCGGCCTGATCGTGCCGGCGCGGTTGGACGTGGCGAAGTCCGCGGCGTTCCTCGGCGGCGGCCCGCCCGCCGCGAGCCAGGTGTTCCTCGACGTGATCCCCGCGAGCCGCCCGACGCTGACGACGCCGAGCTACGACGAGATCGTGTACGAGCTGATCGACGGCCTCGGGCCGGCGTGGAACGACGAGGCGGAGCTCGAGGAGACCTTGAAGCCGATCGTGGCCCGTATCGACGCCTTGTTGAAGGAGGATCGCAAGGTGGTGGGGGCCGTGCCATGAGCCATCCTGCCCGCCGCGGGGAGGCCAAGGCGGCCTGGCTCTTCACGGCCCCCGCCCTCCTCGGCATCCTCACCCTCACCGGCATCCCGACCCTCGGCTCCTTCGCCCTGTCCTTCGCGGACTGGGACCTCCTCGGCGCCCCGCGCTTCGTCGGCCTCGCCAACTACGCGGACCTGCTCGGCGACCCGCTCTTCTACAAGGTCATGGCCCAGACGTTCCTCTTCGCCGGCCTTTACGTGGCGCTCGACATGACCCTCGCGCTCGCGCTGGCCCTGGCGCTCGATCAGAAGGTGCGCGCGCTGGCGCTCTTCCGCACGGCCTACTTCCTCCCCGTCGTCTGCTCGATGGTGGCCGGCGCGATCCTCTGGGCCTGGATCTACGACCCGCGCCACGGCGCGCTCAACGCCGTGCTCGCGGGCCTCGGCCTGCCCACCGCCCGCTGGCTCGCCGATCCGCACCTGGCGCTGCCGGCGCTGGTGGTGGTGAGCGTGTGGAAGAACCTGGGCTACGACATGCTGCTCTTCCTGGCCGGCCTGCAGGCGGTGCCGCAGGCCCTGATCGAGTCGGCCGAAATCGACGGCGCGTCGGCCTGGCAGCGCTTCCGCTGGATCGTGCTACCGCTGCTCGGGCCGTCGTTGCTGCTCGTGGGCGTGATGGCGACGATCCGGGCCTTCCAGACCTTCGACACGGTCTTCCTGATGACCGAGGGCGGTCCCCACCGCTCGACCACGCTGATGGGCTACTGGCTCTTCCAGAATGCCTTCACCTACTTCAAGCTCGGCAAGGCTTCCGCGCTGGCCTACGTCGTGTTCGCCGTGCTGGTGGGGCTCTCGGCCTTGCAGTGGTGGGCGCGCCGACGCCTCACCCACCTGGAGGACGGCGCATGAGACGGTCGACCTGGTTGCCCACCACCGTCCTCGCCGTAGGCGCGTTTTTCATGGCGGCGCCCTTCGCGCTGATGCTCGCGACCTCGCTCATGACCTACGCCCAGACCGTGGCCTGGCCGCCGGAGTGGGTTCCGCGGCCGGCCACGCTCGAGAACTACCGCAAGGCGCTCGGCGAGACCGCGCTGCCGCGCTACCTGGCGAATAGCCTGCTGGTCGCGACCGCGACGGTCATCGGGCAGGTGGTCACGGGCGCGATGGCGGGCTGGGCCTTCGCGCGCCTGCGCTTCGGCGGGCGCGACACGGTCTTCTTCGCGGTGCTCGCGACGATGATGGTGCCGATCTACGTGAACCTCGTGCCGCTGTACGCGCTCTTCGCCGCGATGGGGCTGATCGACACGTACACGGCGCTGATCCTGCCCGGGCTCACCGGCGCCTTCGGCATCTTCCTCTTCCGGCAGTGGTTCCTCGCCTTCCCCAGCGAGCTCGAGGACGCCGCGCGGGTCGACGGCGCGGGCCCGTGGACGCTCTTCTGGCGCGTCGCGCTGCCGACGGCCTGGCCGGCGATCGCCACCCTCGCCATCTTCGAGTTCCTGGCCTCCTGGAACACCTTCCTCTGGCCGCTCGTCGCCACCAACTCGGACGCGATCCGCACGCTGCCCGTCGGCCTCGCGGCCTTCCGCAGCAGCATGAAGGAGGTGACGGACTGGGGCCTGCTGATGGCCGCTACGACGGTCAGCGTGGTGCCCGCCATCCTTGTCTTCATCGCCGGCCAGCGCTTCTTCGTGCGCGGGCTGATGGAAGGCGCCGTCAAGGATTGAAAGGGATTGACAGGGAATGGCTTGATGCGGATCGGCGGCTGGCACGCAAGTTTTCGTTCGCCTTAACCTACAATTAACCCGGACTTCGTTCCAGGAGTTTATGACCGCCTTGCACCGCCCCCTCCTCGTGCTGCTCAGCCTGGCCGCCCTCGCGGCCTGCACCCCTCCCGCCCATCCCTGGGCTCCGGGGCATCAGCCCCTCCGTGGGCAAGCCGGCCACCCTGCGCCTTTCGCCCCCGCGCGGAGCGGAACGGGGTTCCAGGCCCACGACGACGGCGACGAGCCGCGCCCCGCCCGCAAGCGCGGCTACGACCGGGATCGCTGGAAGCAGCTCGAGCCCGGCGTCGACAAGCCGCAGACGATGCCGCGCCAGGGCCTGCTGCCTACGCGCATGGACCTGCGCGCGGTGTGCCCGCCGGTCTACGACCAGGGCGACGTCGGCGCCTGCACCGCCTTCACGATCGCGAAGGGCCTGCGGGAAATCAAGCAGGCCCAGCGCGGCGGCAAGCCCGTGCCGCAATCCGCGCTGTGGTTCTACTACGAGGAGCGCGCGCTCGCCGGCACCACCTCGAAGGACGCCGGCGCGACGATCGCGGACGGCATGAAGGTGATCACGCGGAAGGGCTCGGCGCCCGACGTCTACTGGCCTTACGCCGAGGCGAAGTTCGCCGTGAAGCCCGCCGCCCAGGCCTACGCCGAGGCGGCGAAGTGGAAGCTCGCCAAGGCCTATCACCTGGCGGCGCTGGACGACGTGAAGACCTCGCTGGCGCGCGGCCACGCGGTCGCGATGGGCTTCGCCTGCTACCCGAGCTTCGACCGCATCGGCGGCGGCGGCATGATGCCGATGCCCGGCGCCAAGGAGCGGTCCGACGGCGGGCATGCCTGCCTGGCGGTCGGCTACGACGACAGCCGCAAGGTGCTGATCGTGCGCAACAGCTACGGCGCGAAGTGGGGCGATCGCGGCTATTTCTACATGCCGTACGCGTTCGCGGCCGACCGCAAGCAGGTCGACGAGTACTGGACGGCCGACTGATACGGGCGCCGGCCGGCCGGGCATGTGAACGCTCGACCACCTGGCGGAGGACGGCGCATGCCCCAAGAGCCCGAACGCTTTCGGCGAGACCTGGCGGGCGTGCTCGACCGCTGGGTCTCCGAGGATCTGGTCTCGGCCGACCAGGCCACCCGGCTGCGTGATTACTACAGGCTCGGCGAGCTCGACGCCCAGGCCAGCTCGCGTTTCGTCGCCACGATCCTCGTCTTCGGCGGCATCCTGGTCGGGCTCGGCGTCATCTCGTTCGTCGCCGCCAACTGGGAGATGATCCCGCCGGCCGTGCGGGTCTTCTGCTGCACGGCGCTGCTGATCGGCAGCGACTGGTGGGGCTGGCGGCTCTGGCTGGGGCCCCCCGATCCCCGGCTTCGCCAGGGCCCCAGCCACAAGGACTACCAACGCTGGGGCGACGTCCTGTTGCTGATCGGCACCTTCCTGCTCGGCGCCGACATCGCGCTCACGGCCCAGTGGTTCAACGTGGGCGGTGACGGCGGCGGTCTGTTCCTCGGCTGGGGCCTGGGCGCGCTCGCGCTGGCCTGGGGCATCCGCCACGCCGGCGTCGGCGCGGTGGGCGCGGTGGTGCTCTTCGGCGCGACCCTGCTCGAGGGCGCGGTGCCGTGGCTGCCCTGGCTGTATGCGCTCGCGGTGGTGCCGCTCGCGCTCACCACCGGCTCGCGCGTGCTGCTGACGCTCGGGCTGCTCGGCGCGCTCGGCGCGCTCGGGCGGATCATGCTCGACACGGGCCCCGGGCCCTTCACGATCGCGATGCTCGCGGGCGCGCTGGGCGGGCTCGGCGCGGCCGGGCTCGCCGCGACGGCGCCGGCCTGGCGGGAGGCCCTCGCGCAAACGCGCGGCGACCACGAGGCCCAGGGGCCTGGCCTCACGGCGATCGGCGAGCGGCTCGCGAACTTGGTGATCGGCGTCGCGCTGGTCGGCTGGAGCTTCCGGACGTTCTGGGACCAGCGCCTGTACGGCAACGCCGACGACCTGAGCGCGCTCGCCTATGCCTCCGGCGTGGCGTTCGGGCTCGCCGCGCTGGCCCTCGCGGCCTTCGCGTTCCAGCGCCGGCCCCTGCTGCGGCCGGTGCTCGCGGCCACGGGCGTCGCCTCGGCGGCCCTCGCAGGCCTGCTCCTGATCGGCGGGTCGGTGCGCCTGGAACAGCTGGCCTTCCCGGAGAACCTGGTGCTCGCCGGCTTTGCGCTCTACGCCGCCTGGACCGGGCTCGAGCGTGCGGACCGCAACGCCTTCTGGTTCGGCCTCGGCCTGCTCTCGATCCAGGTGTTCAGCCGCTTCCTGGAGTTCGAGTCGGGGCTGTTGCTCAAGTCGTTGGCGTTCATCAGCTGGGGCGTGGGCCTGATCGTCGTCGGGCTGTGGTTCGAGCGTTCGATGGCGCAACGCCGGGCCGGGCCCGTCACCCGGCAGGAAGCCGCCTAGCGCGGCGGGAGGTCCATGATGGCCATCGATCGGAAAGTCCTCACGCCGGAGGCGCCCACGCGGGAAAAGCGCGTGCCGGCCTGGCGCTTCTGGCTGCCGCTCGCGTTCCAGCTGCTGATCGTGGCGTCCGTGCCCGCGCCGCTGGTCTGGGCCCACGCCACGGGCACCACGGTCCTGCTGCGCTCGGCGCCCGTCGATCCCTACGACCTGGTGCGCGGCCGGTACATGCGGCTCGGCTACGCGGATCAGGCCAGCACGGGCTTGCAGCAGCTGCCCGGCTGGGCGTCCGCGACGGCGGAGGGCCAGGGCGATCTGTGGGTCGCATTCGCGCCGGCCCAGGCGGGGTCGCCCTGGAAGGCTGTCGACGTCTATGCGACGCGTCCGCATGACCTCCCGGCCGGCCAGGTCGCGATCCGGGGCCGCCTGGTAGGCGGCACGGTGGATTGGGGCATGGACCGGTTCCACGTGGCGGAAGGCGCGGGCGACGGCATCGAAGCCGCGATGAGAAAGGCGCCGAACGCGATCATGGTCGAGGCGCGCGTCGACGCCGGCGGCACGGCCGTGCTCGAAGCCCTCTGGATCGGCGGGCACAGGTACTGACGACCGGCCGTCGCCTGGCTGTTGGGCCAGTGGCGGGCGCGGTGTAGCCTCGAATCGGGACCCCGCTCGGGCGGGAAGGAGGCACACCATGGCGATCGGACGGCTGGCGGATCTGCATGAATACAGGCTCCCCAAGAGCGTCGTCGACATCCGCGGGTGGCGCGTCTACGACGTGGCGAAGGAGCACACGGGCATCGTCGAGGACCTGATCGTCGATACCGACGCGGGCCGCATCCTCAAGGCGATCCTCCACTTCGAGGGCATCGATCATGAGCTGCCATTCGAGGTGCTGACGCTGGACCGGCGCGACCTGCAGGTGCACATCCCGTACACCGCGACGACGCTGCGCGCGATGCCGACCGTGCCCAGCTTCCACTCGGTGGACCGCCACCGGGTCCGCGCGACGTTCTTCCCCGATCTCGCGGGCGTGGACGACTGGGGCGGCGAGGTCGAGATCGAGGACCTCAAATCGAAGGCGAAGCGCCCGATCTAGGGTGGCGGGCGGGTAGCCGTCACGCCCTCCGGGTATCATGCGAGCGAGCCGGCGCCGGGTCCGTCACGGACTCGGCGCCCGCGTTCGGCTAGGATGCGGCCCGGAGGTTCGCCATGTCCCGTACTCGCGCTGTTGGCCCCCTGCTCGCCCTGACGCTCACGCTCGCCGCGTGTTCGGGCGGCCTCGCCGTGTTCGCGCCGCCCGCCGCCACGCCGTCGCCGTCGGGCGGGGCCGCAGCCTCAGTCGCCACCGCCTCGACCAAGGTCCTTTCGGAGTCCGCCGACGCGGTGATCATCCAGGAGACGTTCCCGGGCAAGGGCAAGGTCTGGCTCCGGTTGCCCTATCGCAACTTGCAGCTCACCGTGGGCAAGGCCTACCAGCTCAAGGCCCGCGTGCTCGTGAGGTCGGCCGCGGATGCGCCAGCGCTCACCTGGAAGTCCTCGGCGCCCGACATCGTCAAGGTGGAACGCGGCCAGCTCGTCGGCGTGAAGAACGGCTCGGCGGTCATCACCGTCGAGGCCGGCGGGGAGGTCGCGACGATGAACCTGCAGGTCGTGACCGCCGTCAGCGCGGTGGGCGGCCTCGCCGGCGGATCCAGCGGTGGCGGTGGTGAAAGCAGCACGACGGGCACCGCGATCAACGCCGTCGCCACCCTGCCCGGCGAGCTCAACTTCGGTCGCATGGGCGCCGACGCCGTGAACCTGGGCGGCAGCCGCCTCCACGTGGTCGGCGGCTCCGACGGCGTCAAGCCGCTCAACACCCAGGAATGGGCTTCCTACATCGTCGAGCTCGGCGCGGACTTCAAGATGCTCGGCGAGTTCGACCTCGTCCTCGAGAGTTTCCTCCGCCACCCCCGCGAGGGTCTCGCGGCGATCGGCGCCGGCCGCTTCCTTTACCTGATCGGCGGCGAGCCGACCGGCAAGGTCGAGCGCTCGAACCCGCCTGGTCCGCAGGGTCTTTTCGAGGAGGTCGCGAGCACGCTCGAGACGCCGCGCCGGTACATGGCGAAGCTCACCTCCCCCGCGTGGGTGTTCCTGCTCGGCGGCGAGACGATGGACGGCGCGCCGCTCGGCACCGTGGAGTTCGCGACGCGCTCGGACCAGACGGACGGCGAGGACTCCGACATCGGCGACTTCGCGGTCGTCGCAGGCGCCTCGCTGGTCACGCCGCGCACCGGCCTGGGCGCGGCCGTCACCAGCAACCACGTCTTCGTGTTCGGTGGTGCCGACGTGGCCGGCCAGCCACTCGACACGGTCGAGGCCGCCGGCCTCGATGGCTCCGCGCTCGGCGCCTTCGCAGGCGTGCCCGAAGTCCGGCTCACCACGCCGCGGTGCTACTTCTCGACCGTCCAGACCAGCCAGCACGTGTACGTCATTGGCGGCATGGACGCGGGCGGCAAGGCGATCGATTCGATCGAGCGCGCGCCGATCGGCGCGGATGGCGGGCTGGGCGCCTTCGAAGTCGTCGGCTACCTGGCGTTCCCGCGTTACAAGGCCGCCGCCGCTTTGATGGATCAGGAAATCGCGGTGGCCGGCGGCAAGACCGACGAGGGCGTGACGCGCGACGTCGAGATGGTCAGGCTCAACGGCCTCGGCGAAGGCGCCCCGCGCCCGACGCCGCGGCCCACAGGCACGCCGACGGCCGCCGCGACGGCCACGCCGGCACCGACCCCGTCGCCCACGCCCTAGCGCCTAGCGCCAGCGCTCAGCCAGCAACTCGTTGATCGCGCAGCCCATGCGCCAGCCGTCGGTGAAGCCGGTCTTCGCGAAATCCACGTGCACGAACCCGTTGATCAAGAACGTGCGCGCGTTGCCGCCCGTAGCCCGGGCGAAGGCCAGCGACTCGGTGTACGGCACGAGGTTGTCGTCGTACCCATGGAAAAGCAACACGCGGGCCTTGAGCTGGCTCAGGTCGCGCTTCGAGAGGTCGAGCGCCTCGATGTCCGTGCGCACGTCCGCGGGCAGGCTCGCGAGGAAGCCCGGCACTTTTTCAGGGTCCGAGTTGTTGAGCATCGCGTAGAGCGCCTTGCCCTCCGGTGAGCGCAGCTTGTCCGCCAGCGCGGCCACATCCACCGCGGGGTCCTTGATCTTCAAGTTCGCCATCTCGGTGAGCGTTTCGCGGTCTGCCGCGTCCGGGAAGCGGTCGACGTTGCTGTGCACGAACACCCACTTGCCGTACCAGTTCGGCTGCACGTACTGCAACGGCCCGTCGCCTTCACGGAAGTAGCCGGTCATGAAGTACTTGATCGTGTCGACGATGTTGTAATAGCCGCCGACGCCCATCACGAAGCGCACCTTCTCCCGCACGGCGGGCTCCAGCGCGGCGATCACGGTGGGGCCCAGGGCGTAGCTGAACGCGCCCATCCCCACGCGGCCCTGTGGCGCGAGGTCCGGGCGGCCGGCCAGGTATACGAAGCCGTCGGCGATCACCTTCGCGTCCTCCGGCTTCACGCGCAGCTGGCGCACGTTCGGGATGTCGGGCACGAGCACCGTGAAGCGCATGCGCGCGAGCGCCTCGGCGAAAGCCACCAGGCGCGCGTCGTCCTTGCCCGAGGTGGATGCGCCCGGCACCAGCACCACCGCCGCCGATGGCGTGCCGGACTGATAGAGGTCGCCCTCGCGGTCGCGGCCCTCGATCGCGTACTTGATCGTGGTGCGGCGGGGCGCCTCGGTGGTGTTCTTGAGCTTCGAGGTGCCCGCCCCCGCCATGAGGTCGTCCATCAGGAGCGTCGTGTCGGCCGTCGGCAGGCAGGCCACCTGCCGGAGCGAGCCGCAGCCCGCGAGCACGGCGAAAGCCGCGGCGACGAACGTCGCGCGGCGGACCAGGCTCCGAAATCCGAAATGACGAGCGGCCATCGCTCCCAGCCTACCAGAGGCGAGGGCGATGGCCGATGGAGCACGTCACAACCGGAGCGTGACGCTCCGCACGTGGTCAGCGACGGGGCAGGAAGCGCGCCCAGTCCGCGCCGAGCGCTCGGATCGCGCGGCTCGCATCGAGCACGTCGTTCGCGCTGATCGCGGGCAGGTCGGCGAAGCGCTTCTCCTCGCGGCGCGAGGTGAAGATGCCCGCGGCCTTGCGCGGCTCGGCCGGCTTGCGGGCGGGGGCCGCCTCGCTGCCGGGCTCCGCACCCACGACGGCCACGCCCGACGGGTGGTTGCAGGACGTGCACACGACGCGCACGACCCAGTAGTCCACTTCCTGGCGCAGGGGCGTGACGGCCTCGGGGGTGAAGGCCTCGTGGCAATGGGCGCAACGGAGCTTGCGGAATTGCTCGGCAACAGCTGTGAAGTCGGGCATCGGGGACCTTTCGGGGGGCTGAGGGTGGAGAGAGAGGGCGAGAGAGGAGGGATTAGAAGACGGGGAGGGCGGGTGCTGCGAGCGACGAGGCCTGGGGGATGACCGTCGTCAGCTCTTCGGTGATATCCCACTCGAGGAGGAACAGCTCACGCTCATGAACGGGGTCGGCAGCCGGGGCATCGATGAGGGCGGAAGGCAGAATGCGGTCCATCGGGCGGAACCTCCAGGTTGCTTGGTGGGGGGGCCTCTCGGTACGTGAACATCATGCCGCTCGCGCCGACGACGCCCGTTGTGCACCCTGTACAAAGGACCCGCCCGTCATTTTCAGTTACAAATGCGGAATTGGGCCCCTGAGCCAGGCATGGTCAGGGTTTCCCGGGAGGTTAAGCGACGCGTTACTTTACATTACTTAAAACTTGCAGGCGGGCGTTTGGGCGAGCGGCCTAGAGCTTGTTCCAGAGCCCCTGGTCGAAGCCCAGGCGCGGCGCCTGCGGCGGCGTTGCTCCCTGGTGGGGCGCGCCGAAGGCGTAGAAATCGCCCTCCATGATGCGCCGCCGCTCGCGGTGGCTGAAGAACTTTTCGCGGTCCTCATCGCCGAGGCCCGCGAGCAGATCCTCGATCAGGGCGCGCGCGCGGAAGGCCTTCTTGCGTGCGTCGGGCGTCTGCGGCGATGTGGCGGCCTGGCCGAACAGCGCCTGGGCCGCGAGGATTTCCGAGCCGACTTCGTCGGCGATCGCCTCCAGCGCCGCGAAGTGCCCAGCGGCGGCGGGCTGGTGACCACTCGCGAGCGCGACCTCGCCGAGCAGGCCGTGGAGGATGGCGCTGTGGTGCTTGGTGCCGACCCGCTCGGAGACCTCGAGGGCCTCGCGCGCGACGCTGCGCGCCTCGCCGAGGTTGCCGCTCAGCAAGGCGAGCAGCGCCATGTTGGTGAGCACCTGCACCTGCACGCCCTTGGCGTTGGAGGCGACCGCCGGGATCAAGGCGCGATCGACGAAGGCGCGCGCCGCCTCGAAGTCGCCCTTGCGGGCCATGATCTCGGCCATGTGCGCGTTCAGGCGCGCCTCCGGCTCGTGGTCGCCGGTCTCCTCGATCAAGCGGCGCAGCGCGTCGGCCGCGGCGATCGCCTCGTCGAGCTGGCCGAGGTACAGGAGGATCGGCACCTGGTAGAGCAGGACCTGGCTCTCCATGTACTTGTGGCCGAGCTCGCGCGCGATCTCGAGGGCCTCCTGGATCAGCTCCTTCGACTGCGCCACCTGGCCCGTGTAGGCCGAGGCCACCGCGTGCAGGCAGATGGCCATGCCGTGCGGATAGCGCGAGTTCAGCTCGGCTGCGACCGCCTTGGCCTCCTTGGCGTAGCGCGCCATCTCGAGGAACTCGCCGAGCTCGTAGGCCGTGATGGCGAGGTTCAGCAACGCGATCACGAGCTCGTCCTTCGCGCCGATCTCGTAGCAGATCTGGCGGTTGCGCATGAACGTGCGACGGGCCTCGAGATGGTCGCCGAGCATGTTCTGGGCCGAGCCCAGGAAGTTGAGCGTGGTGTTGAGCGCGATCCAGTCGCCGAGCACGGAAAGGCAGGCCTGCGACTGCTCGAGGTGCTCGACGCCGGCGCGGGCCTTCTCGGGGTCGGCGGCCACGTAGAAGTAGCCGAGCATGCCGAGCGCTTCGCCCACCTGGCCTGTGAAGTCCGCCGCACGGGCCCGCGCGAGCGCCCGCTCGGCGTAGCCGATCGCCTCGTTGATGTCGCCCTTGAAGTACGCCATGCGCGCAGCCAGGATCAGCGCGCGCGTCGCGACCGCGTCGTCGCCCACCTCGTCCGCCACCGCGAGCGCGCGCTCGACGTGCGCGAGCGCCTCGGGCAGCGCACCCAGCACCTGGTGGCAGCGGCCCAGCCAGCTGAGCAGGCGTGCGAGCAGCTGGCGCTCGCCGAGCGCCTCGGCCAGCGCCACGGCCTCGTGGTAGGCGTCCTTCGCGGCGTCGGAGCGCCCCACCACGCGCCGCACGTCGCCGAGCGTGGCGAGGTAGGCCAGCCGCTCATGCTGGAAGCGTGCGGGCTCGGCGTGGCCCTTGATCAACGCGAGGCCCGAGGCGAGGAAGTGCTCGGCCTCGGCGTTCGCGAACAGCGCGGCGTTGCGGCGGCCGGCCTCGAGCAGCCAGCCGATCGACGGGTCCACGAGGCCACCCTCGAGGCCATGCTGGGCGAGCGCCTGCACCGTCTCGAACGGGGCTTCGGTGAGGGGCGCGCCGCCGAGCGAGCGCTCGATCAGGCGTGCCACCCGTGCGTGGATCTGCGCCTTGTCCGCCGCGTCGATGTTGGCGTAGAGCAGCTCGTGGATCTGGTCCTGCGCGAAGGCGTAGGCGCCGTCCTCGGTCTCGATCAGCACCTGGTTGCGCGAGAGGCTGCCCAACGCCTGGAACAGCTCGTCGTCGTCCACGTGCGCGACCGCACCGAGCATGTCGATGGTGAACGTGCGGCCCATGACGGCGGCGACGTTGGCGATCGCCTGCGCCGACTCCGAGAGGCACGTGAGGCGCCACATCAGCAGCCCCTTGAGGCTCTTGGGCAGGCGGTCGACGGCCAGCTCGACCTCGGTGTTCCAGACGCCGTGCTGGTTCACCAACATGCCGCTCTGGACGAGGTGTTCGAGCAGCTTCTCGACGAAGAACGGGCTGCCCTTCGAGAGCCCCGCCAGGCTCGCCACGAAGCCTTCGTGGACCGACTCGGTGCCGAGCATCGAGGTGACCATCCGGCGCAGCCCCTCCTCGGACAGGTGCGAGACCGGCAGCATATCGATGTTCACAGGCTCGTTCACGGGCGTGGTCCGGCTCGTCATCACGAAGAGCAGCGCGGCGTCCTTGAGGTTGCGGATGGCGTAGTCGAGCAGCTCGTTGGAGAGCGCGTCCCCCCACTGCCAGTCCTCGAAGATCACGACCACCGGGCGGCGGGCGGCCAGCACCACCATCAGCTCGGTGATCGAGGCCTGCAGGCGCAGCTTCTCCTTCGTGGGCGAGTCCATCGGTGCTGCCGCGAGCACGCCCAGCTCCGGCAAGAGCTGCGCGAGCACCGGGGCGTGGTTCGCGAGCTCGCCAGGCGCATGCATGCGCAACGCCGGCAGCAGCTGGCGGAGCGCCGCGACCCAGGGGTCGTAAGGCGTGCTGCCATGCTCGAAGTTGAAGCCGACGACGCAGATGAGGTCCGCGAGCTGGACCGTGAAGCGGAACTCCTCGATCAGCCGGCTCTTGCCGATGCCCGACGGGCCGCACACCAACAGCCCGCCGCCGCGACGTCCGCGCTTGATCGCCTCGAGGTGGACGTCGAGCACGCGCATCTCGATCTCCCGCCCCATGAGCGGCGAGGTCAGCAGCGCGCCGCCGATGCCCGCGGGCACCTCGGCGCCGAGCGCCTCGAGCACCTGGTAGGCGGACTGATAGCGGTCGATCGGGTTCTTCGAGAGCAGCTTCAAGACGAGTTGCTCGTGCGCCGGGTCGACGCCCGCCACCAGCTGCGAGGGCGGCACGGGCACCGCGCTGATGTGCGCCTGCAGCACCTCGCGGGGATCCGGGCTGTCGAAGGGCACGCGGCCGGTCAGCATCTCGTAGGCCAGCACGCCCACGGAGTAGAGGTCCGTGCGCTGGTCGATCGCGCCGCGCCGGATCACCTCGGGCGAGATGTAGGCGAGCGTGCCGTTGATGAAGCCGCTGGGCCGCCGGGCGTACTCCATGAGGCCGTAGTCCATCAGCTTCACGGCGCCGTCCGGCGTCAGGCGGACGTTCTCGCTCTTCACGTCGAGGTGGACGAGGCCGAGCTGGTGGATGTAGCCGAGCGCGAGCAGCAGCGGGGTCATCGCGTCGACGAAACGATCCGGCGAGAGCGGCGCGAGGTCGTTGAGGCCTTGCCCCGGCACGATCTCCATCGTGAAGTACGGGTCGCCGTCCTCCATCACGCCGTAGTCGTACACGGCGCAGCAGTTCGGGTGGCGCAGCTGCGTCATCAGCCGGAACTCCTGCTTGAATTGCAGGACCGACTTGGCGGCGTCGCGGTACTTCGCCGCGATCACCTTGAGCGCGACCTCCTGGACCGTCGCGGTGTCCAGCACCCGCCACACGAGGCCCATCGCGCCTTCGCCGAGGGTCTCCAGGATCTTGTAGCGGTTGGCGATCAGCTGGGGCATCCAGTCGGCATCTTACCCAGCGCCCGGCCCTTCAGGGCCGGGGCGCGGGCCCGCCTTCCGCCTCCGACCGGATGACGACGCGTGCGCGCGGACCCTCCTGGCCCTGGCGGTCCACCGCGGCGACGTCGAGCGCCTCCACGCCTTCCTTGCCGCCGTAGGGCAGGCTCAGGTCGGTCTTGGCTGCCGGCCGCACCTCGGCACGCCAGCGGCCCGCGCGCTTCGTGTAGATCGCCCACAGCCATGGCGCCTCGCCAGCCCCCGGGGCCACCGTCACCTCGAGCGTGCCCTTCAGCAAGTTCTTCGAGAGCGTGAGCCGCGGCTTCGCAGGCGGCTTGCCGGCCAGCCAGGGCGTCACCGGCACGAGCGCCGGGGCCTGGTAGACCTCCTTGGTGAGCGCGCCCGCGATGCCCCTGGCGTCTTCGTCGAGGGCGCGCATCGAGAAGTGGATGTGGCCGGTCGCGCCTGGCTGCAGGCGCGTCCAGAGGATCTGATAGGCGAGCTGGCGCGGCTCGAAGGCGCGATCGCCGGTATCGCGCACGCGGCTCGTGAAGAGGCCGGGCCAGACGTGGCGCTGTTCCTTGTTCTGGTCGACCCACCACTTGAGCAGCACGGGGTAGCTCTGGTCCGGGTTCTCGATCGACCAGTAGAGCTGCGGCGCGAAGTAATCGACCCAGCCGCGCTCGAGCCACAGCCGCGCGTCGGCGTAGATCGCCTCGAACTGGTTCATGCCCTTGATCTGCGGCGGGTGACCGGGCTTCCAGATGCCGAACGGGCTGATGCCCAGCTTCACGTTCGGCTTCTCGAGCTTGAGCGCCGTGTAGAGCCGCTTGATGAAGCGATTCACGTTGTCGCGCCGCCAGTCGTCGCGCCCGAGCGCGCCGCCCGCGGCGGTGTAGCGTCCGTAGCTGGCGTCGTCGGGGAAGGGCAGGATCTTCGCGTTGCCGGCGGCGTCGAGCGAGGGCTTGCCGTCCAGGCCGATCACCGGCTCGCGGTAGGGATAGAAGTAGTCGTCCATGTGCACGGCGTCGATGTCGTAGCGCCGCGCGACGTCCAGGATCACCTTGAGCGAGTGGTCCTGCACCTCGGGCTCGCCCGGGTCGAGCCAGAGGTGGCGTCCGTAGCGCTTCACCAGCTGCGGCCTCGCGACGCTCAGGTGCCTGGGATCGGCCGGCGATTGGCCATCGTCGAGCAGGCGGGCGCGGTATGGGTTGAACCAGGCGTGCAGCTCGATGCCGCGCGCATGGGCCTCGGCGACCGCGAAGGCCAGCGGATCATAGAAGGGCGCGGGCGGCTGGCCCTGGCGGCCTGTCAGGTACTCGCTCCAGGGCTCATGGGGCGAGTCGTAGAGCGCGTCGCAGGCCGGCCTCACCTGCAGGACGACGGCGTTCAGCTTGAGCGCCGCGCAGCGGTCCAGCAGGGCGATCAGCTCGGCTCTCTGCTTCTCGACCGGCAGGCCCGGCTTGCTCGGCCAGTCGATGTTGCGCACGGAGGCGATCCAGACGCCGCGGAACTCACGGGCGATCGGCGGCGGCTCGGCGCCGGTCTCGATCGGCGGTTCGGCCTGGGCGAGCGCGGCGGGGGCCGGGGCGATCGCCGCGATCATCAACGCCAGCGCCGGAATCACCCGGCCGACCAATCTCTTAACCATTCTTCCGTACATCCTTTATGGCTCATTAACCAGATCGGGGGGCTGATCGCCGGACAACCTACCAAGAACCCCCTCGCCCGTCCGGGCGTCAACCGGGAGGAACCCCATGGCCGGATCGGTCAACCAGATACAGGTGGCGCAAACGACCGCCGCTCGCAAGGCCGCGCCGGTCGGCGGATCCGCTCGCCCGCCGGAATCGGGCGTGCAGGCGCAGGCCGACGCCGCGTCGGGATCCTACCCATACTACCCGCAGCCCGAGGGGTTCTTCGCCAAGCTGTGGCGCGGGGTCAAGAACTTCTTCCGGGGCATCGTGGGCAGGCCCGCGATCCCCTACTACCCGCCCTACGTGGGCCCGCAGCCGGGTTATCCGCAGCCCGGGTATCCGCAGCCCGGGTATCCGCAGCAGCCGTACCCGAACTACCCCCAGCCGGGCTATCCGCAGCCGTACCCCAACTATCCGCCGCCGGGGGCGCAGTACCCGTACCCGCAGCCGGGCTACCCGCAGCCCTATCCGAACTACCCGCAGCCGGGCTACCCGTCCTATCCCGGCGGCGGTCCGCTCGACCAATTCCGCGGGATCATCGACGGCATCATCGGCATCTTCCGCCCGCGGCCGAGCTACCCGTCGTACCCCGACCCGGGGTACCCGCAGCCGTATCCCCAGCCGGGCTACCCGAGCTATCCGCCGCCGGGCTCCCAGTACCCGGGCTATCCGCAGCCGGGTTATCCGCAGCCCGGGTATCCGCAGCAGCCCTACCCGAACTACCCGCAGCCGGGCTATCCGCAGCCGTACCCCAACTATCCGCCGCCGGGGGCGCAGTACCCGTACCCGCAGCCGGGCTACCCGCAGCCCTATCCGAACTACCCGCAGCCGTATCCCCAGCCGTACCCCGGCTACCCGCAGCCGACCCAGGAGGGCGTGTTCGGCCGCATGTTCCGCTCGATCGGCAACTTCTTCCGCCGGCTCTTCGGCCGGCCCGAGCAGCCGCCGCCGTATCCGGGCTACCCGAGCAACCCGGGTTACGGTGGCTATCCAAGCAACCCGGGCTATGGCGGCTACCCCGTCTATCCCGGCAGCACGGCACCCACGTCGCCTGCCCCGGCGCCGATGACGCCATCGCCGTCGTTCCCAGCGCCGATGCCCACCACACCGGCGCCCGTCGGTCCGCCGCTCCCGACCCCACCGCCGCCGTGGACAGGCGCGTCGACCGGGCAGGACATCCCGGACCTCCCGCCGCCGGCCGGCGCGGGCGACCTCCCGACCCTCCCGACCGCGCCGCCGCCGGCAGCGCCCCCACCGCCTCCGCCCCCCCCGTTGCCGCCCCCACCGGACGCACCCACGCTGAGCGGCCCGCCCCCACTGCCCCCGGCAGAGACCCGCTTCCCCCACCTGCTCGGCGACGGCTGAGAACAGTAAGAGGCCCCCGACGCCGATATGGCGTTGGGGGCCTCTCGTTCGAGGGAACTACAGGCCGGTGAAGCCCAGGAAGCGACCCTCGTTGGGGTGCGCGGCCTTCGGGTTGCCGGCGGCGTCGATCAGGTACAGGAAGTTGTTCTTCCAGCCCGTCCAGTCCTTCTCGACCTGGCCGAAGCCGGGGCCGAACTGCCTGTCGTCCAGCTCCGCGGCGAAGGCCAGCGTGCCGAGCTTGCTGTACTCCCAGGTCGCGAAGTCGCCGAAGGTCTTGTAGATCGTGCGGGCGATCGTGCCGGCCCGGTAGCCGAGCGGCTTGGCCATCTTGTCGCCGATCGTGCGGAACGCGGGCTCGTCGGCCGAGAGGTCGTTGGAGTACCCCGGCGGCCACAGGAGCATGCCGCCGTAGCAGTGCACGTCGATCGAGGCCTTGAACTTCACCTGCAGGCACAGGTCCCGCAGGCCCTGGGTCTCGGGCTCCGAGAAGGGCGCCTCGCCGTGGTAGTCGTCGGCCCACTTCATGCCGTTGCCGCCGTCCCAGTGGTCGTCGGCGTTGCGGTTGATGTCCACGCCGTTCGCGCCCATGCCGAGCGGCCGGGCGTTCTTGCGCCACATGTCCGAGCCCTTCTCGACGCGCGTGCGGCCGTCGGGGTTCACGACGGGCACGATCCAGACGTGGCGGGTGTCGAGCAGGCGGGTGACGGTGGCGTCCTTGCCGTAGCCTTCGGCCAACAGCTTGGTGAGGTTGCGCATCAGCTCGACGGGCACGAGCTCGCGCGCGTGCGTGCCGCCGGTCAGGCGGACGGCCGGCAGCGTGTCGCCGGGCTTCGAGGTGAGCTTGGCGGCCAGGAGCGGCCGGCCCTCGATCGATTTGCCGAACTCGACGACGGTCACGAGCTTCGGGAAGGCCTGGGCGAGCTGCCGCAGCTCGGCGTGCACGGCCTCGACGGAGCCGTAGCCCTGCGGGAAGCCGAGCGTCTTCACCTGAACGACGTCGAACTTGACGCCGAGCTTCTCCACGATCTTGCGGGTCTGCGGCGTCAAGGTGGCGCCTACCGTGCGGCGATTGTGATCGACGTTCTCGAAGAGGTCGACGCCCGAGGTGGCGAGCTGCTCGAGGGTGGCGCGGTCGCGGAAGTGCAGGACGACCTGCGAGCGCGAGGTCCCGGCGGCCTGGGCCGAGGGATCGCCCGCCACGCGGGACTTCGCGGGGCCGGCGCCGAGCGCGCCGCAGCCGGTCAGCACGATCGCCGCCGCGACCGCCACCGAGCGCTTGATCCCCTGATGCATCTTCGCCATCCCTGCGCCTCCAGCTTTTGTTTAAGGTGGGGTTAAAACCAGTTAATCTCACATTAACACAGCCGAGCCCCCCGTGACAAGCAGGTCAGGCGATTTTTTCACCAATTGAAGAACTCTTAGTGCGAGCTTGACGTCCAGTTTACCGATTACAGCCCGTTGACGCCCGAAAGGAGTTCCACAGACCGTCTCTGAAAGGAGTCCGCCCATGTTCCTCGCCGTCGGCCCGCAGGGTCAGCCCACCGCCATCCCGCCGGCGCTCGCCCGCCTCGGCATTCGCCCCCCCACGCTGCCGCCCGGCTGGTCTGGCGTGATGACCGTGCGCATCAACCAGGACGCGCCGATCACGATCCCGCTGGGCGAGCAGGCGACGGTCGGGCTGCCGATGGGCATGCCCATGGGAATGCCCATGGCACAGGCGGCGGCGCGGCCGGTGGCCGCCGCGGCGGGCGGCTTCGGCGTCGCGGCGCCGGCCCAGGCGGCGCGCCCCGGTCTGATGCTGCCGGGCGCCGGCGGCCTCTTCGACCTCCTGCGCCAGCTGATCGGCCAGGGGCGGATCACCCGCATGCCGGCCTTCCGCGGAGGCCCCGCCGCACCGAACGCCTTCGGCCAGGCCGCTCCCAACCCGTTCCGCGCGGTCGCGCCGGCCGGTGCCGCCGCGGGCGACGCGCCGGTCGACAAGGCGACTCAGGTGAAGCGGCTGCTCGAGCTCGTGAACAAGGCGCGCGCGAAGGCCGGCGCCGGCCCGCTGACGCTCGATCCCAAGCTCAACGACGTGGCCCAGGCGCACAGCGTGGACATGACGAAGCGCGGCTTCTTCGGCCATGACACGCCCGAAGGCAAGAAGTTCTACCAGCGCGCCGGCGAGGCCGGCACCTTCGCAGGCGCCGAGAACATCGCAGGCGGCCAGGCCACGCCGGAAGGGGCGCTGGAAGCATGGCTCAACAGCCCCGGCCACCGCACCAACTTGCTGAACCCCGCCTTCACGCGGATGGGCGCCGGCGTGGAAGGCGGACGCTGGACCCAGATGTTCGGTTAGCGGGCGGCCATGGCGACGGCGGTCACGCCGGTGGTGTGACGACCGGTGCATGGCCATGTCAGCACGCGTGTAACAGGCCCACGCTGATGACGCCAGATCCGTGACGAAGGACATGTGATCGTGTCAGCGTCCGTGCAAGCGCTCTCTCGTACGCTGGTATCAGCAAGAGGGAGGACGAGGAAATGACCACCTACCGGATCGGCAACCACATCTTTCTGGCGCTCTCGATCGTCGATGCGACATATGAAGCCGTGAACAAGGCCCGCGAGCTCTTCCAGGCCGGCCAGGCGCCCGAGGCCGAGGCGCTCCACCGCGAGGCGATCGGCCTGCGGCGCCTCGAGCAAGCGCTGCTGGGCACGCGGCCGCCGCGCGCGTCGATCCGTCCTTCCGAGCGTTTCCGCCGGCACGGCCGCTAGACATCACGCGAACAGCCCGGTCCACCCCGGTTCTTCGATCGCCGCGGCGATCGTTCATATAGTCGGCCTCGCGCCGGCGGCTCCAAGGCCGCCGGCGCGTAGCCGTTCAGGCCGCCGCCAGGCAGCAACGACCCGGTCAGGGGATGATCGGCTCGATGATCGGATCCGGCAGCGGCGGCGGGGCGATCTCGACGTTCGGCGCACCGCCGCCGCCGCCGCCGCCGGGCCGGCTGGCGGTGGCCCGCGCGGGGCCCCAGGCGTAGGCGTCGTGGTAGGCCACCAGATCGCGGATCAGCTGGCCGGTGTAGGCCAGCGCGGCGGGCGTGCGGCGGTCGATGGCGCTCGCGACGGCGAGCGCGCGTCCCTCCAGCGCGATCACCCGCGTCTGCTGGTCGAGCGTGCCGCGCTTCGCGGCCAGCCGCAAGTAACCGCGCGTCGCCTCGAGCGACTCGGTGGCCGCGGACCAGTCCTCGCGGACGAGCGCGGCGTTCAGGCGGCTCGCGTCGACCAGGACCTGGGCCATGTGGCGCCGCGCCTCGAAGGCATCGGGTCGGCGGTCGGCCTGGTACACCGGGCCGCCACCGCCGCCCCGCGGCTCCTCGGCCTGGTCGGTCTTGCAACCACCGAGCGTTCCCACCACGGCCAGCGCCGCGATCGCCGTCATCCACCGCATATCGAGACCTCCCTATCGTTCTGCGCGTCGCCGCAGCGGCAGCCAGCGACCCTCGGGCGCCGCCAGGAACAAACGCTCCCGCGGCGGATCCCAGCCCGAGACGCCGTTGGGTGGCACCCACCCACCGCCGCCGCCGCGCATGGGGTCCTGGCCCTGTGCGGGATCGGTCGGCAGGTCCGCCGCATACACGAGGTAGCCCTCGTTGCTACGCCCGATGAGCCGCATCCCCGTCCCGCGGACCGCCACGGGGTCGGCCAGCGGCACCCAGGCTTCGCCGCCGAGGTGGACCTCGCCGGCCGCCGGCAGGTGCGCACGATGCCCTGGGCCCGCCTGCAAGCGCGGCACCCCCGCGAACCAGAAGCCCGCCAGCGCGACGCCCAGCAGCCCGGCGATCGCCACCGCGCCGGGGCCATCGCCCCAGGCCGGCACGCGGGGTACCTCCGTCCGTTCCAGCATGGCGGCGCCTCCCGTCGGTCGATGCCTTCATTTTCAGGGCACGGACCGGGCGGAACAACCGCCGAGCGCCCGCTCCAGCGATTATGTCCGATCTGAGCGCGATCCCGGCTCGTGATGCCGGTCACGGCGATGATCGCGATTTCCCCAATCGCCAGTGGTGATGCGGCGGCCAGCCGAGGGTATATGCGACGAGGATGATGGTTCGGAACGTTTGTGAGGATGTCAGGTCATATGAGCCGCAACAAGTCCACCGTTTGGGCGCTCGCCGCCGCGATGCTGCTTTCTTTCGCCCCTGCCGCCCAGGCGCACGGGGATCACGGGTCTTACTACGGTAGCCCGTACTACGGGGCGCCCGGCTACGTGGGCGCGGGCTACACCGCTCCCAACAACGGCCATTGGCACGGCAACACCTATTACGGCTACGGCCGCCACGCCGGCGGCTCGGTCGACGCCCAGCTCTTCGCGGCCTCCGCGAACGGCGATCTCTGGGGCGTGAAGCGCCTGGTCGAGCGCGGCGCGAACGTCGATGCGCGCGACGCCGAGGGCCTGACGCCGCTGGCGTGGGCCTCGCAGTATGGCCGCACCGAGGTCGCCAAGTACCTGATCTCGCAGCACGCCAACCTCAACCCGGCCGACAAGTATGGCTTCACGCCGCTCATGTGGGCCGCGCAGGAAGGCCAGCAGGGCATGGTCGACCTGCTCCTCACCCGCGGCGCCAACCCCTGGGTCATCACCCGCAACGGCGTCACGGCCTACACCCTGGCCCGTTACTCGGGTAGCTGGCACACGGCGTCGAAGCTCGAAGAGTGGCTCGATGGTCGCCGTCGGTACGGCGCGCCCACCCGCACCACGACCCGCCCGGTCGTGCCGGTCCGCGTGACGGCCGCCCCCGCGGCCCCCGCGCCCGTGATGCCCGCGCCCGCGGTCGAGGCGGCCAAGGCACCCCAGGATCCCGGCATGCTGGCGAAGGCGATGACCTTCAAGAAGATCGGCGAGACCGGCGCGCGCTTCGCCGACGAGTATTCGGCCTTCGTCAAGGTCGCGGCCTCGAGCGGCTTCAGCCTCAACGCGCTCCAGGCGGCCACCAGCCCCGAAATGGAGACCGGCAAGCAGCTCTCGATGTTCTTCGCCAACGTCGCACGGACGCAGGATTTCAAGGCAGCGCGCGCGGACCTCGACAAGGCCAAGGCCTCGTTGAACGGCAACCCGAACGCGAAGTTCGCCATGTACGTGACGGAAGCCGAGAAGGCGCTCGCAGAGGCGGGCTTCTGATCAGCGGTTTCGTCCTCTCGATCCGGGGCGCGGCGGCGATCCAACTTCGTTGGTTCCCGCTGGTCATCGCCGCCACGGCCACGCTCGGCGCCTGTAACCCAGGCGCCGTTTCGCTTGCTGGGCACGCGCGTTTTCGCTCCGTGAGCGACATCCAGCACATTACGGCGATGTGAACGTCGCGTCGTCGGGGCTCAGGTGATCGCGATCACCTTCCGATAAGGAAGGTGGAAGCGCAACCAACCTGGAGGTCCCGATGGCCCGCCCCGAACGATTCGACCTGATGCTCCTGATCCTGGTGCGTGAGCGTTTCCTCGACCGCGCCCGCGCGCTTGCGCTCACGGCGGAAAAGGTGGCGCTCCGGAAACAGGGCCGGATCGTCCCCACCTGCGAGCTCGCGCTGGCGTTCCGATACATCGACCCCGACCAGGCCGAGGCAGCCGCGCGGCTCTACGCGCGGATCGCCTACCTCCGCGGGCGCCACCGGCCGTTGGGCCTGCGCCTGCTCGAGGCCGGCCTGATCACCCCCACCCAGCTCCTCCAGGCGCTGGACATCCAGCGCCTGGCCGGCGGCCGCCTGGGTCGGATCCTCGTGCAGCTCGGCCACCTTCCGGCCGCGCAGCTGGAAATGTTCCTCTCCCTGCAACTCGCCGAGTCACGGGTCGAAGCGGCCTGAAGCCTGTCCGTTCCAGATATCGGGCCCGCGGGTTCATTCCCGCGGGCCTCCGTCGCCCGTTGGTCATGCGCGCCTGGGCTGTGGTATCCTGGTATAGTCCTCCCGCCCAAGCTCGCGTTTCCGCCTACCCTGGTGACGTGCGCGACGCGATATCTCGATGGGGTCGAAAACGAGCAGATGACGAAGAAGAAAGAAGCCAAGAAATTTCCCTATGTTGAGAGCCTCGATGAGCTGAAGCAGCACACGGGCGAGCATGGCGGATTCCTGTCGCCCGAAGGCGCAGCGAAGATGCTGATGATCACCCGCTCCCAGGTGGCGACGCTGGAGACCAAGGGCGAAATTTCGGGCTACCGCCTCAAGGGCGGTGCCTCGCCCGAGGCCAAGGATCACGTCTTCATCTCCCTCGAGAGCGTCAAGGCGTACTCGGCGCGCAAGAAGGCCGCCGACGTCGCCAAGGCCGATGCCAACCGGCAGTCTGCGGCTGCCGCCAAAGAGGCTCTCTCCGCCAAAGAGCCCGTCGCCGCCGAGTAGCGGCGACCCGCTTCCGACGTAATCAATGGATAACATGACCCCGCGAGCGAATCACGCCCGCGGGGTCGTTTTCGTCCATGCGTGCCCCGATCGTCGAATTAGTCGGGCGTTAACCGCAGGCGTGATCGCCGGACGGTAAGATCGTGAAGGCATCACCCCCTTCCGCCGGCACCGCCGTCGCCGCGAACGGATCACCGACTCGGGACCCGCGAGCGGCCAACATGGGGATGACCATCGGAGATCCCGTCCCGTGACCGAGCTTGCCGCCCTGAGAACCCGCCTGTTCGACCGCACCCCGCTGCTGGGCGCCGGCCGCCGCCGGCAGGCGGCCGAGGCGCTCGCCGCGCTCGACGACCAGAGCGCGGCGCAGCCGCTCGCGGAGAGCCTGGTCGGCCTGGAAGACGAGGCGGTTCACCGCGTCGCGCTCGAGCGCCTCGCGCGGCTCGACGATCCCGCGGCCGTCGATGCCGTCTGCGACCTGTGGGCCCGCTCCCGGCACGCGCGGCTCGCGGCCCTGATCGCCGAGCAAGGCTGGATCGCGCGCGAGCCCTATGAAGCACGGGTGCTCGGGCTGCTCGCGGCGGGCGGCGCCGAGGCGATGACCGACGCCCTGCCCGAGCTGGTGCCGACGCTGGTCGCTGCGACCGAGGACCCGGACACGGCGATCGCCGACGCCGCCTGGACGGCGCTCGCCGGTCTGCAGCGCCAGGACGCCAAGGAAGCGCTCTGCGCGATGGTGATCGAGCTCGACGATCGGCGCGCGACGAAAGCGGTGCGCGAGGGCGGGTACCTGCCCGACGACCCGCGCCAACGCGCGCTCTTGCTGCTGCTCACCGAGCAAGGCGAGGCCGATGCCACGGCCGACCCGCAGGGCGATCACCTGGCCGAGGCGTTGCGCGTGGCGGATCCCGAAAGGCGTCGCCACCTGGCCCAGAAGGCGCGCGAGCTGCGGCTCGTGCCCTGGGCCCGCGCGGTGCTGCGGCGGCCGCCCGAGGACCTCGAGCCGATCGAATGGGACGCGCTGCTGATCGTGCTGGCGGAGGCCCGCGACTTCGCGGCGCTCTGGCGGCTCGTGCCGCTCGCGCCGGTGGTGACGAGCGTGGCGTACATGCGCTTCTTGCGCACGGCAGGCTGGGCCCCGCCCCTGGACGCGCCTGACGGCGCACTTTTCCGCAAGCTCGCGGCGCTCGCCCCACGCTGCCAGGGCGACCCGATCGCGCTCGCCGAGCGGGTCCGCGAGCTGCCGATCTTCGAAGGCAAGGCCGGCCAGGCCACCTGCCTGGCCCTGAGCCCGGATTGGCGCTACCTCGCCGTCGGCGGCGACGACCAGGTGGTGCGCATCGTCTCGCTGCCAGACGGCAACGTGGTGCGGACGATCGACGACCTGCCGGGCTGGACGCGCGCGCTCTCCTTCGGCGCCAGCGGACACTACCTGGCGGTGGCGACGATGAAGCACCAGACCCGCGTCTACCGCCTGCCGGACGGCCTGCCGGTGGCCTACCTCGACACGCGTGACGTGGCGGCCGTGGCGCTGCGCGGCGACGCGCGGCTCGTCGCGACGGCGAGCGGCCCGCGCATCGACCTCTGGAACGTGGAAGCGGGCACGATCCTACGCAGCCTGCCGGCGCATGGCCGGCTCGTGAAGGGCCTGCTGATCGGCGCGCGCGGCTGCACGCTGGCGTCCTGGGGCGCCGATGGCGCGACGCGGGTGTGGTCCCTGCCGGACGGCGGCCTGATCGGCACGATCGAAGGCGACGAGAGCGGCGTGACGGCGGTGGCGCTGAGCCCGGACGAGGCCCGCATGGCGATCGCGAGCGGCGACCAGATCGTGCGCGTCTTCTCGCTGCCCGACGGCGAGCTGCTCGCCGAGCTGCCGGGCGATGGCCAGCCTGTGCGCTCGCTCGCCTTCCGGCCGGACGGCGAGATGATCGCGGTGGGCGGCCACAACCACCGCGTGCGGCTCTTCACGGTCCCCAACGGCGAGCCGCTCGGCGAGGCCGAGGGCTACGGCGGCGCGGGCGTGATGGCCTGGAACGGCATGAGCCAGCTGCTCGCGACGGCGGCCGAGGGCAAGCGCGCGGTGAAGATCTGGATGCCGGGCGCGCCGCCGATGACCGAGGACACGGTGCATACGGCGCGTCCCTGGGAGATCGCCTGGGCCCAGCGCCTGCACCGCGACCCGTCGCTCTCGAAAGACGAGCACGCCTGGCTGACCTACTGGGGCACCCTGGTGCTCGCCGCACGTGGCACGCTGCCACAGGCGCCGGCGCAGCGTCCGGTGCCGCCCGCGGCGGACGGACAGCCGGACGAGGAACCTCACCCCTGGGAAGCCGCCTGACCGCCAGCGGCCGCCACCTCCAGCGCTTCCACCGTCCGGCCGAGCTCGGCCAGCAGGGACGCCGGCACGCGCCCGGCACGCTCGTACGCCGTGACGAGGCTCCGGTAGTACCAGAGCGTCCCCTCGCGCCCGCCCGTGAAGCGGCCCCAGAGCGCTTCGCCGACGGTTCGGTAATCGTTGAGCAACGAGCGGGCGTTGTGGAGCTTGTCCGACGCCGACACCAGCAGCACGTCCGTCGACGCTTCCGGCAGGTGAGCCAGGTAGGTCTCCTTGCGCGCGGCCCACGGCGGCTTCGGCGTGACCGTGGCGTCCGTGCAGCCGTCGACGATGCGGGCGACCCGGCCGCCGAAGCGCGCGGCGATCAGCTCGCGGGTGCGCTCGCCGCCGCAGTCTTCGACGGCGTCGTGGAGGACGGCGGCGATCGCCACGTCCTCATCGGCGCCATGCTCGAGCGCGATGCACGCCACCGCGAGCACATGCGCGACGTAGGGGATGCCCGTGCCCTTGCGCACCTGCCCGGCGTGGAGCGAGACGGCCCAGGCCACCGCTTCGGCGTAGCGCGGGCCGGGTGCTGTCGCGGTGCTGGTCTGCGGCATCGGAGCCTCCTCTGAATTCAACGCCGTTTCCGACATGGTCAGCGCCACTTCACGGGCTTGAAGCCGCGGTGCACCGGCAGCGGCTTCGCCAGCCGCAGCACCGCCCACTCATCGTCGTCCGGCTGCCCGGTGCCCTGGTGGCGTCCGGCGCTGTAAGGGTAGTTGTTGTCGTTCAAGATCAGCACGTGGCGCGGGTCCAGGACCGCGACGCCCTCGATCGTCCAGAACGGCATGCCGAAGGGCTGGGCGCGCGCCACGTCGCCGGGCTGGCCGGGCCCCGCGAGGCCCTGCGGGTTCTCGATGCGCATCAGGTCCGCGACCAGCTCCTTCTTGGCGACGCTCCCGGGCGCCCCCAGCGTCACGAGGTACAAGCGCTTGATCAGAGCCTTGCGCCCCTCGCCGTCGTCCCGCTCGATCGCGAGGCCCTGGCGCGCGTTCACGAGCGTGAAGTCCGCGACCGAGGTGGCGCCGACATCCCAGGGATACCACCAGCGCTTGCCCGTGTAGCGCCGCGCGCGCGTGTCGAACTCGGCGACCAGCAGGCGGTCCGGCGCCTGGCCGGCGAGCGGCTTCTCCATCATCGCGTACAGGTAACGGCCGGCCGGCTCGATCGCGAGCGCCTCGAAGCCGCCGCTGCGCTTCGCGCGCATCGCGTGCGTGAGGCCGGTGACCCGCCAGGGCCAATGCGGGGCGCTGGTCGTGGCCTGGCCGGTCCCGCGCATCGCGAAGGGCAGCGCGTCTTCGAGCAGGAACGCGGTGCCGAGGCGCGGGAATTCTTGTTGCACCGTGAGCAGCGGGCGGTAGTCGAAGCTCTGGATGGTCGTGCGGTCCGCCAGGCCGGCCGTGACGACCGCCCTGCCGATCACCCGCGCGAACGCCTCGGGGGCCGGCGTGAGGCCCGCGCGCTCCTCGGCGGGCGAGATCTTTGTTTCCAGGTTGAAGCGCACGCGCCGCGCGGCCGCCGCGCGGGCCTTCGCCCGCGGCGCGGCCCGACCCGGACCGTCCTGGTAGTGGGCCTCGTAGGCCTTCACGAAGGCGAAGAGGTCGCCGAGCGTGAGCACCGCATGGGCCGACGGCAGGCCGCGCGTGGCCGCGAAGGCCTTCGATACCGGCGACTCCGCCGGGTCGAGCGTCTGGAGCGGGCGCGACGTCAGCGTCATGGCCCGGTCGTACTCGGCCTGCAGCTCGCGCGCCGCGTGGCGCCGGATGACCACGCCCTCGCCGACCGGCAACGGACGGCCATCGAGCCGCCGCGTCTTGGTCGGCTCGAGCCGCGGCTCGTGGCTCAGCACGGCGATCCCGTCGCGCGTGATCGCGCAGTCCGTCTCGAGGGTCGTCATGCCGTGGTCGAGCGCCGCCTCGAAGGCCGGCAACGTGCTCTCGGGCCGCAGGTCGCGCGCGCCGCGGTGGCCCTGGGCGTCGAAGCGCGCCGGATCCACGTTGCCGTCCGCGTCGAGGAAATCGCCGGGCTTGCCGTCCCGGTTCGCGTCGAAGGCCTCGAGGGCCAGGCGCAACAGGTCCGGCCGGTCCGTGATCAGGCCGTCCACGCCGAGGGCGAGCAGCCGATCCATGCGGGCGCGCTCGTTCACGGTCCACGGCACCACCTGGAAGCCCGCGGCATGCAGCGACTTCACATCCACGATCTCGCTCGCGCCCGCCGCCCGGTCGGGCGCGCCCGTCTGCCCGTCGCCGTCGGCGACGAGCAGGTGCCAGGGCGAGAGCTGCGGGGTCTTGCCGGGGTGGCCGCCCGCGCGGGCGATCGCGTTCGCGCGCAAGGCATCGAGGAAGCGCACGGCGGCGGACTCCTCGTTGTACGGGTTCTGGGGCGAGCGAACCTCGCCCCCCTCGGGATCAGGCAGCGACACCGGCGCGTCGAGCACCTGGCCGCGGGCATCGACGTGCACGAGGAACGGGCCGAACTCGTCGCCCACCCAGTAGCTGCCGTCGCGCATCCGCACGAACGACTCCGGATCGAGGTCCGCGCCGGTGAGCGGCCGGGCGTGGTCGAATTGATGGGTGATCGTCCAGGGGATGCGGCGGCGCGGATCCGCGAGCCGGATCGCGTCGCCGATCCGCACGGAGCCCGGCGCGTGGGCGCCACCCCAGGTCGGCTTCATGCGGTAGAAGGTCAGCCGGTGATCCGCCGAGGTCTCGAGCGCGCCGAAGCCGTTGTCCACGAGCACCGTGAACCACCCGTCGCCGTCCGCGAGCACCCCCGAGAAGCCCTGCACCGGCTGCTTGCCGGCGTAGGGCCCTGTATGGCCGCGCAGCGTACCCTCGCCCTGCCAGCGGCCCGCGGTCGGGCCGGGCACGAAGGTGGCGGCCGGCAGCTCGGCGTAGGCGACGAGGGTCGCGGTCGGGACCGCGGCGACCGCGGGGGCCGCGGCGAGTAAGGCGAGGAGCAAGGGGATCGAGCGCAGCGGGATCAAAGAACTCTCTCGTGGGGTGGGTGGGTGGGTGGGGCGACTGAAGTTCGGCCGTCAGGCCTGGAGGACTGGCTCCGGAGCCGCCGCGGTGACCCAACCGCGCGAGCGCTCGACCGCGCGCTGCCAGCCCGCGTAGAGGCAGGCCCGCTCGCCTTCGCCGAGCTTGGGCTCGAAGCGGCGATCGCCCGTCTGCAGCGCCGCCAGCTCCTCCTGGCTCTTCCACACGCCGAGCGTCAGCCCCGCCATCGCGGCCGCGCCCCAGGCGGTGGCCTCGACGTTGTTCTGGCGCACCACCGGCACGCCGACCATGTCGGCCTGGAACTGCATCAGGAAGTCGTTGGCGGTGGCGCCGCCGTCGACCTTGAGCTCGGCGAGCGCCACGCCGCTGTCCTTGGCCATCGCGTCGAGGATGTCCTTGGTCTGGTAGGCGATCGCCTCGAGCGCCGCACGGGCGATGTGGCTCTTGTTGGTGCCGCGCGTGAGGCCGACGAGCGTGCCGCGCGCGAAGCCGTCCCAGTAGGGCGCGCCCAGGCCGACGAAGGCCGGCACCAGGTAGACGCCGCCGGTGTCCTCGACCGACGTCGCGAGCAGCTCGCTCTCGGCGGCCGAGCCGATGATGCCCAGGCCGTCGCGCAGCCACTGGATGGCGGCGCCGGCGATGAACACGCTGCCTTCCAGCGCGTAAAGCGGCGGCTGGCCCTCGAGCTGCCAGGCCATGGTCGTGAGCAGGCGGTTCTGGCTGGGCACCGGCTTCTCGCCGGTGTTGATCAGCATGAAGCAGCCGGTGCCGTAGGTGTTCTTGGCCTGACCGGGCTTGAAGCAGGCCTGGCCGAAGAGCGCCGCGTGCTGGTCGCCGGCGATCGCCGCGATCGGCAGCCCGGCGGGCAGCACGCCGGTGGCGACGGTCTCGCCGAAGCGGCCGCCGCTGGGCTTCACCGCGGGCAGCACCGCGCGCGGCACCTCGAGGTCGGCGAGCAGCTCGTCGTCCCACTCGAGGCGGTGGATGTCGAAGAGCAGCGTGCGGCCGGCGTTCGTCACGTCGGTCGCGTGCACCTTGCCGCCCGTCAGGTTCCAGAGCAGCCAGCTGTCGATCGTACCGGCGGCGAGCTCGCCACGCTCGGCGCGGGCGACCAGCGACGGATCGTTCTTGAGCAGCCAGCGCAGCTTCGTGCCCGAGAAGTAGGCGTCGACCACGAGGCCCGTGCGGGCCGTGGCGCGCGCGGCGAACGGCGACGCGGCGAGCTCGGCGCAGAAGTCCGCGGTGCGGCGATCCTGCCAGACGATCGCCTTGTGGACCGGCTTGCCGGTCGCGCGGTCCCACAGCACGATGGTCTCGCGCTGGTTCGTGATGCCCAGGCCGGCGAGGTCCGCGCCCGTGATGCCGGCGGCCTGGATCGCGTAAGCGACGGCCTCCATCGTCTTGGCCCAGATTTCCTCGGCGTCATGCTCGACCCAACCCGGTTGCGGGTAATACTGGGTAATCTCCCGGTAGCCCTTGCCGACGACCCTGCCCGCGTGATCGAAGACGATTGCGGTGCTGCCCGTCGTGCCCTGGTCGATAGCGAGGATGTGGTCGGCCATTCTCTGACATGCTCCTTCTTCAACACGCGTGCGGCGTTGCCGCGCGAGCGTCATCGTAGCATGCGAAGGTTCGCTAGTGGCTCTGTTGGGGGGTGTCGGTCGCCGCCAACGGATCGCGCCAGCCGGCCGGGGCGTCGAGCTCGATGGCGACCGCACCGTTGCGATCGATCGCGTAAAGCCGACCGGAGAGCACGACCGGGCCGCGCAGCTTGAGCGCGAGCGCCCTGGTGCGGGGCACCAGGTAGGTGATCACGGGCAGCTCGGGCGCGCTGAAGCCCGTCACCCCCACGAGCGCGACCACCACCTTGCAGGCGTCCAGGTCCTCCGAGTCCGGCGGCAGCACGTCCTCGATCACGCCCCGGCAAGCGACCTTCTTGCCGCGCATCTTGAGCGACATCTGGTCGGCCTGGTGCTGGATCTGGAGCTTGGTCAGCTTGCCTTCCAGCGCGGCGTACCGCTTGTGGAGGCCGGGATCGCGGAAGACGAAGACCTGGCCGAGCGCGAGCACGGGCGGCGCCAGGGCGCCCCATATCAGGGCGGCCCCGGCGGCGGCGGCGATGAGCCGCGCGTGCATCCGTGCCGACATTGTGATGTCTCCAGGGTTCCGTTCGGTTGCGATCCGCTTTCCACCACTTCCGACGGAGGAACGGTCGCTCGTAGCGCGCTTGCCACGCCCGATTGCACCCTTCATTTACCCACGCACCGCAGCAGGCCTACGGCCTCCCCGGACGCTGTCTCCGTCGGGCGGTCGATCGCTGCGGATCGGGCCCGCCACGATCGTGGCCGATACCGAAGGGCGCGTCCGTGACGGCCGTCCGCGACGACGGCGAAATTCGTCCCTGCCGGCCCGTTTTCTCTTCCTCTTCGGTCGGGTACGAGACATGAACGCCCGCTCACCCGTCCTGAGGTCGCCCATGCGCCGTTTCCTCGCTGCCCGCCTGCCCGCCGCACTCGCCACGGCGATCGCCATCACAGGCTGCATGCTAGGATCGCCGGCCAGCACGGGGCCAGGCAAGGAAGGCCGGCTGACCTACCAGGCGAAGGTCAAGAAAGTCACGACGCTCACCCGCTCGCTGTCACTCGAGAACAACGACGGCCTCAAGCGGGCCTCCGAGAGCATCCAGCGCCTGGTCGAGGCGCTCTCGGGCATCGCGCGCTCGTCCGCCACGTCCGTACCGACGAGCGAGGTCGCCGTGGCGCGCTATCAGCTGCGCCGGGCCGCCGGCGAATTCGCCGACGCCGGCTCTCAGGCGACGTTCGAGCTCGCGGGCATCGAGAAGATGGGCGAAGCCACAATCGTCTACGACGACGTCACCAAGGAGGTGACCGGCGTCATCACGCCCACCGCGGAGGTCGCGTTCAAGTTCGTGAACAACGGGCGCCGGCGCAGCTGGCAGGCCGAGATCCTGAAGAGCCCGGACGGCACGACCGGCACGATCTTCGTCGAGGTCGAGGGCGGCTGGACGGCGCAACCGACGCCGCAGGTTTACACGCCAGCGCCGTGGACCCCGCGCCCGGTCTACCCGAAGGTGACGCCCAGGCCGTATCCGAGCTATCCGAGCTATCCGGTGTTCTCGCCCAGGCCGCCCATCGGCCAGACGTCGACGCCGCCCTTAGCGTTCAGCCCGATTCCATCGACGTCGCCTACCGGCACCATGGTGACATCCAGCCCGCAGCCGAGCGAGCAGCCCGTGCCGTCGGCGTCGCCTGTGCCAGCGTCGCCAACGCCGACGGCCGAGGCCGGCGGCTTCGGCTTGCAGCAGGCCGCAGCCATGCCGGGCTACGACCCGAACGGCGAGACCTACCCGCCTTACGGCGAAGACGGCGGCTACGACCCGAACGACGTCCCGGAGCCGGCCTGGACGCCGGCGCCCCCGCCGCCGTTCAAGGTCTTCGGCGGCGAGTATCCGAACGTCGTCGAGAGCGTGTCGATCAAGCTCGACCTGGTGCCGCGCGGCGACCAGTCGCTGGCCTTCCAGATGGACGGCACCTTCGATGAGCCCGAGACGCTCCCGGGGACTTCCTTCCAGGTGCCTACCCATTGGGTCTTCAAGCTGGCCGTGCCGAAGGTGAAATTCGACTGGGACAGCAACGCGAACCTGGCTCAGGGCAAGAGCTCGTTCAAGGTCAAAGGCAACCTGAGCGTGGACGGTCCGGACGGTGACGACCGCTTCACCTTCGGCGGCAGCTTCGACGAGGCGAGCAAGGACACGACCCTGTACCTGACCAACCTGGACGCCAAGATCAAGCTGTTGGCCGAAGGCAAGATCGGCCAGCCCAAGCCTGACCGTGCGGTCCTGGTGTCGACGGACGACAACAAGGAGCTCGGCGTCGTCGAGGCCGTCGCGAGCACGCCAGGCCTCCTCGAAATCACGCTGCACGAAGACAAGAAGAAGATCGCGTGGCAGCTCGTCCCCAAGGATTTCAACCCCTTCGGGTTCATGATGCCTGCGCCGATGGCGCCGCCGATGCCGAACGTGCCGATGCCCGTCGGCCGGCCGAGGACCACGGGCACGGCGGTGGCTGTTCCCCCTACGACCGGGCGGCCGTGATCACGCGCCGAAAGGCCTCCACGGCCGGGGTCGGCTGCCGCGTGTAGTCGCCGGCCTTGCAATCCACGCGGTACAGCCCGAAGCGGGCGTCGAACGAGCCCCATTCGTAGTTGTCGGTCAACGTCCACCAACAATAGCCCAGCACGGGCACACCGTCCGCCATGGCCCGCTTCATTTCGGCCACGTGGGCTTCCATGTAGCGCGGCGCGTCCCAGCCGTCCGGGCGCGGCTCGTGGTTGTAGGTGGCGATGCCGTTCTCGCCGATCATGATCGGCAGGCCATAGCGCGCCCAGGTGTCGCGCAAGATTTTGCCGAAGCGGTCGGGGCGCACGCCGAACCGGTGGAACGGCAAGGGGAAGACGTTCAGCTCGAGCGGCGGGATGTCGCCGTAGTAGTGCAGACCGATGAAGTCCAGGTGCTTGATCCGGCCGTTCTCGCGCGACCGGAAGAGGTCCATCACCCGCCCCGGCAGGTAGTCGAGCCCGGGGCCGAGGCCCAGCACGCCCGTGAATTCGCTGACGGAGACCATCGCGCCCGGCACGAGCTCATGGATGGTCTCGTAGGCCCGCTCGTGCGCGCTCAACATGGTGCGCGCCGCCATCGCGAGCGCCACCGGCCCGATCTTGAACGGCGGAATCTTGCCCGCGAAGTGTCCCCCCACCAACACGTTGGACGGCTCGTTGAAGGTGAGCCAGTAGCGAATGGCCGGGCCGAACTCCTTGGCGATCGTGCGCACGTAGTTGTCGAAGCGTGCGGCGGTGGTCGGGTTCTCCCAGCCGTTCGGCCACGAGCCGCCGTTGATCCACTGGGGCGACGTGAAGTGGTGAAGCGTCGCGATCACGTTGAGCCCGCGGTCGCGCGCGCCCTCGAAGAGCGTCGCGAGCCAGCGCATCTCGGCCGCGTCGATCTTGCCGGGCTCGGGCTCGACCCGCGCCCACTCGATGCTCAGGCGGATCGTGTCGGCCCCCAGCTCGTAGCGGATCCGGTCGAAATCCTCGCGCCAGTGGACGCGGAAGTCGTTGCCGCAGCCCGAGACGTGCGGAAACCGGCCCGCGCGCTCGGCGTGGGTCCAGTCGGAGGCGGGGGCGCCACCTTCGTTTTGGTGGCTCGAAATGGCCACACCCCAGAGGAAGTCGTCGGGCATCGGCATGATGCCTTCATGATAGCGCACTGGCAGGCAGCGTGAAGCAAACCAGGGCCCCGCCGCCCGGCGCCTCCTCGATCCAGATGCGTCCGCCGTGGCGCTCGACGATGTGCTTGGCGATCGTGAGCCCGAGCCCTGTGCCGCCCCGCGAGCGGTTGTGCGCCGGCGCCAACTGGTGGAACCGCTCGAAGACCTTCTCACGCTGCTCCGGCGGCACGCCGGGCCCCTGATCGGCCACCTCGACGCGGACCTCGTCGCCCCGGCGCGACGCCGTCACCCGGATCCGGCCGCCGGGAGGCGAGAAGGAGATGGCGTTGTCGATCAGGTTGGTCAGCACCTGCTGGAGCCGATCAGCGTCCGCGAGGACCGCGAGCCCCGCCTCCGCTTCCACTGCGATCGCCAGGCTGGGAGCCTTGCGTGACCACCGCGACACGCCATCCGTCCGCAGGAACGCCGTGAGGTCGAGCGGCTGCGGCTTGATCGTCAGGTTGCCGGTGCGCAGGCGGCCCAGGTCGAAGATGTCCCGGACCAGGCGCGTCATGTGGTTCGCGCTCTCCAGGGCGTCGCGGATCAGCTCGCGCCCGGTCTCGCTGTGCGGATCGAGCTGGCCGCGCTCGAGCATCATCAGCGGCGCCAGGATCGTCGTGAGCGGCGTGCGCAGCTCATGGCTCACGACGGCGACGATCTCGTCCTTGATCCGCTCGGCCGTCCGCTGCTCGGTGACGTCCTGGACCACCCCGACGACGCGCGGCGCGGCCCCGGTCCTACGCCGCAGGCGGGCGCGAACGCGCCAAGTGCGCTCCTCGCCGTCGGAGCGGATCACGCGGCGCTCGGCGGTCAGCGCCCGGTGGCCCGCCTTCAGGCTCGCCATGTCGGCGTCGAACGATGGGCGATCGTCCGGCACGAGCCGATCGCGCAGGAACGCCAGGCTCGGGGTGATGCTGCGCGGCGCGAGCCCGAGCAGGCGGTAGACGCCATCGGACCAGGCGAATTCACCGGTGCCGAGGTCGAGCTCGAAGCTCCCCATGTCGGCGAGCCGCTCCCCCTCGCTCAGCTGGACCTTCTGGCGGTAGAGCGCCTCCTGCTCCCGCTTGCGCTCGGTGATGTCGACCATCACGCAGATCACGCCCGACTCGTCGCCCGCGAAGGTCGGGATGCGCGACCCGAACTTGCGGAAGATCCGGGGGCGGCCATCGTGCGCGGTGACGCGGACTTCCATATCGAATGAGGTGATCGTGCCTGCACGCAGGCGGGCGAGCTGTTGGTTCAGGCGCACGGCATCCGGCGGGTCGGCGATCGACGCGAGCGTGCCGAGCTCGGTGGGGCCGAACCCCAGGATGCGTCTGAGGAAAGGGTTCATCTCGAGGACGCGCCCGTCGCCGTCCTCGATCAGGATGCCGATCGACACGTCGTCGAGCGCGCGCCGGTAGCGATCGTCCTCGCGCCAATGGATGTCCGGCACCGGCGCGGTGTCGGGCCATTGGCCGAGCGTCTTCGGCTCGCTCGCCTGGAACTCTTCTCGCCGTGGCCGTTTACCCATGTGTTCATGGTGACCAGGTCTCGGCCCCGATCAAGTGACAACCGAACGTCGTCATCCCGGCGACGAGCCGCTGCGCGTCCGCCGACGGTCGACGCGACGGCGGCCGTCGGGGCGCTCAGCCCCCGACGGCCGCGGTCATCCGCGCGAGCACTTCGGAGTAGAGGTCGGGCGCGAGCCGACGCGGACGCGTCAGCAACCTCATCCCGGCCTCTTCCGGCGTGCGGTCGGCCTTGCCGTGATTACAGCGCTCGCACGCCGCGACCAGGTTCTCCCACGAATCCGGGCCGCCGCGCGAGGCGGGCAGCACGTGGTCGAGCGTCAAGGCCCCGCCGCGCTTGCCGCAGTACTGGCAGCGGTGGCGATCGCGCCGCAGCACGAGCATGCGCGTGGGACGCCGCTGGCCGATGCGGTATGCGACCGCCCGGTGCAGGCGCAGCACGCCGGGCACCAGGAACGCGCCTTCCACGATCAGCTCGGGGAAGCGCGCACCCCAGTTCTCGACGGCCGAGGCCGCGAGGCCCAACCGCGCGACCGGTGCCTGGGCATCCAGGCCCACCGCCGGCACGGCCTTGCCGGACACGAGCAGGTAGATTGCGTGCTCGACGCCGATCTCGCGCAGGGGTTGGAAGTGTGAGTCGCAGAGGATGACTTGTGGCATCGGGAACCTACTTTCGAGGTAGGGGTCTAAGGAGGAAAGAAGAGGAGTCGGGGATCTTGGATTCGAACCAAAGGTAACCCTTCAGGGGCGGCCCGGCAGGCCGGGCGATGATCCGAGAAGGAGTCGCTCCCCACGGAGCATGATCCCCATGTAGTTGGACCGCGAGCACCGCATGGAAGTTCCATGCGGGCGAGCTCTCACGGCCCAGAGGCCCCAGAGCTATTGTAAAGTCCAGGTGGTTGGACTCGAACCAACGTCTGCCTGCTCCCCGAGCAGGCCGTCTAGCCACTGACGTACACCTGGAAAACCCAACGGCGCCTGGCGCCGAGTACCCCCGCCGGGGATCGAACCCGGAACTGCGGATTGAGAATCCACCGATCTCGCCATTAATCCACAGGGGCATGTGTGCTCCGGCTTTCCGCCCGAAGGCGGAAGCCCGGCGAGCCTCGATTTGCGATTGGATGAGAGTTTTGGGCACGGAGCTCAGGGCTCCTCAGCCCGATGGGAAAACCGGAAATTTCAGCGGTTGAAGGGACCTAAGCGTCGCTCACCGCCCAATGCGGATCGCGGATGCCCTCGTCGAGTTTGACCTCGACGATGGCGCCGATGCGCGTGCCGTACCCCTCGATCCAGGCGACCTGGACCGTGGAGCCCTTTCGCACCTCGACCTGGTACACGAGATTCTGGAACATGGCGGGCCTCCTTGTTGGCGACAGTCCGAGTGGCTGGATTTGAACCAGCGTCTGCCTGCTCCCGAAGCAGGCCGTCTACCGCTGACGTACACCCGGATGAGGTGGTGATGGGGTGACCGACGAGTACTGCCCTCGCTAGACCGCGTTCACAGCGCGGCGCCTCACTTTTTGGCTTCGGTCACAGGTGAGGAAGGAGGGATTTGAACCCACAATGCCCGTTTCCGGGCTCCTGGTTCTGAGCCAGGCGCGTCTGCCAGTTTCGCCACTTCCCCGGAAAGGTGCATGAGGAGGGACTCGAACCCCCGAACCACGTGGGAGCTGGGTTACAGCCAGCCGACTTTGCCGCTCGTCGCACTCACGCATGAAATAGTTCTGATTGAAGCGAATGATGGAAGTATTCAATTGAGAAGGAACCAAAGCCCACGGGCGGATTCGAACCGCCGGCCTCACCCTTACGAGGGGTTTGCTCGACCAACCGAGCTCCATGGGCAATGAGAATAGAAGGAGCGTACTGAATTGGAAAGGTGGACACGACGGGACTCGAACCCGTTGCCTCCTGCTTGCAAGGCAGGCGCTCTACCCGGTGAGCTACGGTGCCCAGAAGGCCAGGCCGCCGGGAATCGAACCCGGGTCGCTCCGTTAACAGCGGTAACCATCTCCCAGTCGGCCCGGGTCGGGCAATTTGGCGGAAAATGGGTTTTTAAGCGTGTTGACCACTACACTACGGCCTGATGATACGGATGAACCCCGAGGCGAGGGGCTCGGACGAGTTGGAGACGTTTGACCACTCAACCACGGACGTCACGAAGACTTCCGGCGGGATTCGAACCCGCATTTTCCTCCTTGGATAACCGTCCGATATCGGCCCCGAGGAACCATCCATCAATCCGAAATTGCGTGCGACCTCCTTTCTGGTGAACAAGGAGAGCCCCAGGCGGGAGTTGAACCCGCGACCTCCGCCCTGGCGAGGCGGCGCGCTACCAACTGCGCTACTGGAGCAGAGCGGTCTCAGGGAGGATCGAACTCCCGTGATGCGGCCGACAACCGCACGTCCTACCATTGAACGATGAGACCGAGGGGTGGCCCTCGGGACGAGGGACCGCCGAACGAATTGCTGCTCTACCCAACTGAGCTACAGGCCCCCGAATGGACCTGACGGGACTCGAACCCGTGACACGGTGATCATTCGACATCGGCCCCGAGGGGCCACCCACAATGAAGGAAGGACAAGCTTGTTGGCGTCGGATTGCGGGCTTGAACCGCTATCCCCAAGAGGAGATCCAACCAAAGGTAACCGACACCATCCGGCCCTCCCAGGTGGCTAGAGCTGGGATCGAACCAGCCTCTCGCGGATTTCACCCGCGCGCCTTCGCCCTGTTGACCTTCTAGCCTGGAATGGAGCCCGGGGGGACCGGGCGCCGGCACCTCACGGCGCGAGCCCCGGTCCTATTCGGATGCGCCTAGTTGGCGCCATTCGTGCCAATCATGAGGACCACCTGCTTTCATCTATCGTTGCCTCAGGCGCGGCCGGCCGCGAAGTCGGCCATCACCTGGGGAGTTGCGGTGTCGAAACCGACCACGTCGAGCATGCCGGCATCGCGGGGGTCCGCGATGGTGAAGCCGTTGGAGGTCATGCCGACCACCGTGAGCTTCGCCTGGATACCCGTCTGTTCGCGGTACTGGACGAGCGCCTGGGAGGGATGGATGGAACCGAACCACGTCTCGGAGTCCGTGAAGACCGTGAAGACGTCCGCCTTCACCTTCTTCTCGAGCGCCCAGAGCATCGGCAGCGCGCAGTCCGTGCCGCCCATCGGGATCCGCGTCATCGCCTGCACCACGTCGTCCAGCCGCTGGCGGGGCGAGATGGTCACGGGGACCAGCTTGTGGGAGAAGGCGACGAACTCGTGATCCTTCTCGGTCGCGGCGGTGACCAGGGCCATCGCAGCGGACGCGAGCATGGGGGTGAGACCGTGCACGCCGGCCACCCAGCCAGCGCCCATGGAACCGGAGACGTCGAGGGCGAGGACCACGCGCTTGTTGCTGGGCTCGACGTTGCCGAACGCCAGGTAGAACGCGGAGTCGAGAGCGTCCACGACCTTGGTGACGGGCTCCCAGCCTTCCGAGTTGGACCGCATGCCGCGGCCCTGCTGGTAGGTGACGAGCGCGGCCAGGAGCTTGATCGGATGCAGGCGCGCCTTGCGGATGCGCTCGCGGTCCGTCAGCCGCTCCGTGACGAGCTTCGACGCCTGAGACCCCTTGGCGAGCAGGCCGACCCGCGTCATGGTCGCGAGGTTCCGCACCATCGCTTCCATCGGCATGTCTTCGAGCAGCGCCTCCCAGACCGCCGCCTTCGTGAGCCACTCCGTGGGGAGCGCCTCGCGGGGCAGACGGGAATCCTTGACGAGGTTGACGATTTCCTTGACATCCGTTGCGACCTTGGCCTTGCGCACCGCCTCGAGCAGGGGGACGCCCGCGGCCTGAGCGGCCTCGTCGGCAAACTCGGGCTTGGTCGTCCACTTGTAGAGCGCACCGTGGGCCGGCGTGGCCGGCTTGGGGTGTGCGAGACGCAGGGCGTCGCGGTGCGACCAGCCGTCGCGCGCCTGGTACTTGACCAGCTGGTAGGCGAGCGCCTCCGGCGACTTGCCGTTGTACCAGTCGCCCACGGCCCGACGAAGACCACGGCCCCAGCCGCGGAAGCCCTCGACGTACGCCAGGAAGTGGAACAGGTGCGTGCCCGTGCGCGCGACCTTGGGGAGCGCCTCGAACGCGGCCTTGCGCGTCGCGTCGTTGCCCAGGGCCGTGGCCATGGCGAGGACGAACAGGGCGGGATCGTTCTTGGGGGCACGGCCCGCCTCGGAGATCTCGACCACGCGTGCGACCACCCGCGGACCATCGGCGTCCAGGCAGCGACCCACGGCCTCGGCGTTCTCCACCGTGAGCTTGCGCTCGCCGATGTAGTACGTGCCGCCCTCGGAGCCCAGGATCAAGAAGCGATCGAGCCGCTGCCAGTCGCCGAGCTGCCAGGCGAAGCCGCCGGCGCTGTTCGCCACCTGGCCGGCGCCCGGGACGGGCGAATCCTGCTTGGTGACGCGGAGCGCGAAGTGCTTGAGGAAGTTCTGCATGGGAGACCTCCTGCGTCCCTCATAGACGCAAAAAAAGGAGACGGGCCAGGGATGTACGCGGGTTGATTCCGCGTGCTCCGGCCCGTCTCCACTATTTGGAGGGGAGTTCGGTTCGTGGGGTGACGTCTTTTATGGGACGCCCCCGCCGAGCCGGAGCAAATTGAAATCCATACCTTCAGGACCTTCGCTCTGCGAGCGGTAGGTCAGCGGATGGGTTGGAAATGCTTTCAGAAGCATTTGCATGTTCTCCAGCTAGAGGGGGGCGTGAAGTGTGGGCAAGAAATAGGCTCAGGGGGTTTATCGTGAAAAGATAACCCTGAGCCTCCGGCCCACGTATCTAATCAATCACACTAAACTCGATGTGTCAACTAATTTTTTAATCGAAAATAACCGCGCGTTAATGATCCAAATGGCGTTATCCTCCCCATCAATGCGATGGAAAGGACATAAATTTATTCACGAATCAATTTTCTGGGTCACTGTTCAACGGTGGAGACCTCCTGGCCGATGCGGGCCATTCCTAACCTAATCCGTGGAAGCTTCCGGCCACGCCGAAACGCCCCACCAGGCAGACCGTGCGGTCGTCCGGAGGAGCGTTTCATACAACCTGGCCTACAGATGATTCGAGGCCGACTGGGCGATGAATTGCTCGCTCCGGTCCGCCTCGATCTTCACCTGACAGGTCGCTGGTTCAGCGTGTCCTGATCTCCCGAGGCGGCGCGCTCCGCATACCGATTCCGAACTGGCACGGGTGTGCCGGCACGGGGGCGGTATCCGAATAGCGAAGGCTTTCAAGACGCAATTTGCGCGTCACGGCAGCTGCCTCGGTGAGCCGCGGCGCCAGGTGGCGCCGGGGCAGGGGAAACTTCCACGGGCAAAGTGTGCAGAAGGAACGGCGTCTCCCGCTTGCGCGTGGAGCGAGGCACTCCCGTGCCCCGACCGCCTGAGTGGTGGATAACCCTTCCGCGTCGGCCCGTGGATTTCGATTCATGGCACGGAACCGTCCAGGTGTCAAGCGTCGTCATGCCGTAGGCCGGAGCGAGCGAGCGGGTAGGATGCACCAGGCGCGCGCCCGGACGACGTTGGTAGGAGAAAAGGCATGGCGAGACGCAACCTGGTGGCCCGAGGCTTCAGCATGGCGCTGATCGCCTTGCTCGCGGCGGCCTGCGATTTCTCGGCCTTGTCGGGCGCCGCGGCCGGCGCCCGCGGCGGGCTCGGCGGCGGCGTGGGCAGCGGACAGGCCGGTGGGCCCCGCACGGTCGCCGGGCCGGCGATCGCCATCGCCGACCGCTGGGAAGAAGCCGGCGACCCGAACGAGCCGGTGGCGGGCAGCCCCTGGGTCGGTGCGGCCACCTTCGAGCCCACGTCCGACGACGCCGACGGCTGGGCGCGCCACATCGCCTACTCGCCGGACGGCGAGACCCTGTACGTGGCCTTCGAAGACGCCGGCCTGATCGCCTGGGACGTCGACGGCAACAAGCCGCGCTGGTCGAAGCCGATCGACGCCACGCGAGGCATCGCCGTGAGCCGCGACGGCGCCCGCATCGCGGCCTGGGGCATCACCGACGGCTCGCGCAGCGACGATGACCCGGCATACGGCACGTCGAAGCCGCTGCGCGTCCTCGCCGCGGCGAGCGGCGAAGTCGAGGTCGAATACACGGCCCCGCGCAGCGGCCGCCTGATTTGCGAGGACTACGGCCTCAAGCCCTTCCGCGCTGAGTTCGGCGACGACGGCGAGCTTTACGCGGTCATGATCTCGACGCTCAACGCCGCGCAGCCCGGCTCGCCCAAGGTGAGCCCGATCGACGAAGACGACGACGACGCGGGCAAGTGCCGGCCGCACAAGGAGACGACGCTCGTGCGCTACGAGGGCCGCAAGCCGACCCCCGTCTGGCAATGGAACTACGCGATCCCCCCCTGCGACGGCAGCCTGCCGAACTGGTGCTCGGTGCCGCTGCCTTCGATGGCCATCAACCACGCCGGCCCGAACCTGGCGGTGGCCGGCTGCGACGGCTCGGTCGCCTACCTCGATCGCCGGAGCGGCCGCGAGCTCGGGCGGACGCAGTGCCCCAACGGGCAGGACAAGCAGATCTACGAGCAGATCGAGACCCTCAACCCCGAGGTCGGCGCGCTCACGTTCAGCGCCGACGGCGACCGGCTGCTGGTGGGCCACCGCGCGCACGCGCACCTGATGGTCTACGAGGGGGCGAGCCGCTCGACGCCCGGCAAGATGAGCTACAAGGCGCACGTCCAGGGCTCGGGCGTGAGCGAGATGCCGCTCAGCCCCGACGGCGGGCTGCTCGCGTTCGTGCAAGAGACCTTCCAGGTCTACGACGTCGCAGCCGGCAAGCTCGTCCACACAGGCCGGGTCTACGGCGGCGGCTTCGCCTTCAACCCCGCGAAGCGCGAGATGGCGTCGCTCGACGGCGGGTCGGGCGTCGTGACGCTCCATCACATGGGCGGCAAGCCCGCCGCGGACGGCACGCAGGTCGCGGCCACCCGACGCGGCCTGGCGGGCTGGTGAGTCCCGCCGAGGCAGCTCGCGAAGGATAGCGTATCGGTAGTTTGCCGCAACTGGCCGTCGGGTAGGTGAGGCGAGTCACCCTCGACCCGCATAGTTCTGTTCGCGATGCGCAGCATCGCGGTGCGCAGCAGCGGGACGACAACGCTTCAACGAGGCCTTCCGATGGATCCGCGTGTCCCCACCGACGTCCCGAGCACCGTGAAGGCGCCGCCCGCGCCGACGAAGAGGCCCCAGGCGGCCCCGGCCACGAGCGCCATCGCCGGCGACGCCGTGGATGCCGCCAGGATGAGCGAGGCCGTGAATGCCGCGCGCACCCGGCCCGCCGCGCTGAGTGACACCCAGCTCGAGAACCTGGCCACCCGCAAGGCGACTTGCCCGTTCATGGCCGCGGCCGTCGCGAGCCGGGGGCTGGCGGTGCGCAACAGCGCCGACAAGCCTTTGGCGAGCATCGACGAGGTCGTCGCCCTGGGGAACAGCGGCGGCGGCAACCTCGGCGAGGTGCTGAAGCTCTTCGCCACCGGCAACCATGCGGTCATGCCGGGCGCTTCCGGCAAGTTCGACACGCCGGTGCCGCCGGGCCAGTTCAGCCTCGACTTCCCCGGCTCACAGGGCTCGCACCCCGGCCACAGCGGCATCCTTCAGGGCAACCCGGCCGAGCTGGACTCGGGCCGCTTCAGCCAGGCAGACCTCGATCGTCTGTTCGCGCGCGCCAAGGACGGCCACATCAAGCGGTCCGACATGGCCAAGTTCATCGCCGAAAACCTCGCCAGGGATCCTGCCTCGAAGGTTGTAGGCGGGCGCGTCGCCAGGCTCCTGCTGGGCGACGTCGGCAGCGTCGTGGCACAATCCGGGCCGGCGCTGCTCGAGAAGCTGAAAAACACCGTGCGCGGCGGCCCCGACCCGACCGACGCTCACCGCAAGCTGGTCGTCTCGCTGACGAAGAGCCTCGGCGAGGAGAACCTGGTGGGCTCGGCCGGCGAATTCGGGCTGCTGATGGCGTTCCTGGTCAACAGCCCCCGGACGACGAAAGTCGGCGGCGAGCCGGCCGTGGCTGTCGAGGATCTGAAGGCGATGTTCCAGGACCACCGGTTCCCCGACGGCTGGGAAACCTGGCCCAAAACGGCTCAGGATTGGGTCACCAACACGACCGCGCTCACCGTCGAAGCCGGCAAGGAATACCGCAAGCTGACGAGGCCCGCCAAACACGCCAAACGGTAGCCGGCGCGGCAGGGGCCTTTCAGCGCGCCACGTGGCGGCGGAGCATGTAGAGCGCGCGCACGTCGTTGATGCGGCCGGCCTCGCGGGCCTGCTCGATCGCCGCCACGTCCATCACCGCGTCGACATCGCCGCGCAGCCGGATCAGCGCGATCGCCGCGGCGTAGAGCACCTGGTAATCCGTCTCGCGCGCCGCGATCCGCTTGAGCAAGGCGATCGCGTCGGGACGCGCCAGCGCGCCGTGGCGAATCGACTCGATCGCGGCGAGGCGGTCGCGCGCGTCGGTGGCCTCGGCCCTGGCCTCGAGGACGACCTGGGAGACCTGCGGGGCGGGCACCACCGGGACGGTCGCGAAGGCGGCGGCGGCGCTGCGCTCCAGGCGATCGGCCTGCATGACGCGCGGCGCCGGCTCGGCCGCGAGCCCGGCCAGCCGGGCGAGGCCCAGCACCTGCGGACGCGCCATGGCATCCAGGCGCCGCTGACGACCTTCGTCCGCCATCCGATCGATTCGCATCTGTCGCGTCATCGTTCAGTCCCTCTCGCCACGTGAGGTGTATATCGCGGAAAGAAACCCGGACTGACTTGCAAAACGGGCGTTTGAGCTTGTTTTGAGTTTAAATTCTCCGGCGGTTCCTGGCGAGCAGACACCGGGCCGATCTCGCCAGATTTAACCCGCCCGGAATCGGCTGCTGGCGGGCCTGATAGGCCATTTATAGCCACCCCCGCTTAATCGGCGGATAACCAGCCGTTAGGAGAACCCGCTGCGCCAATAATTCGCTTGACAGCGTCGCCCTTCAAGAATACTATCGCGATATATCGGAATACATCGCGATACTCATGAAAGGTGGCGCACGATGGGATGGTGGTGCAGAAGCAATTGGCATGGGCGTGGTCACCATGAGCATGGGCGCCATGGGCATGGCCATCATGGCCGGGGTGGCTGGGCCGCCTGGGCGGGCGGCTGGGGCGAGGGCGACGGTGGCGCCCCTGAGCTCAGCGACCGCGGCTGGCTCGCGCTGGTGCTCGACACGCTGGCGCCGGAGCCCGGCAACGGCTACGACGTGGTGAAGCGGCTCGAAGAGCGCCTGGAGGGCGTCTACGCGATCGGGCCGAACGCGGTCTATCCGGTGCTCCGGCTGGCCGAGGACGCGGGCTTCGTGACGCCCGCGACCACGGAAGGCCGCACGAGCTATGCGCTCAGCGACGCGGGCAAGGCCTACGTCGAGGAACGCCGCGAGGCGCTGGACTCGTTCTGGGGGCGCGTGGAGGCGTCGCGCTACCGGCAAGAGGTCTGGGATCTCTTCCGGGAGTTCAAGCGCCTCGCCTGGACCGTCCGGGAGGAGGCCGGTGACCAGAAGCTCGACAAGGCGCGCCTCGCGAAGATCCGCGAGGCGTTGGAGGCCGCACGCCGGGCGATGCTCGCATAAGCTCGCCTCCCTTCGGTCGCCGGCGACGACCTGGCGGGTTGAGCCCGGCCCATGTACGATCGCGGATGCCCGGGGCCGGCGCCCCGGGCATCTCGTTTCGTGCGAAGCGGGATCCGAAGCTCCTACGGCTGAAAGTGGAGGTCCTATGTTCGGGCGCGGGCGACACGGCGCCGGACGCATGTTCGGGAAGGGCGACCTCAAGTACGTCTTCCTGGATCTGCTCAAGGAGAGGCCGCGCCACGGCTACGACCTCATCCGCGCGCTCGAGGAGCGCTTCGCGGGCTCGTACACGGCGAGCCCGGGCACGGTCTACCCCGTGCTCCAGATGCTCGAGGATATGGGCCACGTGTCGGTCGTCGAGCAGGACGGCCGCAAGGTCTACACCGTGACGCCGGCCGGCGAAGCGTTCCTCGCCGAGCGGCGCGAGACCGTGCGCGAGATCTGGGAGAAGGCGCGTGGGCACTGCAGCGCCCACAGCGGCGAGGCCTGGATCGAGATGATGGCCGAACTGCGCGATCTCGGCCTGCTCTTCGCGCGCGGACGCGCGGGCGGCCTGGAGCCGGAGCAGATCACGCGTATCCGCGACGTGGTCGCGAACGCGCGACGCGAGATCGAGGCGATCCTTTCCCGCTGACCGCGGACCCCGTCGACGCGCGAACGCCCGCCGGGGGAGGCTCGTCCCCGGCGGGCGTCCGCGGTTCCGACGGAGCGGGTGGCTAATGGGCCAGGAGCGCCCCTTCCGCCACCTCCCAGCTGCCGTCGGCGAGCTGGGTCGAGAACCGGAGCCAGTACCCGGTGCCCGCCGTCAGGTTCCTGGGATCGATCTTGATGCTGCCGGACAGACCGTCCGCCGCGAAGGATGGAGCGCCTCCGATCGCCCCGTCGATGCGGGTGCCGCCCGAGCTGGGATCGCTGGTACGCAGCGCGTCGTAGACGCCCGCGAAGGAGCAGCCGGCGCCCGCGCCGAGGTGGGTGCCTGTGCCGGTGAACCTGATCTCGACGACCGCGCCGCCGGCCATCAGCGACGTATCGTCGGTGACCTGGATGTTCAGGATCGCGCTGGCCGGCGCCTTGCCCGAGAGCGCGAGAATCTTGGCATCGCCGTCACACGGCCCACCCGACGGCCGCGTGGAGGGCAGGCCCGAAGGGCGCGGCATCGGCATGCCCGCCGGCGCCGGCGCGCCTGCTTGCTGACCGGGCGCCGGCACGAGGCCCTCGATTGTGAAGGGCAGCTCCTTGCCGGCTTCGAGCAGGCGTAGCACGCCCTGGCCGATCACCTTGCCGTCGGCCGCGATGTGCTTCTCCCACTTCACCTCGGCCTCGCCGGCCTTCGGGTCCGTGACCTTGCCCGTGAACGTGACCTGAAGCGAGCCGTCCGCCTCACGCTTCTTGTGGCGCTCGCCCTCGCTGCGCCGGCCGTCCGGGTCCTCGCCCGTGACGTGCAGGCGCTGCTCGACCAGCTTGCCGCGGGCGTCGAGGACGCGCTCGAGCTGGGCGGCGCGCTTCTTGCCACCGATGGCCTGGGGGTCCACTTCCAGGTCGATTTTCACCTTCTTGCCGCCATCCGCGGTCGGCTCCTCGGTGCGCTTGCCCTTGCCGATCGCCGCGCGCAGGCCCTCCTTGTTGAGGCCCGGCGCGCCGGCGGGGCCCGTGGGGCCGTTGGCGGGTTGCCCCATGGCGTTGGACGGCATACCTGCACCCTGCGGCGGCTGGGGTGGCTGGCCCTGCGGCGGCTGCGGCTGACCCAGCGGCGGCTGGGGCGGCTGCGACGGCGGCGGCGGAGCCTGCGTCAGGAGGTAGGCGCGCGGCGCATCGCCCTCGTTGGCCGCGAGCTCGATGTCTTCCATGTCGGCGTCGATCGCCCGGGCGAGCTCGACCAGCGGGGCGGCTTCCGGGGCGACCTGGGCGGCGAAGCGGAGCTCGCCGCCGGAGCCGCGTGGCGGCTGCTGGGGCATGGCGCCGGGCTGCATCGGCATGCCGGGCATGCCAGGCTGGCCGGTCATCGGACCGGGCTGCATGGGCGCACCAGGCACGCCGGGCTGCCCGGGCAGGCCAGGCTGGCCGGCCTGGCCAGGCATCGCGCCGGGCTGCATGGGCCTGCCCGGCTGACCGGCCTGCCCCGCCTGGCCGGTGGCGCCGGGCTGGGCGGGCTGCTGCGGGCCCTTCGCGGCGACGGCGCCGAGCAGCGAAGGGTCGAGCTGGCAGGCCGAAAGGGCGAGGATCGAGAGCGTCGCGGCGGCGACGGTGCGGATGGCGAGCGGGCGGATCGGCATGGGAAGGCTTCCTTTCCTTGGCTGCTGAATGGCGTGTGGTGGCGGCATCCTGGCCGCTCACATGGACCAGCCTGGCAGGCGTTGATGACATCGCGGATGACACAATCTGATGACATGAACGAAAAAGTTCGTTCATTTTCGAGCCCGCTGCCGCTGGGCGGATCGCGCCGTAATTTCGCCACCCAGGGGAGTCAGGGGGCGATTTTCACGACCTTGTCGTCACCCTTGCACGCCACCCACAGGTTGCCCTGCGGGTCCAACGCGATCGCCACCGGATTCTTCCGCACCGGCACCGTGAGCGGCGCGCTGCCGTCGGCGTTCAGGCGCGTCACGTCGTGCGAGTCCTGGTTGGTCACCCAGGCGTGACCGCTCCGGTCGAAGGCCACGAACTGCGGGCCGCGGCCCACCGCGAAGGTGCCCAGCAGCTGGCCGTCCGGCGCGAGCTTGGTCACGTTCCCCGAGCCCTGGTTCACGACCCAGGCGTTGCCCGCCTGATCGTGCGCCACGCCCACCGGCGCCGTGCCGACGACGTAGCGCCGCTCGGCCGCCGCCGCGCCGTCCGCCGCGAGCACCTCCACCCGGTTCAGCTCCTGGTTCACGGCCCACACGCGGCCGTCCGGCGCCACCGCGATGCCGACCAGGTGGCCTTCCAGCGGCGTGTCCGCCACGGCTGCGCCGTCGGGCTTGCGGGCCGCGACCTGGTTGCCGAAGTAGCTCGTGATCCAGGCGACGGGCCCTGGCCCGAAGGCGATGCAGAGCGGCACGGCGGCCGTCGGCACGACGTCCAGGCGCGCGCCGTCGGCGCCGTGGCGCACCACCTCGTTGCGGCCGGCGATCGCCGCGTAGTGCACGCCGCTCGCGTCCACGGCGTTGTGTTGCGGCTGGCCACCCAGCACGATCGGCGCCAGCAGCTCGCCCGCGGCCGTGATGCGCGAGAGGTCGCCGGAAGCCTCGTTGGTCACCCAGACCAGGCCATCGGGGGCGATCGCCACGCCCTTGGGCCCGTCACCGACGGCGTACTCGGCGAGCAGGTGCCCGGTCGAGACCGGCTTGAACGACGCTGCCGCCCGGCCTTCCAGGCCGCCCACCGTCACCGCGATCGGGCCGGCCTTGGCGCCCGCCGGCACCTCCACCACCAGCGACGTGGCGGTCGCCGCCTTCACGGTGCCCGCGACGCCGCCGAAGGTGACGGCGTTGCCGCCCACCTGCGCCGCGAACCCGCTGCCGGTGAGGCGGACGTCCGTGCCCGGCGCCGCCTCGGCGTGGTCGATGGCCGTGATCGCGGGCCCGGGCGCCGCGGTCGGCGTGGGCGAAGGCTTCACGGCGTCCAGGATCTCGTCGAGCTTCTCGTTCGCGTCGTCGACCTTGGCCTCGACGCGGGCGATCGACACGCCGAGCTGCGTCACGGCCGCGCGCACTGCCTCGATCTTTGTGGCGAGCCGCACGATCTGCGCGGCCATCGCCTTGAAATCGGCGAGATCCGGCACGTCGGCCGTGGCCAAATTCGCCGCGACCTTGGTCGCCGCGTCGCGGAAGCCCGCCAGATCGATGCTGGCCGGGATGCCCTTGCCGCTCGCGAGCACGCTCGCCGCGACGAGGCTCGTGGCGACATCGACGTCCGCCGTGGCGCCATCCGGCGAGGTCTTCGCGAAGGTGCGCAGCGCGGCGTCCTTGCCGTTCTGCGTGATCGCGACGAGCACGCCGTAGGTGCCGGCGCCTGGCACGGTGGGGAAGGTGTAGCGGCCCTTCGCGTCGGTCTTCACGGGCTGGACGCCGGGCACGGGCCGGCCCAGGTTGTCGACCAGCACGACCTCGGCGCCTGAAAGCGGCCGCTGCGTGAGCCCGGCCGCGCCCGAGACCTGGGCGAGCGCGTAGGCGGCGCCGTTTTGCGAGATGATCGAGCCCCCGTTCTGGGAGATCACGTTCATGCCGCCCGCGGCGACCATGTTCATGCCGCCCGCCGCCACCATCCCCGCGGGCGCGCTGGCGACGCCGGTGAGCTGCGCGGTGGCGTCGCTGCGCAGCGAGACCTTCGCGCTAGCCTGTGAGCCGGTGGCCTTCGGCTGCGTCGGCGCGCCGGCCGGCTTGCAGGCCGCGAGCGCAGCCAACAGGGTGACGGCGAGGGCGATACGGGAGCGGGTGCGATTCACGGCGGACCTCCGGCGGGTTGTCGAAATTTCCATACCCATCGGCGGGCCGCTTGCTCAGCCCTCGACCACGGAACGCACGATGCGCGTGTAGAGCCAGTCGGGGGTGAGCTTGCGCAGCCACAGGATCTGGCGGGCGTCGCCGCCCGCCGGGTAGCGCAGCTTCCAGCTCCCGTCCGTCGCGGCGCGCCAGACCACCTCGGCCACCTCCTCGGCGGACGAGCCCGACTGCTCGCCCGGCGTCATGTTCGCCATCACCTTCTTCGCATAGGCGTCGTACGGTGAGTCGGCGTCGGTCGTGACCGCGTCGGCCGAGCGGGTGTAGAAATCGGTCCTGATCACGCCCGGCTCGACGAGCTTCACGCGGATGCCGAACCGCCGCAGCTCGTGCTGCAGCGACTCGGAGAAGCCCTCCACCGCCCACTTCGTCGAGTGGTAAACGCTGTAGAGCGGGAAGGTGATGCGCCCACCCATCGAGGCGACGTTCACGATCACGCCGGCCTTCTGTGCGCGGAAGCGCGGGATCGCCGCCCGGCAGACCGCCATCAGGCCGAAGACGTTGGTCTCGAACTGCCGGCGGATCTGCGCCGGGTCGAGCGTCTCGAAGGGGCCGGTCAGGCCATAGCCTGCGTTGTTCACCACCACGTCGATCTGGCCGAAGCGCACGGCGGCGGCCTCGAAGGCGGCGTCGATCGAGGCCTCGTCCGTGACGTCGAGCGGCAACAGGGCCACGCGCTCGAGCGCGCCGAGCTCGGTGTCCTTCTCGGGCGAGCGCATGGTGGCGGCGACGTTCCAGCCGCGGGCCTGGAAGAGCCTGGCGATCGCGCGGCCGAGGCCGGCGGAGGCACCGGTGACGAGGACGGTGGGCATGGGTGGGCGCTCCTGGGCGGGGCGGGGGTGGCGAGGCGTACTCCGCACGATTGGTACCCGGCCCGCGGTCGGCCATGCGCGAGCGGCGGGAATAAGGCCGCCATGCGATCGCCGCCCGCGCTCCCGGTCATCACGCTCCTGGCCTGCCTGCCCGTGGCCGCCATGCTCACGGCCGGCCCCGCCGAGGCGCGCGTCGGGCGGCCCCTGGCCGAATCCGCCGCGGCCGCCCGCGCGGCCGGCGTGCCGGCGGCGACCTTCGCCGTCCGCTCGAACGTGGTGGTGATGGAGATCTGGCGCTCCTACACGGGCGACGACCACCGCCAGGGCCCGAGCTGGACGCGCGCGCAGGCGGACCGCCTGCGCGCGGCGCTGGCCGGGCCGGCGCCGCTCCGGGCCACCACGCTCGAGCTGGTCTCGTGGGCCTCCTTCGCGGTCCCCACCTTCCAGTACGGCGACGGCACGCGCATCGTGTACGTGGCCAGGCCCGAGGCGACCGGCATCTGGATGATGGTGGCCGGCGGCGCCTGGTCCTGGCGCACGCCTTACGCCGAGGTCGAGGCGACCTGCGAGGGATGGACCCTGGTGAAGGGTAAGCTCTCCAGGCGGAAGCCCACGAGCTGGTAAGCCGCCGCGCCTGAGGAACCCGCCGCCATGTCGCCCGAAGAGCCCACCAGCATGTCGCCCGAAGAGCCCACCACCTCGCCCGAAGCCGGTCCCGTCGACCGCGCCGTCGACGGTTCCGTCGACGGCGACTTCCCGGATCCGCTCGCGATCGCCCGCCGCGACCTCGGCGAGCGCTTCTCGGACCTCGACCAGGTGTCCTCCGTGACGCTGCGCGAGGGGCCACGCGGCAAGAAGCTCGCGCGCTGGATGACGATCAAGAACCGCCACACCGGCGCGATCCACCACCACTCGCTCACGCTCGAGACCGGCAAGAAGCGCCAGGGCTCCTGGGAGCTCGACGAGAAGCGCTCGATCACGCTGAGCGACGACGAGGTCGACGAGATCGGCCGGCTGGTGGACTTCGTGCGGCGATCGCGCGGCGAGCCGGACCCGCAGACCGTGGTGCGCGCCGAGCTCGCCACGATCGCCCAGGCGCTCGACAACCTGCCCACGGGCGACCGCGCGTCGCTGCTCGGCGAGCTGTTGGGCCTGCTCGCGGGCGATCGGGAGGGGCTCAAGCGGCTCGCGCGGATCGCCAAGCACCACCCCACCGGCCTCGCCGGCGTCGCGGCGGCGCTGGACTACGGCCGGTACGCGCGCGCGCTCGACCAGCTCGAGGCCCTGCTCGCGGAGGGCGCGGAGCCGCCCGCGCTGCGGCGCCTGCTGGGCGAGCACCCCGAGCTGCTCGGCAGCGGGCACGGCGAGCAGCTCGAGACCCACATCCCCGGCAGCGACGAGCACGACGACGTCCTGGCGCGGCGCACGGCCGACGGCCGGCTCGAGCTCGTGCTGTTCGCGTCGCCGCTCGCGCAAGCGCTCGACGCGGGCGCGGAGCCCGATCGCGGCCACCGCCCGGGCCTGGCGCTCGCGGACGCGCTGGGCCGGCTGGCGCTCGACCTCGCCGCGCTGGGCGCCGAGCGCGCCGCGGCCGGCGAGGTCGGCGTGCACAGGCGCGCCCGCATCGTGCTCGGCCGCGACGGCGACCCGGCACACCAGGCGGCGTTGCGCCAGTTCAACGACAACCTGCGCGGCATCGAGGTGCTGAGCTACGACGCGCTCGTGCGCACCGGCCAGCGGGTGCTCGAGGCGCTGCGGGCCACGGTGCAGGCCCACGTCGGCGGCCCGCCCGGCTGAGCGACGGCGGAAGACCTACTTGAGGCGCTGCCAGGGCGAGCCCTGGAGGCAGCCGGCGCCCGCGATCTCGGCCGGCGGCGTCACGACCTCGGTGCCCGTCACAGGCGTCAGCCGCGCGACGATCGCCTTGTGCCGCTCCTCGCCGCGGTCCTCGCCCTTGAGCCCGTCGGCCGCGATCTGCTGCTTGATCGCCCCGGCGCGCGAGCCGAGCGCGGGGTGGCTGTAATAGCGCTCGTCGCCGGGCTTGCGCTGGTTCCAGCGCTCGAAGATGCGCACGGCGGCCTGTGGCTCGTAGCCGGCGGCAGCCAGGATCCGCACGCCCAGACGGTCCGCCTCGGACTCGTTGGCGCGCCGCAGCGTGTTGACCGCGAACATGTCGTTCAGCCAGAAGCGCACGTTCACCAGCGTGTCCGGGCTCACCTTGCCCGCCAGGTGGCCGAGCACGGCGTCGTCGTCCTGCTGCATCGGCGCCGGCAGCGAAGCGACGTACGAGTCGACCAGCGTGGCTTCCTCCTCGGGGATGGCATGGATCTGGGCGACGCGGTGGCGCGCCGCACCCTCGGAGAGGCCCATCACGCGGCCGTGCACCGCGTGCCGGCGCAGGCCGTGCACCATCTCATGGGCCATCACCGACGCGAGCTCGGCCTCGTCGGCGGCGCCCGTGCGGATCGTCTCGGAGTAGATCATCATGGCGTGGCCGCCCGCGTTGAACGCGTTGACCACCGACGCCTGCGAGACGTAGACCTTGAAGGGCGCCGAGCCGGCCGCCTTGGCGAGCCGCGCCGCGATGCCGTCGACGTAGGCCTGGACCTCGGGGTCGCTGACGGGCGGGTACTGCTTCTGGAACTCGGCCATGATCGTCGGGTGCCAGGCCTCGTCGAGCGACTTGTCGACCGCCGGCAGCACCTTGTCGATCGCCTGCGCATAGAGGCTCTCGAGCCCGCGCTGGGCGACGACGTCGGTGGGCGCGCGCAGCACGGCCGTGATGCCGAGCGAGGTGCGCGCGAAGGTCTGGTTCGTGGCCGCCGCGATCACGGCGTTGGCTTCCTTGGGCGAGGCCTTGGCCGCGAGCCCGCTCGCGGCGAGCCTGGAGGCGGCGGTGGGCATGGCCTGCGAGCTGCAGCCGGCCAGGAGGGCCGTGAGGAGGACTGCCGAGATCGGGCGAAGCGACATCATGGCTCTCTTCCTCGCCTACCGGCCGGCCTTGCGCCAGGGGGCGAGCGGCTTGCCCTGGAAGCAGCCGGCGCCCGCGATCCGATCGGCGAAGGGCATCGCGCCCTTGGCCGGCGCCGGCGGGTTGATGAGGTTCACGATCTGCTGGTGGCGGTCCGCGCCGCGGTCCTCGCCCTTCAGGCCCTCGGCGATGATCTGGGCCTTGAGGGTGCCTGCGCGGGTGCCGAGCGCGGGGTGGCTGTAGTAGCGCGTGTCGCCGTCGGCATGGCTGTTCCAGCGCTCGAAGGTGCGCACCAGGCCGTGCGGATCGTAGCCCGCCGCGGCGAGCCAGCGCACGCCCAGCTTGTCGGACTCCGCTTCCATCGCCCGGCCCATCGCGAGCCCGGTGAACGAGCTGTTGAGGCCGAACTGGAGGTTGATCATGGCGGCCTCGCCGACCTTGCCCTGCAGGTGGCTGAGCACGAAGTCCTGGTCGTGCTGCTGCCAGACCGGCAGCGTCAGCACGTAGGCGGTGGCGAGCGCGTCCTCCTCGGCCGGCACGTCGTGCGTGTGCGCGACCTGCGTCGCGGCGGCCTGCGCCGCGTAGTCCATCACCATGCCCTTGAGGGCGTGCCGCGCGATGCCGTGGGCCATCTCGTGGGCCATCACGCCGGCGAGCTCGGCCTCGTCGCGGGACTCGCTGACCAGCGGCGTGAAGAGCACCATCGCGTGGCCGCCGGCGTTGAAGGCGTTGACCATCGGCACGTCGAGCACCGTCACCTTGAAAGGCTTCACCTTGGCGGCCTTGGCGAGCCGATCCGCGATGCCCTGGACGTAGGTCGCGACCTCGGGCTTCGAGACCTCGGGGTACTGCTTCTTGTAGTAGCCGATCACGTTGACGTTCAGCTCCTCGTCGACCTGGCCATCGATCTCGGGCACGGCCTTGTCCATGACGCCGCCGTACAGCACGTTCAGCGCGCGCTGCGCGGCCATGTCGCTCGGGGCCTTGAGCACGGCGGGCACGCCGGCGTTGACCAGCGGGTTGTGGTCGCTGGCCGCAGCCCGCACGATCGCGTCGATGTCGCGCATCGTCAGCGACTGGGCACCGAGCTTGGCCGCGGCCGCACGGGCCGACGCGGCGGCCGGCAAGCTGGGACCGCCGCAGCCTGCGAGGACGGCACCGAGCAGGAAGGTGGCGCTGACGAGCGAGATCGAGCGACGAAACATGGACCCTCCAACGAAAACCCCGACCGGTGGCCGGAAACGGATCGGCGTGCGGTGCTGTGGGGAGATATGTAGGGCCCGAAGCGGCCGAGCCGGTAAAAATGCCGTTAACTTTGTGTCAGAGAATAATTAAATGGCGGTTCAGGCAATTTTAACCAACTGGTGGGCTGTACGCTTCAGGTGGATTTAACCCGATTTGTGGTCGCGGATTGGCAGAATGCTTGCTTGAGGGGCCTCTTTTCGAGGGGGCGAATGGGGGGGACCGAAGCCCGTCGCGCCTGCGCGACGGGCTTTTGGTATAAGGAGCGCCCCCTTCCCGGCGCCCGTCGATTGGTGGGATGATCGCGTTATGCTCCGTCCTGAAGACCTCGGTATCGGTCAGCTCTTCGAGCTGGTCCCCGACGCGGTGATCGTGGCGGACGCGACCACCGGCGAGATCGTGCTCTGGAACCCCGCCGCCGAGCGGATGTTCGGCTGGACGCCGGCGCAGGCGATCGGCCAGCCGGTCGAGCTGATCGTGCCGGAGCGCATGCGGAAAGGGCACGAGGCCGGCATGCAGCGGTTCCGCGAGACGGGCCACGGGCCGATCATCGACGGCCAGGGGGCGGTGGTGCTGCCGGCGCGGCACAAGAGCGGCCGGGAGCTCACGATCGAGCTGACGCTGGCGCCGATCAAGCACGCGGCCGAGCGGGCTTTCGTGATGGCGATCGTGCGCGATGCCACCGCGCGCATGGCGGCCGAGGCGGCGCTGCGCCAGGCCAACGTCCACAAGGACGAGTTCCTGAGCGTGATCTCCCACGAGCTGCGCACGCCGCTCAACTTCATCATGGGCTTCGGCAGCATCCTGGAAGACGAGGTCGCCGGCACGCTCAACGCGCAGCAGCACGAGTTTTTGCACACGATGATGCTCGGCGCCGACCGCATGCTCGTGCTGATCAACGACCTGCTCGACTTCGCGAAGATCCAGGCCGATCGGCTGCAGCTCGACGTGCTCGAGACGGACCTCGGGCCGCTCGGCGAGGAGGTCGTCGAGGCCCTGCGGCCGTTGGCCGAGCGCAAGGCCGTGGCGCTGACGCTCGAGAACACGCTGGACGCGCCCGTGCTCGCGGACGCCGCGCGCGTCGTGCAGGTGCTCACGAACCTGGTCGGCAATGCGGTCAAGTTCACGGTGGGCGGCGGGGCGATCGCCGTGCGCGTGCGCCGGGAGGGCGTAGACGCCCGCATCGAGGTGAGCGACACGGGCGTCGGCATCGCCGAGGAGGACTTCGGGCGGGTGTTCGAGAAGTTCCAGCAGGTGGATATGAGCACCACCCGCCGCGCCGGCGGCACCGGGCTGGGGCTGTCGATCAGCCAGGCGCTCGTCGAGGCGATGGGCGGCCAGATCGGGGTGGACAGCCGGGTCGGGCTCGGCTCCACGTTCTGGTTCACGCTGCCCGCGTTGTAGGGGAGCCGGCTACGTCTTCGCCCTGGACGCCTCCGTCTCCGGCATGAACGTGGTGCTCGTCACGCGCTCGCGCGCCGCGTCGGCCACGGCCTGATCGGTGCGCAGCACCTGGATCGCGCGGAGGATCAGGTCGGTGTCACGCACGCCCTCGATCACCACGCGGTCGTTCTCGCTGTTGCGGATCACCAGCGCCGGCGTGGCCTTGATGCCCTCGGCCAGGGCTTCGCGCTCGTCCTCGGCGATCGCCGCGTCCGTCGTCGTGTCGCCCAGCGCCCGGCGAAACGCCTCGACGTCGATGCCGGCCCGCCGCGCGGCCTCGATCAAGGTCGCCTCGTCGTCCGCGGCACGGCCTTGCTGCATCAGCATCGGGCGCAGCTCGTGCACGAACTTGCGCTCGAGCTCCGCGCCGAAGCGGCCGGCGACCTTCGTCGCACGATCGGCGGGCAGCGTGCTCCTGGGCGGGTTCGTGCGCCAGCGCGTGGCGTCGATCTCGGCGCCGGTGAGCCGGGCGACGTTTTCCCACTTCTCGGCGATATCCGCGCCCGAGTGCCCGTCCGCCTCGCGGTCGCGGACCAACGGCTTCATCCGGAGTCGCCAGGAAACGCCTGCGCCCTCGACGCGCTCGATCTCCTTCACGCCGGGCTCGAGCGCCCAGCTCCAGGCGCAGTAAGGGTCAGTGTAGAAGTCGATCTGAATAGGCTTCGTCATCGCGTAATCCCTCCTCGGTACGGGAAGACCCTCCCGAGTTTGGCCCGGAACGGCTGATTCCCAAAGCGGAAAACGAGCCTTCGGTCGCAGGCCGAAGCTCGCTCGCCGGGTAAAAGACGCTCATGAACCAGCCACCTTCGCCAGCTCGTAAGGCGCTCACGCCGCCGCGCCCGGCCCAGGCGCAGCCCCCGGCCCCGGCCCCGGCTCGCGCCAAGGGCGACCTCGCCACGCAGCGCGTCCTGGTCCGGCTTTCGTTCGCAAGCCCGGTCTTCGGGGCAGGCGAGCATAGCTGGACCTTCCTCAGCGACGCCGCGATGGCCGATGAGCTGCAGCAGGCGATGCTCGACCGCCGGCCGATCCGCCTCGTCTTCCCGCAGAACACCGTGGTGTTGGACACGACCCAGATCGTGCTGGCGGATTTCCAGCCCCAGAGCTGATCGCGACCAGGTCACGTCCTGGCCGTGAAGGGCCTAGCGAGTTCCCCAGGTGATCGCCGGCGTCCTGTAAATCGGCACGCCGGCCAGCATCGTGAGCTGCACCCTGGCCTCCTTGATCTCGTGCACCGGCACCGCCAGCGGGTCGCGCGCGAGCACGGCGAGGTCCGCCGCGAACCCCGGCGCGAGCGTTCCGACCTCCTTCTCCTGGAACGCCAGGTACGCCCCGCCGCGCGTATAGGCCGCCAGCGCCTCGGCCGCGGTCACGCGCTCGTCCGGCAGCCAGGCGGGCCCGGGGCCCACTTCGGTGGCCCGGCGCGTCACGGCGACCTGCAGGCCCTCGATCGGGTCGAGGCTCGTGACCGACCAATCGCTGCCGAAGGCGAGGCGGGCCCCCGTGCGCGCGACCGTGCCGATCGGATAGAGCCTGGCCGAGCGCGCCGGGCCGATGAAAGGCTCGGTGAGGTCGCGGATGTAGGCGTCGCGCTGGGCCCAGAGCGGCTGGAAGTTCGCGATGACGCCCAGCTCCAGGAAGCGCGGCACGTCCGCGGGGTCGATCAGCTCGAGGTGGGCGATCGTGTGGCGCGCGTCGCGCGGCCCGTTCGCCGCCCGTGCGGCCGCGACGGCGTCGAGGGCCGCGCGCACGGCGCCGTCGCCGATCGCGTGCATGTGGGCCTGGAAGCCCTCGCGGTCGAGCGCCGTCACGAGCGCGGCGAGGTGCGCCGGGGCGATCGCCGGTCGCGGGTTCGCGCCGCCCACGTAGGGCGTGACCAGGGCCGCCGTCTTGGCCTCGATCACGCCGTCGACGAACATCTTGGCGGCGATCGGCCTCAAGAGCGGCGAGGCGAACTTCTGGCGCAGCGCGACCAGCTTCGCGACCTGGCCCGGCCCTTCCTCCGGCTCGACCGAAAGCGACGCCACGATCCGCGCCGTGAGCGCGCCCCGGCGATCGAGCTCGGCGTAGGCGGCGAGCGTCTCGGCGCTGGCATTGGCCTCGACCAGCGTGGTGAGCCCGAACGACCGCGCCATCTCGAGCCCTTTGGTGAGCCCGGCCTCGCGCTCCGCGGGGGTGTAGGGCGGCACGTGGTCGGCCACCAGCGCCATCGCGTCCTCGCGCAGCGTGCCGGTGGGCTCACCGCGCTTGTCACGCTCGATGCGGCCGTGCTTGGGGTCCTTGGTGGCGCGGGTGATGCCCGCGACGGCCAGCGCCTTCGAGTTGACCCAGGCCGAGTGCCCGTCGGCGGCCCAGAGGATCACGGGGCGATCGCGCACCGCCGCGTCGAGCCAGGACTTGTGGGGGTTGCCGCCGGGGAACCACGGCAAGGCCCAGCCCGACCCACGGATCCAGGGCTTGTCCGGGTTGCGGGTCGCGTAGGTGCGCACCTTCGACACGACGGCGGCGCGGTAGCCGATCTCGGCCTCATCGATGTCGGCGAGGTAGCAATCCAGCATCTCGACGCCGCTCATGGCCGGGTGCACGTGGCTGTCATGGTAGCCGGGCACGACCGCGCGCCCGGCCAGGTCGATCACGGCGGTGCGCGGGCCCGCGTGGCCCTCGATGGTCCGATCGTCGCCCACAGCCAGGATCTTGCCCCGGCGCACGGCCAGCGCCGTGGCCCTGGGCTTCGCGGGGTCCTGGGTGTGGACGACGCCGTTCTTGAAGACCCAGTCGGCGGCGGAAGGGTTGTCCCAGAGCCACGCGCAGCCGGTCGAGGATAGGGCGACGAGGAGGGCGATCGAGCGACGGATCATGGGTGGGTCATACCCCGATTCGGGCCGTCGCTCGATGCCGCAGGGAGCGACCGGGAATGGGTGATCAAGCAACCATGTCCCCCGCGAGGTTCCCCGCCATGCCCAGCTTGAGTGGTTTGCATAATGCCGGTTGGACTGCGAAGATTGGACGATGGTGCACGCCGGCAAATCGAGAGCGCAGCTCTCCGACGAACTCGACGAGGCGGCGGCGACCATCGCGGCCCTCCGCGAACAGCGCGACCAGTTCGAGCACCTCGTGAACTCCGTGGTCGACTACGCCATCTTCTCGATGGACCCGCAGGGCCGCATCACCTCCTGGAACGCGGGAGCCGAACGGATGATGGGCTGGAAGGCCGATGAGATGGTCGGCGAGCACTTCCGCGCCCTCTACTCCCCGGAGGACCAGGGGAGTAAGCAGCCCGAGCGGAACCTGCGCGGCGCGGAGAAGGATGGCGCCTACCACGAGGAACGCATGCAGCCTCGCAAGGACGGCGCCGAGTTCCTGGCGAACGTCGCAATCACGACGAAGCATCATGTCGGCGGCAAGCTGTGGGGCTTCACGACCGTCATCCAGGACCGGACGGACGCGCAGCAGGCCGAGTCGGAGCGCCGCGGTGAGTCGAATGCGGCGATGCGCGCCGAATCGGCGGTACGCCTGGATTACGTGAAGGACCAGCTCCTGGACGTCTTCTCCCACGAGCTTCGCACCCCGATCAACGCCATCATCGGGTACGCGATGTTGCTGGAAGACGAGCTGGAAGGCTCCATCACCGACGAGCAGCGACTTCACTTCGCGCAGTTGCTGGAAACCTCGGATGACCTCTTGCAACTCGTCAACGATTTCCTGGACATGGCCCGGATCCAGACGGGCCGGCTCACGCTCGGCCTGCGGCCGATGAACATCCAGGAGGTCGTCGAAAACATTCTCGCCGCCATTGCGCCGGAAGCCGAGAACAAAGGCGTGGCAACGGTCAACGAGGTCGGCTGCGACCTACCGAACCTGGAAGCCGACGAGCAACGGGTCGCCCAGATCCTCACGAACCTGCTTTCCAACGCCGTCAAGTTCACCTCCTCGGGCGGCATGATCCGGGTGCGGGCCTGCGTCCGCCAGGAGAGTGTACGCTGCGAGGTCACCGATACGGGGATCGGCATCGCGCCCGCCGATGCCGCGCGCGTGTTCGACATGTTCAGCCAAAATGACATGAGTACGACGCGTCGTAGGGGGGGGGGTAGGCCTCGGTCTCGCTATCTCGAAGGCGCTGGTGGAAGCCCACGGCGGCGCCATTGGCGTTGAAAGCAAGCCTGGCATCGGCTCCACGTTTTGGTTCGAGCTTCCGCTCACCCGGGCCTAGATCGCCAGGGCCCAAAGAGAGGTGTCATCTGGAAGTCAGGTGGATGGAGATTCCTAGCGGACCGACTTGTTGCTCGAGGCCATCCACCAGAAGTTCTTCATGAACTGCTCCTTGGTGAGCGTGAACTCGCCATCCGTCTTCGAGGCGCCCGTGTTCGTGGCGGAGCCTTCGGGCGCGACGCCGACGATCGGGGCGCGCGGGCCATAAGGGTTCACGAGCGTGACGGTCTTGTCGGTCATCCCGACGACGGCATAGCCATGGCCGCCCATGAGGCCGAGGGCGTTGTCGGTGGCGCTGCCGGCGATGACCGCGTGGCCCTTCTCGAAGCGCGCCTTGGTGGCGGCGAAGTTCTGGTCGGACATCTGGACCTGCGAGCCGCCGCCGGTGAAGAGGTTGAACATCAGCAAGTTGTCCGGCTGCTCGGCCAGCTTGTCGTAGCCGCCGACCTGGAAGGCGAGCGCCTTCTCGAACATCGCGAACCAGGACGACGCGCCGGTCTTGTCGCCGCCGAACTTCGTGAGGCCGTTCTCGGCGTCCCAATAGACCTGCTTGTCGACGGTCTGCGTCCACTTGTCGGTCTTGACCGTGACCATCCCCTTCGCGTCCTGGGAGATGCGGCCCTGGAAGAAGTTGGGGTTCTGGCGCGCGATGGCGATCGCCGCCGAGGGGATCTCGCAGTCGGGGATCCAGCCCTGCTCGACCTGCTTGTAGGCCGGGCCGGCGGTGAAGAGCGGCTTGTCGAGCACCCTGGTGGATTTGGCGTCGCCACCGCCCGGCAGGCCCGTGTCGATGGGCTGGAACCTGGCCCGCGGCGAGAGGCGCAGCTCGTCGGCGGCGAGCGAGGCCGGCGTGACCGGGGCCTGCGGACGGCGGCGCTCGTCGCGGGCGATGGACGCCGGGGTGACCGGGGCTGCGGGACGGGGATCGCGGGCGCCGAGGGCGCGGGCCAGCAGGGTCGTCACGTTCTGGGCGATGGTGGTCATGGGTTCTCTCCTCACTCTCTCTCGGCTCAACCTTGGTGAGGAGGTTATTGCGGCGGTTTCTGACAGTCCTCTGACAGGCGGCGCCGGCGCAGTTAAGTTCGGGTCAACGACCGCTCGCTGAAGCGAGCGGCTTGTGCTCGAAGGAGGTTTGATGCTCCCTCCGCACGATAGGCTGGTTGACGGGCAGCCCGCCAGCATCAGGCATGCCGACGCTGGCAAGGTACTTCCAGGCCACGTTGCGAGCCGCGTTCAGGTCGGCATTCAGCTCGAAGCCGCACTCTCGGCAAACGAACCGAGATTGCGACTTGCGGTTGAGCCTTGCCGTGAACCCGCAGCGCGAGCAGCGCTGGCTGGTATGGCGCGGATCGACAGCCACCACCCGGCAACCATGTTGCTCGGCCTTGTACGCCAAGAACCCGCGCAATTGCGCGAAGCTCCAGGCATGCATCCGGCGCCTGGCGGGCCGACCGCGCTGCTTGGTGCGCTGCCGGATGTCCGTCAGGTTCTCCACCACGAGGGTGGCGCCGGGATTCACGGATTGAACGATTCGCTTGGAGAGAACATGGTCGCAGTCCCGCCTGAAACGTTCGACCTTTCCACGCATCCGGCGCAGATGCCGGCGGGCGGAGCGGGTGCCTTTGGCCTGGAGTTTGCGACGCAACCGGAAGTACCGGCGCTCGATGGCCTTCCATCGGCGCTTTCCGAAGAAACGGTTTTGAGAAGTGACGGCCGGCCGAGTGAGGCCGAGATCCACACCTACCGCCTCTACGGTCGGCTGGACTTCGGGTGCTGGAATCGTGACGACGACGTGCAGCCAGAACTTACCTTCGCGCACGATCAAATCGGCGCTGTCGAACCCGGCAGCCTGCTCGATCAGGGAGCGGGTGTGCGGATTGGCGCCGAAAGGGATGGCGAGGCGGCCTGCGACGGTCGAAAGCCGAAAGACACCTTCCTCGATGCACGGCCGGTAGCTGCGGGCATCGTAGCGCACGGGCAGGCATTTGGCGCGAGGCTGGGACACCTTTCGTCCCTGCTTTTGGCGCGTTCTAGCGGACTTGAGTGCCTCGGCCGCACGCACGCGGGACGAGCAGACCAGCTGCGCGGGCAGGGTGGGAAAGCTCTCGCGCAAGCCACGGTAGCTTAGCTGGTGCAGCGTGACACTGTTCGTGACGCCCCGCGTCCAGCCGAGCTCGACAACAGCGTTAAAGCAGGCGGTCTGTTGCACGATCGTTTCGAGAAGCGCCTGCCGCTGCGCATCCGTTGGCTTCAATTTCAAGCGTATGGTTCGCTGCATCGAACATATATTCGCACGGAAAATCACATCAAGCAAGGATTCGCAGGCGAAGGGGCATCGAGCCCCTTCGCCTGCGCTCCGATTCCTCTGCCGGCTCAATCCGGCAGTCTCCTCGGAGATCACCTATGAACTCGTGCAGCCGCGACGTTTAAAATTCATGTCGCGGCTGGTCAGGCTACCAGCCCTCACCCACCGGCGTCAACGCGATTGCCCAGGGTATGCTAGCGGGAGTCCACCATCCCGAACGCGGTATCGCTGGAAAGGCCAGGCGGCGGCCGGCACGTCGCGTTCGCCGGGCTAGGGCGTCAGCATTCATCACGCCTCGCGCTTTCGGTAGTTGCCCGGCGGCACCAGGGCTTTTAGAATGCGGGAATCGACACGCGTCGAGGCACGACGTCATCCCGGGGAGGTTCCGATGACCAAGAACACCATCTGTCTCTGGTACGACCATGATGCGGAGGAGGCCGCGAAGTTCTACGCCCGGACCTTTCCCGACAGCGCGGTCGGCGCGATTCACAAGGCCCCGGCCGACTTCCCGAGCGGCAAGGCGGGCGACGTCCTGACTGTCGATTTCACCGTTTGCGGCGTGGCATGTATGGGTCTCAATGGCGGGGACGCCTTCAAGCAAAGCGAGGCGTTCTCCTTCCAGATCGCCACCGAGGACCAGGCGGAGACCGACCGCTACTGGAACGCGATCGTCGGCAACGGCGGCGAGGAGAGCCAATGCGGTTGGTGCCGTGACAAGTGGGGCGTGTCGTGGCAGATCACGCCCCGCGTCCTGATCGACGCGATGGCCAAGGGCGGTGACGTCGCGAAACGCGCCTTCGAGGCGATGTTGCCGATGCAGAAGATCGACGTCGCCAAGATTGAGGCGGCGGTGCGCGGCGAGACCGTGCCGACATGATTCTCACGGGCTCGCTCCATATCGCGAGACCCTGATGACGAAGGAAATGCACGCAAAAAGGCCCTGGCTCCGTCTCCGGAAACCAGGGCCTTTCTAGCTCCGCCACGTGGACTCGAACCACGGACCTAGTGATTACAGATACCCCGCACCTTCATTAGGTTATACGTGCGGACTGGACCATGCCATCGTCTACGAGAGACGCTCCTTGGTGGCCTCTACGACCTTCCCGAGTTACCCCGGGCTGTGTCTCGGCGTTGTCCTCTTCAGGGTTTTCACCGATATTCGGAGTTTTACACCAGACCTCGCGACCTGGCGCTGCCTTTTGACAGTCACCCGCTCTACCAACTGAGCTATGGCGGAATAAGGAAGCGGGCCTCGCGGCTCGCCACGTTTAAAAAGATACCAAAGATCCGCGCGGGGTGTCAAGCCACCGGGTATGACCTGCTTGAGATTATGTTGCCTCCCAGATCCCACCCGGACCATACGGCGTGGTATCGTTGTTCCCTGCGTCCCCCTGCCTGCTAAGGCCCATGCACGACCCGATGACCCCCATCGAGCAGCCGATTCCGGCGGCCCCTCCCTCCGAGGGTCTCCCAGAGCTCGGTCCATCGCGCCTCAAGAACCGACGCAAGCGCCGCCCCGGTCTCGTCGTCCGTCGCTTGCTGGCGCTCGGCGTGTTCCTCGGCCTCCTCGCCGGTGCTGGGGTGGGCGCGAGCCTCGCGTTCAATTCGCTCTTCCCGCCGGCCAAGCTGCAGGTGCCCGGCGATCCGACGGCGCGCCAGAACGTGCTCGTGATCGGCGTCGATCCCAAGCCCCTGCCGGTCGACGACAACGACAAGGCCTCGCGCCGCCTCGCGGACACCTTGATGCTGTTCAGCCTCGACCAGACGTCGATGCGCGGCTTCGTGCTCTCGATCCCGCGCGAGACCAAGGCCACGCTGGGCGAGGCCGGCGAGGGCGTGCTCGGCGACGCGCTCGCGGTCGGCGGCATCCCGCTCGTGAAAAGTACCGTCGAGGAGCTCACCGGCCTCACGATCCAGCACCATGTCGCGCTCGACCTCGACGCCGCCCGCGCGATCGTGAACCAGGTGGGCGGCACGGACATTTACGTCGCCAAGCCGCTCAAGTTCCAGGACAAGGACGCCGGCCTCTCGCTCAGCCTCGAGCAGGGCTGGCACGCGCTCTCGCCCGAGCAGACGCTCGCCTACGTCTACCAGCGCACCGAAGACGAGCTCGATCGCCTCGAGCGCCAGCAGATGCTCGTCCGCAGCTGGCAGGCGCGCATGCATGCCTCCTGGAACCTCCTGTGGCTGATGCAGGTGGGCACCAAGGCCGTCGGCGTCGTGGAGACGGATCTGCCCAAGCGCGATTTCGAGGTCCTCGTCGGCGAATGGCGCCGCGTCGCGCCGCTCGACCTCACGTTCGGCCTGCTGCCCGGCGACGCCAACCGCCGCGGCGAGTGGCTCATGTCGCCCCGCCGGTGGGAGGCCCTGCTCCCCCGCCTGCAGAGCGCGCCCGGCAACCGGCCGACGGCCGAGATCAAGCCCACGGTCGAGGTGCTCTACGACGACGCCGCCGACGAAAAGGTGATGATGCTCGCGAACACGCTGCAGAGCCAGGGTTTCCAGGTGATCCGGACGGCGCACTACCCGGTGGATCAGGACGAGACGGTCGTGACCGATCGCCTGCGCGCCGACGAACGCTCCCAGGCGATCCTGGCGCAGATCGACCAGGCGGTCGGCGGCGCGCGCATCGAGGTCTCGAGCGATTCGGGCGCGGGCTACGCGGCGCAGATCACCGTGCGCCTCGGCAAGCGGTTCTTCAAGTAGATGGCGGATCCGTCGGTCGCGAGCGACATCCTCGTCGCCGACCAGGTGGTGAAGGAGCTGCACGGCGGCCAGGAGCCGGTGTTCGCGGTGAACGGCGTCAACCTCACGATCGTCCGCGGGGAGTTCGTGGCCATCACGGGGCCGTCGGGCTCGGGCAAAAGCACGCTGCTCTACCTGCTCGGCGCGCTCGATCGCCCCACCCGCGGCACGATCCGCATCGACGGCGCCTCGACCTCCACGATGAACGACCCCCAGCTGGCCGCGCTGCGCAACGCCAAGGTGGGCTTCGTCTTCCAGTTCCACTTCCTGCTGCCTGAGCTCACGGCCGTCGACAACGTCGCCGTGCCGCTGCGGATCGCGGGCCGGCCGCAGGCCGAGGCGCGCGAACGGGCCATGAAGCTGCTCGAGCGGGTCGAGCTGACCCACCGTGCGGCCCACAAGCCGCACGAGATGTCGGGCGGCCAGCAACAGCGCGTGGCGATCGCCCGCGCCCTCGCCAACGACCCGGCCGTTTTGCTCGGCGACGAGCTGACCGGCAACCTCGACTCCACCAACGGCCACCTGGTCTACGAATGGCTGCGCGAGCAGAATCGGCAGCACGGCCAGACGATCGTGATCGTGACCCACAACCTCGAGCTCGCGGCCCAGGCGGACCGCATCATCGAGCTCGTCGACGGGCGCATCGTGAGCGACAAGGCGACCGTGGCCAGCGCCGGCGGTGCGCATTGATCGTCGAGAAGGCACGCTTCGAGGCGCTCGTCGCGGCCAGCCTCAATGGCCCCATGGCCGCCAGCCGGCCTGCGAACGAGGCCGAGCGCGCCGCCGGCATGCTGGGCGACCTCGTGCGCCGCACCGGCCTCATGATCGAGGTGCTCCCCGACGACCTCCAGACCTGGCTCGCCGACTGGGCGCGCCCCGAGATGGACGTCCGGATCTTCGAGGCGACCGAGGCGCGCAGCGTCGGCGTCGGCCACGACCTCGACGCCTGGCTGCGGCAGGTGCGTGCCGTGGTGATCGAGGTGGCCGGCGGCCCGGATTTACCGCTGCATGAGGTTTCCGAGACCGCCGATCGGCTGTACGCGTGGATGCCGGCCGACGTGGACGTGGTGTTCGGCGCGAGCGTCACCGAGGACCTGCGCGGGCAGGTGACCTTGCGGATCATCGCGCTGGCCTAGCCCCGACTTGCTATACTGGGGCGTTCCGCCCCTTCGGAGGCCACCATGAGCCACGACGCCTGGAATCACGTCGCGACGTTCATCAACCTCATCACGTTCTTCTTCAGCTTCTCGGCGTTCAGCGTCGGCCTGTACATCAGCGATCGCGTGAAGAAGGCGCTGGGCCGCGGCATGCTCGCGCGCGTCGTCGACGCGTTCTTGATCGCGGCAGCCGGCCTGACGGTGCGCACCGGGATGGGCGTGTTCGCCCAGCTCAAGTGGATGGATCCGTTCTGGGCCAACGCCGTCGGCGACGTCGCGCTGCTGGCGATGGCGGGCGGGCTGTTCGGCGCTTACATCGCCATCGAGCGTTACTTCAAGAAGATGGAAAGCCGCGCGCGGGAGCAACGGGGATGATCGAGTCAGGAACGGACCAGGCCGCCACAGCGGCGCAGCTCGCCCAGCTGGAGGACGTGATCAGCCAGTGGCCGTCGGCGATCGTCGCGTACTCGGGAGGCGTCGACTCGGCGCTCGTCGCCGTGGCCGCGCACCGCGCGCTGGGCGCGAAGATGCTCGCCGTCACGGCCCACTCGCCCTCGATCCCGCCGCGCGAGCGCGAAGCCGCCGCGGCTTTCGCCGCCGAGGCCGGCTTCCCGCACCGCGCGGTCGCGACCGAGGAGATGGCGAACCCCGCGTACGTGGCGAACCCCACCAACCGCTGCTACTTCTGCAAGGACGAGCTCTTCACCAAGCTGCGGGGCATCGCGCGAGCGGACGGCTTCGCCGTGGTGCTCGACGGCTTCAACGCCGACGACAAGCGCGATTACCGCCCCGGCCAGCAGGCCGCGCGCGCGCATGAGACGGCGAGCCCGCTCGCCGAGGCCGGGCTCGGCAAGGCGGCGGTGCGGGCGATCGCCCAGCACCTCGGCCTGCGCGTCTGGGACAAGCCCGCGGCCCCCTGCCTCTCGAGCCGCATCCCCTATGGCACGCCGGTCACGGCCGAAGCGCTCGCGCGCATCGACGCCGCCGAGCAGGTGCTCCACGGGCTGGGCTTCACGGCCGGCGCGCGCGTCCGGCACCATGGCGACGTCGCGCGCGTCGAGGTGCCGGCCGCCGAGCTCGACTGGGCCTTCAAGCAGCGCGAGGCGCTGGTGCAGGGGCTCAAGGACGCGGGCTACCTCTTCGTCTGCCTCGATCTCGAGGGCTACCGGATGGGCTCGCTGAACGCGGTGATCGGCTAGATGGACGGTCACCGGCTCGAGGCCCTGCTCGCCGAGGTGGCCGCGGGCCGCACCAGCGTGGCCGCCGCCACCGCCGCGCTGCGCGATCTGCCCTTCCAGGATCTCTCCTACGCCCGCGTCGACACCCACCGCGCCGTCCGCACGGGCTACCCGGAGGTGATCTACTGCCCCGGCAAGACGCCCGCCCAGATCGCGGGGATCTTCAAGAGCCTGCGCGCCGCCCACGACCGCGTGCTCGCGACGCGTTGCGACGCCGCGACGGCCGAGGCCGTGCGGGCCGAGCTGCCGGAGCTGACCTACCACGAGACGCCGCGCGCGCTGACCTGGGGCGAGCCCGTCCCCGACGTGCTCCGCGCGGGCGTGGTCACGATCTTCGCGGCCGGCACCGCGGACCTGCCGGTGGCCGAGGAGGCCGCCCTCACCGCCGCGATGGCCGCCTGCGAGGTGCGGCGGATCTGGGACGTCGGCGTGGCCGGCATCCACCGCCTGATGGATCAGCGCCACCAGCTCGTCGGCAGCGACGCCGTGATCGTGGTGGCCGGCATGGAAGGCGCGCTGGCCTCGGTGGTCGGCGGGCTCACGGATCGGCCCGTGATCGGCGTGCCCACCAGCGTGGGCTACGGCGCGTCGTTCGGCGGCGTCGCGGCCCTGCTCGCGATGCTGAACTCCTGCGCCTCGGGCATCGCGGTCATGAACATCGACAACGGCTTCGGCGCGGGGCACCTGGCCGCGCGGATCGCCCACCAGATGGCCACGGCCCGCGCGACGAGCGGCGAAGCACCGACCGAATAGGCGAAATCGCTTACCTGGGCGGGGCTGAATGGCGAATGTTGCAGGATTGTTACGCCTGCTAGGATGGGCTCAACCCGGCCGGTGAGACCCCCCTCACACGCCTCGTGCGTGCACCGGTCGGGCCCTTTTCAGGGTATATCCAGGTAGGACGCTAGTCTTCAGGAGCCACAGCGTGAGCGACGCCCGTCGGGCGCTCCAAGCGAGCCTGGGACTGGCCGCAGCTTGGACGCTGACGGCCTCCCTTGGCGCGTTCGAATCCCTGGAGCGGCTGACCGTCCGCGCCCGCTACCTGGTACGCCCCGTCACGGGCTTCACGGCCCCGGTGACCGTCGTCGCCATCGATGAGCGCTCGCTCGCGGCCCACGGCAAGATGCCGTGGCCGCGCGAGACGTTCGCGACGCTGGTGGACCGCGTGCGCGCCCGCGGCGCCCGCGTGGTCGGCATCGACGTGGCCTTCAACGAGCCGTCGGAGGACCCACGCGCCGACGCCGCGCTCGCCCGCGCAATCGGCGCGGTGCCGACCGTGCTGCCGACCTTCCTGGCCTACGCCGGCGCGACCGGCGGACGGCTGACGGCGATCGCCCCGATCCCGCTCTTGCGTGGGGCGTCCGTCGGCCAGGGCAGCGTCCAGCTCACCACCTACCAGCAGGCCGAGCCGTGGGAGCTGCAGCCGTACCAGAACGCCCTCGGCGAGTCGGACCAGGCCCCGCTCGGCGCCGGCGAGCAGCGCGAGCGCGTGCCGGCCTTCGCGATGGCCGTCGCGCACGCCTACGCGGGCGACGAATGGGCACCCGCGCTGCCGGGCGGGCTGTGGTCCGCCGAGCCGCTGCTGCTGAATTACCGCGGCCCGACCGGCACAGCACCGATGCTCTCCGCGGCCGAGGTGCTCGCGGCGCCTGCCGCCAGGCCGGATCTCGCCGGGCGCATCGTGCTGATCGGCGCCACCGCGGCCGGCCTGCCGGACACCAACTTCATGGCGCCAGACCTGAGTGGCGGGCCGATGTCGGGCGTCGAGATCTCGGCGACGGCGATCGACAACCTGCTCGCGGGCGGCTTCTGGAAGCGGCTCGGCGGGCCGGCCTTCGCCTTCCTGTTCCTGCTGCTCGCGCTCGGCCCCGGCCGCGCCCTGCTCGCGGGTGCTTCGCCCGGCGGCCGCCGCCACCTCGTCTGGGCCTGTGCGACCGGCGCCTGGGTGCTCGCCGCGCTGGCGGCCTTCCCGCTGGGCGTCTGGCTCGAGGTGGTGCCGGTGGTCGGCTTCCTCTTCACCTGCCACTTCCTCGGCCTGCTCGGTGAGCGCCAGGCCTTGCTCGAGAGCCGCGCGCGGCTGATGGAGCGCTACGCCTCGGACCTCGCGAGTGAGTCGCAGCGCCAGCGCGAACGGGTGGAAGGCGAGCTGCACGACGGCGTCCAGCAGCTGTTGGTCGCGCTCGGCCGCGAGCTCAGGCAGGTGCGCAAGGCGCTCGGCGCGCCAGTCACCGTGGGCCCTGCGGCGCCGCCGGTTGGGGCGGGCCGGGCGCTCGAGCGGCTCGAGCGGGCCGAGACGCTGACCGAGGACGTGCGCCAGGAGGTGCTGCGCGTGCGGGCCGACCTGCTGCCTCCCGCGCTCCGCCACGAGGGGCTCGCGGGCGCGTTGCCGGTGCTCGCCCACGAAGCCTCTCTGCGACACGGTTTCCGGTCCGAGGTGGCGGTGGACGACTGGACGCCTCTCCCCCAAGACCAAGAGGTGGAGGTATACTGGCTCGTCCAGGAGGCCCTCAACAACGTCGCCAAGCACGCCGAGGCCGCCAACGTCACGATCCGCCTCGCCCACGAGGATGATCGGGCGGTGGTCGAGGTGGCAGATGACGGACGGGGCTTCCTACCGCCGGACCTCAGCGTGCCGCCGGCCGGGACGGCCCATTCGGGCCTGCACCGGATGTGGCTGCGCATGCGGGGGCGCGGCGGGGACCTCTTGATCGTTTCGCAGCCGGGAAAGGGGGCCCGGCTGCGTTTCCTCCTGCCGCTGGTCGCGGCGCCTGAAAGGCCGATTCGATGACCTCCCCCCTGATCCGCATCGTCGTCGCCGACGACCACCCGGTCGTGCTGCGCGGCACCGTCGAGATGATCGAGGAATGCGCCGACTTCGTGGTCGAGGCGACCTGCCGGAACGGCGAGGAAGCCCTCCAGGCCGCGCTGCGTCACCGCCCCGACGTGCTGCTGCTCGACGTGCAGATGCCCAAAATGGACGGCATCGAGGTGGTGCGGAAGGTGCGCGAGCGCGGCGAGCGAATGGGCGTGCTGATGCTCTCATCCGCCGACGAGGAGTCGGCGATCCTCAAGGCGCTGCAAGCCGGCGCGAACGGCTTCCTGCTCAAGACCGCCACCGAGGAAGAGCTGCACACGGCGATCCGGCTGGTGGCCCAGGGCGGCGCGGCGCTGCTGCAACCGGAAGTCCAGAAGGCGGTGGTCTCGAGCTACCAGCGCCCGGCGCCGCCGCTCGAGAAGGCGGTCGAGCCGCTCAGCGAGCGCGAGATCGAGATCCTGCGCACGCTCGCGCAGGATCTGACGAACAAGGAGATCGCCGCCCGCCTGGGCATCAGCGATCGCACGGTGCAGCAGCACCTGTCGAACATCACGGGCAAGCTGGGCGTCGCCTCCCGAACGGGCGCGGTGTTGAAGGCGTTGCAGCAGGGTTGGTTGTCGTTGGAGGATTTACGCGTATGAGGACTCACCTGGCTCCCCGGTTGGTCCCGCTCGCGCTCGGCGCGCTACTCGTGGCGGGCTTCCAGCCCGCGGCGGTGGCGATCGAGCCGGTCGCGAAGCTCGTGGCCGTGATGGGCACCGTGAAGTGGCGGCCGCCGGCGGGCGCCTGGGCCGATGCCCGCGCGAACGTCGATCTCTCGGCCGGCACGGTGGTGCGCACGGGCTCGCGCGGGATGGCGCGGCTGCGCTTCAAGAACGGCGGCGAGTTCCGCCTGAACGCGATGACCGAGCTGACGGTGACGGATCCGGACGCGCTCGACGTCTCGGTCGGGCAGGTCTGGGCCCGCTTCAAGGAGAAGCTGACCGCGCCTTTCCGCTTCCGCTCGCCCAGCGCCACCGCCGTGGTGCGCGGCACCACGCTCACGTTCGGCGTGGACCCGAAGGGCGGCACGCGCGTGGACGTGGAGGAAGGCCGCGTCGAGGTGAGCGGCAAGGGCGGCCAACCCGCCCTGGTGGGCCCGGGCCAGACCGTGAAGGTCACGCCCGGCGGCGCTCTCGGCAAGCCGCTCTCGACCTCCCAGGCCGGCGACCCCGACGACCCCGACTGCGACCCCTGACCGGGAGCCGATACGCATAATGGCGGATCGGCGAAACGGGCTGAACGGCGGATCCCGCGCGACCGAGCCTGGGTTATGATCATCCTGGAACCGAGCACACCCCCCCTCAGTGCTCGGCTTCCGCTCTTCCGTCCTACAGGCCCCCTCTCCCGCCCGGGAGAGGGGGCCTGTACAATGACCGCGCCCACCGGAGGGGGCGCGGATGGCCATCGCGTATTTCGACTGCTTCAACGGCGCCAGCGGCGACATGATCGTGGGCGCCCTGCTCGGCGCCGGCGCGGATCTCGCGCAGCTGCGGGAACAGCTCGCGGTCCTCGGCCTCGCGGGCGTGGAGGTTTCGACGCGGGAGATCGAGCGCTCGGGGATCGTCGGCACGAAGTTCGACGTCACGGTGCGAGGCCAGCAGGAGGGCCCGGCGGAACTGTTCCAGCCCCATGGTCATGGCCATGACCACGGCCACGATCACCACCACGATCACCACCACGACCATCACCACGATCACCACCACGACCATCACCACGACCACGGCCACGATCACGGCCACGGCCACGGCCACGGCCCTGAGCATACGCACCACCACGATCACGCCCATCGCACGCTCGCCGACGTCGAGGCGAAGCTCTCGAACCTCGATAGCCCCGCCCGCGAACAGGCGATCGCCATCTTCCGCCGCCTCGCCGACGCCGAGGCGAAGGTCCATGGCGAGACGCGCGACTCGGTCCACTTCCACGAAGTGGGCCAGGACGACGCCATCGTCGACATCGCGGCCGCCGTGCTCTGCCTGCAGCAGCTCGGCGTGACCGAGGTGCGCTGCTCCGCGCTGCCGATCGGCTCCGGCATGATCCGCTGCGCGCACGGCCTCATGCCCGTCCCCGTCCCGGCCGTCGCCGAGCTCGTCGCGGGCATCCCCACCTATGACAACGGCGAGCCCGGCGAGCTCGTCACGCCGACCGGCGCGGCGATCCTGGCGACGCTGGCCACCCACTTCGGCCCCGCCCCCACCTGGCGGCCCGGCCCGGTCGGCTACGGCGCCGGCGGTCGCGAAGGCAAGCGTGTCCCCAACTTGCTGCGCGTGACGATCGGCGAGCCTCTGGGCGAGGCCACCGGCGGACCCGAGGTGCTCGAAATCCAGGCCAACATCGACGATCTCAACCCGCAGTTCTATGCCCCGCTCACCGAGAAGCTGCTGGCGGCGGGCGCCCTCGACGTCACGCTCACGCCCACGCTGATGAAGAAGGGGCGACCCGGCATCGTGCTCGCCGTGCTGTGCGAGGCCGCGTTGCTCGACGCCTGCAGCGAGCTCGTGTTCCGCGAGACCACCACCCTGGGCCTGCGCCACCACGCCGTGACCCGGCGCGTGCTCGAGCGGACGCACCACACGGTCCAGACGCCGTGGGGCGCCGTCGGCGTGAAGGTGGGCGCGTTGCACGGCCAGGCGATCAACGTGGCGCCCGAATACGAGGATTGCCGGCGGGTCGCCGAAGCCGCCGGCCAGCCCCTGAAGGAGGTCTGGCAGGAGGCGTTGGTGGCCGCGCGCCGCGCGGGGCTCACGGCGGTCGCCGCCCGCCCTTGAGCCCTCGGTTCCGGGCGTGGGCCGATCATGGCGGAATGGCCAACGAATCCGGTGCGTCGAGACGGTGGGCGGGCGGCCGTCCGTTGTTAATATGGCCGAGAGCATGAGCTCCGGGGCCGAAAGGCCCGAAGCATCCGACTCCCACTGGAAAGACCTCGCTCAACAGGCCGCTAACGCTGGTTCTAAGCGCGTTAACGGCGTGCTATAATGCGAACGACTCCCAGGCAAGAGAAAGTGCAGGGGCCCATGATCGAAATGAAAGTCTCCGGGGTCATCCTCGATTCCGCCTCCAGACATCCGATTGTGATGCTGCGGGACCAGGAAGAACGTCGGGCCCTGCTCATCTGGATTGGCGAACCTGAAGCGAACGCGATCCTGATGGCGCTCGAAGGAATCCAGGCACCACGGCCACTCACGCACGACCTGGCGGTTCTCTTGCTCGGTAAGCTCGACGCCGAAATCAAGCGTGTCCTCATCAGCGACATGCGCGAACAGACGTTCTTCGCCGAAATAGAGCTGGAAAAGGATGGAAAAGTCATCTCGGTGGACGCCCGCCCGAGCGACGCGATCGCCCTGGCGCTGCGTGCCGGCGCGCCGATCCTCGTCGCGTCCGACGTGATGACCAACAATTCCATCCCGATCAACCCAGCAAAGGAAGAAGAGGAAGCGGAAAAGTTCCGGGAATTCTTGCAAAACGTCAAACCAGGCGATTTCGGCAAGTTCACCCAGGACTGAACGCATGGCCCCCTGGACGCCGCGGAGGGCTTCCATGGGTCACAGATACCACGCGCTCTCGGATGACGAGCTGGTCACGCTCGCCCAAAGCGGCGACCGTCGCGCCGAGCGCCATTTACTCAAGGCATACCGGCCGCTCGTCTCGAAGCGATGTCGGGCCTACTACCTGAGCGGCGCCGACAACGACGACATGCTGCAGGAGGGGCTGATCGGCCTGCACAAGGCCATCCGCGACTTCCAGGTCGGGCGCGGCTATGCGTTCCAACGCTTCGCGGCGATGTGCGTCGCGCGCCACATCATCTCGGCCGTGCGCCAGGCCACGCGCCAGAAGCACCTGCCGCTCTCGATGTACGCGACGCTGTCCGGCGATGAGGAGGTGGAGCAGCCGCTGGAGTTGCTCGACGTCTCCGACGGGCGCGACCCCCACGAGGAGATCCTGAACAAAGACGGCCTCGACTGGGTCAAGGCGATGCTACGCAAACACCTGTCGGGCTTCGAGCAGCAGGTGCTTGCGCTCTACCTCAAGGGCGCGAGTTACCGCGAGATCGCCCAGGCGCTCGAGAAGAACGCGAAGGCGATCGACAACGCGCTGGCCCGCATCAAAGAGAAGGGGCGCGTGCTGCAGTTGCAAGTCGCCTTTAGCTGAGCTGCTCGCCTTCAGCTAGGCGGTGGGCGTGGCGCCGACCTGCAGGAGCAGGTGGGCCCACAGCTCCTGCTCGATGGCCGGAATGGCCTCGAGCCACTTGTCGACCCGTTCCCGGGCCTCGACGGCCCACTCGTCTTCCTGGCCCTTCAGGTTGATCAAGACCTGGAGGGCGGCGGCCTTCACGCTGGCGATCGCCATCAGCAGCGCCGTCCCGGCATCGGCGACCACCTCGCGGTTGCCGTAGCGCACGACGGACTCCGCGATCGGCAGCAACTCCATGCCGATCTGGCCCACCTGGAGCGGCACCTGGGTGTAGCCCCGCGCGGAGATGCGCATCATGTCGCGGCGGATGATCGTCTGCTCGTCGTGGTCGCCCGTGCCACGCGGCAGCGCCGCCGACTCGATCAGCTTGTTGAACGCCTCGACCTCCTGGTCCATGGCCGTCATGAGCTGCTCTTCGAGCACGCGGGCGCGCTCGAGCAGGCGCTCCATTTCCTCGGTCATCGGCTCGTAGCCCGGCTTGCCGGCGGTGAGGCGCCCAACCAGGCTCACCAGCGCGGCGGACATCCCGCCGGCCAGGGCCGCCATGCCGATTCCGCCAGGCGCGAGGCTACCGGCCGAAACGTCGGCGAGGAGGCCCTTGACAGTCATCGCCCCGAGCAAATCGCGGCTCACGTTATGTTCCCCGGAAGGTGGATCCGAAAAGGCCGAGGACATGCGCCTCCCCGCCCGGATCACTTTTAGGTCAGAGGGCCAGTATAGGCGAGCGAGCAACGACCGTCAATCGGCCCGAGAACGCTGCAACGGTGCCCGTTCCGAGCCCAAAATGGCACCAGGTGGCTGTGACGGCGGTCACATGCGCGCGCGTGACGTCAGCCACGGCCCCGCCCCCCGCCCGCGACCTACGATGGCTGAGCCCCCTGCGGAACCCCCCATGACCGAAGCCTTCCTCCCCCCCATCCCCGATCCGGTCATCACGGCCCCCCCGACCCCGCGCATCGCGACGGATCCGGAGGGCCGCAGCCGCCGCCGCGCGAACGGCCGGGGGCTGAACGCCTTCGTGATCGTGAAGTCGAACGCCGAGCCCGAGTTCGACGACGAGCCGCTGGTTGCCGAAACGCCGGAGCCGCCTGCCGCGCCCGCGGTCATGTTCGCGCCCGCCGCGGCCACGATGGATCCGCTGCTGATCGGCCAGGCCGTCGCCGACGCCGTGGCGAGCGCCGTGTCGGCCCAGACCGACCTCGCGGATCGCTACCTCTTCGCCGCGCGGCGCATCGACGAGCTGGAAGGCGAGCTGCGCGACCTCGGACGAGACCGCGCCGCGGCCGCCGCGGCTTACGACGAGCGCATCCGCACGATGGCGGCCGAGCGCGAAGCGGCGATGATCGAGCTGGTCGCCCGCCTGCACCACCTCGAGGCCGAGCGCGACCACCTCGCCGAGGAGCTCCGCACCGAGCGCGATCGCCGCCTCGTCGAGGCCGCCGAGCTGCTCGCGGACGTGCTCACGCCGCGCCTCTGCGGCGTGCTCGACGAGCACACCGGCATGGCGGATCGCTACGCCGCCGCCGCCCAGCGCGTCGGCGAGCTCGAGGCCCAGGTCGCCCGCCTGACGGACCAGGTGAACGGCGCGCACGCGTGGCGGACCGAGTTCGAAGAGCTCGAGCGCGCCGCGGTGGTCCGCCCGTGGTGGAAGTTCTGGGGCTGAGCCCAGCCCCCTCTTCCCACCCGGGCAAACGGTGAACGGTCAGGCCACGCTGCGAATCGCGGCGCGCACCTTCGCGAACATCTCCTTCAAGAACGTCCAGCACATCACGCTGAGGTTGTAGAGGTTCGCCCGGATGCTCGCGCCGGCCGGCGAGTTGCTGATCAACGTCGACGGCGACGGCGGGGGCGGTGGCATCAGGATGGTCGGCGCACCGCCCATCGGGCGCGTCTGCGCGGACAAGAACTGCGGCATGGGGCGGGAGCCCACTGGACCATTGGCGAACATGAGCGTTTCTCCCTTCTCTCGATGACGACTCTCGGTGAGGACCCTCGGTAACGACTCTCTCTGTGACGACCCGGGAAGCGTCCCATCGCTCCCCCCGTGCCATCCGGTGTTCATTTATCGTCATCGGTAAAGGGTGCTTTAAACTTCGAAGAATATTCGATAATGTGTCTTGCCCCCACGCGTGCTGCCCGCCGCCATGCCCGATACAGATCCGATGCCCACCGATTTTCCCCCGCCGATCGCCACGCTCGCCGCCGAGGTCGAGCTCGCGACGCTCACCAAGCCCGGTGAGCTCGCGCAGGTCGGCGCGGGCCACCAGCCCCGGCTGGTGCGCGTCGCGCCGTTCCCCGCAGCGGGGCCGCCGATCGTGTTCATCCATGGCATCGGCGGCGACCCATGTAACCAGTGGATCCTGATCCGCGAGGCCCAGTCGCGCGGCATGCGCGTGTGGACGATGGCCTACGAGACCTGGAAGCGCGGCGCGGGCCAGAACGCCGACGGCTTCGCCAGCGAGCTGCGCAGCCTCGCCGCGGCGGGCGACGACGACCTCACGGTGGTCGCCCACAGCCTCGGCGCGATCACGACCAAGGGTGCGCTCGACCGTCTGCGCCGGCCCGACGGGCACCTGGAGGGCTTCAAGCGCCTGCGCTTCGTGGCGCTCAGCGCGCCCTGGGCGGGCGTCACCGCGGCGGATCTCGCGCTGTACATCCTCACCGGCGTCCAGCACCTGGCCTACGCCCGCGACCTCGCGCCCAACAGCGCCTACTGGCGGAGCATCATGGAAACGCCGCTCGCCCCGGAGGTCGATCTCTACAGCCTGGTCGGCACCTGGGACTCGTTCAACGTCTTCACCTGGACGTCCGCCGGCCACCAGGCCCGCGACTGCCTGCACGACCAGGCTCGGCGCTGCGTGTCCCTGCCGCTCGGCACCCACAACGCGCCGAACTGGGACGAGCGCGCGATCCAGTTCGTCTTCGCCCCGGACACAGCCCCCGATCCGGCCTCGCTGCCTGTCCCGTCGGGCTGGCGAATGGTGGCCCGCGAGATCGCGGCCAGCATCGGGTTCAAGTGGGCGTTCAGGGAGCGGCCTTAACCAAAGGTTACTTCAACCTTAGATTCTCCCTAACCGCCTGAATGGGCTCGCGCGCGACAAAGCCTTTGGAGTGGTCGAGTGAGGTTGTCCCATGCCTGAAGTGAACCGCCGCGCAATCGCCGGCAAGCCCGTCGCGCCCGCCAGGCCCATCGCCGCGACGGCGCCGCCCAGCGAGCTGATCGACCGCGCCATGGTCGCCGCCGCGCTCGATCGCCGCGGCGCCGCCGGCGGCGAGCCCGACGGCACGATCGACGAAGCCGAGCTCGCCGAGGCCGGCATCACCCACGTCGACGGCGCCGCGCGCCAGGCCATCAACGAAGGCGGCGAGCGCGGCGACGCGCTGACCGTTTCCGAGCTCGCGCGCGCCCTGCAGGCCGACCGCGTGATGCTCACCGGCCAGGGCATCGTGAAGGTCGAGAACGGCCAGGCCACGCTGCCGGACGGCCGCGTCGTGCCGGCCACGCCCTGGCAGTTCCCGGAGGTCGTCGACCTGCGCGTGCTCGAGCGCTACGAATCGCTGGTGCCGCGGCTCGGTCGCTACAACCCGTCCTGGCCCGACGGCTACTACGTCGATCAGGTCTTCGACGGCTACGAGCGCGTGAAGGTCGGCACCGACCGCGTCTACAAGGGCAAGGACGCGGACGGCAACGACGTCTACGAGGACGAGGACCGTTACGAGGATCGCGCGAAGTACCGCGACGAGATCCAGTACGACCGGCTCTGGCGCGACCTCAGCCGGGTCGCCCACGACACCGTCGACCTCGCCCGCGACGCCCGGGACCCCGAGATCCGCGCGGCCGCGGAGGACGTCCGGCGCGCGCTCGACCAGGGCGGCGGCGGGTGGTTCTGGGGCCACGAGAGCGCCTGCCGGCGGGTCTACGCGGCGATGCAGGGCTTCGACCGCATCCAGCGGCCGCGCCGGCCCGAGCACATCGTGGGCGGCCTGCATGCCACGCTCGAGGCGTCGAAGGCCAAGGTGGCTGACCAGGCCCGCATCGTCGCGGCCTACCCGCTCGAGCGGGTGAAGGCCAGCGTCGCGCGGGAGGCGAGGCACCTGCGCGGCTTCAACGCCTGGAAGGCCTTCGCGATGGCCGGGCTCGGCGCCGCGGCCGGCGCCGGCGGCTGGTTCGGGCTCACGGCCGTCGCGGCCTCGATCGGCCTGCCGCTCGCCGCCGTCGCGGCGGGCGCGGGCGTGCTCGGCATGGGGCTCGGCTTCCTCGCCGTGAAGCTGATCCAGGATCGCCGCGCCAAGGGCCTCGAGCGCGACCTCGCGACCTTCCAGGGCATCTCGCCCGCGCGCAACCGCAAGGAGCTCGAGCAGCACGCGCTGGCCGCCTACAAGCAGCTGCAGGACGCCCGCGAGGCCAAGGACCTCGGCGCGCTGCGCGCCTACGAGCAGGACGCCGCCAAGGTGGGCGCGGCCATGAAGGCCGTGGCGGACCGGGCGGAAGCCGAGACCAAGGCGCTCAAGGGCCTCGAGGCGCTGGTGCTGCGCCATTCGAGGAAGGCCGGTTAGCGCCTTGGTCTCGGCTTCCCGAACCCGTACGGCGCGGGCGTCTGCCCGCTCGTGGCCGACGCCGCAGCGGGCCTCGCGCCCGGCCAGGCCGCGCCCGCGCGGTTCCGGCCGGGCACGATCCTCTACCACTTCGACGCGGAGCGCGGGGTCTACGACGTCGCCACGGTCGTCGAGGAACGGGGGCGACCAGTGATCCGGTAGCGCCTCGGCGCCCCCCGATGACGAAACCGTGACAACGCGGCGACGACCCGGCGACGACCCGGGGGCTCCGCGGGTGCGACGATGGGCGCGTCCCCCGCCCGGCCGCTTCGGCGGCCCCCACCCAGGAGTCCCGGGTATGTTGAAGCTGCGCCCCGTCCGTCCCAGGAAGCCGATGCCGCCCGCCCCGCCCCTCACGCTGTCGCTCGCGCTCGCCACGACGCTCGTCCTCGGCGGCTGGTTCGTCGCGACCGCCGTCCACGGGATGCGCATGGACGGCGGCTTCCTGATGGTCCCGCGCGACCGGCTGGCCGAGCGCGCCTTGCCCGCCTGGGACGAGATGGCCTCGGCCTTCCGGCGCGGCAACCCGCCGCCCCGGCTGCCGGTGCCCGCGGGCGATCCACGGCCCACGCTCGCCGCGATGCTCGACAAGCCCTACGTGCGGGCCGCGTTCCACCTCGCGCCCGACGCCACCCTCACCTACCAGGCGCGCGGGCAGGCGCCCGCCGAGGTGGACCTGCGGGCCTGGCGCCCGACGACCTTCAACCTGGCGCCGTGGCTCGGCCCGCAGGCCGCGGGTTTCGAGGCGCGACGCGACGCGGAGACCACGATCCTGGCCCTCGTGCGCGACGACGCGCTCGCCCGCCATGCCGGCCCGGTGACCTTCGACGCCTTGCCGGTCGAGGGCGGCCGGCGGCTCGTGGCCCTCGGCACCCGGAAGCGCGGCTGGCTCGGTTACGAGACGGCCGTTTGCGGGACCGAGGGCGCCGAGATCCTCGCCCGCCACGGCCTCGCCGAGATGCTCGCCTGGAGCTCCGACGTCGACGACGGCCCGGGCGACCGCTTCTACATCCCGCACCAGGCGATCACGCCGCGCGGTTCCGGCGTGCTCCTCCCGCCCGAGATCCGCGATCTGCGCCTGCTACCCTTCGGGGCCTTCATCGGCCACAACACGGCCTACCTGATCGAGCTCCTGCAGCACCTCTCCTTGCTCCTGATCGCGTGCGGCGTCTCGCTGATCGTCTCGCTGCGCCAGCTGCGCCACCTCATGCGCCACCGTGCGCTCGCCGAGGCGCGCGGGCGCTTCGTCTCCGGCATGTCGCACGAGATGCGCACGCCGCTCACCACCATCAAGCTGTACGCCGAGATGTTGCAACACGAGGTGGTGGTAGACCCTGACGCGCGCCGCGGCTACCTCGGCACGATCGCCCGCGAGTGCGATCGCCTCACGCGGCTGGTGGAGAACGTGCTCGCGTACGCCGCGCTGGAGAGCAAGGCGCGCCCGCTGGTGATCGACGAGATCGACGCGCGCGAGGCGATCGACGATGCCGTGGCCGCCACGCGCGGCTTGCTCGACCAGGCCGGCCTGCGCGTGGAGGTGCACGCGCCGATCCCGCTGCGGATCGCCGCGGACCGCGACGCGCTGGTGCTCGCGATCGCCAACCTGCTCACCAACGCCGCGAAGTACGCCGCGGATGGCCGCGTCGTCATGCTGAGCGCGCTGCCCGCCCCGGACGATCCGCACGCGGCCGTGATCGCCGTGCGCGACTTCGGCCCCGGCATCCCGGACCACGAGCGCGCGAAGATCTTCGAGCCCTTTTACCGCCGCCGGCATGAGCGCGGGCCCGGCACCGGACTCGGCCTCGCATTGGTCCAGGAGACCGTCCAGGGGCACGGCGGGCGGGTCGACGTGGCCGGCGAGCCCGGGGAAGGCACCGAGTTCCGCCTCCGCATCCCGCTCGCGCCGCCCGAGGCGGAGGCGTGAGCGCGCGCATCCTGGTCGTCGAGGACGAGGCCCCGGTGCGCCGCGGCCTGGTCGATTTGCTCGCCGCCCAGGGCCACGTCGTGCTCGCCGCCGAGACCGGCCCGGAAGGGCTCGTGAAAGCCCGGGAAGGGCGGCCGGACCTCGTCATCCTCGACGTGATGTTGCCCGGGCAAGACGGCTTCTCGGTGCTGCGCGAGCTGCGCGCCGCGGGCTTCGACGTGCCGGTGCTGATGTTGACGGCGCGCGGGGCCGAGCTCGACAAGGTCACGGGCTTCGCGCTCGGCGTCGACGACTACGTCACCAAGCCCTTCTCGATGCTCGAGCTGCTCGGGCGGGTCGCCGCGCTGCTGCGGCGCGGCGGCGGGAAGCTCGCGCCGGCTGCCGGTCCCGCCGCGCTCACGCTCGGCGAGGTGGCGATCGATTTGCGACGGCTCGAGGCGCGGCGGGACGGCCGAACGCTCGAGCTGCCGGCGCGCGCGATCGAGCTGTTGGCCGCGCTGGCGCGCGCCGACGGCGCCCCGGTGAGCCGCGATCAACTGCTCGACGAGGTATGGGGCGCGGACCATGCGGCCAACCCGCGAACGGTCGACAACCTGGTGGTGCGGCTGCGCCAGGCGATCGAGCCGGATCCGGCGGCGCCGGTCCACCTGGTGACGGTGCACGGCAAGGGCTATCGCCTGGTACCTTGAAGGCATGTCCGAGCGCACCGACCCCGAAGGCCTGCCCCCGATCCCCGAGCCCGATGACCGAAGGGAACCAGCGAAGCTGGATCGCCCCCGCTCGCTCCTCCAGCGCTGGCGGCAGCGCCCGCGCACCAAGGCGATGGAGACCCTCGAGACCGTGGTGCTCGCGGGCGGCATCGCCTGGTTCGTGCACGCGTTCATCGCCGCGTCGTTCTACATTCCCTCCGAATCGATGCTGCCGGGCCTCGAGATCAACGATCGCCTCCTCGCCGAGAAGCTCAGCTACCGCTTTCACCCGCCGCGGCGCGGCGACATCGTGGTATTCGACCCGCCGCCGAAGGCCACGGCCCTCGCGGGGAACGCCGTCATCAAGCGCGTGGTCGGCCTGCCGGGCGAGACGATCGCGATCCACTCGGGGCTCGTGTTCATCGACGGCCAGCCGCTCACCGAGCCCTACACCCTGGCGATGCCGGCCTACCCCGAGCCCGACTGGCACGCCCTCGGCATGGCCGGCGGCCGGATCCCTTCAGACGCCGTCTTCGTGATGGGCGACAACCGCAACAACTCGGCCGACAGCCATGTGTGGGGCACGCTGCCGATCGACCACATCATCGGCCACGCGGTGTTCCGGTTCTGGCCGATCCCGCGGATCGGCCCGGTGTCTTGAAGGCCGCGGCGATAGCCCGGATCGGGCAAGGGTCTCGGTGGCCGGAACGATAGCCCCGGGCCGAACGAGGGCATGAGGGAAGCAGGAGAAGTTCGATGTCCACCCGCCCGGTCGTCCGCACCCGCTTCGCGCCCCGCTTGATGGCGGCGGCGCTGGCTGGGTTGCTCGCGGCCTGCCCGGCGGGCACCGTGCAGCCGCCCAGGCCGTCCAAGGCGCCGGTGAAGCCCGCCGCGAGCGTCAAGGCCACGGGCGTGCAGGGCTCACCCACGCCGGAGGTGCTGCCCAGCCTCGCCCTGTTGCTCGGCGGCGCGGTCGCGGTCGACCCCTCGCGCCTGCTGGCCGCCGGCCTCGCCGAGCGCGGCAAGGGCAACGTCAAGCTGATCAGCGACGCGGGGTCGGGCATCATCTCGGACTCCGGCCTCGGCCTGATTTCCGACGCCGGCAGCGGGCTGATCGGCAACAACGCGGGCTCGCTGATTTCCGACGCCGGCAGTGGCCTGATCGGCAAGGTCAAGAACGAGGGCGGCGCTGGGCTGATCGGCAAGGTCAAGGATGAAGGCGGCGCGGGGCTCATCAGCAACAACAGCGGCAACCTGATCGGCAAGGTGAAGTACACGCTCGCCCAGGCCGGCGAGGCGACCGGCGAGGCCGTGCCGTTGCAGGGCATCGTGGTGTTCGCCGTGTCGTTGAAGGACGGCAAGGTGGTGGCGGGCCCGGTCAAGACGAACGCCGAAGGCCACTGGCGCCTGGGCTTCCAGGAAGCGCCCGGCGACAACATCCGCATCATGGCCCAGGTCTTCGGCCGGCCGGCGGAGTTCAACTACGCGGCGCTCGTGGCGCCCAGGTCGGCTGAAATCCCCGTCACGGATACCTCGCGCGCCGTCGCGATCTTCCTCATCCAGATCATGCGCGCCCGCGTGCAGGACGGCATCGAGTCGCGCAAGCGCGGCGAGCCTTTCGACATCTGGTACAACGGCCCCTCGAGCCCGGATGCGGCGGGCTTCTTCGAGGCGATGAACGGCTCGATCGGCATGATGACGCCCACGGTGGCCACGCAGGTGGACAAGGAAGGCCAGGGCGCGCTGCTCTTCGCCGAGAAGATCCTGTCCTTCGCGGACCTCTCGAAGCAGCACTACAAGGACCTCCATGCCGTCACCGAGGACGTCCGCGCGTACGGCGCGACGCTGAAGGCCGGCGAGGGCGCGAAGCTCATGGAGGACTACGTCACGCTCACGGCCCAGCGCCACCCGTCCGAGCGCCTGCCGACCCTGCTCGCGTCGTACGGCATGCCGGCCGCCCAGATCCAGGACATCACGAACCGCTACGTTCGTGCGGGTGACGAGGTCTTCCTCGATCTCGCGGCGATCGCCAAGGACAACCTCGGCGCGGTCCTCGAGCCCTTCTTCGACGTCGGCAAGTGAAACCGGCCCGTAGGACCCCGCCGTGGTACCCCGGCCCATGAAACGGCGGCTCGAAATCGCCGGGCCCGTGCCCTTCGGGCTCGATCGCGAGAAGCCGCGCCACCTGCGCGACACGCTGGCGGTGGTCTGGGAGAACCGTGCGAAGCTGGGCTACGCCTGGCGGGTGCTCAACCAGGGCGTCTGCGACGGCTGCTCGCTCGGCCCGCGCGGCCTGCAGGACGACGTCATCCCGGGCCTGCACCTCTGCACCACGCGCCTCCGCCTGATGCGCCTCAACACGATGGAGGCCTTCGACCCGCAGAAGCTGCCCGACCTCGCCACGCTGCGCACCATGAGCGGTGCCCAGCTGCAGGCGCTGGGGCGGCTGGGCGTGCCGCTGGCCTTCGGCCCTGGCGATACCCGGCTCAGGCCGATGACCTGGGATGAAGCGTTGGACCGCGTGGCAGGCCAGCTGCGCGACGCCGCGCCCGACCGGCTGGGCTTCTTCGCCACGTCACGCGGGCTCACCAACGAGGCCTATTACGCCTTCCAGAAGCTCGCCCGGCTGGCCGGCAGCAACAACGTGGACCTCTGCTCGCGGCTCTGCCACGCCGCGAGCGTGTCCGGGCTCGAGGCCTCGATCGGCGTGGGCGCCCCCACCTGCTCGCTCTCGGACTTCATCGGCACGGACCTGCTGGTGATCTGGGGCTCGAACATCGCGAACAACCAGCCCGTGACGATGAAGTACCTCGTGAAGGCCAAAGCCGCCGGCACGCGCATCTTCGTGGTGAACCCGGTGCGCGAGCCGGGCCTCGAGGCCTACTGGGTGCCCTCGATGCCGATGTCGGCCCTGTTCGGCACCAGGCTCGCGGACCGCTTCTTCCAGGTGAAGGTGGGCGGCGACCAGGCCTTCATCGCGGGCGTGCTCAAGGCGCTGGTGGCGGCGGGCAAGGTGGACACCGCCTTCGTCGAGGCCCACACGGCGGGCTTCGCGGACCTGGTCGCGTCGCTCGAGCCGCGGACCTGGGAGGAGCTGGAAGCGGCGAGCGGCCTGCCACGCAGCGAGATGGAGGCCTTCGCGGAGGCCTACGGCGCGGCGAAGACGGCGGTGCTGGTCTACAGCATGGGCCTCACCCAGCACGCTTTCGGCACGCGCAACGTGCAGGCGATCGCCAACCTGGCCCTCGCGCGCGGCAACCTCGGCCGCCCGAAGACCGGCATCATGCCCATCCGCGGCCACTCCGGCGTGCAGGGCGGCGGCGAGTGCGGCGTGTCGCCGGTGAAGCTGCCGGGCGCGCAGCCGCTTACGGACGAGAACCGCGCGAAGTTCGGCGAGGCCTGGGGGAGGCCGGTGCCGGCGCAGCCCGGGCTCGCCTTCGGCCAGCTGCTCGGCCAGGCGCACGACGTCGGCCTCGACCTCCTGTACCTGGTGGGCGGCAACCTCTGGGAGACGATGCCGGACCCCGCCTACATGGCGAAGGCGATGGGCGGCGTGAAGCTGCGCGTACACCAGGACATCGTGCTCAACACCGGCACGCTGCTCGACGGCGCCGAGGTGCTGATCCTGCCCGCGCGCACGCGCTACGAGCAGCACGGCGGCGGCACCAGCACCAACACCGAGCGCCGGATCCGGTTCACGCCTTACATCCCCGGGCACGAGGTGGGCGAGGCGAAGGCCGAGTGGTGGATCCCCACGGAGCTCGGCCGCCGCGCGTTCCCGGACGCGCACCATTTCACGTCCACCGCGGCGATCCGCGCCGAGATGGGCCGGCTGATGCCGATGTACGCGGGCATCGAGACGCTCGCGAAGGCCGGCGACTGGGTGCAGTGGGGCGGCCCGCAGCTCTGCCCGGGCGGCGATTTCGCGAAGATGCCCGATCGGCGGGCGCAATTCACGCCGATGGAGCCGGTCCACCTGCGGGCACCCGAAGGGAAGCTGCACCTGAGCACGCGGCGCGGCAAGCAGTTCAACAGCATCGTCTATCCGGGCGGCGACCCGCTGATGGGCGCGAAGCGCGACGACGCGTTCCTGGTCAGCCAGGCGGATGCTGAAAGGCTGGGGCTCGCGGATGGGGCGGCGATCGTGGTGACGTCGGACCTCGGGCGGGTGGAGGGCGTGGCGAAGGTCGCGGACATCACGCCGGGCCACGTGCAGGGCTACTGGCCGAAGGCCAACCGCCTGATCGGGCAGGTCTACGACCCAATTTCCGGGCAGCCGGACTACAACGCCTGGGTGTCGATCGCCCCGGCAGGGAGGACCTGATGCGCGGCTGGATGAATGCGCTGGCGTGTGCGCTCGGGCTGGTCGCGCTGGCGGCCTGCCAGGCGCCGAAGGAATCCACGTTCACGCTCCAGCTGAGCGTCGACCCCTGGACCATGAGGCTCACCCGCGCCGACCTCGCGGGCGCGCTGCCCATCGCGAAGCTCCGCGTGGGGATGACGCACGAGCCCGTCGCCTTCGACATCGAGGACGTCGAGGTCGCCCTCTACGCCGGGAACGGCATGACCCCGCTCTCGCGCCGGACCGTGGCCCTCGACCCGCCCGTGCGGATCGGGCCCCCGGGCAGCGGCCGGCCGGCCGCCGCGTTCGCGCCAGTCGAGGTCTTCGACGAGGCGACCCGCGGCGCCCTCGCGGCGGGCCCGGCCGGGAAGTATGCGATCAGTTTCAGCGTGAAGGCGGTCCTCGCCGAAGCGCGCGGCCCGTTCGCCCCGGTGGTGAGCCCTCACAACCTGCAACGCTTCACGCAACTCTACGTGGAAGTCCTGCCGGAGGCGCCCACCGCGACGCCCGCCGCGCCTTCGCCGTCCCCCACCGCGTTACCGTCCCCGACCGCCACGCCCTGCCTCGTCACGCCCGGGCCCAACGACCCCAACGGCACGCCGGCGCCGTGCACGAGCCCCCCGACCTCGCCGCGGCCGTCCGCCACGCCGACCTTCTCGCAGTGAGCGCCGAGCGCACCATCTACGCCTGGACTGGCGACCGGCTGGAGGCCCGCGCCGACGTCATGGCGTCCGAAGAACCGCTCGAAATCCGGCTGAACGGGAAAGCGCTGTCGATCACGATGCGCACGCCGGGCCACGACCTTGAGCTGGCGGCGGGGTTTCTGCATGGGGAGGGGCTCATTCGGAGCCGTGCCGACCTCGCCGAGGTGCGCGCCGAAGAGACGAATACCGTGGAGGTGGAGACGAGCGCGCCGGTCGACGTGTCACGCCTCGAGCGCCATTTCTACACCACCAGCAGCTGCGGCGTGTGCGGCAAGAGCTCGATGAACGCGATCGCCACGCTCGCCGAGCCGCTCGACGCGCGCTGGCGGACGTCACCGGCGGTACTGCTCGGGCTGCCGGCCAAATTGCGGGCCGCGCAGGCGGTCTTCGAGGCGACCGGGAGCCTCCACGCGGCAGGGCTGTTCACGCCCGCGGGGATGCCCATCGCGGTGTTCGAGGACGTGGGGCGGCACAACGCGGTGGACAAGGCGATCGGCGCCCGGCTGCTCGCGGGCGATTTCCCGCTCGACGACACGGTCCTGATGGTCTCCGGGCGCACCAGCTTCGAGATCGTCCAGAAGGCCGTGATGGCGAGGATCCCCGTGGTGGCGGCGGTCTCGGGCCCCTCGTCGCTTGCCGCCGACCTCGCGTCCCGCTTCGGCGTCACCCTGATCGGCTTCCTGCGCGGCGAGCGGTTCAACGTGTATAGTCATCCGGGCCGCCTGGAAGGGCGCTGACGCCAGGCGCCCGCTGCGAACACCTCGACGAGCACGGCCCGAAGTTCGACTGAGACCTGGCGAGATAACCCATCGTTCAGCAAAGGTTATCTCATCGCTAACCGATTTCTGTGCCGCCCGTCCGATAACCACGGTGGTGTCTGAATTCGCGAGGCGTGGATGAGCAACCTCCCTTCGGGTGTCTATCCGAGACTGGTCATCTGGCAGGCCGCCCTGGCGCCGGGTTGGCCCGCGCCTGTCGCCGCGCCCGTCTATGCGCCGGCCTATCCGCCCGCCTATTCACCTGGCTATGCGCCCGTGCCGCCCTCCTGGGGCCCCGACGCCTCGGCGATCTCGTCCCTCGCGAGCCTGCGCGCCCAGCTCGACGCGATCCAGCGGCAGCTCGACACCCTGCTCGCCACGATGCCGGCCGCCGCGCCGGGGTTCCCGGCTGCGCCCCCCCCGCCACCACCTCCGCCGCCGCCGCCCCCACCTCCGCCGCCACCGCCCATCGCGCCCCCGCCGCCGGCCATCGCCCCCACGCCCTCGCTCCGCCCCAGCGGCGCGACCCTCCGCGAGGGCAGCCAGGGCCCCGACGTGATGGCGCTGCAGCAGATGCTCGCCGCCCAGGGCTTCGATCCGGGCCCCGTCGACGGCGAATTCGGCCCGCGCACCGCCGCTGCCGTCACCGCGTACCAGCAGGCGCGCGGCCTCACGGTCGACGGCATCGTCGGCCCGCAGACCTGGGGTTCCCTCGGCGTCGTGGCGACCGAGCCCGCGCCGGCGCCCGTACCCGTTCCAGCGCCTTCGGCCCCGCCTTCCGCGCCTGGTCAGGTAGATTTCCCGCTCACGGACGCGCAAATCGCGCAGGCGCTGAAGCTGCCGCTCAAGAACGTGCAGCAGAACTGGCCGCACCTCAAGGCCGCCTTCGCGGCCGTGGGCATCACGGACCGCAACAACATGCTCACGCTGCTCGCGATATCGGCACGTGAGAGCGGCCTCACGCCGATCCTCGAGTACGCGAGCGGCGAGGCCTACGAGGGCCGAGCGGGCCTCGGCAACACCCAGCCCGGCGACGGGCCCCGCTACAAGGGGCGCGGCTACATCCAGCTCACGGGGCGGGCGAACTACGCGGCCTACAGCAAGCGGCTGGGCGTGGACCTGGTCGCGAACCCGGACCTCGCGCTGCGGGCGGATGTCGCGGCGGCGATCGCCGCGTCCTACTGGGTGCACCGCAAGACCGGCCAGCATGCCGCGAGCGGCGACTTCCGCGCCGCGAACCGCACGATCGCGGGCGGCGACAACGGCTACGAGAAGATGATGCGCAACATCGAGGCGCTGCAAGCGACGCTGCGCGCGAACGGTTACTGAGAAGCCGCTCGGGCGTCGGCAGTTCCTTTCCGCCGCAGCCGCGTCAGCGCGCGGCGCCCGGCAGGCGCTTCACCTGGTTGTGGCCGACATCGCAGAAGTACACGTCGCCCGTCGGCCCGAACACAGGGCTCATGCCATTCAGCAAACTATCGTCGACGCCGTCCCCGGTGAGGAAGCGCCCGCCGGGGCCGGCCACCACCTCGACCTGCCCGCCCTCGAGCCGGTTCAGCTGGGCCGCGTCCCCGCCCGAGAACCACCAGAAGCGCCCCTGCGCGTCGAAGGCCGCGCGCGCGAGGGCGGCCCACCGAAGCGAGGACGCGAGCGACGGGTGGGTCGCCACGCCCGTGAACCCCGCAGCCGCGTCCCAGCGCCGCAGCGCGCCTTCGCTCATGAGGTGCAGGCGTTCCTGCGCGTCCAGCGCGATCACGTGGGTGTTCGACGGGCTCTCGGCAGGGTCGATGATCGGCGTCTCCGCGCCGGTGGCCGTCTCGATGCGCGTGACGAAGCCGTCGCGCGGCAGGCCCGCCGCCGAGACGAGGGCCCCGGTCACGTAGAGCGTGCGGGCGTCGCGCGTGATCGCGAAGTCGTAGATGCGGCGAGCCACGGGGGACTCCGGCAGCGCGTAGATCGTGGTGATCTCCCCGTTGTTCCCGATGCGGCGGACCGCGCGGGCGGCCTGGAGCACGTAGATCGCGTCGGCGCCGTCGCGGCGCAGCGCCGTCGGGTTGGTCAGCGTTCCCTCGATGGCCGGCCCGCCGTCGCCGCTGGTGCCCGCCACGCCCGTGCCTGCGAGCACCTTCACGCCCTCGGCGTTCACGCGCACCACCTGGTTGTCGCCCGCGACCGCCAGCACCAGCGTGCCGTCAGGCTCCACCAGCAGGCCGCCCGGGCGGTTCAGCGCGATCTGCCCGTCGGCGCCCACGGACACCCCGAGCTTGCCCGCCACCAGCCGCTTCTCGGCGCCCGTCACCCGGTGCACGGCGCCGAACAGGGCCCAGAGCACGTCGCCCTCGGGCGTGAGCGAGAAGTGGGCGTTGGGCACGGTCACGCCGGCGCCTGCCTGCACGATCGGCCGCTCGGCGCCGCCCTCGCGCACGCGCAACGCGCCATCCAGGCCCTGGAGGTAGATCCGCCCGGCGGCATCGACCGCAACCCCTCGCAGGTCGCCGGCGTCCGGCGCGACGAGCGTCTCGAGGGTCCCGGCCGCCGGATCATACCGGCGCACCTCACCGATGGGCGAGCTGTTCGCGAAGAGCATGAGCCGGCCTTCCGGATCCTGGCCGAAGCTGCCGACCCGCCGAATGAAGGCGGCTTGCTCGGGGGTGAGCGGGTGGACGCGGGTGGGTGCTGTGTTCGGCGCGATGCGGTGCAGGCCGTCTGCGGCGAGCAGCCAGTAGGCACCGTCCGGCGCGCGGCCCACGGCGTGGAGCGCCGTCGCGCCGTGAGGCCAGAGCTCGGTGAGCGTGCCGTCGGCCTCGCGGCGGGTGAGGCGCTTCTGCTCGAGGATGAGCAGCCGCCCGTCGCCGTCGGGCAGCAGGCCCTGGATCGTGCCGAGGCCGGCCTGGGCCGCCGCCTTCTGCGCGAGCGACCCAGTGTCGACGCCCGCGGCGCTGCCCGCGAAGGTGGTGAGAATGCCGTCGGCGCCGACCAGGAACACGCGCCCGGAGAGCGCCGCGTTGAGCCAGAAGCCGCCGTTGGGCGCAGCGACCACGCCGCGGATCCAGGGCAGCGCCACCTCGGTAGCGGGGCGGCCGGCGCCGAGGTCCGACAGGCCCGCCACCAGGATCTTCCGCACCTCTTCCAGCTGCGCGTCGAGCGGCTTGTCGGCGGCGCGCAGGGCGTCGACGACCTTCACGATCTCGCCCGCCGTGACCACCGCGAGCGGCGGCGGCGCGTCCGCTGCGCGGCCTGCCGAGAGGGCGTCGGCCGTGGCCGCGCGGGTGGCGGCCTCCATCTCCGGCGGCAGCTTGTCGAGCACGGCCTGGCGCGCCGCTTGCGGGCGCACGTACCGCTCGAGCACGTAGCCGGCCGCCAGCGTGCTCACCAGGTCGACATCGGCGCTGCGGGCGGCGCCCTTGGGGGCGATCGCCCCGAGCTGCCCCCGCTCGCCCGGCAACGACACCACCACCAGGTAGTTGGAGCCCGCCGGCAGCGTGCCTGTGAAGCTGTAGCGGCCCTGGACGTCCGTACGGCTCACGACCGGCAGGCCGTCGGGCCCCTTGAGCGGCGCGCCGTCGGCGTCGAGCAGGAAGACCGAGGCGCCGGCATAGGGCACGGACGCGAGCGCCTGCAGGCGGTAGGCGCCTCCCGCGTTCGAGATGACGCTGCCGCTGCCGGTCGTGACGAGGCTACCGCTGCCGGTCGTGACCAGGCCGCCGCCATTGTTCGCGATGATGCCGGCGCCATTGTCCGTGATGAGCGCGGCTGGGGCGGCGACGATGCCCGACAGGGTGGTGGCGATCGCCCCGGCGCTGTTGTTGCTGATGACGCTGCCGCCGTTGTTCGCGATGATGCTGCCGCCATGGTCGCTCACCACGCTCGCGCCTTGTCGGCCGAACTCGCCACCGAAGGCGCCCGCGAGGAGACCGGGCGGCGGCGTGGCGACGCCGCGCTTCACAGGTTCGGTCGGCCGGGTAGTGGCCGGGGCGATCGGGCTCGTCACAGGCCGGGGCGTCGCGCTCACCCGCGGTCGGACGCCCGTGGTGCCCCCGCTGCCGGGCGCTGTACACGCGGCGGTAGCGACGGAGAGGGCGGCGAGGCCCGTCATGATTTGCGAGCGCATGCGCATAGGATTGGCATACCCGCAGAAAACGCCAACCAAGCAGGTATTCGCCTTAGCCAGCGAGCGGGATCGGGTACAACCTCCCTGCCACGCCTACTCGCCCGAAGGCCCCTCCATGCCCGCTCGCTTCCTGGCGCTCGCCCTGCTCTCCGCCGCCCTCGCGGCGGGCTGCGCCCTGACCCCCGAAGCGGTGGCCGGCGCCCTCGGCGACGTCGTCCTCAGCGGCGCCCGCACCGCCTCGCCGGCCGCGGGCGCGAGCGCCATGCCGGCCGGAACATCAGCGCCAGGCGGCACGCCCCCGCCCATCGGCACGTCCCCGCCCCGCGCCACCGCAGACCGCCCCGACGACCTGGACGGCTACCAGGTGCACGTCGTATACGCCGTGCCCAGCGACCTCGAGGATCGGCGCTACGACCTCGACGGCACGCTCGCCCGCTCCGTCGCGGCCTTCGACGGCTGGCTCTTCGAGCAAACCGGTCGGAAGCAACGGCTGCGCCTCGACCGGGCGGCGGGCGCGCTCGACGTGACCTTCGTACGGCTCGCCGAGACGGACGCCGAGCTGCGCGCCGAAGGCGCCTACCAGCGCGACGGGCTCGAGCGGATCCTCAAGCGGATGGGCTTCACGCACCCGAAGAAGATCTACGCCGTCTACTACGACGGCACGCACGGCAAGTCCTGCGGCGACGGCCCCTGGCCGCCCGAGCTGCCCGGCACCGTGGCCGCGCAATACCTGCGCGCGCATCCCGAAGGGCACAGCCAATCGTGCGACGCCAACCCGTGGTCCGATGGGCAGGCTCCGACCTACCGCGAGTTCTCGATGCTCCACGAGATCCTGCACGCGCAGGGCTTCACCCCCACCTGTGCCGGGCACAACACGCGCCGCAGCCACACCTCATTTGCGCCGACCGACATCATGTACGCGGGCGACGAGCCGTGGCGCCCCAGCGTGCTCGACGGTGGCGGCGAGATTTACGGTCACGGGCGGGCGGGCTGCCTGGACCTCGCGAAGAGCGTGTTCCTCACGCCGACCGCCACCGATGCGGCCGCGCCGCCGCTGTGGGAGAAGGCGATCGCGGAGCGGCGTTAGGTCCCGGAGCCCTTTCGAGTTGGAGACACGCACGAATAGCATCGAGGAAGTCACCCAGCTGGCGGCGCGGCTTCGCCTGGCGGAGCTCGGGCCTGACCCGGCGTTCGTCGCGCGTTTCACTCCTCGTCGACGTTGTCCGCGACGTAGTGAATGACGAGCTTGTAGCGGTCCTCGAACTCCGGGAACCAGACGTAGTCGGGCCCGTGGATGTTGATCGCCGCGACCCGGCCGGGGGCCGTATGCTCGTAATCGGCGCGCACCAGGCCGCCGTAGAGCGGGTCGCCGTGCGCGTCCATCTCGAGCAGCATGTCGTAGTACATCGTCGCGCCGTTCAGCGGACCGAGGCCGTGGTGCAAGGCGGTGACCGGCTTGCGGCCGTTCAGGACGGCGCGGCAAATGGCGCCGGCTTCGGCATAGGTCCAGCCCGCGTCGCGGTTCGTGCGCCAGCGCTCGCGGACGACCTTGTTGGTGGATTTGGCGAGCCAGAACTCGACGACGGCGACGTCCTGGCGGGCGCGCACGCGGGCCTTGGCCTCGGCGAAGGTGTCGCCGACGTTGGCGGTAGCAGGCGGGGCGGCGAGGGCCAGGCCGAAGAGGGCGACGAACGCCGCCTCGGCCAGCCATGCCGGCTTCAGGACTGGAGCTTCTTCTCGACCCACTTCGTCACGTCCGGCATCGGCAGTTCCTTCTGCGAGGCGCCCTGCGCGTACGCCGCGCCGAGGAACCCGAGCACCGCCATGCCGGCTGCGATGCCCCACATCACGGGCATGGCGCCGCCGAAGAACGTGCCGGCGACCCAGGCGCCGCCGAGCATGCCGACGAGCGACGCGCCCGCGCCGCCCTGGTCTCCGTCGAGAAGTTCTCGGCGGTGAGCTTGCGGACGTCGGAGAAGGTCTGCTTGACGCCAGCCCGGTTGGCGAGCTGAAGGTCGGACATGGGAGGTTCCTTTTGGCGATCGCGGTGAACGGGCTGGATGTCCTCTCTCAGGGCGCCATCATAACCGGTGTGGGCCTGCTGGCGGAACGACCGAAGCCGGGACTCGCTCGACAAGCAGTTCGCGGCGAGTGCTCTGCGCTCCATCGGCTTTACGGTTGGCGAGCTAGGGATATAGCGCAACTCTTGCCCTCGCCCATTGCGCGGGCAACGGACCCGACTTCGGCCCCCACACTGTCTGAGGGCCTGGCGACCGGCCCTGCCTGAACTTTACAAAACTTAACTAGACAAGCACTCTTGCTCCCATAAAAATAGCCGGACACCATAATTGCTAACGATGCTTCGTTTTCACCCCGGCATTCATGCCGCATATTTTAAACGAAATATTCGCAGGAATGCATTCTAGCCGTGTGAGTCGCTTGTGGCTACTTTCTTTGCACTGGCAACGTTCGCATCAATCCAGTAACACGCGGTGCTCTTGATTCAAGATGCAGAAATTCAATCCGTCATTGTAGGATCTCACTGGAACAGACTTCCGGAATTTTTTTGAGAATTGGATGGAAATCGAGAGTGCTGGTAATCATTCACGGGTGGAGCGACGATGCCAAGTCGTTCAACGCGATCGCCAAGCGGCTAGCTGAAGTCGCGCCAAAAGGAATCGGAAAAGTAGTCGCGGAAATCTATCTCGGCGACTACATCTCCCTCGACGATCAGGTCACTTTTGACGACCTCGTCGAAGCGATGAACGAGGCGTGGACCAATAGCGGTCTATCCACGGCGCCCCACAGCGTCGACGCGGTCGTCCACAGCGCCGGCGGCTTGGTCTTCCGGCACTGGCTGGCCGAATACTTCACGCCGGACACCGCTCCGATCAAGCGACTTCTAATGCTCGCGCCGGCCAACTTCGGCTCACCGCTCGCCCACACGGGGCGCAGCATCATCGGACGGGTCGTGAAGGGCTGGAACCTGGACCGGCCATTCGAGACCGGCGAGAAAATCCTGAAAGGCCTCGAACTCGCCAGCCCCTATAGTTGGAACCTGGCTCAACGCGACCTCTTCCGCGACGACTCCTATTACGGCGTCGGCAGGATCTTGTGTACCGTCATCGTAGGCAATACCGGATACAGCGGCATCGCCGCCGTCGCGAACAAGCCCGGCTCAGACGGTACCGTGCGAGTCTCTACGGCCAACCTGAACGCGGCGAGCCTGGAGCTCGATCTCCTGAAACCGCTGGCCGAGGTACCCATTCGCGTCCATGACCAGACAGCTTTCGCCATCGCCGACGGGGAAGACCACGGCTCGATCACGGGAAGCAACGGCGGCCCCCGCAATGACACAACCTGGCAGCTCTTCCGCGAAGCGTTGACCGTCACGGACAGCAACTTCGACGCCTGGAAAGCCCGCCTGCATGAGCACACCGACCTGATCGTCAAAGCGGCCAACGCCCGAGACGAACATTTCCACTGCTTCCAGAACACTGTCATCCGCGTCATCGACAGCCATGGCGAGCCCGTGAATGACTACATGATCGAGCTCTACGTCAACGATGATGAAAGCGAGCACGATCGGAACCTGACACAAATAGTTCAGGAGAAGGTGATCAACAGCGTTCATGTTTTCGGTGACAACCATTCGATGCGGAGCATGCTCATCGACTGCACCAAGCTGAACGAATTAATGTTGACCAATGAATTTCAATTGAAATTGAGCATCAGCGCGTTCCCGGACATGACAACGAGCCGGGTGGGCTACAAGACGTACACCGACGACGATATCCCGTCGCTCGCGCTCGGGGAAGCCGAGCTGAAACTCCTGTTCCAGCCCAATCGGACTGTCCTTATCACGCTTCGTCTCAAGCGGCATCAGAACCCAGAAGTGTTCCAGTTCAAGCGCCCGACGTCCCCCGCGTAGCGCGAATTCGAATTCGAGGCCCTTTTTGGCCTGAATGCTATTCAAGCGTTGTAACAGCTTTCATCCACGTCTTGATTGAGGATTTAGATTGAGCAACGAATTCCGCACGGTTGTACTTGGCGACTCAGTGATGTGGGGGCAGGGATTGCTCGACAGCCAAAAGATTCATCATCACATCCTGACGGGACTTTCACCTTTCCTCGAGCAGTACAGACCAGGCGTCCAGATCGCTCCGGCCAAGGTGTTCGCCCATTCGGGCGCCGTGATTCGGCAATTGCCCACGGAAAATGGAATTGCGGATCAACACCTGTCCAAGAAGTACCATGGCGAACTGCCCCTGGGATTCCCGACGATTGAACAGCAAGTCGGGAAAATCCTGGGCGGGGACGGCGTCGACCTGGTCATCATGAATGGCGGCGCCAACGATATCGGAATTTTCAATCTCGTCGACGTGGCCGTGCCCCTCGTGACATTTGAGCAGGCCATCCTCGATGCATGTCGCGTGAAATTCGAGGCCCTCCTGACGGACGTCGCAGCCGCCTGTCCGAATGCGTACATCTTGGTGATGGGCTACTACCCCATCGTCACCGATCGCTCGAGCCCGGACTCCATTCAAAACGTGCTGGCCGTCCTCCACTTCTTGAGCCGGGTCCTTGGCGTGAAGCTCCCGTTCTCACCGGTGTTGGACATTCCTGGGATGGCAACGAGGAGCCTGCGCTGGGTTGAGTTGTCGAACACGGCCCTCACCGATGCGATTTCGGTCGCCGCGACGGCCACCAGCGGTAGCTCGGCCAGCCTCGCCGGCCGCTGCGCGCTGGTTCAGCCGCGGTTTGGCTCAGACGACGGGATTCTGGCGCCGGCAAGCAAGATCTGGGGCCTGGGATGGTTTGGTGAGGCCCATGACCCGCTCCATCTCCATGACATTCGGGAGAAGGCTTACCGCCAACATCGGCTCGATTTTCCGCGTTCCCATCCGCATGGCGACGAGGAAATTCAATTCGTGCGGCGAGCGTCTTGCGGCCATCCCAATGCGGCCGGCGCGGAGCGCATTGCGAGCGCTGTGGGCCCCGAGGTGCTCGAGACAATTGCCCGGCGACGGGCCTAGGAAGTGCCTCAGAGCCGAAGACATGAGCTAAAGTAGTCACAAAATCATTCGAGAAAGGAGTCGGACATGGCCAAGATTGTCAATTTGCCCTCAAACACGCTTTCACTGACTGTAAGCGTTCCTCCTTTTTACATCGACGTGAACATCCTGACGGTTGCGAGTGCTCCCTTGCCGTACAACTGGATTCTGAAAGACAACCAAGGCCCGATTGGCACGTGGAAGAACTATTCCGGGGACTACCAGAATCCAATTCAGAAAATTCCAGCCCAAAACGCCGCCGACCTCGCGGCAAGAACGATGGTCTACCTGGTCACTGTGTTCAATTACGACGGCCACCCCATCAACGCCACCCTCAAGGTCGACGTTTCCGACGACGCCGGCGCGATCGATTCGTTCTCAACGCCCATTATCGTTTCAGAGGATCCGGTGACCTTGTTCCAACAGCCGTTCGGCTTCACGGAAACCGTGTAGGAAACGCAATATGAAATACTTCGTCACGTTGCTTTCACTAACGCTCATGTGGAACACGTCACCAGCTTTGGCGGCAGACCAGCCAAAAAACGAGCTGGCCGAGTACTTCGACGCCCAGCCCGTCCCCCAGACGATGGCACTTTGATGAGCGACAATTATAACGCCCGACCGGACGACAACTATAACTCCCGACTCTGTGACCCCGCAGGCAAGGCGGCACGGGGCTCCGGGCTATCACATCGTTGTGATGCCCGTGGCAGACCCC
>JAKFEW010000009.1:0-120592 GCA_036675505.1 Candidatus Sericytochromatia bacterium
GGAGGATGCGGCTCATCCGCGTCGTCCCAGGCCAGCTTCGTGACGCCGCCCTACGCGGCCATGATCGCCGTCGCGGCGCCGCAATGTTGACCGATCGCGGCGCCAGAATCTTGTCGGCAACACACTGCGGCGGGAAGCAATAGACCTTGGTGTTCGGGCTGAAGTGAGGTGTCCCTAGCCTGACCTCGTGCGTCTCGCCGTACAGCTGGTGAACCGCCACGTTGGCGACGAGGCACCAGCCGAGAGCGCGGTGGCGTCCAGTTGGACGCGGGTCCGCCCTCCTTCGCTCGCGACCACCGCCAGGCACCACGTCGTCCCGGCAAGCGTGGAAATCGCCGAATCGTCCGGGTCGGCGAAGTCGGCATAGGCCTCGAGAGTGGGGCCGGGGGCCGGCGCGGGGATCACGTGGAGGCTCGGGAAGCGCGCCGGCCGCGCCTCGTTCCAGATGTGCCGTGTCACCAACAACGCGGGCCCTGGGCACGGCAACGGTCGGCCCAGCGCGCGGACCGTAACCAGGGTGCGCCCGAGGGCATGGTCGAGCGCTTCCGCGGCGACCGCGCAGCGCACGAGGTCTACGAGGTCGTCGCGCAGGTGCGCACAGGAGGTGCTCGTGATCTTCTTGCGCGCGGCACGCGCGGCGAGCTGGTCGAGTATGCCGTCGACGCGTTGCTCGAGGTCGCCTGCCCGGATCGTCGGCGCTATGGTGATGGTCTTCACGCCCCCCTTGTTCCCCGTCGAGCCAGCCGTGGGGAACGACGCACTTCGGGAGGATCGTGAGGGCCAAGGTGGCGAGGTCGACCACGTCGTTCCGGACCCGAGTCTCCGGGTGGTGGTCTTGCTCGTAGTCCTCCGGGATGAGGGCCTCAGCCCGGGGAAGTCTTCAGCTATTAAGAGCCGCCGGCCGTCGCGAGAGAGCCGGCGCCACGCGTGTTCAGGTCCAGTTATCTCGCGTGTTTCCGTCGTTTTGAACCCAGCGCCGTGCTACAGTTTCGCACGGGGTCGGAGACGGCCATTGACTGCGAATACGCAAAATGCGTAAATGGATCTCTGCATGCACGTCATCGCCAAGCGGAAGCTCCGCGATTTCTATCGCGGCCACCCACTTGCGAAGCTTCCCTTGGAAGCGTGGTGGAAGATCGCCAAGCTGGCGAAGTGGACCAATCTCGTCGAGGTCCAGCGGACCTTCAAGACTGCGGAAGCCGTTGGCCGTTTCACCGTCTTCAATGTTGGCGACAACAAGTACCGCCTGATCGTCGACATCAAGTATGGTTGGGGGCGGGTCTACGTCCGACATGTCCTCACGCACGCGGAGTACGACAAGGGGAAGTGGAAGCATGACCCGTACTACTGAAGCCGAGCCCATCGCGGCCTATATCGCGCTAGTTCGCGAGTTCATCCCTCGCCCCATCCGGGAAGAAGGCGAGTACGACCGCGCTACCGGGCTGATGGAGCGACTACTCGATCGCGACGAGCTGTCGCCTGGGGCCCAGGACTACCTGGATGCGTTGACGACGTTCGTCGAAGCCTACGAGGCCGAGCACGTGAAGCTCGACGACGTCCACGGCGTCGAGATGCTTCGCGTGCTCATGGAGATGAACGGACTCAAGCAGAAGGATCTCGTGCCGGAGTTCGGTTCGGCCTCGAACGTCTCGGACGTGCTCAGCGGCCGCCGCGAGCTGAGCAAGGTGGTCATCGGTAAGCTGGCAACGCGGTTCAACGTGTCACCGGCCGTGTTCTTTTCTGCATAGTTTCCAGGATACTGGAGCCGGCACTTTCATTTCTGGGGCTACGCTGGTGCTACAGCGCAGGTGAAAGAGAGTACGAACTCGCCCATCGACGCCAGCTCACGGCCGCTGTGGGGAGCCGCCCTGCGCCTGGATACCTGCGGATAGCCGGAATCAAGTTGCCGTCAACCACGCGGTCGGGCGAGTTCGTACTGGCGGTGCGCCGGACAAGGCTTGCGTCAACGCTCCAGCACGATCTTCGAAGCGAACGCCCTGAAGAGGGGAAGCGCCGCCGTAACCTGCGCCTCGGGACCGCCGATGTTCGCGTGGATCGTCACGTCCTTGAACCGCGCGACGCATTGCTCCGACGCCTTGGACCCCTCGCGGCGGAACTCCAGCATGGTGCGCGCGCCGCAGAGGGTGAAAGGCTGCCGGCGCAGCGGCCTGCCCTTGAGCCCCGGGCCCCCGAGCTTGTCGATCGTCGCGCGCCCGAGCCCGCTGTTGGTCCACACCTCGACAAGGATCTGGAGGTTCTCTCCCGGCGGCCGGTACCAGCACATCCGCGTGGACCGCATGTTGCCGCCATCGACCTTCCAGCCGCGAATTCCCGGGACCCGGAACCGGTGGCCGGAGAGATCGATGTTGACGCGTCCATCCGGCCGAACGACGTACGCCGGTCCGATCGCGGTATCGGCCTTCTGCCACGCCTGCAGCTTCTCGGCGTAGTCGCTCAGGGCGTTTGACGCCACGACAACCGAAGCGAGCAGGATATCCATCGACGAGCTCCTCGATTGCCGGTTGGACTTGACTCACTCTGGGTGTATACCCGGCGGATGGCCGAGAGGCGTTCAAGCCGCGGCGCGACGGAAACGACGCCTTAACCTGCGAACGCTCTTCCCGATCTCCTGTTTCGCCTGTTCGGGCGGAAATCGGGGCTTGCACCTCACGTCGGGTGAGGTCCTGGAGTAGGGGGGTCGGTACCCACCCCTACCAGGAGGTCCCAGGTGACGTGGAGGGTCGGCGAGCTCGCGAAGCGCACGGGCGTCTCCGAGCGCGCCCTGCACCACTACGAGGCGATCGGGCTATTGCGCCCGGCCGCCCGCAGCGAGGGCGGCCACCGCTGCTACTCGCCCGGCTTCAGGTGCACCTGGAGCGGGGGGAAGGCGTGCCGGCCGCCCAGCTCATCGAGACCATGGAGGCCATCATGACCATCGAGAAGTACCTCACGCCCGAGCAGATCCAGCGCCTGCAGGCGGCACGCGAGGCGAACACCGGCGCGATGGATTCGTTCCAGGAGAATATGGCCGCGTTGCGACGGCTGCGCGACGCGGGGAAAGGCCCAGACGACCCCGAGGTGCAGGCGATCGCCCGCCACCACCGCAAGGCGGGCAAGCGCATCGCAGGCGCCGACCCGGCGCTGCTGGCCTTCCTCAGCGAGGCGATGGACATGGCGGAGCCGGGACGATGAAAACTTCGATCGCGGTTCGATAGCCGTCTCGCCAAGTCCACTCCCGCATTATGTAGAATCGAAGGCCTGATACGGGTTTCGGGGTTTCGTTTCATCGCCCGTACCCGCCGTCGAGGCCCGGCCTTGCGGTCTTGATTGCTGGCCTCCGGCCGCGTGAGCGAGCCGCTTCGATCTCGCAGCGTCCGACTGTCTATATGCTAGGCTTGGCCAACATCGTGTTGGTGGCGGAGATGAATGCCGGCAGCAAGAAGACATGGACCCGACCGATGAGCGCCCTTCCTCCCGGTAGCGATGGCGAAAGGACCTGAAGATGCCCTGGGTGATCCAGCATGGGGAAGTCGTCGAACGGACGTTAGCGGGCTTCACCGACGATTTGTACGTCGACGACGACGACCGGCCGCACAGGGCAGCCGACGTCTTCGACTCGCAGGAGGAGGCGATAGCGGAGCTCGAGCGGCGAACTGCGAAGGGCTGATGACGAATGCGCCTTCGCCCCCTGGGCACTGGTGGATCGGCCTGTGAAGTCCCCATTCAAGACGTTCGAATCGGCCTCGCCCATTCCCGGCTCGCCGACGCCCGCCGGCACTTTGCCGCGACGGGGCGGTTCGGGCGAGATGGGGCCGGTGATGGCGGTATGAGCAGCGTCCGCTGGACTCCGGACGAAGTGCGGCGCCGACTGATGGCGGTTGCCGCCCGCTGGGTGGGCCTCGCGCCGGTCTGGACGCTAGGCCACGACGAAACGGCCGAGCACCCCGAGTCCGGAGAGCCGCCCATGTTCTCCCGCGAATGGCAGGCGCCAGGTGCCCACTTGAAGGAACGCGGGACCGCCGGCGACGGCAACCCGCGAGACGGCTACGGCTGGCGCCTGCACTTCGAACTCGGGCTCGACCCGATCGACCGACCTGGCGAGCCGAGGGTCCTGATCGAGGTCCTCGGCGGCGACTGGGCTTGCGTGATCACCGAAGATACCACCTATGCCCGCTACGCCACGCCCGACGAGGCGACGCGCATCCAGGCCTGGATGCGCGACGCGTAGCTCGCGATCGCGTTGGCCTCGGCAGGCGCAAACGTGGCGAAGCATCTGCCGGGTGGAAGATCGCGAGGCTGGCGAAGTGGGCGGATCTCGTTGACGTGCAGAAGACCTTCAAGAGCGCGGAGGCCGTCGGCCGCTTCACGGTCTTCAACATTTGCGGCAACAAGTACCGATTGATCGTGCGAATCGACTATGCGAAGCAGATTATTTGGATTCGGAATATCTTGACGCATGCCGAGTACGACACGGAGGAGTGGAAGCATGACCCCTGGTACTGAAATGAAGGCTCGTCAGGCGAAAAAGCTGAGCTTCTTCAAACCGGTCGAGTCCGAAGCGGACTATCGAGAGGCAATGGCAATCATTGATGATCTGCTCGCTCGTCCTCGACTGAGCCAAAGAGAGGACGAGTACTTGGCGGCGCTTTCGCTTCTCGTCGAGATCTACGAACGCGAGCACTTTGAGATCCAGAATATCCACGGGGTCGAGATGCTCAGGGCACTCATGGAGATACACGACCTAAAGCAGAAAGACCTCGTCTCTGCCTTGGGAACCCGGTCCATTGTTTCTGAAGTTCTGGCGGGCAAGAGAGATATCAGCAAGCAAGCCATCATCAATTTGGCCCGTTTGTTCCGGGTGTCTCCCGCTGTGTTTTTTCCAGCGATAGAATTGGTGGCCGCGGAGGCTTGAACCCTGGCGGCGCCGCAACGCTCGTTGCGGCGCCGCTTTTCAGATTCGGCCACTGAGCGCGTTCAGACGGGGACGTAGGTCAGCCTGACCGCGTCCTCCCCGATGCGCTCGGTGCCGGTGAGGCGCAGCGGTGGCCGTGCGCGGGCGAAGAACGGCTTGCCGCCGCCCAGCACGAAGGGCCGGAGGTAGAGTTGGTACTCGTCGATGAGGCCGAGGTCGGTCAAGGACCCCGCCAATTCGGGTCCGGCGACTTCGATCTCGCCGTCGACCTCGGCCTTCAGCCGGCGCACGAAAGCTTCGAGGTCTTCGCCGACCAGGGTGGCGTACGGACCGACGGCCTTCAACGACCGGGAAACGACCCACTTCGGCTTCGCCCGCCACGCCGCCGCGTAGGCACGCTCGGCCCCGTCCCATTCAGGACGATCCTCGTCCCAGTAGCGCATGACCTCATAGATGCGACGGCCATACAAGCTGCCTGCCACGTCGCGGGTCCGTTCCGTGAAGTGACGAAACAACGCAGCATCGGGCGGCGGCAGCGCCAGCGTGCCCGCCGTGTCGTCAACATAGCCGTCGAGCGACTGCATCATCCCAAAAACGAGCTTGCCCATGTATCCCCCTTCGAATAAGCTCCTCATCGTACCTTGATCGCGGGGGTGAGGAGAACGCTCCGCTGGGACAGGAAAATGATGTCAGCGTCCTCGGCCATGACACTCGGATGGTCCTTCCTTGCGTGGGGCGGCCTGGTTTACGCCGCGTGGCTGGTGTGGATCGATCAGCGTGGCCTGGGCGCCGCTCCAGGGCGCAACGCGTACCGCTCGCTGGCGGTGCTCGGCTTTGCGGTCACATGGACCTTCATGGTCATGATGACGAGGCAGGACATCGCGCGCTATCCCGACTTCGCTGCGTGGTTCGCTCAGTCCAATTTGTTCTTCGACGCCTACCGCCGCGTCACGGATTCCGCAGCAGCCTGGTGGTGGTCGCAGCAATTGCTGCTGTGGGCGCCCGCCGCAGTGCTCTTCTTCCATGTGGAATCGACGCGGCGCGGCCGGGCCTATTGGCAGTACATCTGGGTTGGACTCTGCGTCGCCGTCAGCGTCGCGTTGCCGCTGTTCCTTGTCCGGCTCGAAGCGGATCAACCTGAGCCTGATCGGCCCGCTGCAGCAACATGGTGGACCGGGGTGTGCCTGTTCGTCGCTGCCGTGGCTGCGGCTCCACTGCCCATCATCGGCACGCATTATTTCTTTTGGTGCATCTTGACGGTGCATGTGGGTGTGCTGCTATCGGCGTTGCCGGTCGCACCGCGCCTGGCCTCGGCACGCCTGACGCAGGGCCTCTACGCCGCACTTGCCGGCATCGCCATGGTCTCCTGGTGGGCGACGATTCTTTATCTTTGGCTTACGAATTCGGCGCCCCTGTGGCACGTGATGTGGGCCGATCCTGCTCAGTCGTCCATCAGCCTGGACGTGCTCGTGACGATGCTGGCCTGCTGCATTTGGGTGCAAAGGGCCGACGGCTCGAGGGCCGCGATGCGGTTTGCGCTCACGGCGGCCTGCTGTTCCCTGGGCGGGGCGTTCTGCCTGCATGAATTGGCGCGGCTGAGGCGAGCGTCGTGAGCGGCCGCTTCGCGCTCGACCGCTCGCTGCTCAATCGAGATTTTCCAGAGAACCAATGGGGCAATCTGGGGCTATGGGATGGCGCCCGGGACTACTCCGAGGCGTGCGAGGCACTTGCCATCCGGCTGGCTGAAGTGGCCGGCCTGCGCGCCGGCAGCCGCGTGCTGGATGTCGGGTTCGGTCATGGCGATCAGATTCTGCTGTGGAAGCGCCGCTTCGCCGTGGGGCCGGTGACCGGCGTTGAGGTCGATGTGCAAGGTCTTGCTGAAGCGCGACGCCGGCTGGTCTCGTTCGCGGATGTCGACCTGGGCCTCGATCGGCAGTGGCAAGACCAGCACTACGATGCCGTGCTCGCTCTCGACTGCGCGTATCACTTCGAGCACCGGCAGGCGTTCTTCCGTCGAGTCCTGCGGGCGCTGCACGCCGGCGGTGTTCTGGCATTGACCGATCTGACGCTGGCGAAGGCCCCGGGCGGAATCGCGCGGCGTTCGATAGACCAGATCGCGCGGGCCTGCGACATCCCTGCCGAGAACCTCATGACGGCAGAAGAATACACGCGTCAGTTGGAGGCTTTGGGGTTTACTCAGGTGCGCGTGGCACGTCTCGACGGCGTGCTCGACGGCTTTTCGAGGTTCTCCTTCCGGCATCTGTCGCAGCACAAGCTGTCGGCTTTCTCCCCCGGCTGGGCCCGCATCATCGTCAGCGCCGTGGCCGCCCGCTGGCTGACGCGAAAAGATGCTGTGCGTTACGTCGTCGTGACCGCACGAAAGTCAGCGTGACAGACCTTCAAGCGCAATCATCGTCTCGCGATAACCGGCCTCGACCATCGCTTTCAGCCCCGTCTTCGCCGCTGCCACGTCGCGGGCGAGTGGTTGGATGTGCAGATGCACGTGCTGCAACGTTCGCTCCCGATGTGCGTTGCTGGCGAGGCCGGTGGACTGCTGCAAGATATCCAGTAGCGAAGGCGTCCGCGACGTGGCCGTCCATCGTCGCCACAGCGCGCGCCAGCCGTTTACCTCGTGCAGGTCTTCCGGCGTCTCCGCGAACTGTGGCGGCAAGTGCACGTCTGCTGCGAGGATCCGCCCATGCGCGCAGCTCGGAACCAGAAGATCGGCGGGCAGGTTGTTGATGATGGCGCCATCGACCAGCAGGTCCCCATCCCAAGGAACCGGCGAAAAGATACCAGGCATGGCACAACTGGCCCGCACGGCTCGCCAGAGCGATCCCTCGGATGGCACCACGATCCGGCTGTGCACCAGGCTGGCGCACACCGGCAGGAGGCGGATCGGTGTGTCCTCGAGACAGGACGTGCCGAAGTAGCCTCGCAGCACCCGGTTGATCGCCTTGCCGCCAAGCAGGGACACGATGGGCGGACCCAGATCACGGTAGAAAGGCGCCCGATCCAGAACGCTGATCTGTTCCAGCATGGTGTCCGTGTTCCAGCCCTGGGCATACATGGCGCCCAGCATGGTGCCTCCGCTGGCACCGGCGAGGAGATCGATCGGAATGCCGCATGCGGCAAGCGCCTTGAAGACGCCGATGTACGCGGTAGCTCGGCTGCTTCCACCGCTCAACGCCAGCCCGGTTGCCCGTCCGCAGAGGAGCCGCGCGATGCGTGCGGCATCGTCCTTGCGGCCTCTCACGGCATGATGGTGTTGGCGATACGCGCCGAGCCTGCGCCACGCCGCCGTTCCCTGTGGCAGACCGTCTGCCGCGCGCAGCACGACGAGATCCACCGGTACGCCTCCCTGCGCGAAGCTATCGGCGAGAGCTTGCGGCACTTCGTCGCTCGGTGCCACGACAAGAATTACGTCCGCGTGCCGCCGGCAGCACCGTGTCCAGTCGGCATCTTCCGGCGCACCGACATAGACCACGAAGTCGTGGCCTTGCTCGACCTGAGCGAAGTGGCCGGCCAGGTTGCCGTCGCTCGTGGTGGAGCCGTCCATGATGGAAGGGGGCATTGCGGCGGCGCGCAACGTGGCCGCGCTTCCTAGTTGTGCGAACGCTTCCACCAGATCGTCGATGAACCGATCACAGTCCACAAGGGGGCCGATCGGCATGACCGCTACGGTGCGGATGCTGCTCAGGCATGGCCGCACGGTTGGCGGGCCAGCCTCACGAGCGAGGCTGCGGGCCAACATCATCCCGAAAGGGGAATGGTGCGTCAGCCGCTGAAATCCAGCTGCTGATACATGCAGCAGCGTGCTATCCCGGGCCGCCCGCACCGTAGCGTGATGCGGCGTGCCCGTGAGCAACGCTCTTTCACCGATGTAGCCACCCGCGCCGATCTCGTCGATCGCAGCGCCATCTTCAAAGATGCGCAGCCGCCCCTGCAGCACACAGTACAGGCCGTCTGCGGAGTCCCCCTGCTCAAAGAGCAAATGGTGACCTTCGATCTCGACGATCCGGACGTCTGCTTCGAGCGCTTGCAGGGTCGCATCATCAAGGCCGGAGAACAGATCGTGTGAGCGAAGCGCCCGGGGCAGGTCCATGGCTACAGGGGTGCTGGGTCGCCGGCTGGTTGGGCATGGGAAGCCAAAGCCGCGGAGCATTCGCGGATGCTCGCGGCTGCCGCCAGGCCGGAAGCCGTCGCGCTCTCCAGTAGAGGCACGCCCGGCGATGCATAAGCGCCGCAGAACCAGACTCGGCGGTCGGGTTGTGCGTGAAGCCGTTCGAGCAATCCCAGTCCGCGCATCGATGCCTCGTTGACCACTGGTCGCTCGACGGCAACGCGACTGATGAGGCGCTCCGGGCGCGGCTCGAGGATCGGATTCCAGGTCTGAAAGATGTTCGTTGCACCAAGGTGCGGATGCACGGTATTCATCCAGATGGTGGCCATGGGCATCTCGTGGCCGGGGGCGACGATGAAGTTCACCGGCCCCCACAAGCGCCGGTCCGGCGGCGCCAGACGTTCATCCGAGTGCATGACCACGTAGGAGGGCTGGTAAGTAAAGCAGGCGAGTGCCTCGCGCTCATCGTCGCTGGCCTCGAGCATGCGCAGGGCGTGGTTCGCCTGCGTTGCGATCACGACGTGATCGAAGTGGCTGTCGATCCCACCGGCCCGCACCAGCACGCCGTTCTCGTGAGGAGCAATGCGCTCCACCGCGTCTCCCAGGCGGAAGTCGCGAATGCCTGCTGACAGCTTCGCGACCACGTCAGCAATGCCATCGCGAGCACGCATCACAGGCACGGTGAACAGGCCCGCTGCATAATAGCCCAGGATGACGGAAGCTGGATAGTTGCGCACCGCCTCATAGGTACAAGTGCAGATGCCCGCCATGACGGGAATCAGAAAGTCATCGCCGAAGGCTTTTGAGTATCCACGCCAGCGAAGATATTCTTCCAGCGTCTTGCCCTCGCCTGCGCCATCGCGCAGCTCATCCGCCACCTTGCGGAAGAATCGCAACGAGTCCAACACGATGGGCACCGTCTTCCAGTGCACGGCGCGCCAGCCACGCAGCATTGGGAAGGAATGCCGTCCAAAGCGAAGGTTGCGGTAACTGAGATAGGTGCGGCCGTCGCCCCGCGTGAAGGTGCCGGAGTACTCGAGCGGCTCCAACGCGATGGCCGCCTGGCGATACAGGCCCGTCAGCTTGGGATAGAACCCCTCATAGACCACACGCATGGGAACGTCGATGCGCTGATGACCGGAGCCGCCGGGGACATTGACGCTGAACGCGTCCATACCGAGCTGGGCGTGGCGTTCGAACAGCGTGACCTCGTGCTCGGCCTTTAGTGCCCAGGCCGCCGCCAGTCCGGCTATTCCACTGCCGATCACGGCAACCCGCTGTTTCACAGCATCCTACTTTCCGGTCTCGCCACCATCCCGGCTGAAATGGTCCCGTCCACGAGTTGTACCCTTCGATCCAGGGTTCAGTAATCCTGTCGGCATTGCAGAACCCTCGGCCAGACGTGTCGACGACCCTTCGAAGCCTCGCCGGTGCGTCCGGGATGCGGCCCAGCGTCTAGGCCCGCGGGGTCACGACGCGGAAGGCCTGCACGACGGCGAGCCGGGTATGATGCAGGCCGGAGGTGCCAAATGGCTCGGTGGATCTCGCTTGCGTTGGTGCTGTTGCTGAGCGGCTGTTCATCCTGGTTGCCCAGGTGCGTGGTCTGCGACCTGACGATCATGGGCACGTTTGGATACGTCGTGGTGGACGGTCAACGATACGCCTTCCACCGCCAGCATGCCCCCAAGACCTGCAAGTTCTGTGGCGGCGTGCTGGCTGCCAAGTTGCCCTGAGGCAAGGCCGAGCACACGCCGGAGGGCTTCGACGTCTGCCGCAAGTGCAAAATAGAGGGCGTGCGCGACTTTCAAGGGCACGGCAGCCCACGAGCTGACGCACACCTGGGCCTACACGAACCGGTCGCCGGCGCGCCAAGACATGGCGCTGAGCGAGGGCGCGCCCCAAGTCGTGCAGTACCTATACCTGGAAAAGGACAAATCGCCGCAGGCCAGGCACCAGATCGCGTTGATGATGACCAGCAGCCACCCCGTCTACGGCGTCGGCATGCGCCGCCTGAAGAAGTACCAGGAGGAACACAAGCTGGCGGGCCTCTTGTCCGTCCTGAAGAGCGGCGCCAAGATCCCGAAGGGTTATTGAGCGTCAGCTCAGGCGCCAGTCGATCGGCTGGACGCCGTGCTGCTCGAGGTAGCGGTTGGTGGCCGAGAAAGGCCTGGAGCCGAAGAACCCGTTGCTGGCTGAAAGCGGTGAGGGGTGGGCCGAGGTCAGGACGAGATGACGCTGGCGGTCGATGATCCGCCCCTTCTCGCGCGCGTACCGACCCCACAGGATGAAAACCAGGTGTTCGCGGTCGTCGTTCAGCGCCTGGATGACCGCGTCGGTGAACCGCTCCCAGCCCTTGCCCTGGTGTGAGGCGGCCTGGTGCGCGCGCACGGTCAGGGTGGCGTTGAGCAGCAGCACGCCCTGGCGCGCCCAGGGTTCCAGGTTGCCGGTGCGCGGCGCGGGCAGGCCCAGGTCGTCGCGCAACTCCTTGAAGATGTTGACCAGCGACGGGGGCGGCGGCACGCCGTCGGGCACCGAGAACGACAGGCCGTGCGCCTGCCCGGGCCCATGGTATGGGTCCTGGCCCAGGATCACCACCTTGACCTGGTCGACGGGCGTGCTGTTCAACGCGTGGAAGATCAGCCTGGCCGGCGGATAGAAGGTGCGCCCGGCTTCGCGCTCCTGGACCAGGAAGGCTTTGAGCGCCCTGAAGTACGGCTGCTGGAACTCGGCAGCCAGGGTCGCCTTCCAGCTCGCTTCGAGCTTGGGGTCGATCGTCGTCGTGCTCATCGTTCCGCCATGGTGGCATGGCCGAACCGCCATGTCATCTTGGGGGCTCTCCCGGCTTTGGCCCTTCTGACCAAACGATCGCATCAACCTCCACATAGGCCGCTCGCCCGCTCTGTCGTATCCTCCGGAGCAGCCCGCCCCCCACGCGCCCCATCCGGAGGAGCCATTGAAGAAGACGTTCGCCGTCGCCGCGCTGCCGCTCGCCGTCGCCCTGGGCGGGGCCATTCAGCTCGGCCGCCCCGTGCCTACCGCCGAGATGACCATCACGCCGAGCGAGATCAAGCTTCCCGGCCAGTTCAAGTGGCAGCCGCCGCGCCAGGGCCAGGCGGCCATCGGCGAGCAGAGCCTCGGCGTGGTCGCGGCGACGCCGAACCAGGAGCCGGTGGCGATCGCCAGCCTCGCGAAGATGATGACCGCGTACCTGCTGCTGCAGGCGCAGCCGCTGCGCGTCGGGCAGAACGGCCCTGTCACCACCATCACGCCGAAGGACGTCGCGCAGTACGCGCACGACGTGAAGCTGGGCTACTCCGTCGCAAAGGTGCGCGCGGGCGACAAGCTCTCGGAGCGCCAGTTGCTCGAGGCGCTGATGCTGCCATCGGCCGACAACATCGCGACGCTGATCGCCGAGCAGCTGGCCGGCAGCGAGGTGGCGTTCGTCCGGAAGATGAACGAGGCCGCGAAGGCGCTCGGCATGACCCAGACGACCTACGCCGACGCGTCGGGCGTGAGCAACGAGACGATCAGCACCGCGGCGGACCAGCTGAAGCTTGCCCAGGTGGTGATGCGCGACCGCACGTTCCGCGAGGTGGTGGCGATGCCGCAGGCCACGCTGCCGTCGGCCGGCACGGTCTACAACGTGAATTTCATGGTCGGCAAGAAGGGCATCAGCGGCGTGAAGACCGGCAGCACGCTGGCCGCGGGGAGCTGCTTCGTGGGCTCGTACCCGGTCACGATCGACGGCAAGCCGCGGCTGGTGCTGGCGGCCGTGCTCGGCCAGGTGTCGCTGCGCGAGGCCATCACCTACGACGTCGCGCAGCTGCACGCCGCGGCGCCGCAGCTCAAGGAGTACGTGTTGGCGGCGGTCGATCAGGGCGCGGCGAAGCTCGTGGCGCCCTGGTCGTCGCCGGTGGCGCTCGCCCCCGCCCGGCCGACGAAGGTGTTCGGCTACCCCGGGATGCCCGTGCGCCTCACGCCCGGCAAGCCGCTGGCCGACCTGCCGATCCCCGCCGGCCGGCCGGTCGCCGAGCTGACCATCGGCACCGGCGACGCGAGCCAGGCCGTGGCGCTGCACGCGAAGCGGGCGATCGCGGCGCCCGACCTGTGGTGGCGCCTGACCCACTGATCCGGCGATCACTTCGCACCCATGTAGCTGAAAGGACCCCAGCCCCAACCGCCCGGAGGATCGTGCGGTTGGGGCCTTCTTGCGTCCGACGTGAACCGCAAGGCTGTTATCCAAATCTTAAACTTTAATTTAATCATTCCTTAGCAAGGACTTTACCATCCGTGGCGAAGTGAGAGGCGGAAGCCGCCCGCACGACGGCGCTCTCGACGGTGAGGTAACGCCTTAACCTTCGACGATCGTTAACAACTGGCGGTTGATACTCTATCAACGAACGTTCGATTTTCACCAATTTAAGAAACGGCTAATATCGTTTTAACGACGACGGACACATCGAACGAAGGACAGCGGACACGACCATGATGACCACGCAGCACGCCCAGCACGCCCTGAACGTCGCCGTCACCTTCCTCGACGGCGCGGCCACGACGACGCCGGCCACCGAGACGGCCAGGGCCATCCTGATGGAAGTCATGCGCTTCCGCCGCGCCAACGGCCCGGAGATGTGCTCGCCCACGTCGCCCTGCGCGGCGTGCATGGCGCCGCACCTGCCGAAGATCGTCGCCAACGTCGTCGCGAACGAGCCCGTGACCTTCATCCTGCCGGCCTTCCCGGGCAAGTCGCCCAACCTGGCCAAGGTGCTGGGCGTGCTGCCCGACATGGGCGAACTCCGCGCGCTCGAGTTCCTCCAGCAGCTCTGCGAGCGCATCGGCCGGATCTACGAGCCGGGCGCGCGGGTCATCCTGGCCTCCGACGGCCGGGTCTTCAGCGACGTGGTCGGCATGCGCGACGAGGACGTGACCGCCTACCGGGATGCCCTGGGCGCGATGATCGCGGAGCTGGGCCTGACCGCCATCTCGACCTTCAACCTCGAGGAGCTGTACGTCGACGTGACCTTCGACGAGATGCGCGACCAGCTGATGGTCGACTTCGCGCAGTCGCTCGAGGACCTGCGCGCCGCGGTGAAGCGGGGCGGCCAGGCGGATGCCGCCGCCGAGGACAAAGAGACCAACCGCCTGTACTGCGGCATCACGCGCTTCCTCGTCGAGGACGCGACCTTCCCCGGCCAGACGATGAGCAAGAACGCCATCCAGAACACGTGCCGCGCCCGCGCGTACGCGGTCATCCAGCGCTCGCAAGCGTGGAGCGGCGTGGTCGAGCGCCACTTCCCCGCGTGCGTCCGCCTCTCGATCCACCCGCACGGTTGCGGCGCCGCGAAGCTCGGCATCCACATGACCGAGGAGGCCGGCGCGGACAGCTGGATGACGCCGTGGCACGGCGTCGCGCTGGAGACCGACGGCGGCTGGGTACTGACCAAGCGGGCCCAGGCCGAGGCGCTGGGCGCGCGCATGGTGATGGTCGACGGTCGGCCCAGCCACTTCACGCTGGTTGCCAGCGCCTGCGGCTAGAAGGATGGAGACGCGGAAATGACGTTCAAGCAGACCTCGAACGATCCTTTCGGGGTGGTGCTGGAGGCTCAGGGCCCCGACGACGACATCCGGGATCTCGACGTGGCGATGTTGCGGGAGCTGCTCTGGAAGGAGCGGCTCCTCGTCTTGCGGGGGTTCCGCACCTTCGAGGACGCGGAGGGCTTCGCGGGCTACTGCGAGCGGTGGGGCGAGATCAGCGTCTGGCCCTTCGGCAAGGTCCTCGAGCTCGTCGAGCGGAACAACCCCGAGGACCACATCTTCGACAACAATTACGTCCCCCTGCACTGGGACGGGATGTACCGGCCGCAGGTGCCGGAGTTCCAGATCTTCCACTGCGTGCAGGCGCCGCGGGAGGGCCAGGGCGGCCGCACGACCTTCTCGAACACGGTCAGCGCGCTCGAAGGCGCGCCGGCGCACCACCGGGCGTTGTGGGAAAAGGTCACCGGGAGCTACCAGCGCAAGATGGAGTTTTACGACAGCCAGACCATCTCTCCCATCGTGGACACCCACCCGCGCCGCGGCTTTTCCGTCATCCGGTACAACGAGCCGCCGCTGCAAGGGTATGGGGATTTCGTGAACCCACCCATCCTCGAATTCACAGGGGTCGGCGACGAGGAGCGGGAGGCGTTCTTCGGCTCGATCCGGGAGGCGCTCTACGCGCCGAGCAACTACTACGCCCATGAGTGGCGGCAGGGCGACGTGGTCGTCGCCGACAACTTCTCGCTCCTGCATGGCCGGGAAGGCTTCGAGACCAAGGCCCCGCGTCACCTGCGCCGGGTGCACGTGCTGAGCGATCCGCCCCTCGACAACCCACGGTTGGTATCCCATCGATGAACGAGCTCTTCACCGGCGCCGAGTACCTGGAAAGCCTTAGGGACGGCCGGAACGTCTACCTGAACGGGGAGAAGGTCGCCGACGTGACGACCCACCCCGCGTTCCGCAACTGCGCGCGCTCCATCGCGCGGATGTACGACGCGCTCCACGATCCGGCGACGCGGGACCTCCTGACCGGCGTCGACGACTTCGGCACGACCACCCACAAGTTCTTCAAGCCCAGCAAGACCGCGCAGGACCTGATCGCGGCCCGCGAGGCGATCGCCCACTGGCAGCGCCTGGGCTACGGGTTCCTGGGCCGCACGCCGGACTACAAGGCCTCGTTCATGGCCGGCCTGGCCGTGAACGCGGACTACTACGGCCCTTACGCCCAGAACGCCACCAACTGGTACCGGGAGTTCACCCGCAAGGCGCTCTACCTCAACCACGTGATCATCAACCCGCCGATCGACCGGAAGCGGCCGATCCACGAGATGGGCGACGAGTTCATCCATGCCGTGCGGGAGACGGACCGAGGCATCGTGGTGAGCGGCGCCAAGATGCTCGCCACCGGCTCCGCGATCACGCACGCCAGCTTCGTCGCGCCCGTGGGCTCCGCCGTGCTCGAGCCCGGGAAGGCCGAAGCTTTCGCGCTGGTCTTCTTCGCGCGCATGAACAACCCCAAGCTCCGGCTGATCTGCCGCAAGCCCTTCGGGCTGGGCGCGCCCTTCGATCAGCCGCTCTCCAGCCGGTTCGACGAGAACGATGCCGTGCTGATCCTCGACGAGGCCCTGATCCCCTGGGAGGACGTGCTCGTCTACCGGGACATCGAGCGCTCCACCGGGTTCTACGCGAAGTCCGGCTTCCCGAACTTGTACAACTTCCAGTCCGGGATCCGGCTCGCCACGAAGCTGGAGTTCATGACCGGCCTCCTGTCCCGAGCCGTCCGCGCGAACGGGACGGATGCCTTCCGGGGCGTCCAGGCGGGCGTCGGCGAGCTGGTGACGATGCGCGACATGATCTGGGCCGTCACGACCGCCATGGCCTTCGACCCCGAGCCTTCCACGGGGGGGACGGTGGTGCCCCGCCTGGAGTACGCCTCGGCGATCCGGGTCTACAACGCGCAGGTCTGGGGGCGCGTCCATGAGCTCTTCGAGACCCTCCTGGGCGGCTCCCCCATCGTCGTGCCTTCCAGCCACCGGGACCTCGACCACCCGGAGCTGCGGCCGCTGATCGATCGCTACTACCACGGCGCCGAGTGCAGCGCGTTGGAGCGGATCCAGCTCCTCAAGCTCGCGTGGGACGCGATCGGGTCGGACTTCGGCGGTCGCGACGAGCTCTACGAGCGGAACTTCTCCGGGAACGGGGAGCAGGTGCGCCTGGATGCGCTCAAGTGGTCGACGCGGCGGGGCGCGATGGCGCGGTACGAGGCCTTCGTCCAGGACTGCATGGACGACTACGACGAGCACGGCTGGCGGCGTGGCCCCTGGCTCGATGAAGCGGGCCAGGTGAGCCGAGGGAGCGAGACATGTGTGGAGTAACCGGGTGGGTCGGTTTCTCGCGTGACCTGACGCGGGAAGGCGCCACCATCGAGGCGATGACCGAGACCCTGCGCCGGCGCGGGCCGGACGACGGCGGGACCTGGACGGACGTCCACGTGGCCCTGGGCCATCGCCGGCTCGCGATCATCGATCCCGCGAACGGCGCTCAGCCCATGGTGGCCCCGGCGCAGGCGGTGCTCGCCTACAACGGGGAGATCTACAACCACCTCGAGCTGCGCCGGGAGCTGGAGGCGCTGGGCCATACGTTTTCGACGAATTGCGACACCGAAGTGCTCCTGCGGGGCTACCTCGCGTGGGGCGCGGACGTCGTCCACAAGCTCAACGGCATCTTCGCCTTCGCCGTATGGGACGCGGCGCGCGAGGAACTCCTGCTGGTGCGCGACCGCCTCGGCGTCAAGCCGCTCTACTACTACCCCACCGACGACGGCGTGCTCTTCGGCTCGGAGCCCAAGGCCATCCTCGCGAACCCGCTCGCCAAAGCCCGTGCCTCGCGCGAGGAGCTCTGCGACGCCCTGCTCTTCCTGCGCACGCCGGGCCGCGTCCCGTTCCAGGGCATGTCCGAGGTCAAGCCGGGCCACCTGCTGCGCGTCGGGCGAGAGGGGCTCCGGGAGGAACGCTACTGGCAGCTCGAGGCCCGGCCGCACACCGACGACCAGGCGCAGACCATCGCCACCATCCGCCGGCTCCTGGACGACATCGTGGACCGCCAGCTGATGTCCGACGTGCCGCTCTGCGCGCTGCTGTCGGGCGGCCTGGACTCGAGCGCCGTGACGGCCCTTGCCCAGCTCGCGCGGCGCGCGCGAGGCGGGGAGCAGCTCTCGACCTTCTGCGTGGACTTCGTCGGCCACACGGAGGGCTTCCAGGCCGACCCCATCCGGCCCTCGCCCGACGGCCCGTTCGCCCGGGAGGTCGCCGACTTCGTCGGGTCCGATCACCACGTCATCATGCTGGACAAGGGGCGGCTGCTCGACCCGCAGGTGCGCGAGGCGGTGCTTGGCGCCTGGGACCTGCCGTTCAACTTCGGCGACCTGGACATCTCCCTTTACCTGCTGTTCGCCGGCGTCCGGGAGCACGCCACGGTGGCCCTGTCGGGCGAGGCCGCGGACGAGCTGTTCGGCGGCTACCTCTGGTTCTCCGACGCGGGGGCCATGGCGGCGGAAACCTTCCCCTGGCTCAAGCTGGCGGCGCACAAGGGCCTCGACCCGGCCACCCTGTTCCAGCCGGCGTTCATGGCGCTGCTGAACCTGGCGGACTACACCGCCGACCTCTACGCCGCCGCGCTCGCGGAGGTCCCCGTGCTGCCCGGCGAGAGCCCGCGGGAGCGCCGCCTGCGCGAGATCAGCTACCTCACGCTGACGCGCTGGCTGCCCATCCTGCTCGAGAAGAAGGACCGCACCAGCATGGCCGTCGGGCTCGAGGGCCGCGTGCCCTTCTGCGATCACCGGCTGGTCGAGTACGTCTTCAACATCCCATGGGAGATGAAGCAGGCGTTCGCGCTCGAGAAGGGCCTCCTGCGGGAGGCTGTCAAGGACGTGCTGCCGGACTCGGTGGTGAACCGCAAGAAAGCCGCGTACCCCACGACCCAGGACTCCGGGTACGACCAGGCCATGGTCGGCGCGCTCGAGGCAAAGGCGGGCGACCCCGCGTCACCTCTCCACGCGATTCTCGCGCCCGCGGGTGTCGCGCGCCTGGTCGCGAAGGTGAAGGACCAGCCCCTGTCGGAGTTCGAGCGCATCCTCGTGGAATCCACGGTGCGCCTGGACGAGTGGATCACCCGCTACGAAGTCGACGTCGTCGATATGGGAATTCGTAGCTTGCGAGGATTCCGGGCGAGCGAAGCTCAGCCCCCGTTTGAGGTGAAGCCATGCATGCCATAGTCGTCCGCGGCCCCGGTGGCCCCGAGGTGATGGAGCTCCGGGAGCTGCCCGACCCGGTACCGGGCGAGGGGCAGATCCTGGTCGAGACGGACGCGATCGGCGTCAACTACATCGACATCTACCGCCGGGAGGGCCGCTACCCGCAGCCCGAGCCCGGGATCCCCGGCGAGGAAGGCTCGGGGCGCGTCGTGGCCGTCGGCCCGAACGCCCTCGACTTCAAGGTCGGCGATCGCGTGGTCTGGACCACCGTGCTGGGGAGCTACGCCACGCGCGTGCTCGTGCCGGCCTTCCGGGCGGTCCACGTGCCCGAGGGCGTGGACATGCAGATGGCCGCCGCCGCGCTCGTGCACGGCATGACGGCCCACTACCTCGTCAACGACTCGTACAAGGCGAAGGCCGGCGACACGCTGCTGGTCCACTCCGCGGCCGGCGGCGTGGGGCTGCTGCTGGTGCAGATGCTCAAGCGGCTGGGCTGCCGCGTCATCGGCACGGTCTCGTCCGAGGCCAAGGAGCAGCTCGCGCGTGCCCACGGGGCGGACGAGATCATCCGGTACGACCAGGTGACCGACTTCGCGCCCGAGGTGAAGCGCCTGACCGGCGACGTGGGCGTGCACGCGGTCTACGACGGCGTCGGCGCCACGACCTTCGATCAGAGTTTGGCCAGCCTCCGCCTGCGCGGGACGATGGTGCTCTACGGGGGCGCCAGCGGCCCCGTGCCGCCGTTCGACCCGATGAAGCTGGCCTGGGGCGGCTCGCTGACGCTGACGCGCCCCTACATGGAGCACTTCCGCGCGACGCGCGAGGAGTTCGAGTGGCGGGCGGGCGAGGTCTTCAAGGCCGTCCTGGACGGCACGCTGAAGCTGCGGATCGACAGCACCTTCAAGCTCGCCGACGCGCCCGACGCCCACGCCGCCCTGGCGAGCCGCCGGACGATGGGCAAGGTCCTGCTGCTCCCGTGAGGCGCGAGATGGGCGCCATCGTCGGGGCCGGCCTCGTCTCGCACGCGCCGGTCATCATGTTTCCAGAGGCTTTCCGGATCGAGGCCAACGGCGGCCGCGACTTCTCGCTGGCGACCGGCCTCACGCGCCTGAAGCGCGAGGTCTTCGACCACGTTGCCTACGACGCGGTCCTGGTCGTCGACAGCCACTGGTTCACCACGACGGAGTTCGTGGTCACGGCGGAGGCGACGCGGCGCGGGACCTTCACCTCGAGCGAGATGCCGACGCTGCTTTCGCAGATCCCCTACGAGCTGCCGGGCGATCCGGCGCTCGCGCAGGCCATCTGTGACGAGGCGGGTCGCGACGGGGTGTGGGCAGCGGCGGTGGACGACCCGCACCTCCCGATCCAGTACGCCACGCTCAACCTCCACGCGTACCTGGGGAGCCCGGGGAAGGCCTGGCTGTCGATCTCCGTCTGCCAGACGGCGACCACGGCGGATTTCCTGGCGTTCGGCCGCGCGATCGCGCGCGGGGTCGAGCAGTCCGGGCGGCGGGTGCTGATCCTGGCCTCCGGCGGCCTGTCGCACGTCTTCCGGCCGCTCGGTGAGCTGCGCGCCCATATGGGCGGCGACCCGGCCAACATCGTCTCCGCCGAGGCGCGGGCGGCCGACGAGCAGCGCATCGCGTGGCTCGCGGAAGGCCGCCACGACCGCGTGATCCAGACCATGCCGGAGTTCCTGGCGTTTGAGCCCGAGGGGCGCTTCGGCCACTACCTCACGCTCGCGGGCGCCCTGGGGGGCGAAGCCTGCACGCTCCCAGGCCAGCGCCTGAGCGAGTACGAGAGCGGCATCGGGACGGGGCACGTCCACCTCTGGTTCGCCCCGCGGCCCGTGGGGAGCCCCGCTTGAAGACGTTCCTGATCACGGGCGCCACCTCCGGGCACGGCCGCTACCTGGCCGAGCGGCTGGCGCGCGAGCACCGCGTGCTGGTCCACGGCCGCGATCCGGCGCGCACCGAGGCGCTCGCCGCCGAGCTCGGCGGCCGGCCGTACGTCGCCGACCTGGGCGACCTGGCCCAGGTCCGCCGGCTGGCGGCGGAGGTCGCGGCCGACCACCCGCGCCTCGACGTACTGATCAACAACGCCGGGATCGGGTACGGGACCGAGCGCGAGCTGTCCCCCGACGGGCACGAGCTGCGGTTCACGGTGATGTACCTCGCGCCGGTGCTGCTCATGCGGCTGCTCCTGCCGCGGATCGGCTCGCAGGTGCTGAACGTCGGGTCGCTGGGGCAGGCCCCGATCGACTTCGACGACCTTGCGATGGAGCGGACCTACGACGGCATCACGGCCTACCGGCGCGCAAAGCTCGCGCTGGCGATGGCCACCTTCGACCTGGCCGCGGAGCGGCCCGACTTGCGGGTGAATGTGGTGCACCCGGCGACCTACATGGACACCAATATGGTCCGCGGCGGGGGCGGCACGCCCCTCAATACCGTCGCGCACGGCGGCGAGGCGACGCTGCGGGTGCTCGAAATGCCCGTTACGGGCCAGTTCTTCGACGAGGATCGGCCGGCCCAGGCCCATGCCGATGCGTACCGAGCCAACCTGCGCGCCCGGCTGCGGGACCTGACCGAGCCATTATTGATGGGGGTGGGTGGGAGGCTATGAACCCGGCGCTCTTCTTCCTCGCGGCCGCCATGTTCGTCATGGGCTGCGACGACTACATCGTCGCGGGCCTGCTGCCGGGGCTCGGCGCCACCCTGAATGCCTCGATGGCCGGCGTCGCGCAGGGCATCACCGTGTTCAACCTCATGTACATGGTCTGCGCGCCGGCCTTCGCCGTCGCGCTGGCGAACAAGCCGGCCCGGCTGGTCATCGTCGCGGCGCTGGCCATCTTCGCCGCCGGCAACTTGCTGACCCTGGCGTCCGCCAACCTGGCGACGTACCTCGTCAGTCGGGCGATCGCCGGGATCGGCGCCGGCATGTTCTCGCCCATCGCCGTGGCCGCGGCCGCGAAGATGGTCGCGCCCGAAGCCCGCGGGCGGGCGATGAGCCTGATCTTCGGCGCCAACAGCGCGGGTGCCGTCATCGGCGTCCCCGTCGGGCTCTGGCTCTCCGCTCAGATTGGTTGGCAGGCGGCCATCTGGCCGATCGTGGTCCTGGCCGTCCTCGCCTTGATCGGCGTCGCCATCCGGCAACCGAACTTCGAGGTGGAAGCGCCGCCCGCGCCAGGAGAACGGTTCCGGTTCATGACCGATCGCCGCGTGCTGTCCACCGTCGGCGTCACCTGCCTCACGGCCGCGGGCAGCCTGGGCCTGTACGCCTTCATCGCCCCCATGCAGGCCGGGGGCGTCAATTCGCCGGAAGTGGCGTTGACGCTCTGGAACGTCGGGGGCCTGCTCGGCACCATCGCGATCGGCTACGTCGTGGACCGGACCGGCAACCCCCGGCTCGTGATGGCGGCGATCCTCGTGACCCTCCTCGTCACGCTCTTCGCCCTGCCTGCCGTCAGCGCCATTCCCTTCCTGGGCCTCTTGCCCTTCCTGCTCTGGGGCATCCTGGGCTGGGCGACCGGCGCCCCCCAGCAGCTCAGCCTGCTCGAGCTCGAGCCGCGGCACCATGCGTCGGTCGTGGCGTTGAACGGCTCGGCGCTCGGGCTCGGCAGCGTCATCGGTCCGGCCCTGGGCGGCCTGGCATTGGCCTGCGGGCTCGATGCCCGGAACTTGCCCTACGCGGCGTGCGGGCTGGTGCTCTGCGCGCTCGTGTGGCACCTCGCGTTGATGCAGCAGCAGCCCCGGGAGGAACGAACGGCATGACCCGTCCCATCGTCATCGTGGATCCCGTCGGCTCGGGCGCCGAGCTCGCGCCGGCGTTCGCGGCCAGGAACGTGCCGGCGATCGCCGTCCGATCGATGCCACCCGATGCGTTGGACGGCGCCGATGCGGGGGGCTACGAGACCGCGATCCACGCCTCGCACTTCCTGGCGATCTACGACGTCGGCCCCGATCTCGTGGATGTCCTGCGGCGGCACGACCCGCTGGCCGTCATCGCCGGCGACGAATCCGGCGTCGAGCTCGCGGACCAGCTCGCGGCCGCCCTCACGCCGCGATTCGCCAACGTGCCCGCGCTGGCGCGCGCCCGGCGGCACAAGGCGGCGATGCAGGAGGCGGTGCGGCAAGCCGGCCTGCCGGCCCTCCGCACCCTGAACACGGCGAGCGCCGCCGAGGTCACCGATTGGCTCGCGGCCCAGGGCCTCGGAGGCGCCGCGCTCGTGCTCAAGCCCGCGGCGTCGGCCGGCTCGGACAACGTCCACCACGTCCCGCCCGGCGGGGACTGGCGCAAGGCCTTCGATCGGATCCTGGCGTCGCCGAACAAGCTGCGGGGCGAGGCCAACGAAACGGTCATCGTGCAGGAAATGGCCATCGGCACCGAGTTCGCCGTGGACACGGTGAGCGCCGACGGCAAGCACGTGTTGGCGCACCTCATCCGCTACAACAAGACGTCGGCGGGCGAGCGCAAGACCGTGTTCGACCATACGGAATTCGTGGCCTTCGACGCCGAGCGGTATGGCGAGCTGCTGGCATACACCGAGAAGGCGCTCGATGCCGTGGGCATCAGGTGGGGCGCCGCGCACAGCGAGGTCATGCTGACGCCGCAGGGGCCCCGGCTAATCGAGGTCGGCGCCCGGACGTGCGGTGGGCCAGTGCTCGGCTTCTCCCGCCTCGCCACGGGCAGCAGCCAGCTGGAACGGGTCGTCGAGGCCTTCGTGGATGGCCGGATCGCGACCGCAACCTACGATTTCAAGCAGACGGTCGTGCCGGTCTTCTTGATCGCGCAGGCCGCCGGCATCCTCCGGAACGTCGAGGTGCTGGACCCGGTGCGCCAACTGCCGACGCACGTGAGCACGCACATCTGGCGAGGCAACGGTGTCCGCGTCCCACGGACGATCGATACGCTCACCTCGCTCGGGATCATCGCGTTGGCGGGGGAGCGCGAGGCCGTTTTCGCCGACTACGCAAGGGTCCGGGAGGCCGAGGCGCGGCTGCGCATCGAGCCGGTCGACGCGGGCTGACGGCCAGGCTCGCGGAAGACGGCGGTATCGACGGTTTGGGCCCGGACGCAGGCGGGAAATGGATAGGCAAGCGCCTGCCCGAAACACCGGAGTCCCTGCCGATGAGCTACGCCGTCTCCGTCCGCGACCTGACCGTCGAATACCCCGGCCTCCGGGCGCTCGACCGCGTCACCTTCGACCTGCCGGCCGGCGCCGTGACGGCCCTCGTCGGGCCCAACGGCGCGGGCAAGAGCACGTTGATGCGCTGCCTCGTCGCCCTGGATCGGCCGTTCGCAGGCGGGGTGGCGGTGGAGGGCATCGATGCGCTCGTGCGCCCACGCGAGGTGCACCGGGTGGTCGGCTACCTGGCCGACAACTTCGGCCTCTACGACGACCTGTCGGTCGCGCGCTGCCTCCGCTACGCGGCCGCCGTCCGCGGCCTCCGCGGCGCCGAGCTCGAGCTCAGGGTGGCGGGGGTGGCGGCCGAGGTCGGGATGCTCCACCTGATGGACCGGCGGGCCGGCGCGCTCTCGCGCGGCGAGCGGCAGCGCGTGGGCCTGGCCCAGGCGCTGGTCCACGATCCTTCGGTGTTGGTGCTCGACGAGCCGGCGAGCGGGCTCGATCCCAGCGCCCGCCATGAACTGGCCGCGCTGCTCAAGCGCCTGCGCACCCAGGGCAAGACCATCATCGTCTCCTCGCATATCCTCGCCGAGCTCGAGGACTACTCGAACTGGATGCTGACGCTGGAAGGCGGGCAGGTCCGAGGGCTCGTGCCGGTGAACCAGGCGTTCGTCTCACAGGCGCGGTGGCTGCGCCTGCGGGTGGCGAGCGACCCGGACGCGGCTCGCGACGCCGTGGCCGAGGTCGACGGCGTCCGCGCCGCCGAGGCGCAGGGCACGACGATCGTCGTGCAGTGGGCGCGCGACGAGGCCGCGCAGGCCGACCTGGTCGCCCACCTCGTGGGCCGCGGGGTGCGCGTGGTCGCGCTCGAGGTGGTGGTCTCGCGCATGCAGGATGTTTACCTGGCCCAGGTGGGCCCGCACTTCGAAGGAGGCGGCCGTGAACCCGGAGCTTGTCCGTAACGCCTGGCTGGAGCTGACGCCGACGTGGCTGTGGACGATCCCGGCCAGCCTCGCCGTGATCGTGCTCATCGGCCTGCTGCAGCTCACCACATGGTCGATCGAGGCCGTCGGCGTCGAGCTCGCGACCTACGGCCTCGCGCTTTACGGCGTCTTCGCCCTGCTCGGCGCCTTTCGGGCCTCGCAGAGCGTGACGCGCGAGGTGGCGTCGGGCACCTGGGAGATGCAACGGCTCTCCCAGTACCGGCCCGGCGAGCTGATGGTCGGCAAGCTCTTCGGCAGCGCGATCCTCGGCTGGTACGGGGCCGGCTGGGCGCTCGGGGTGTTCCTGCTGGGCCGGAGCCTGACGACGCCCGCGGCGCTGATGGCGCTCGACGTCGTGACGTTGCTGCTCGCGGCGCTCTGGCTGCACGCGCTGGCCCTGTTCGCCGGCTTCTTGCAGGCAGGCGCGTTGCGGGCCTTGCGGCGCCCGGTGCACTCGCAGGCCGGCACGGCGATCGCCGCGGTGGTGGCGCTTTTCGCCGCCATGCCCGTGTTCGCGCTCGGCCATGAATTCGTCACGCAGGAAGGGGCGTTCGCCCCGGTCGACTGGTGGCTCCCGATCCCGCTGCGGCTCTTCGTCCCCTTCAGCTGCGCGATGTTCCTCGCCTGGACGCTCGCGGGCACCCACCGCGCCATCCGCGCGGAGCTTCAGGAGCCCGTCGGGCCATGGTCGCTGCTGGGGTTCCTGACCTTCCTCGGGTTCTACGTCTACCCGTTGTTCGCCGAACCGCTCGTCGCGCTCCTCGGCAACCCGGTCGTCGCCTTCGCCGCGACGGGCGCCGCCGTCTTCGGCGTGGCGCTGCCCATCTTGATCCTGGGCGAGCGCTTCGACGTCGTGCGGCTGCGCGCCCTGGTCTCGGCCGCGTACCGCCGGGACCGGGAGGCCGTGATCACGCAGCTGCCGCTCTGGGCCTTCGCGTTCGCGGCCTGGGCCTTGTGGGTCCTGGCGCTGGGGCTGGTATCCGTGGGGACCTTCAGCGGCGGCGGCCTGATGGCCTTCGGCTTCGCCGCGGGGGTCGGCCTGGTCCTCGTCCGCGACCTCGGGTTCATGCTCGCGATCCAGCTCGCGCCACTTGGCAACCGGAACCCGGCGGTCGTCGCGGTGGCCTGGCTCGCCGCGCTTTACCTCTTGCTGCCGATGCTGGTGCTCTCGGCGCCGAACGCGTTGGGCGCCCTGCTCTTCACGCTCCTGCCATTCATCGCCGTGGTGCCCGGCCTGGAGTTCTCGGTCTGGACCGTCGGCCTCGGCCTCGCGCTGGCGGTCCCGGCGAGCCTGGCGTCCTGGCTCGTCGTCGTGCCGCGGGTGCGCGCCGCGCTCCGCGCCTGAGCGCTCGGCAATTAGCCAAAAAACACCAATCCCCGCGGAGCACGAGGCTCTGCGGGGGATTGCTGCTTGGGTCGCGCCAGGTCGTCGGTCCGACCGGTCTGCCTTTCGACAGCGGATGTCGCCACATCCTTCGCTTCCTTCGCAAGTATCTCAACCTACGTTCCGGGGACTGGGCAGTCCCCACCGAATTCCGGCAACAACCCTGGCGGGGGTCGGCAAAAGAATCCGTGGCACTCTTTCAACGGGGGTGCACCCGTGCTAGCTCCTGGAAGAGCGAGACCAGCGAATCGAGCTCGTCAGCCTTTCGGCCGGCGGGTACCACCGTTTCCGGTCATACCGACGTTCGTTTCCGAGCGTCCCATCCCTCCTTTACAGAAGAGACTTCGATTCACCTCCCGGCGAGTTACCGACTCTCTTGCGAAAGCTGGCTTCCTACCCGGGTGAAGGGGCCTTCCGATGTCAATCCATCGGTGCGCTTGCGGCGCAGGACACTCACGCGTCCGGTGCATCCTCTGCAGACTTTACGGTCCGCTTCAGGAGAGTGTTGAACCCTCCTGCGACATTTCCCTTCGAACCTTCACTGTTTCCAGCGACCATTCGTTATGAAACACCGCGGCAATGTTTTCCGGTTTTACCACCCGGCCGAACGCCTTTTCAGGTATTCGGTCATCCAACCGATATTGCTACCGGCTGTGTAATCGTAAACTTCGAGTCGTTTCACCTTGCAGTGAACGGTCTCTCGTTCGTCACACCCTTTTGAAGTGTGTCTCGGCTCTCCAGAACCGGTCGATGAATTAACTATACCAGACCCCCAGTATTTACGCAAGCATTTCTTAAAATCTTCCTAATCCAGTATTAACAAATAGCGGGCGCTGACGATCGCCTGAGGTCGACACCGAGCTTCTGCCCGGCGAAATGACCGGTGCCCACCTGATCGGCGGCCGGGTACACGGTGGTCGTCGACGGCCCTCCGGCCGATCACCCCTGAAGCGGAACTGAGGTCACCTTGCAACACCCCATCCACGTCATCGCGGCCGTCCTCCTGGTGGCCGTCACCTTCCCCGGCGCCGGTGCGCTCGCAAAGGGCACCGCGACCAAGCAGGCGCGGACGCCGGCCTTCTGCCAGTCCGACCCGACCGCGGGGTTCAAGGGAGATGGCAGTAACTACTGTGCGCCCACGGCCGTTTCGGACGGCCTGATTTACCTCACCACCGAGCGGGAGTACGAAGACCTGGCGCCGGCGACCACACCCGCCGCCCACGCGAAGCTGATCAAGCAGCTCGCGGCGAAGATGGCGACCGACCCCGCGAAAGGGACGGGACCTGGCGCAATCATGAAGGGCATCTGGGGCTACGTGACGGCCCGGGGCTACGAGATCGATCGGCTGGAGTATGCGGGCTGGCGTGACATCGGTGCCGACAACGCGAAGCGCTACGGGCAGGGCGCCAGGCCGAAGCTGACCTGGCTGCGGGCAGGCGCGAAGGACCCGGAAACCGTCTTGCTCGTCAACGTGGGCTGGTACAAGCAGACCACAGGCGGCTACAAGCGGTCCGGCGGGCACTGGCTGAACGTGGTGGGGACGGGCCCCGGCAAGCTGGACTTCGTGGTGCGCAACCCCGCGCTGCCCGTGGGCGAGCAACGCACGAAATCGGCGGTGCAGCTGACCGCGCTGGACGCCGGCTTCAAGGTCGTCGGGTCGCCGGGCACCCCGGCGACGATGGCGGGCTACTACAAGGTCGCGGGCGCCGCCCTGCCGATGGGCAAGGCCACCACGGCCGTCCTCGACTGCGCGATGCTGTTCACCCTGGCGCAGTAGTCCGCTCGCTTCAAGCGTCGAAAAGACCGCGCCGCTTACGGTTGCTAAATGCTAGAATTCGTTAAGACAGGAATAAGGAGAGGTTATGCGACCGCAAATCGGGTCCTTGATCGGGGCGGCTGGCCTCTTGGCCGTCGTCGCGGCGGCTGGTTGCGGCCTGCCCTCCACCGCCTCGGGGCTCCAACGGGCAAGCGCCGTCATCCGGGCTCAGGCGCGCACCCTGGCGGTTTCGGTGGTCGGCCCTGAGGAATTGCCAGCCAGCGTCATGGCCGATGTGCTGCCCCGCGCGCAGCGGAACGCCGACGACCTGAGCCGGCGCCGCAAGATCGACTTCTTCACGCTACACCCCAACCCGGTGGGCCTGAAGCTCGGGGTGGGCGACGCCACCACCCACGTGTTGAGCTTCCTGGGGACCTCCAAGGATCGGACGACCCTCAACATCGAGATGCGGGCCCTGGTGGGCGAGCGGGCGATCGGGCTCACCGCCAACTACACAGGTCCTGTCACGTTGGGCCGCGTGCCTCAGCCGGAAGCCCCTTCGCAAACCCTTTCCCGCCATCGCAGCGGCTTCGCCTTCGACTTGCTCTTGAGCTCGCCGCCCGCCCACGTGGTCGAGGCGCACGAAACGGCCCTCACCCGGCTGGGCCGCCACCTGGAGGCCCGCTACGACGCGCGGCCCTTCGAGATGGGCTCGGACACGATCGTGTTCTCGATCGAGCGAGGGGCCGAGTCCCTGGGCTACGTGACGCTGGATCAGCGGGATCGTTTGGTGTTGGGCGATCGCAAGTACGCCGACGTGCAAGCCGTGGTGGCCTACGATCTGGCGGGGGAGGTGCTCGCGGGCTATTCCCTGGTGGGCTTCAACCAGAAGACCCAGGGCGCGAACGCACCGCCGACCTACCGGGTCCATCACGATGCGCCCTTCCCGATCTACGAGTTCGGTGACATTTAGGGAGTTCGGTGACTATAAGGCGGCGGCGCCGAATCACGTCGACAGCTTCAGCCGGTCGAGCGTGAGGGGATCGAATTCCCCTTCGTAGTACTTGGCGAGCGCTTTGTGGAACACCGCATAGTCGGTGGTGGCGAAACAGAAGAGCGTCAGGCACGACTTCAGCTTCACGTCGTCCGGCGACCCCATGATCGCGTGGATCGATCGCCCCTCGACGGCGTTCAGCAGCGCTACGCACTCCCGCAGGCGTGCGCCCAGCACCGGGTGGGCGACATACGCCCGGGCCTCGTCGAGCGACGAGAGCGCGAACCTGCGGGCCATCTCGCTCGTGCCGAGCCCGGCGATTTGCGGGAAGACGAACCACATCCAGTGGGTGTACTTCCGGCCGGCCCGCAGCTCAGCACGCACCTGGTCGGTCACCGGCGCTTGGGCGTCGACGAATCGCGCGAGGTTGTAGGGGTCGTGGTCAGGCATACTAAGAAGTGTAATGATGTGAGATCTATTTCGGTTCAAAAAGAGATGCCAGCACGGCGCCCTCGAACCTATGATGCCATGGGAACTCACGGCCAGGTGGAATGGTGCGCGAATCCATGGCGAATCTTTCGAAGACGCATCGGCTTTCGGCCTGGGTCATGGTGGGCGCCTTCGTGGCTGGCTGCTCGGTGCCCCTCAATCTCGATCGTCGCACGCCGAATCAGCCTGATTTCACTGGCCGGTATGGTCTCCAGACGCTGACGGTCGGCATCGGCCTCACGGATTTCAAGAGCGACTACGAAAGCGACTATGTCAAAGCGTTCAAGCGGGCGCTGATCCTGTACAAAGCGTCGAGCGCCCGCAACTGGGATCGGGACGTGGCCCCCTTGTTTTGGAGCAACGTCGCCGTGGATTACATCCACGACAAGATCGGCAACCCGCCGGCCCAGACCCGCGCGCACGCCCTGGTCCACCTCACGGTGCTGCGCGCGCTGCTGGCCGTGCGCGGGACCTTCACGGGGCCCCACAGGTGCACCTTGAAGGAGGAGGCGGCGATCGCCGCCGCCGTCACCACCGTGCTGGGCACGCTCTTCCCGTCGGGTGCGACTGAACTCGTGCAAATCGGCGATCGCCGGGTTTTCGCACGCGTGAACAACCCCAAGAGCATGATCGAGGTGACGGCCGGGCGGACGATCGGCTTGCAGGTCGGCGCGCTCATGAATGACTTTGCGGCGACGGACCACGGCGATCCCCCTGCGACGCCGTACCCCCAGGAGGAAGGCCGCTACTACGACCCCGACCCGATCGGGTACGACGTCCCGACCTGGAAGCCATACGTCGTGGACCTGAGCACTGGCGCCTACGAGCTGCCGAGGGTGCCGCAGCCCGGCGAACCGGGATTCGCCGAACAGGTAATCGGCGTGATTCACGCGCGCGACCACCTCACCGAAAGCAAGAAGCGCAACGCGATGTTCTGGGCCTCCGTGCTTCCGCCGAACGACCTGGTCCGCATTCTCTCGCTGCAACTCGCCGAGCGGGACTTCTCCTCGGCGAACGCCGCGCAGGCCCTGGCCTGGAACGCGGTGGCGCAGCTCGACGCCTTCATCGCCTGTTGGACGATCAAGTACGACCAGAAACTCGTGCGGCCGGACGTCGGCATCCCCGGCTTCATTCCGTGGCTCGCGACCGACGACGCCCGCCGGGTCTTCGATGACCTCGGCCTTTCGTCGATCGATACGCCTTACGCGCTCTTCGGCACGCCACGCTTCCCGGCCTACCCATCCGGCCATGCGTCGCAGTCGGCAGCCGCCGCGGCACATGCGGGCTGGCTCCTGCCCGACGAGAAAGCCTTCTGGGAAAGCATGGCCGTGGCGTCCGGCGTCTCGCGCATCGACGGCGGCATCCACTGGCCGGCCGACCACCTCGGCGGCAAGGCGCTGGGACGCGCCGTCGCGACCACGGTCATCGCCCGCCAGCAGGCCACCCGAGGCGTGTTTGACGGGTGGGCCGACCAGGTCCCGTACCTTCCATAAAGATCAACGACGGTTGAACAAGTGTTAGTTTTGAGATTTGAGTTTTGAGATTTGTGTTGGGTCGGTGTGCGTGCAAAACCTCCTCGGCGGGTTCCTCCGCTACCTCGCCCAACCTAAGGTGCGTGCCTCCAAGTCTCCGTTGCCCAACCCAAATCTCAAAACTCAAATCTCAAAACTTGATCCCTCAACCCCGTCCGTCATCTTGATGGTAGGCACCGGAGGTCGTACCGTAGGATCGCATCGCCGGTGCGGGTAGATGAACGGCACGGCCATTGGGTCGGTCAACGCGTGAATGAGGAGTGCGAAATTGGCCACCGAAATCATCGAGGTGACGGACGAGGACTTCGAAACGGAAGTGCTCGAAGAGGCGCTTCCCGTCCTGGTCGACTTCTGGATGCACGATTGTGAGCCCTGCGCGGAGCTCTCCCCCGTTTTTAAGTCCCTCGCGAAGGAGTTCGACGGCCAGGTGAAGTTCGTGAAGGCCAACGCGGACGACTGCGTGGAGACCACGGGCGAATACGGGATCGAAGGCTACCCGTCGCTGCAGCTCTTCGTCGCCGGCGAGTTCGTCGAAGAGGTCGCGTGGGTCGAAGGGCTCCCCACCAAGGACGAGATTCGCGACTTCCTGACCGGCCACCTCGAAGGCGGCGACGACGACGAGGAGGGCGAAGAGGAGGAGGAGGAGGAGGAATAGCCGGGGACTATGGAAGGCCCCGATAGCGCCTCCGCCCTCACGCGCCTGCCGCCGGTGGACGAGGCCGACCGCGATCCGGAGCTCGTCGTCTTCCGCGACAAGCTCCTCGCCGCCGTGCGCGCCAGGGATTGGGAGGCGCTCAAGGAGCAGATGTATTTCCGCATCGGGTTCGGCCCGGACTACTTCGATGCCAAGATCCGGCTGCTCGGCGACTTCTGGGGCATGCCGTCGCCCGAGAGCCCGTTCTGGTGGAAGCTCGAGCGGGCGCTCGCCTGGGGCGGTCGTTTCAACCCGGGCGGGGTGTTCGCGGCGCCGGGGCTGGACCTGGCCTGGCCCGCGGACCTGGACCGCAAGCGCTGCCTGGTGGCCGTGGGCCCCGAGGTGCCGCTGCGTGAGGCGGCGTCGCCGGACGCGCCGGCGATCGCCTACCTGAGCTACGACGTCGTCGAGCTCGTGCCGCTGCCCGGCATGGCCGACTTGCCGTTCGACGAGCATTACGACTGGCACACCAACCGCGCCGACCATGGCCAGCGCGGTTACAGCCTCAAGGGCTTCCACCACGTGCGCACGGCGGCCGGCCAGGTGGGGTTCGTCGACCACCACCAGCTGCTGAGTCCGCTCGAGCACCAGGCCTACCTGGCGCGCATCGACGAAGGCCGCTGGTGGTCCATGGTGGCCTTCGTCGCGCCGGGCGCGGAGCGGCCACCGACATAGCCGGCTGGCCGGGCGGTCGCTTCCGAAACAATTCTAAATCTTGAACTTATATTGCGGGAGATGCAGAGGCTTCGCCCTGCCCGGAATCGTCGAGCAGCAGGTCGAAGCGCGTGACGAGCAGCTTGAGGCCGGCCTCGATGATCGTGAGCTCAGCCGGCGAGATGCGCTCCGCGAGGCGGGCCATGCGGCGGCGCAGCTCGTCGGGCACGCGCTGGACGACGGTCGCCCCATCGTGGGTGACCTGCAAGTAGATGACGCGGCGATCGTCCACGCTGGGCTCGCGCGTCAGGTAGCCGTGCTTCTCGAGCCAGTCCACGTGGTAGGTCACGTTGCTCTTCGGCAGCGCGGTCAGGTAGGTGAGCTCTGACATCGTGAGCGGCGTCCGCTCCATGACCAGGTGGAGAATCGCCCAACGCAGCCGTGAAAGATCGGCGTGATGCTCGAGCATCTCCTGGTATAGCTTGCCGATTTTCTCGACCAGGGTGAGAAACGGCCTGGAAAGGGACTCTTCGGGTTCCATGGGCTCCTTCGTGCAGGGCGGCCGCCCGGCGAACCCCTTCTTATTTATATATCAAGAGTTGGATAGATTGACAAGCAAATAGTTCAATGATTGAATTAAGTGATGCATTCACCTGCCCGAATCGCCTTCGTCGTGCTTCCGCTCGTGGCCATGATGGCCTCGGCCTGCAACCGCGCGACCGAGAAGCCCGCCCAGGCCGCTCAGGCCGCGCAGCCGGTGCTGACGGTCAGCGTCGAGCCCGCCGCTTCGCAGGTGTTGACGGCGACGCTGACGCTCACCGGGGCGATCGCCGCCTGGCAGCCGCTCTCGGTCAGCCCGGCGGCCAATGGGCTGCACGTCGTCGCGGTGCTCGCCGAGGAAGGCCAGCACGTGGCGAAGGGCCAGGCGCTCGCCCGGCTCGACGACCGGTCCGTCCGGACCCAGCTCGCAGATACGCGGGCGCGGCTCGCGAGCGCCGAGGCGAGCCTCCAGAAGGCGCGGTTCCCCGGTCGTTCCGAGGACGTTTCCTCGGCGAGCGCGTCGCTCACCGAAGCCGACGCCCGCCTGCGCAGCGCCCAGGCCGACTACGACCGGTTCGCGATCCTGCGCGCCGAGGGCGCCGTCACGGCCCCCGAGCTGGACGCCAAGACGGTGGCCCTCGCCAGCGCGCGCGCGGCACGCCAGCTGGCCTACGACCGGCTGACCGTGATGCGCGACGGCGGCCGCCGCGAGGACGTCCGCGTGGCGGAAGCCGCCGTGGCCCAGGCCCGGGCGGCGGTCGCCCAGAGCGAGCTCCAGCTGACCCAGACCCAGGTGGTCGCGCCCGCGGCGGGCCTGATCCTCGCGAAGGACGTGCTGCTGGGCGACGTCGCCGCGGTGGGCAAGGCCATGTTCACGCTGGCGCGCGACAACCGGCTCGAGATGACCGCCAACGTCGCCGAGAGCGATATGGCGAAGGTGAAGCCCGGTCAGGCTGTGGCCCTCGCCTCCGACGCCTCGCCCGGCCTGAAGGCCACAGGCACCGTGCGGCAGGTGAGCCCGAGCCTCGACACCACCAGCCGGCTCGCGACGGTGCGCATCGATCTGCCCGTCGGCACGGGCTTCAAGCCGGGCATGTTCGCGCGGGGCCAGGTGTCGCTCGGCCGCACCTCGATGCTGGCCGTGCCGCTCGAGGCCGTCGTCAGCCAGGACGGGCGGTCGCGCGTGTTCGTCGTGACGAACGGCGTCGCCCATGCCCGCGAGGTCGTCACCGGCGAGAACGCCGGCGAATGGACGCCGATCAAGGCGGGCCTGCAGCCCGGGGAGAGCGTCGCCACCGAGGGGGCGGGCTTCCTGAAAGAGGGCGACCCCGTCGCCGTGGCCAACGTGCCGAACGCCGCGACGCCTGCCCGCCGCCAGGCGGAGGCCCCGTAAAATGCCCGCTCCCAAAAGCCAGGGTGGCGGCTTCAACGTCTCCTCCTGGGCGATCAAGAACCCCGTTCCCGTCGTGTTGTTGTGGCTGACGCTGTGCTTCTTCGGCGTCGTCAGCTACCTCGGGCTCGGCATCAACGACCGGCCCGACGTCGATTTCCCGATGGTGGTCGTGAACGTCGCCCGGCCGGGCGCCTCGGCCACCGAGCTCGAGACCGACGTGACGAAGAAGGTGGAGGATGCCCTCGCGGGCATCGCGCACCTGGACCAGCTCAACTCCACGATCTCGGAAGGCGCGAGCGTCACCAGCCTGATGTTCGAGATCGGCACGAACACCGAGACCGCCATGAGCGACGTGCGCGACGCCATCTCGCGCATCCGCTCGGCGCTTCCGCCGGACGTGAACGAGCCGATCATCACGCACCCGACGACCTCGGGCATGCCTTTCCTCACCTATGCCGTCCGGTCGGACGTGCGCCCGGTCGCCGAACTCTCCCGCCTGGTCGACCAGGAGATTTCGCGCGCGCTGCTCGCGGTGCCCGGCGTCTCGGAGGTCCAGCGGGCCGGCGGCCTGAATCGGCAAATCAAGGTGACGCTGGACGCGAGCCGCCTGCAGGCGCTCGGCACAACCGTCGAAAACGTGAACCTCCAGCTGCGGGCGCTCAACCTCAACCTGCCGGGCGGCCAGGCCAACATCGGCGAGGGCAAGCAGGGCATCCGCACCCTGGGCTCCGCCCGGACGCTGGCGGAGCTCCAGGCGATGCCGATCATCCTCGCCAACGGCGTGACCGCCCGCCTCGATACCCTGGGCCGAGTCGAGGACACCTACGCCGAGCAAACGCAGCTCGCGCGCCTGGACGGCAAGCCGGTCGTTTCCTTCTCGCTCGTGCGGACGACGGGCGCGCCGGTCGTGCAGACCGAGGCGGCGTCCCGCAAGGCGATCGCCGAGCTCGAGATGAAGCTGCCCAAGGACGTGCACCTCGACCTGATTCGGAGCATGGGGCCGTTCGTGCGGGCGAACTTCCAGGCCTCGCTCGACGCCCTGATGCTCGGCGCGGTGCTCGCCGTGGTCGTGATCTACGCCTTCTTGCGCAACTGGCAGGCCACCTTGATCGCGGGCCTCGCGATCCCGCTCTCGATCCTGCCGACGTTCGCGGTCATGAAGATGTTCGGCTATTCGCTCAACTTCATCACCCTGCTCGGCCTGACGCTGGTGGTGGGCATCCTGGTGGACGACGCGATCGTGGATCTCGAGAACATCCACCGCCACATCGCGCTGGGCAAGAGCCGCATGCAGGCGGCCATCGACGCGACCAACGAGATCGGCCTCGCGGTGGTCGCGACCACGTTCACGATCGTGGCCGTCTTCATCCCTGTGTCGTACATGGGCGGCATCATGGGCCTGTTCTTCAAGCCGTTCGGCATCTCGGTCGCCGTGGCGGTGCTCTTCTCGCTGTTGGTCGCCCGCACGGCGACGCCGCTGATGGCCGCCTACATGCTCCCCGAGACCGCCCACGCGGAGAAGGAGCCCGCCTACCGCCGGCGCTACCTGCGGCTGCTCGGCCAGGCCATCGATCACCGCTGGATCTCGATGGGCGTCGCCGGGCTGGTCTTCATCGGCTCGCTGGCCACCATCCCCTTCCTCAAGAAGGGGTTCATGTCGGCCAGCGATGAAGGCGAGGTGCAGGTCATGGTGAACCTGCCGGCCGGCAGCGCGATCGAGAAGACCGACCGCGTCGCCCAGCGGGTCGCGGGCATGCTCGCGGGGCGCCCCGGCGTGCGCCATACCTACTCGACCATCGGCAACGCCGTCTCCAACGTCTTCATGCCAGGCAGCGGCGCCGTCACGAACGCGACGGTGAGCGTGCTGCTGGCCCCGCGGCACGAGCGGGGGTTCAGCGCCCAGCAGTTCGCCGACCAGATCCGCGCCGAGGTGAAGACCGTCCCGGGCGCGCGCATCGAGGTCGTGGCGGCCGGCGGCGTGGGCTCGGCCAAGCCGGTCAACCTGATCCTCCGCGGCGACGATCCGCTGGCGCTCGCGCGGGTCGCCGAAGCGCTGACCACCCAGATGCGCGCGATGCCGCAGCTGCAGGACGTCCAGAACACGGCGGCGGAGCAGCGCCCCGAGGTCCACGTGCGACCGGACTTCCAGCGGGCGACCGAGCAAGGCGTCTCGGTGCAGGCGATCGGCCGTGCCGTGCGGCTCGCCACCCAGGGCGACACCTCGGTGAACATGGCGAAGTTCAACGCCGGCGACCAGCAGATCGACATCCTCGTGACGCTGGATCTGGCGGCCCGCAGCAACCTCGCCGACCTCCGCAACGTGATGGTCCAGGGCAGCCGCGGCCAGGTGCCGCTCCAGTCGGTGGCGATGGTGACGCGTGGCTCGGGCCCCGTGACGATCGCCCGCTCGGACCGGGCCCGCCAGGTGACGTTCAGCGCCAACCTGTCGGCGGGCGCCGACCTGGGCGGCGCGATGGCGGCCGTTCAGCAACTGCCGGCCCTGAAGCAGCTGCCGCACGGCGTCTCGATGGACACCGCCGGTCAGGCCAAGTTCGTGGCCGACGTCTTCGCCGCCTTCGCCCTCGCGCTCGTGACCGGCGTGATGTTCATCTACATGGTGCTGGTGCTGCTCTTCGGCAACTTCCTGCAGCCCGTCACGATCATGGTGGCGCTGCCGCTCTCCTTCGCGGGCGCCTTCCTCGGGCTCCTGCTGTTCGGCAAGGAGATGGGGCTGATGGCGCTGATCGGCATCATCATGCTGATGGGCCTGGTCACCAAGAACTCGATCCTGCTCGTCGACCACACGCTGGAAGGCATCCGCACGGGCAAGAGCCGCCGCGAGGCGCTCATGGAGGCGGGCCGCGACCGCGTGCGCCCGATCCTGATGACCACGATCGCCATGATCACGGGCATGCTGCCGATCGCCTTCGCGCTCGGCGAGGGCACGGAACGCCTGAGCCCGATGGCCTGCGCGGTGATCGGCGGGCTGATCACCTCCACGCTGCTCACGCTCGTGATCGTGCCGGCCGCGTTTACCCTGGTCGACGGGTTGCAGGGGATCTTCAAGCGCTGGTTCACGCGGCGCTCGCGGCCGCGGCCGCACCCGCCGACCGAGCCCCAGCCGGTTGCCGAGGCGGCCTGAGCCGGCCTGCGCCCGGACGTGAGGGTTTGTCCCCTGTTGGCGCCGCGCACCGCCGGTGCTACGGTCGTAGAAAGGCCGTCGCGCCGAGACGAACAGGCGACCCAAGCGGACGGCCGAAGGAGGATTCGCCCGTGGTTGTGACGTGGTGGGATAACTGGGCCGCGTTCGGCGGCCCCTGGGGCCTGGTCATGTTGGCCCTGGCCGTCCTCTGTGTCGGCGTCGCGCTCTACATCCTCAGGGATCGTGGCCGGCAAGGCGAGTTCACGAGCGCCATGCCCGATCGGCGCGACGAGTTCCTCGCGAGGCTCGAACGTGAGCGCCGGGAAGGCCGGTTGACGGACGAAGAGTACGCGCAACGACGCCGGGACATCGATCTGACCTGAGGGGGCACAGCGCTCCTGGCCCCCTCAGCGCCGAGTCACGCTTTCTTGGGGGCCTGGAGCCGGCTCAGGTGGCGCACGAACCAGTCCGAGGCGAGCTTCGCGACTTCCTCGAGCGTGCCCGGCTCCTCGAACAGGTGCGTCGCGCCAGGGACGATCTTCAACTCCACCTTGGCCTGCATCTGGCGCATGGCGTCCTGATTCATCGCGATCACCGGCGTATCGTCGCCACCGACGATGAGCAGGGTCGGGGCCTGCACCTGGGGCAGCGCGTCCCCCGCCAGGTCGGGGCGACCGCCGCGCGAGACCACGGCGCGCACGATGGTCGGCCATTTCGCGGCGGCGACCAGCGCCGCGCCGCCGCCGGTGCTCGCCCCGAAGTAGCCGACGGCCAGGTCGCGCGCGTCCGGCTCGCGGCCGAGCCACTGGGTCGCGCCGACCAGCCGGTCGGCGAGCAGCTCGATGTCGAACCGTAGGTGACCGGAATAGCGGTCTTCCGCTTCCTCTTCCTTGGTGAGCAGGTCGAAGAGCAACGTGCCGATGCCGGCGTTGCGGAGCACCTGCGCCACGTACCGGTTCCGGCTGCTGTGGCGGCTGCTGCCGCTGCCATGCGCGAACAGGACGACGCCTTCGGCGCCGGGTGGCAGGCCGAGCGTCCCCTCCAGGCGGAGGCCGCCGGCGTCGATGACGACCTCGCGCTCCTCGCCGAACGAACCAAACGTGGTGCTCATGGGCATAACCTCGCACGAGGACACGGCGATGCGGCCCCAAGCTCGCCTCGCGTCCACTGGCCCACCATACGAGACCGGGCCCGGGCTCGGCAACGTTCCCCTGTTGGGGCCAGGCCCTTCATACGCGCACCAGCTCCTTTTCGCGTAAAATGGCGTGCTGAAGGCACCGAAGGAGAAACTATGCGCGACGTGACGCTCCTCGACCCGGACGACCGGTCCGTCCCGCTCGCCGACGTCGTCGGCGAGCGCCCTACCCTGCTCGTCTTCCTGCGCCACTTCGGCTGAATGCTTTGTCGCGAGCAGGCCGCTCAGTTGAGCGCCATCGAACCGGAGATCACTGCGCTCGGCGCGCGCCTCGTCTTCGTGGGCAACGGCACGCCCGAGCACGCGCGGCACTTCCGGACCACCCAGGGCATCACGGCCCCGGTCTATGTCTCGCCGGATTTGAGCGCGTACAGGGCATTCGGCTTCAAGTCCGGGCTCGCGTCCACCCTCGGCCCGGCGGCCGTCGTACATGGCGTCCGCGCGCTGCTGGGCGGCCACCGGCAAGGCGCCATCACGGGCGCGCCCATGCAGCAGGGCGGCGTGGTCCTGATGATGCCGGACGGCAACACGCCTTACGTGTACCGGAGCGCGGAGGCGGGCGATCACCCCGCACCTGCCGACTTGCTCGCGGCCATCCGCGCCGCGACCGCCGAGTGAGGGAGCCCCTATGTGCCGCAACATCAAGACGTTGTTCAACTTCGCGCCGCCGGCCACGGAGGATGAGATCCGCGCCGCGTCGATCCAGTTCGTGCGCAAGCTGAGCGGCTTCAACAAGCCGTCGCAGATCAACGAGGCGGCGTTCAACCACGCGGTGGATGAGGTGACGGCGGCGGCCCGGGAGCTGATCGGGTCGCTGTCCACGAACGCGAAGCCCCGCGATCGGGTCATCGAAGCTGAAAGGGCGCGCGAGCGTTCGGCGATTCGTTTTAGTCGCGACTGACGGGCTTCAGGCCTCGCGCGCGCCGTTCTGGACCGACAACTCCCAGCGGTAGCCGTCGGGGTCATGGAACCACAGCCCCATGTGCGGCGAGCCGGGAGCCTCGGGGCCGATCTCGTCGCCAGGGTCCTCGACGTCGACGCCGTGCGCCTTCAGGCTTGCCAGCGCGGCACGCAGCGCCCGCATGTTCGCTACATGGAACGACATATGGCCGAGCACGCGCGGCACCGGCTCGCCGCGCTTCAGGATGATGGTGATTGCGTCGTTGCTCAGGCCGATGCCATCCTCGAAGCGGAAGATCTCCTCGAGGTCGAAGTTGGTCGTCCAGAACGCGGCGCTTCGCTCGGGATCGCGCACGGCCAGGCCGAAATGACCGACCACGCCAAGTTTCACTTTCATGGGGTCCTCCTGCCCGGAGTATATCAGCGCGTTCAGGTGCCACGAAGCGCCGGGCGGAATTGGAAACCTCCCAACCCACCCTTAGGAAGATGTTCCGCAGGCGATAACCGCCCGTCCGCCGGCGCCACCGACAACCATTCAGGCGCCTGGTGGCGCCAGGAGGTTTTCGGTGCGAATCCCGACGCAGGCGACTTTGCCGCCCAACCCGTATGCCCGCGTGCTGCGAGCTGCAGCGGCGGCCGAACGTCCGGATGCGGCCCCCGTGCCCCCGGCGCCGAGCCGGCCCTCGCCAACGGACGGCGTCTGGGCCGGCATGCTCGCGAAGGTGAAGACGTACCTGCCCTTCCGCCGCATCGACCCGGCCCCGCTCCCAACGCCCGTTCCGACCAGCCCACCCCCGCCAGCGCCCACCATCGCGCCACCCGCGCCGGCCGCGCCGGTGCCCAAGCAGCCGAGCGCCGCGCCTTCGCCGGTCGATGCCCAGCCCACCGTGGCGGCGCCGATCCTCGACCCCGCCGAACGCCATCGTCGGCTGACCGCGTCGCGCGTCGTCTTCGAGTCGACCCCCGAAGGGGGTGCAGGCTTCCGGCGGGTCGAACGGGACGTGATCGACGCCTTCATGCCCCTCGCGTCAGACGAGCTCGCCCAGCGCACCCAGCGTGCCAGGTTCCAGGTCGGCGCCAACCAGGCGGTCGAACAGGCTGCCCTCGCCGGCTGGCCCGAGGCCGATCGGGCGCGTTACCGGCGCATCGCGGACCTGGTTTCGGCGCTGCCGCTGGCCCGCCTGTCCCTGCAAACCCTGTTGCTCGACGGGCGCCTGCCGGGTGAACGGCGGTCTACCGACGGCACGGGCCTGCTCGCGGCCCTGGACCGGCTGGAAAGTGCGCCGCTCCAACCCGCCATGGATCGCGATCGCGAGGGCAAGCGCCTGGATCGGGCGTACCTGTTGGGGGGCCTGATCCAGGAGATCGCCTTCCCGTCGTGCATCAGCCAGAACGCCAAGCGGACCTGCACGGTGACCACGGCCCAGATCCTGATGGCCAAACACCACCCAGCCGAGTACGTGCGCCTGGTGACGGGCCTCGCGAGCCCGAGCGGCGAAGCTCGCCTGGCGAACGGCGACACGGTCGCGCGGGTGGCCGGCACCGAGCACTGGGGCACGTGCGGGCGCACCGCCTCGGCGCGGCTCTGGCAGCCCGCGATGATGGAGTACGGCAACCAATCCGCGACCTACGACAACGTGGCGGACGTGAGCGACCCGGGAGGGCTACGCTACAGCGGGCTCACGAACCAGCAATTCGGGCGCGTCGTCGAGGGCCTGACGGGGCTCGAGAGCCGCGCATGGTACGTGGCGAACGGTTCGACGGCCGAGGACCTGGTCGCGCAGATGAAGCAGGCCCTCGCGGGCGGCCTCCCGGTGCCGACCAGCCTGCGCTGGGGCGTGGTCGGGCCGAGCGGCGAGGCGGACGGCTACCACAAGGTGCTGGTCACGGCCATCGACGGGGATCGCGTGCGTTACCTGAACCCCTGGGGGAAGGAAGAGAGCATGTCGCTCGCGAGCTTCCAGGGCCGGCTCGAGGGTGCCAATCTGGTGAATCCCGACTGGGTCTTCCCGCGCCCGATGGCGACCTCCTATGCGCCATCCGGCCGAGGCGGCGCCACCCCGGCCAACTGCGTGGTCGTCGTCGGTACGGGGCGCAAGAGCTGCGTTTGAGCGCTGGTGATCAGCGCGGCTCGACGGGCGTCCGGGTCTCCGCCTCCGTGCGGGCTTCCGCCTCGGGCGCCATCGTGACGCGCATCCGCTCACGGCGCGACCGGCGCGACCGCGCGCTGCCCACGACCGAGAGCACGCCCAGCTCGAACAAGAAGTAGAGGCAGGCCGCCACGGCGAAAAGGGCGAAGCCCGCGACGATCAACGTCAGCCCGAGCGCAGGCCAAATCAACGTCGCCACGCCGAACGCAACCGAAATCACCGTCGCCGCGACGAGGCCCCAATCCCGCTTCTCCATCTGCACAGGTTCCATGGCCGCAAGCCCTCCTATCCCGCGATCCTACGCCTTACAGGCGCGGGCACAAACATCCGACCGTCGCGCCGGTCGGCCGGCGCGACGGGGTATGAAAAATCCGCGAGAGCAGGCGAGCAGGTCGCTGGATGGAGGAGATCACCATGGCCCGTGCCCCCCGGCTGAATGCACCTATGCTCGCGCTCACGCTCGCGCTCGCCGTCGGGCTCGCGGGGTGCCAGGCACCCGCCAAGATCGTCAAGGGCAAGGTCGGTGCACCGCCGACCAATGGCGTCGCGGGGGGCTCCGCGATCGTGGGCGGCGGAACGGCGGCGCCGCCGCCCGTCGCCATGCAGGCGGATGGCCTGCGCGGCCGTGTGACGGCGCCGGCCGGAATCGTGGCGGCGGGCGCCGGCAACATGGTCGCGGCCGGGGCCGGCAACCTGGTCACCACCGGCTCCGGCAGCATGGTCGCCGCCGGTGCGGGAAACATCGTGGCGGCGGGGGCCGGGAACCTGGGCGCGGGCCGGCGGCTGCTGGCGATCGCGCAACAACCCCTGGCCGGCGCGCGCATCACGCTGGTCGACGCGGCCGGCGAGGCTGTCCGAGGGCGTGACGGCAAGCCCCTCACCGCCACCACCGACGCCACCGGTGGTTACACCTTCCCCACGGGCGTGCCGGCGCGTGGCGTGCGGGTCGTCGTCGATCTGGGCGCGAAGGGGCAGCTGCAGGCGATCGCCCCCAACCGCCGCACCCAGGCGCCTGTCGACGTCGATCTCATCAGCACGCTGTCGAGCGGCTACATCGTGAGCCAGTATGTGAAGCCGCAGGCCGATCCGCGCGCGACGCTCGACCGGTTGCCGCCCGACGTCGAGGCCGAGACGCGCGCGCGTGCCGCCGCGGCGCTGGCCGGTGGCAAGGTGGCGGCACCCAGCCGGCTCGACGCCGGCACCGTGGACGCGACGGTGGCCTCGCTCCGCAAGGAGGATGCGTGTTTCGACGAGCAGATGGAAACGGTGCGCAAGCTGCTGGTGATCGGCGCCGAATCCGCCGCCGCGACCGACGGGCCGGCGCTTTCGGCCACGATCGTGCCGGTGGGCCTCGCGTACGACGCCGGCAAGGCCGAGCTCTACTTCCTGGATCAGGGCCTGATCCGCAAGCTCACGCCGGCTGGCCGGATCGTCACGGTCGCGGGCAGCGGCCAGCGCGGCGGCGCCGATGGCGCGGGCCGCGCCGCGACGTTCCGCTTTCCCACGGCCCTCGCGTTCGGGCCCGGCGGCCGGGTGTACGTCGCCGACACCGGCGACTACAAGATCCGCGTCGTGAACACGGCGGACGCGACGAACCCGGTCACCACGCTCGCGGGCTCCGGCGTATCCGGCGCTGCCGACGGCATCGGCCAGGCGGCGTCGTTCTTCAACCCCTCGGGCACCGTGGTCGACCAGGACGGCAACCTGTACGTCGCCGACTGGCTGAACCACAAGATCCGCAAGGTGCGGCCGGACGGCACGGTCACCACCTTCGCGGGCAGCGGCACGGCCGGCGACGCCGATGGGCCGGGCGCCCAGGCGACCTTCAACGGCCCGCGCGGGCTCGCCCGCGACGCCGCCGGGAACCTGTACGTCACCCAGAACGACAGCGCCGCGATCCGCAAGGTGGCGCCGGATGGCGCGGTCTCGACGATCGCGCTCCGCAGCCCGGAGCTCCTGTACGGGCCCGACGCGATCGCCCTCGACGGGAGCGGCAACGTCTACGTGACGCACACCTTCGGCGTCGCCAAGATCACGGCAGACGGAACGACGACCATCCTCGCGGGCGGCCTCACCCACGGCATGGCCGACGGCACGGGCGCTTCGGCGCTCTTCACGGCCCCTACGGGGATCGCCGTGTCCGCCGCGGGCGACGTGTTCGTGGCCGATACCGGCAACAACGCGCTGCGCAAGATCTCGCCCATGGGCGTCGTCACCACCATCGCGGGCTCGGGCCGCAGCGACGCGAACGGCGCCGCCGCGGCGGCCCTGTTCAACAACATCGCGGCCATCGTCGGGAACGCCGCGGGCGAGCTTTACGTGGCCGATTCGGGTAGCAACACGGTGCGCAAGGTGGGCCTGGACGGGACGGTCTCCGCGATCGCCGGCTCGGGCCAGGCGGGCTTCGCCGACGGCGCGGGCAGCGCCGCGTCCTTCAACTCGCCGACCGGCCTCGCGCTGGACGCCGCGGGCGACCTGCTGGTGGCCGACACCTACGCCAACACGATCCGCCGCGTCGGCCTCGCGGATCCCACGCACCCGGTGACCACGGTGTACGGCCCCCCCGCGGCCGACGAGCAGGGGCCGGGCTTCTACCCGGGCCCGGCCGTGTTCGATCCGGTCCGCGGCTTCATCGTCGCCCAAAACAACCAGATCGACGTGCTCGGGGCCGATGGGAAGCTCACGCTGGTGGCTGGCGGGTCGGGCGAGGGCGCCGCCGACGGCAAGGGCGCTGCGGCGACCTTCTCGGGCATCGCGGGCCTGGCTCGCGACGGTCAGGGGAACGTCTATGTCGCGGAGGCCACCAACACGGTCATCCGGAAGGTCACCCCCGATGGCACGGTGACGACCGTGGCGGGCCGGCCGTGGGTCGAAGGGGCGTCGTCGGTCGGCACCGATGGCCAGGGCGCCACAGCGACTTTCTCGCAGCCCTACGGCATCGCCATCGACGGGGCGGGGAACCTGTACGTCGCGGACCTCGGGACGGGGATCCGGCAGATCACGCCGGACGGGAAGGTGACGACGATGGCGGTGACGCTGCCTGCGAACGCCGTGCTTTCCGGGGCGATCGCGGTGGTGGGCGGCGATCTGGTGTATTCGACGTCGACGCAGCTCTTCAGGGTGCCCCTGCCGCGGTGAGCGCGCCACCCACCCCCGGTTCGGCATATAATGACCTCGTCCCGAACGCCAGGAGCACCCGTGTCGACCACCACGTCCACCGATCCCGCCGCCCAACTCGCGCTCGCCAGGCGCATCCTGAACATGGCCCTCGCGACGCACCGCAAGCTCGCGCCGCAGGTGATCGACGTGGTGCGCGCCTTGAAGGCCGCCGGCGTCCCAGCGGGTGGCGGCTTCTCGGATGCCGACCTCGCCGCGCCGCCTTCGCTCAAGTCTGCCAAGGTCGTGGAGATGTTGCAGGGGACGTTCCAGGAGGATGCGGCGGTAGCCGCGCGCGTCGACCAGGTCGTCGCGCGGTTCCAGCAGGCAGGCGCGACGCTCGGGGCGACGGAGGCTGGCCTGGCGGCAGATGCGGTGTCGCCGGAGCAGCTCGACGACCTGCAGCGCGCCGCGCTGTTCCTCGGGAAGTTCCATGAGGCCGTGAAGGGCGATCCGCTGCTGGTACAGCTCTTCCCGCCACCACAGGTGCTGATCGCCGACGAGGCCGACGCCATCTAACCTGGGTAGTGGTTCAACCACCCTAGGCGCAGCGGATCGAACCTATCTCTCCAGGCGGGTCAGGAGGGCGCCGACCAGCGAGCCGAGCTGGCGCAGGGCCTCGGTGACGTGCGGGTCCTCGCGGCCCACGCGGCGGTCGTCGAGGTACAGGACGCCGCGCGTCTGGCCGGCGAACGAGACCGGCACCGCGTGGATCGTGCGCAGCCCCAGCGCCATCACGCTGCGCTGCGCGCCGAACGCCCCTGAAGCCTGCACGTCGTGCAAATGCAAAGGCTCGCCATGCTCGTACACCCAGCGGCAGGCGCTCTGGCTCGGCGCCTGCTCCGCGGCGGGCAGCGCGTGGCCGTCGCGGTCATAGGCGACCCGGCAGACCAGCTCGGGGCCGACGACCAGGCACAGGCGGTCGGCGCCCGCCAGCGCCAGCGCCTCGGCGGCGACCGCGGCCATGAAGGACTCGAGGTCCACGCAGCCGGCGGTGGCGAGGGCGACGCGGCCGAGCATGGCCGAGAGGGAGGCCTTGCGCTCCTCCTCCTGGCGCCGGCGCGCCGCGCCGATCGCGCTGGCAACGCGCCTGGCGAGGGCCTCGAGCATCTCCAGGTGGTAGTCGCCGAAGCCCGCCGTGATGTTGCGGCTATCGCCGATCATCACGCCGAGGACGGCACCATCCACGGCCAGCGGCACCCCGACGATCGAGCGCAGGTCGAGCGCGCGGACGCTGGCCTGTTGGGAGAAGAAGCGATCCGACTGCGCGTCCTCGACGAACATCGGCCGCTCGTTCCAGAGCACCTGGTAGGCCAGGCTGGCGCTGAACTCGTCGGCGTCGTCCTCGGACATCCCGTAGTAGACCTTGTGGGTCACGTCGAGGTCCTCGAACAAAAGCAGGAAGCCGCGCTGGGCGCCGGCGAACTGCACCATCGTGGCGACGGCGCGGCGCAGCAGCTTGGGCAGCTCGGCGCCGCCGTCGAAGGACGCCATCAGCGAGAGCAGGTCGCGCGCGGCGATCGAGAGGCCAACCGGCGCGAGCGTGCGCATGACCTCGCCCAGGTCGGGCTGCTCGAGGAAGGCGGTGGCGTCGGCCTCGGCGAGGCCCTTGGTCAGGCCTTCGAAGCGCTTCGCGATCGTGGCGCGCTCACGGTGCAGGCCCTGGGCCGCCAGCGCGCCGGCCGTGCACAGCAGGTCGAGCCGGACGTCGCCGAGCGACTCGGCGCGCTCGCCGGACTTGTTGTAGCCGTCCACCGCGACTTTCGATAGGCCCGCCTCGAACGCGAGCCGCGCGCGCGTGTAGCCGACCTCGGCCGCGAGCAGGGCCAGCCCGGCCCGCTCGGCGAAGGCCTGGGCCTCGTCGCTCCAGGCCGTGCCCGCGGGCATGTCGCCCACGCGCAGCGCCCAGAGCGCTTGCAGGTGCAGGGCGTGGGCGAGATCGCCGAGGCGCGAGGCGGCGCGCAGCCGTGCGGCCCAGCCGGCCAGCCGTTCGCCCACCGCGGCCAGCGCCGTGAGCGGCGCGTCGGCGGCCAGCGCCGCCTGCAGCGCGGCCTTCATCTCGAGCCGTTCGAGCGCGGCGTCGTGCTCGGTGTTGCTGAGCTCGGCCGCCAGTCGCCTGGCGTCAGCGAGTGCCTGCGTGACGGGCTCGCGCCGGCCCAGCGCGATCAGGCCGTCGGTGTAGGGCACGAGCGCGTGCAGCTCCAGGTAGCGGTTCTGGATGTCGCGCGCGATCGCGAGCCCGGCGTTCATCTCGGCCTCGCCGGCCGCGAGCTCGCCGAGGTGGATCCGGGCCCGGCCGGCCACGACCCGCGCGAAGGCCTCGGGGAACTTGCGCTGGCTGGCCTGGGCGGCTGTCACCACGCGCTCGGCATGGTCGCGCGCCGCATGGGCGTCGCCCATCTCGAGCCAGGCGGACGAAAGGTTGAGGCGTGCCATCAGCTCGTCGTATGGCAGGTCGAACTGGCGGCAGGTGGCGAGGATGGCCTCGAAGGCCTCCTTGGCCTCGATCGGTCGGCCTTCCGCGAGGCAGACGTTGCCGCGCATCGAGAGGGCTTCGTTGGTCTGCACCGGGTTGCCGGAATCGCGGGCCACGGTGACGGCCTTGGCGAGCGCCGCGAGGCCCTCGTCGACCTTGCCGGCCGAGGCCAGGAAGTAACCGTAGAAGCTCAGCGCCACGGCCAGGTTGGCCGGCTTGCCGGCGTCGACGGCGTCGCGGCCCAGGGCCACGGCCTCGGCCATCAGCGCGCGGGCGGTCTCGGCATCGCCGGTGAAGTAGGCCGCGCGCCCCGCGTAAATGCGCGCCCGCACGCCGTTGGTCTCGTCGTTGCGGGCGTCGGCGAGCGCGATCGCCTGCGCCAGCACGCGCTTCGCGTCGTCGTAGCGGCCCGTCACGCTCAGCGTCGCGCCGTAGCTGGTGGTTTCCTCGGCCAGGGCGGGATCATCGCGACGGGCGAGCCTGGCGAGCAGGTCGGCCTCTTCGTAGCGGGCGGCCGCTTCCTTGCCGCGGCCCTGGTGGCGGATGACGTTGACTTGCAGGCGCTCGAGATCGAGGCGCTCGTCGTCGCTGAGGTCGGCGAGCGCGAGCGCTGGGCGCAGCAGGCCGTCGGCCGGCTCGAGCGTGAACTGCGCGATGGCCCGCGCGACGGCCGCGTGCACCCAGGGCACGGCGCGCCTGGGCGTTTCGCCAGCGAGCGCGTGGCGGGCGATCGCGAGCCCCTCGGCGAGCGGCACGCCGGGGTCTTCGGGATCACGCGCGACCTCGGCGAGCAGCCAGTCCGCCGCGGCGTCGTGGAGACGCCGGCGATCGGCCTGGTCCCACGAGGCGGCCAGGGCCACCGCCTGGGTCGCGCGGGCGAATCGGAAGGCGCGGTCGTCGGCGTCGAGCACGCCCGCCGCGACCAGCTCACGCAACGCCTGGAAGAAGCGATCGTCGGGCAGGCCCGCCACGCCGGCCAGCCAACGCAAATCGCCGGCGGCGCCGAGCACGGCCGCCGTGCGCGCGACCTGGCGCGCATCGTCGCCCAGTGCCGCGAGCCGCGCATCGAGGGCGACCCGCAGGCCGCCGGGCAACTCGAAGTTGCCGGCGGCCTGCCAGCGCCCGGCAGTTCGCCTCAGCGAGCCGGTCTCGAGCCAGTGGCCGAGCAGCGTGCCGACAGCGCCAGGCGAGCCGCCGGCCAGCGGCACGAGCCAGTCCGGGAGCCCGGCCGGCAGCTCCTCCTGGCCGAGCTGTTGGCGGGCGATGGCCAGGATCGCCTCGTCGGCGAGCGGCTCGAGCGCGATCACCTCGGCGCCCGTGGGTGCGGCCTCGCCGGCCCAGGCCCAGGCCCAGGTCGCCGCGGGCTCGCGCTGCAGGGCCTGCAGCAGCTCGAGCGAGGCCGGATCGAGCGCGTCGGCGGCGTCCACCAGCCAGAGCGCGCGGGGATGCACGGCGCGCGCGAGGGCCGCCACGGCGGCCTGCAGCCGCAAGCGCTCCGAGACGCCGTCCATCGGCGCGGCGGGCGCGACCGCGAGCTCGGGCAGCACGCGCGCGAGCACCGGCGCATGGATCGGGTGAAGGGTCAGCGCTGCGCCCGCGAGCGAGCGGAAGAACGGCTGCAGCGCCCGGTAAGGCGCGGCGTCCGCGCCCTGGCCCTGGATCGAGAGGGTCGTGATGCCCGCGAGCTGCGCGTCGGCGCGGGCCTCGTCCAGCAGGCGGGTCTTGCCGGCGCCGGCTGGCCCGACGAGCCAGCGTCGCTCGCCCGGCTCGCCGCTCGCGACGGGCGCCCAGACGCCGCGCAGCGCCTCCTGGGCCGCCGCTCGCCCGACGACCGGGCTCGCGAGCAGGCCGACGAGATCGTCGCCTTCGGCTTGCAGATCGAGCGCGGCCAACAGCTCGCCGACGCTCGCGAAGCGCGCGGACGGCTCCTTCGCGAGCAGGCGCATGACCGCGGCGTCCATCTCGGGCGAGACGTACGAGTTGCGCTGCTGCAGGCGCTCGGGCCGGGTGTCGAGATGGGCGCGCAGCACCACCATGGTGTCCGCATGGGCGAAAGGCGGGCGGCCGCTCAGGGCGTGGTAGAGCACGGCACCGAGCGCGTAGAGGTCGCTGCGTGCGTCGATCGCGCCTTGCCGGATCACCTCGGGCGCCATGTAGGCGATCGAGCCCTTGATCGGCTCGCCCGAGCGCCCCGCCGGCGTCAGCAGGCCGAGGTCCATCAACAGCGCGGTGGCGTCGGGCTGGATGCGCACGTTTTCGGGCTTCAGGTCGCCATGCACGAAGCCGCGGCCATGAAGGAAGGCCAGCGCCGAGGCGATCTGCGGCAGCCAGGATCGAACCGCCGCCTCGTGCTGCGGCCGCGTGACGTTCAGATCCTCGCCCGGCACCAGCGCCATCGTCATGTATGGCACTTCGTCGGGGCCTTCGCCGTAGTCGAGCGCCTCGACCAGGTGCGGGTGACGCAGCGAGGCCATCGCCCAGAACTCCTGGCGGAACAGGAAGCGCGCCTGAGCGTCGTCGTCGCCCTCGGGCACGCGCAGCCGCTTGAGCGCAATCTCGCGCCCGGCCTCGCGATCGAGCACGCGGAAGACCTGACCCATGCCGCCCTCGCCGAGGGTCGATAGCAATTCGTAGCGAGAAGGAAGCGGCGGCGTCGTCAAAAGGCTCTCCTGGTACGGCGGTGAGATTATACCCGAGTTGTGGCCGATCGCGGGTCCCGTTCAGGACATAACTGTCATCGCCTTAAATGAACTTTTACTCAGGCTTTAGCTCCTGTTCATCGAATCCCGCGAAAAATCGCCGACAATCAAATCAGCCAATTAACACTCTCTTGAAGACCAGGTTAACCGTTTACCTGAAGCCCGAGGATGCCCCGATGCGCCGCCTGATTCTCGTCACCTTGATCACCAGCCTGCTTGCGGGCTGCGGCGCTGCGCCGACGATGGGCACCGTGGCGAAGGTCCAGCGCGGTGGCGTCACCAAGGCGGTGAGCACGGCCGTGAAGCCGGGCGTCCGCACGATCCCCGGCTACAAGGGCCCGCAGCCCTCGGTGAGCGTCACCGCGACCGGCTCGGCGGCCGAGGTGGCCGCGAGCGAGGAAGCCGCGAACGCGATGCTCGAGTCGGATATGTCGCTCGAGTCGATCGAACTGCTGATCCAGGACGGCGGCGCGTACTTCGTCCAGGGCCTGTTCACGGACTTCAAGGACTGGGTGGCCCGCACCTGGCAGCGCTTCAAGCTCAGCCGGGAGGTCAAGTCGGCCCTCAAGCACAACCGCGAGAAGGCCTTCGAGCTCCACGAGGGCGAAATCGACGACATGCGGAAGAACCGCACGGCCCCGGTCACGAAGATCAACACGCTGGCGGACGCCAAGGAGATCGTGACCACCTGGTCCTCGACCCACAAGGGCACTTACGAGATCGAGACCCGCCGCGTGGTGGACGACGAGGGCGTGACCCAGAACCTGAGCGTCTCGCTGAAGGGCGAAGACACCAAGGGCGTTTCGATCGACCTGGTCCGCATCCGCACGCTGGTGGGCGAAGACGGCACCTACAAGGTCGCCACCCGCAAGACCACGACCGGCAAGGACGGCCGCGAGGAGTACCAGGAGTGGATCAAGCAGGTCAACGTGGACGGCACCGAGACGATCTCGGGCTACATGCTCCACCGCGACGGCTACCGCACCGACATCACGGGCACCCGCGACGCCAAGGGCAAGGTCAAGATCGACGTCTCGAAGATCGCCCCGGCGCACAGCAAGCGCTAACCACGATCGACGCTGAAGGTGTCAGGAACTGGAAACCGGCTTCGGCTCCTCGCCGAACCTGACCTCGTAGCGCTTCACTGCCATAGCCAAAGCCGCGCGCGCGTTACCGAGCTTGCCCGCGATCGGACCGAGCGCCGTCACTTCCCGCCCGAGCGCCTCGGCGGCCGCGCGATAGCGACGAGAATGGTGCCGGCGAAGAACCGCTCGATCCGGGAGAGATGCCTCACGGTCCGCGCGAGCCGGCGCGCGGCGGTTTTCAGCTGTATTTTCACTGAGGCGGCATCCATGAATGTGGGGATTCCTCGATTCCCGACCACGATAGCGAACAGCCATGGGTTCGTCAAACCGCTCCCCTGCTGAAATCCGAGCCCTAAGACGTACCGTAGGACATGTCAGACAGGAGGGTCCCATCATGTTCGCCCGTATCGTCCTCGCGGCCGCCATGCTCGCGGTTCCCGCGCCGCAACCCGCGCAGGCCGCGCCGCGCGAAGCCGTCGCCACCTTCGCGGGTGGCTGTTTCTGGTGCATGGAGCCGCCGTTCGACAAGCTCGACGGCGTGAAATCCACCACCTCGGGCTACACCGGTGGCACGGTGAAGAACCCCACCTACCAGCAGGTGTCGGCGGGCGGGACCGGCCACACGGAGGCCGTGCGCGTGGTCTACGACCCCGCGAAGGTCACCTACGCGAAGCTGCTCGACGTGTTCTGGCACAACATCGATCCGCTGACGGCGGACGCCCAGTTCTGCGACACCGGCAACCAGTACCGATCGGCCATCTTCTTCCACGACGAGTCCCAGCGGAAGCTCGCGGAGACCACGAAGAAGGCCCTGACGACCCGCTTCGGCAAGCCCGTGGTCACCGAGATCGCGCCGGCCGCCACGTTCTATCCCGCCGAGGATTACCACCAGGACTTCTACACGAAGAACCCGACGAAATACAAGTTCTACCGCTGGAACTGCGGCCGCGACCAGCGTCTCAAGACCGTCTGGGGCGACGCCGCGGGTCACTAGTCCCGCTCTGGCCGCGACCGCACGAGCAGGCCGGTGGTCCAGTAAAGGATCACCACGACGACGATGGGGATGAGCGGGCCTTCGATCATGGGGGACACCTCGCACACACGTGACCAACACGGCAGGTCGGGGACGTGGCGTCGCGGTGAAGCTCCCAATTCGACGCACCTGGTTCTGATGCTTTGACGTATCGAACGTCTCAAATGTTCAGTCCACGCGGTTGGACTCGAACCAACAACCGCCTTCTTGTAAGGAAGGTCGTCTACCAATTGACATACGCGTGGTCGAAGGGTTGGCAGTGAAGAGATAGGCGGACGGTGGGCGAGTCGAACGCCCAAGACCTTGCGGCCCACCTGTTTTCGAGACAGGCCCCTCACCAATTCGGATACCGTCCAGGAGCTCCCGCCCAAGGGATCGAACCTCGATTTCCTGGTTCAGAGCCAGGCGTCCTACCATTAGACGACGCGGGAATGGAGTTCCCCCGGCACGAATCGAACGTGCATCATGCGCTTCAAAGGCGCGTGTCCTGCCCTTAGACGACGGGGGAGCGTCATGAGCATGGCTTGACCAGGTTGCATGGGCTTTTCCTTTCGCAGGTGGCGGGGGCTGGAATCGAACCAGCGACGGCAGGCATATGAGACCTGCGCGGGACCATCCCGCCCCGCCTGGTGAGGTGCGCCATCTGGGGGTCGAACCCAGAACCCCTCGATTAAGAGTCGAGTGCTCTAGCCATTGAGCTAATGACGCGCAGGCTCCCCCGGGTGGATTCGAACCACCGGCATCTCGCTTAACAGGCGAGCACTCTGCCGCTGAGTTACAGGGGAATGGGAGATCGAGACACGAAAAGGCCGGACCCAGGATGCGACATCCACCAGGTCCGGCCGTCTGCCCGTCTTCACGGATGAAGACGCTCGCGGGGCTACCCGCGTGATACCGAGGTGGAGGATGCGCGCACTCGAGATTGCATCGGCTTCCGACTCATCGACATGGGGATCCTCCTTTTCTGAGAACTCGGTAGGGTTCGATCTCGGAGACGATATGTGTCGCCTCGGTTATTCATTCATCTCACATAAATACGCATCTGTCAACAGCTATTTACTGATTCAGATCAAGAATATTTCAGTCATTTGTATCATGCAGAATGCGCACCATCCATTGCTGAATGATGTTGAGTCGATGGTATTTTTATTCGTGTGGTTATCAAGTCTAGAATTGCATCTTCATTCGACGAGGCCCTCCTTCGAGGCCGGGTCGGGCGACGACGCGGGGGCTCATCGGAAGAGTTCGGACGACCCCGAAACGCTTCGAGGGCGGTTCCCCGCGATGAATCTCGCGTCGGACCGCCCTCGTGACCGTTCGTGGGAACGGATCAGCTCGATGCTGCGAGGACGGCCGACAGGCGCATCACGCCGGTCGACGACCGGCGGGAACTGACTTTTTGGTTCAGGTTCAGCGCCATGTCGGGCCTCTTTCGAGCAGGGTCGATGCGCGGGCGAAGGGCGGCCCGCGCCACCTCATCGTAATCGAGATCGATGCCGCGTTCAAGCTGAAATTCGTCGGCGATCGCGTATCATGCTCCGGATTGATAGCAGCGATCACGCGCGTGCCGGCGCGCTCGAGGAACCCCATGACCATGACTATCGAGCGCCTCGGGCCAGGCGATGAAGCGACGCTGGCGCTCCTGGCGGTCGAGGATGCCGACTTCGATCTCGAGGACCGCAGCCGCCCCAGGCAGCCACTCCCCGCGGACCTGGCCCACCGCTACCTCGCGAATCCCGCGGTGCTGCATTGGGTGGCCATCGAGGCCGACGTTGTCGTCGGATTTCTCTATTGCCTCGTCGTGCCCTTGCGAACGGGCGATGGGCAGGAGGTGCTGCTCTACGAGATCGGCGTTCGCAGCGCGTGGCGCCGCCGCGGCGTGGGGGCCGCGCTGATCGATTGCATGGAGGCTTGGATGCGGACGAACGGCGTCCGAGATGTCTGGGTGCTCGCTGACAATCCCGGCGCCATTGAGTTCTATCGGTCGAGCGGCTTCGAGGCCGCCCCCGATCAGCCGACCTACATGGTCTGTACGTTGAACCCTCGCGGCTGAAACTCAGGCCAAAATAAAGCGCGAGGGCCAATTGGCCCTCGCTCGTCCGTTGATTGACTGATCCCGATCTGACTTACTTCTTGGCCTTCTTGGCGGCGGCCTTCGCAGGCTCCTTCGCGGCAGCCTTGGCGGGCTCCTTCACGGCTTCGGCCTTCTTCGGCGCCTCGGTCTTCACCTGGCCCGCGTCCTTGAGACGCTTGTACTCCTGCGGGTTGAGGCCCGTGGCGACGCCCCTGGACACCTGCGCTTCTTTCCACATCTTGTACTCGGCCCGCGAAACGCCCTGCGGCCAACCCAGGTTGGGGCTCAACGGCCCGACGGCGCGACGGCGGCGCTTCTTCTTCTTGGGCTCTTCGACCGGCGGGGCGAAGGTGGTGTTGTAGGCGGCGAGCAATTCGCCCCAGATGCGGGGAATATCTTCAGCCTTCGACTCGGGCTTGCGAATCAGCTCGGTCAGGATTTCGAGGGCTTTTTCTTCGGCGATGGGCATGACGGCGTCTCCTTGTCGGCCAGGTATCTCATTGATGCAAAATTGGGGGCCGGTTATATCTATACCCTGTATTGACCAAATGAAAAAGCCACCCGGGCATATGCCCGGGTGGCAAATTAGGTCAACCGACTACTTGGCGGTGAAGAACTCCATCGCCTTTTCCTTGTCCGCGGCGAACTTGTAGGGCATGTAGAAGTAACCCTTGTCGCCCCAGCCCGAGCCCCACGAGTTCCGGACGATCAGGCGTTCCTGGGCGTCGTCGTAGCCCACGGCGAGGACCGCGTGGCCGCCCATCTTGGGCTCGAACTTCCAGGGCATCGTCATCATGCCATCCTTGCCGATGAACTGGAAGCGCGCGTAGACGATGAAGCCGAAGGCCACGGGCTTGCCGGCGGCGAGGGCCGTCTTCACGTCGTCGAACGACGCGAGCTCGATGGATTCCTTGATCTTCCACTCCGCCGCGCTGTCGTAGGCCGCCTGGCGGGGCTTGTCGGCGAACATGTTCGGCACGTACGGCGCGTGGACGTCGAGCGCGCAGCCCTGCTCCTTGAGGACGTGCATGCCGTCCGCCATGTTGGCGCCGGAGTCCTTGGCGATCCACTCCTGGCCCATGTGGACGCGCTCTTCGTAGTAGAGCCAGAGCGCCGACAGCTCGGGGGTGCGCTCGCCGTTGGCGCGCTGCATGAACTCGCGCAGGCCCTTGCCCATCGAGAACGCGGTGCAAGAGCCGATCGCGCCCTGGTTGTAGATCGGCGGGCACTTCTCGCGCAGGTCGATCTTCGAGGGGCGCAGGCCCTGGCGCGGCATCGTCACCTTGCGGGCGGTCTTCGACAGCACCGTCTGGTAGCGGTCGACGTTGTAACCGAAGGCGCGGGTCTCGCCGCCGGCCTTGAAGGCCTGGGCGGCGCCCGCGGCGCGGGGCGCGGCGGTCGGCGCGCCGCTGGTCCGACCGCAGCCGACGGCGGTGGAAACGGCGGTCAGGGCGACCAGGGAGAGTAGGGCGCGGCGGGCGAACGACACGGGGGATACCTCGCAGGCAGGGAGGGTTAATCTCAGGTTAAGAGTTGACTAAGATTAACACAAGACGAAAGAGGAATCAACCCTCCCCGTGGCTTGACCGCCCGCGTCCGATCAGAGCCGCCAGGTGCCGCGCAAATAGAGGCCGGTGGCCACCTGTGAAAACCCATCCCCCCTCCAGCCGCGCGCCTCCACCCCGGCGGCGAGCTCACCGGGGCCCAGCCGGCGGCTGAAGCCGAGGCCGGCCTCGAGGCCGGTCCAGATCACCGGGTAGGCCACGCCGCCCGTCGAGAAGCCCAGGGCGGTGGGGCAGGCGCCGAGGCCGAGCTGGGCCCGCCAGCCGGCGTCGGTCGGGTGGAACCAGAGGATGCCGAAGCGCGCGACCGGGCCGAACCGCACCTGGGTTTCGTCCAGGTAATCGCGCGGTCGGCCGATCACCGCACCCGACGTCAGATGGCTCTGGACGTCGGCCACGAGGCCGAGGCCGGCGTCGAGTTGGTAATCGCCGCTGGGGTGGGCGAGGTGCGGCCAGCTGCGCGTGCCGCTCAGCGCGAATTGACCGCCCACGCGCATGAGCGTCTGGTTCGTGTCCCCGCGGGTGAGCGGCGAAGCCAGGCCATGGGCCGCGAAATCGGCGTGGTGGCGCCAGGGCCAGCGCGCCACCAGCCCCACCCGTCCATACTGGCCGGCCACCCGGATGCGCGTGCCGTTCGGTTGCAGCCATTCATCGGACGCCCATTCCGAGCCGAGGGTCAGGCCGACCCGTTGCTCCTGCTCGGGCAGCTGCTCAGGCTCCGCGAGGGCATCGGCCAGGCCGACCTGCGTGAGCACGGCGACCTGACAGAAACAGGCGATGAGCAGGCGAAGCTTCACGGCAGGTTGATGGTCGCGTCGACGCTGCCTGCGTTGTTCACGTCGACCGTGAACAGGATGGACTGCGCGTCGGTGCTCGAGACGCTGCCGTTGGTGATGACGCGGATGTAAGCCTCGCCGTCCGCCAAAATCGTCACGAGGCCGTTGGCGTCGACCGAAACGACGGACGGATCCGAGCTCTCCCAGCCGATTTGCGGGACCGCCTGGTTGTTCGCGTCGGTGGCGGTCGCCGTGAGCGTGAGGGTGTCGCCGAGCCGGTTGAAGACGATGTTGCGCGGGTCGCCGACGAGGCCCGAGCTCACGAGCACCGTAGAGGCGCGCTGCGCGACCGTCACGGTCACGTCGAAGCTGGACGTGCCGGAGGTGGCGGTGATGGTGGCCGTGCCGTCGGCATGCGAGGTCACCACGCCGCTCGTGTCGACGGTGGCGACCGCCGCGTCGTCGGTGCTCCAGGCGATCGCGCCCTGGTTCGAGGTGCCCGAGAGCGCCTGGGTCGCCTCGAGCGCGCCGAAGGCGAGCGAGCCCGGTGAGACGTCGAGGTCGCGCGCCTCGACCGTGACCCGGATCGACTCGCCGTCGTCGCTCGTGACCGGCCCGCGCGTGGTCACGCGCACGTACGCGGTGCCGGCGCCGACCGCCGTGAGGACGCCCGACCCGTTCACGCTGATGATGCCCGCGTCGCCCGCGGCGACTTCGAAGCCGAGCGCCGCCATCGCGTTGCCGTTCGCGTCGCTCGCCGTCACGCCGAGCTGTGCGGTCTCGCCGGTGAGCAGCGTGATCGAGCGCGGGTTGCCGGGCTCGTCGGAGTCGACGCGCACGGAGCTTGCACGCTGGTCCACCGTGACCGGCACCTGGGTGGTCTCAGCACCCGCCGTGGCGATGATGTTGGCCGTGCCGTTGCCCACCGCCGTGACGTTGCCGGCGGCGTCCACGGTCGCCACCGCGCCGTTGTCCGTGCTCCAGGCGACGGCGCCCTGGTTGGTGGTGGCGACGAGCGGGGTGCCGATCACGCCGAAGGCCGCGGCGGTCAGGCTGACCGGGTTGACGACCAGGTTCGGGTTGCCCGCCAGCGTGATGGTCACCGGGACGTCGACGCGATCGCCGCGCACGCTGACCCGGATCGTCGCCGTGCCGACGCCGACGCCCGTGATCGTGCCGTTCGCCGAGACCGTGGCGATCGCCGGGTCGTCGGTGGTGTAGTCCGGGTCGACCGCGACCCCCGTGCCCTGCGCGTCGCGCACCGTGATGCCCAGCCGCAGCTGCCCGCCCACGGTGAGGCCGACCGCGGCAGGCGTGACGGCGAGCGTGAGATCGTCCGGCCCGCGCGGCGACGGCGACGCGGTCGGGACCTGGCCGGTGCCGTCGGACGAGGCCACGGCGGTCGCGCCCGCCGCGCTCTGGATCAGCACCGAGTTCGCGTTGCTGCTCCGCACGCCCTTGCTGACCGCCCGGACGTAAGCGCTGCCGCCGTCGCGAATGAGGACGTCGCGCTGGCCGGCGAAGACGACCTTCTCGTCGTCACTCACGATGCGGTCGACGGGCATGGGGTTCCCGTTGAAATCGAATGCCGTGCCCGAGAACGCGAGCGCGACCTCGGTGCCGTGGGCGGTCACCTCGCGCGGGTCGCCCGGGAGCGTGCCATGCACGGCCAGGAAGGCCGGCCGCTGGTCCACCTCGACGGCCACGCCGGTGCGCGTGGCGCCCTGGACCGCTGTCACGGTGGTGCGGCCGTCGGCCACGGCCGTCAGGCGACCCTGGTCGTCGACGGTCACGACGCCCGCGTCCGCGGTCTCCCAGCGCGTGCCGGGCGGCGCCTTGGCCAGCGGAGTGCCGATCGGTCCGAGGCTCGTGAACATGAGGCTGGCAGGGCCATCGATCGCCAGGCCCGCGTCCGGCGCGGCGGCCACGACGGTGACGGGGACGTTGCGGCTGGTGCCGAAGCCTTCGACCTTCACGTTCGCCTGGCCCGGGGCGATCGCCGTCACCAGGCCCGCGCCGTCCACCTGCACCACGCCCGCAGGCTCGGCCACGTAGGTGAGCGGTGGCTGAATCACCGTGCCATCGCCATCGCGGACGCGCGCCTGCAACGCCTGGTGGCCGCCCACGGGCAGCGTGAAGCGGCCAGGCTCGACGGCGAGGCCGCCTGTGCCGAGGGCCGGCGTGGCCGGGGCCTGGCCGACGCCCAGCGCGATGGCGCCGCGATCGGGCGCGGCCAGGCGGCCCGCGATCGGCCGCACCAACGTCGAGCCGAGGCCGGTCCCGCGGATCAGGCCCGCCGCCGACACGGTGGCGACGCTCGGCGAGTCGACCCGCCAGCCGTCGACCGGCACCGCGTTACGGTTGCCGTCGAGCAGCGTCGCGGCGACGGTCGCCGTCTCGTCCTTGGCGAGCCGGAGGGCGCCGCCGCCGCCGGGCCCGACGGCCGTGAGCAAGTAAGGGCGCTGTCGCGCGGTCAAGGTGAAGTCGGGCGAGCGGGCGCCGCCGAGCTCGGCGTGAATCGTGGCCGTCCCGTTGCCGACCACGGTCACGCGGCCCTGGGCGTCGACCGTGGCGACGGCGGGCGCGCTCGAGACCCACGTCGGTGTGCCGGTGCCGTCCGCTTCGAGCGTGAGCGCCGTGGGCAGCGCCCCGAGCATGTCGACGCGCATCGCCCTCGGGCCGGCAATGCGCAGCTCGCCGGGCGCGCGTGCGGGCAGCGGGCCCGTCACGTCGACGACCATGATCGCCGCCGCGCCGCCGGCCGACACCGCGAGCTCGCCCCGCCCGGGCGCCAGCGTCTCGATCGTGCCGTCCGCGCCGACCCGCAAGATGAGCGGGGTGAGCGACACCAGCACCGGCCCGGCCGAAAGGACGTCGCCCAGCGCGTCACGCGCCTCGACGGCCACCCGGTGGCGGCTGCCGGACGACGCGGACAGGCCGGCCGGGTGCACCCGCAAGCTGGCGGGCGCGAAGGACTTGAAGGTCTGCATGGGCCCCTGCTGTGCAGAAGCGATGGCCACCTCGGCGGGCGAGAGCTTGGCCTGGCCGAGGGGGCGCTCGATCGTGGCGACCAGATGGCCGCAGCCAGCGATCGAGGCCAAGGCGGCAAACGCCCCGACCACCTGACGCAGGAATCCTCGAGCAGCCTTCATCCACCCCCCGGGCCCGCGATAGGCCTTCCGGAAGGCTATACCCAGCTTGCCGGACTACGACTCAACTTGGAAACAGATCGACATTATTCGTTCCGGACACGGCGAAGACGAACCCTCGCTGCGGGTATATAGCTTGCATGGTAGGTAGGGGGGAGCGGGCGCGGTCGAACGCCCGACAAGGTGAAAACTGGCTGCGGGCGCTCACGACGTGGGTGGCCGTGGCTTGTGTCGCGCTCGTGTCCGCCTGCCAGCCGGCCGCGCGCGGCACGCTCGTGGTGGCGCCGAACCAACAGCCGGCGGCCGCGCCGCAGACCGGCCGGGTGGGCTTCGCCATCAACGTGCCGCGCAAGTCCTCGAAGGCCCTGCGCCGGGTGCTGAGCACCGGCGCCGAGAGCTCGACCTTGCTCGTCAACCGTCTCGACGTGTCGTTGAGCGGCCCCGGCTTCTTCACCTCGCTCTTCCCGTCGGACTCCACCGAGGGCTCGATGAGCGTCACGAGCGGCTCGATCGCCTCGCACATCGACAACGTGCCGACCGGCTCGAACCGCTTCATCAAGGTCGTCGCCTGGAACGGCGCGCGGAAGCTGAACCAGATCGGCGGCGTGATCGACGTCCAGCCCGGCTTCCAGAACCACGTGACGATCGGCCTGTCCACCACGCCGACGGCGGCGATCATCGAGGAGCTCGCGACGCGCGCCCCGGAAGGCGCGCGGACGGTCTCGTCGACGACCGTCCAGAACTACCTCGACACCTACGTCACCAAGCCCGTCGTGGACGATCCGACCCGGCAGAACGCCTTCGATGGGTACCACCCGTACCGGGTCAACCCGGACGGCGTCGTCGATTACCTGATCGCGAACAATTTCGAGCTCCCCGACGACTTCGACGCCACGCGCGAAGCCGACCAGGCCTTCGTGCTGCAAGGCGCCAGCCTGCGCATCCTGACGGACGCGCTGCCGGTGGGCTCGCGCATCTGGCTCAACGATCCCACGTCCGCGATCTTCGAGACCACCGACGCCACAGCGACCGAGTACGTGATCCCCGACGTCGCCCCGAACTTCGAGGCCAACGCCGGCGAAACGGGGCAGCCGGCGTGGACGCTCACCGTGCTCACGCCCACCGGCAAGATCCTCACGCTCGAGGTCGCGGTCGGGCGCCACACGCTCGCCGAGCCCGCGACCGGCGAGACCCAGGTCGACATTCGTTCGGCTCTCCAGCAAGCCGACACCGAGATCGCCCGCATCTACCTGAGCCCCTCGGAATCCAGCTGGACCGGCACGTCGCTCACCCTCAACGGCCGGGTGGGCCAACAGCTTTTCGTCTACGCCGAGGATCGCCAGGGCCGCATCTCGCCGGTGCTGCCCGGCGCGCTCGACTGGACCAGCCTCGACGCCCGCGTGCAGGTGGGCAACGGCACCGCGCTCGACGCCGCCAAGCTCGCGCCGCTCAACGGCGACACCAGCGGCCTGCTGGCGGCCGACCTGAACGACTACGGCCTGGTCTATCCGCTGACCGAGACCAGCGCCTCGGACGCGACCGACCTCGCGTCGGTGAGGGGCACGCTGCGCGGCACGTCGCTCACCGCCGATCTCGGGTTCCGGATCGGGTACCTCGGCGCCGACACGGGCCGCGTGAAGATCGACGTGCGCAGCCAGGGCATCAAGATGGTGCCGGCCGTCCAGACGCTCACTACCTTCGGCGAGCCGCTGCCTTTCACGATCGTCGAGGCCGACGCGCCGGAGGATGTGACCTACCAGTGGATCGCGGACAACCCGGCGATCCGCTTCGACGGCACGGGACCCACTGTGAACGTCTCCTCGATCGCCGATTTCGGCGCGGCGCAGGCCACGATCACCGCCACGTCCTCCACCGGCCGCCAGGTGACGGCCAGGGTCGGCACTGCCTTCGGCGTCGGCGCCGTCAACGGCCTGGTGCTCGCGCCGGCCCACCTCGCGAAGTTCGACCTGCTGCCAGCGCTCAACCCGGCGAACAACGACATCACCGCGCAGGCCAGCGAGTCGCTCAAGGCGTACCTGAACGTCTTCATGGGCACGGCCACGGTCGGCGCGACCGACCCGGGCGACCCGACCGGCGGCCGGTTCATCTGGAAGTCCTCCGATCCCTTCATCGTGAGCGTTGCCGGCGCGTTCCCCAGCCGCACGGCCACGCTCACGGCGTTCCGTCCGGGCAACGTCACGCTGACGGCGATCGACATGCTCGGTCGCCAGATCAGCGTGCCGCTCAAGGCGCAGTTCGACAAGACCGGCACCATCAGCGGCGCCGTGCAGGCGCCCGACAGCGGCATCACGCTGGTCGCGCCGGCCGAGGCCGGGATCGAAGCCGCCCTGCGCGGCGCGTTCGACCAGACCACCGCCGAAGCGGTCGAGCGAGACGTCGTGGCCCCGCTCTTCCGCTGGATCTCGCTCGACAGGCACCGGCTCGAGGTCTCGCCGCCCATCGGCGAGGTCTTCCCGCATGCGCGGGCGAGGCTCAAGATCCTGCAGCCCGGCCCCGCCTCGTTCAGGCTCATCAGCGCGCGCACCGGCAAGAGCCGCACGTTCATGCTCAACCTGAGCCTGGCCAACGGTGCCATCAACGGCAGCATCGTGACGCCGGCGCTCAAGGTCCGCCAGCTCGCCCCGGCGCCGCCGACCGGCAGCACGGCCACGCTGGTGATCGCGCGGGACCTCGGCGAGACCGCCACGCTCGAGGCGGACGACCCGTCGGACGGCACGCCGGCGATGGTCTGGACCGCCGAAACGCCGACGCTGCTGGCCGTGACCAACCAGGCCGGCAACACGGCCACGATCCGGTTCCTCGATTACGGCTCCGGCCTGGTGCGGGTGGTGAACACCCGCACCGGGCGCTGGGGCTCGCTCAAGTTCGACATCCAGCCCACCGGCAAGGGCACGGGCAACATCCAGGTGACGCTATGACCAGGGGGGCATCCTCGATGAAGACATACCGCCGCGCGATCGAAAGCCTCCGCCTTGGGGTCTGCGGGCTCGCATGCCTGAGCTTCCTCGCGGCCTGCGCAACGCCGCTGGGGCGGCCGGCGCCGATCGCGCTGCGCGGGGCGCAGGCGGCCGTGGCCGCAGGCGCGCCCTCCGGCGAGGTCGGGCGGGCCGAGATCGTCGTGCGGCTCAGCGAGGACAAGCGCCGGTCCGCCCTGCCTTCCCGCCGGCTCGCCAGCGTCGATCTCGCCCGCGCGACGGCCATCACCGTGCGCGTGACCGGCGCGGGCATCAACGGCTGGCAGACCGTCGCGAGCAGCAGCACGTTCGGCGCGCCGGACGTCAACGGCATCCGCACCGCGACGTTCACCTCGACCACCGTGCCGGCCGGTGCGCGGCGCGTCTTCAAGGTGGAGGTCAAGGACGGGTCCACGCTGCTCGAGGAGCTGTGGGGCGTCGCCGACGTGCCGGCGGCCGCCACCACCACCGTGACGGTGACGCGGGCCGGCACGCCCACGGCCAAGATCTTCCGCAAGCTGATCGCGACCCGCAACGCCCCCCAGGCCCTCGGCCTCAACATCGCGGCGGTGCAGGGCTTCGTCGACAAGCTGCTCAACACCGACAGCGCGACAGGCGACCCGATCGACGGCGCAAAGCCGAAGATCGACTACTCGCTGCTCAACGTCGACCTCGCCGCGAACGCGATCGCCCTCGGCGAGGGCGGCCAGAGCTTCACGGTGCCGGCGACCGTGCCGGCCTCGCTCGTGCCGACGCCGGTGCGGCGCGCCCAGATCCAGATCAAGGCGCTCGACATCAAGGGCCTGACGACGACCAGCGAGTGCGTCGTCTTCGTGAGCGACCCGGCCTCGCCCGTGGTGCGGACCACGACGGGCAACCCTGTCGACGTGACGCTGCCCGATATCACCCCCGGCACCTGGACGGCCAGCGTGATCGATCTCGCCAACGGCCGCCAGGCCTCGATCACCGTCACGCTCGCCGAGAGCGAGTCGAAGGTCGTGACGGTGACGCTCCCGCCGCAGGACGTGGACGTGATGATCGGCGCCTACAACCTCGAATCGAGCCAGCCTTACGGCTACAACGGCGACGGCATCCACCCGGCGCTGGCCTACCTCAATGATCCGCAGGCGCTCGCGATCAGTGGCTCGATGGTGTACTTCGTCGACACCGCCAACAAGCGCATCCGGTCGATGGACCTGGCCTCGAACGCCCCGGTGGTCCAGACCGTCGCAGGTAACGGCGTGACGGCCACGGTGGTCGCCGCCGAGAACGCGGACGCCCTGCAGGTGCCCGTGAACGCGGACACCGAGACGCACCTCAGCTTCGACGAGAACGGCAACCTGCTGTTCACGGAGCGCACCTTCAAGCGGGTCGCGAAGCTCGACAAGACCACCGGCAAGCTCACGACCTTCATCAAGACCGCCGACATCCCCGGCTGGAACGCGAGCCGAGAGCCCGGCCCGCTCTATTACCATGCGCCCTCGCGGACGCTTTACCTGGGCAGCTTCTACATCCTCAGCACGGACCTCTTCGCCGTGAACATGGCGACCTTCCCGGCCGCGGGGTCGGCCGTGAAGGTCACGCCCAACTTCGCCGGCGGCGTGATCCGTGAGGGCGACTACCTCTTCTATGGCTGCGGCTACAGCAGTTACAAGCTGATGCGCCGCACGGTCTCGACCGGCGTCGAGGCCACCATGGTCGGCAAGAACCAGATCTACCAGAACGGCAACGGCGTCCCCGCGCAGGATCTCTACAACTACTCCGGCAGCGGCGGCGCGGCGTGGGACGATTTCGCGCTCGACGCCAACGGCAACTTCTATTGCACCAACCGCTACGACAGCCGCGCGATCTACCGCATCACCGACGCCCTGAATGGCGACGACACCGTCAACAACTGGCTCGCCAACAACCTCAAGGTCTCGAACCCGGCCGCGCTCGCCGAAGGCCTCGTGATCGACCCGGCCACCGGCAACCTGATCTTCTCGGGCACGGGCTCGGTGCCGAACCCGAACGGCAGCAGCTCCGTCAACGTCGACGCGATCAACCTGCTGCGCCCATGACCCACCTGTCTCGCCTGCTGCCCGGCGTGCTGGTGGGCAGCCTGTTGCTGACCACCGGCTGCCCGGCGCGGCCGCCGGGGGTGCTCAGCGTGCGGGCCGCCCAGGCCGAAGCCGAGACGACCGGCAGCCTTTCGCTGACCTTCGCGTTGCCGCGTGAGGCCGGCCGGACGCTGCAGTTCGTGCCGATCGCCACCACGCGCAGCGTGCGCGTGACGGTCGCCGGCCCCAAGTACCGCGATCAGACCAAGCCCGGCTCGCCGAAGCCGCTGATGGAGACCGTGGGTTCGTTCGACGTGGCGCTCGACCCCCAGAACTCGGCCACCGTCACGCTGACCAACATCCGGTCGGGCCACAACCTGACCGTGATGGTCGAGGTCTTCGACGGCCCGAAGGCGGCCGGCCAGCCTTCCGGGAAGCTGCTCGAGACGCTCTACGGCGTGGTCGACATCCTCGATGGCGGCAACACGAGCGCGGCGGTCAGCTGGGAGACCACGCCGGTCGGCCGCGCGCTGGCCCGGCTGCGCCAGCTCGGCGACGCGGAGCGGGTCGTCACGACCGACGCGGCCGCGCTGCAGGCGCTCGTGAGCCAGATCGTCGATGATCCGACGCCGGACGTGAATCATCCCGTGCTGATCAGCGGCGACGAGCTCGCGAACGCGCTGGTGCGCCACACGCGGGCGCAGACGAACTGGCCGCTCGCCAAGGGCTACGCGATCCCGTCGCTCGGCGACCCGGTGCTCGCAGGCGTGCTGGCCGAGCCCGCGCGGGCGCCGCTGACGAAGGTCTACGACCTGCGCGGCAACGAAATCACCAGCGACCTCCGGATCACCCTCGGCGACCCGATCTCGGCGAAGGACGACCTGACGCCCTACTCGTTCCCGGTGATCGGCCCGGGCGATTGGTGGGTCTTCGTGGACGGCACGGGCGCGGAGACGCGCAAGCACGCCTTCATTCGCCGTTTCCTCGAGGGCGACGCCGATGCCCTGCGCGCGGCCTTCCTGGCAGGCAACGCGACCAGCTTCGCGGGCACGGGGGCGGCGGGCCTCGGCACGCCAGCGGCCCCGCAGTTCAAGAACCCCGGCCAGATCGCCTACGATGGCGCGGGCAACCTGTTCGTGGCCGATACCGGCAACCACCGCGTGGTGAAGCTCGACGCCGCGGCCCAGATGACCGTGGTGGCCGGCACGGGCACCGCGGGCTCGACCGGCGACGGCGGCGCGGCCACCGCCGCCACGCTGCGCGCCCCCGAGGGCGTCGTGGTGGACAGCGCCGGCAACGTCTTCATCGCCGACACCGGCAACCACAAGATCCGCGTGGTCAAGGCCGCCGACGGCCAGATCATCACGATCGCCGGCACCGGCACGGCCGGGCTGGACGGAGACGGCACGGCGACGTCGAAGAAGCTGAACGGCCCGACCAACCTGGCGCTGGGCGGGCTGCCGCTCTCGGTCTTCGTGCACGACTCGGGCAACAAGCTGATCCGCAAGATCCCGCTCGGCGGCCCCTTCAGCGGGACCTTCTCGATCGCCACGCTCAACGTGCCGGACCTGACGGCCGCCCACCCGGGCATGGCCTATCAGACCGTGGGCGGCGTGGACTACCTGTTCTATTGCACGCTGAGCCCGCCGCGCGTCATCCGCGAGACCCTGACGGGCGTGGACCTCGGCACCAAGATCCTGGTGGCGGGCGGCGGCGCCGCCACGCCGCCGCTGGACGACGGTGTGCCCGGCGATCGGGCCCAGCTCGGCCAGGTGCGCACGCTCGCGACCGACGCGAGCGGCAACGTCTACATCGGCGAGCGCCTCGGCGCCGGCACGTACGGCCGGGTGCGCTTCGTGAACCCGGGTCGCTTCGCCGAGCTCTTCGCCGTGCTCGGCGGACCCACGACCGGCGGCTTCGGCGCCGGCGGTCAGCCGGGCCCCGCGACGCCGATCGGCGTGCCGGGCGGCCTCGCGGTCGAGCCTGGCGCGGGCGGCGGGCTGATGGTTTCCACGGGCGCCGACGACCGCGTCGTGCGGCTCGCGCCGTAGGAGAGCCGTATGCCCACCCGCTTGATGACCAATGCGAACCAGCGCCGCTGGATGATCGGTTTCCTGCTTCCCGCCCTGCTGCTGGGCTGCCGCGCGCCTTCGACGGGCACGCCTGCCGTCGTGCGCCTGGGCCAGGCTGCCGGCCTGCCGGGCGCCGTGTCGGCAGCCGGGGCGCCGGCCTGGAACGGCGAATGGGGCCAGGTGGCCATGAAAGTCGATCTCGGCACGCAGCGCCGGCTCCAGTTCGTCGAGGGGCACCGCGCGATGACCATCACGGCGGAGGTCTATGGTGCTGGCCTCACCGGCTGGACCGCGCTCACGCCGGTGGACGGCACGACCGGCACGTTCGGCGCCCCCTCCGAGGACGGCGCGATGGTGGCGACGCTCTCGGCGAAGGTGCCCGCGGGCGATCGCCGGGTCTTCCGCGTCCAGGTGCGGCGCAACGCGGGCGGCCTGGACTACCCGATCGAGCAGCTCTGGGGCGTGGCGGACGTCCCCGCCAACGTCGATTTGCAGCGCACCTACCCGGTCACGATCAAGCGCATCACCACGCCGACCGGCATGATCTTCGAGAAGCTGCTGCGCATCGACGCGCCCAAGGCGCTGACGCTGCCGATCGCCAACGTCCAGCACTACGTCGAGGAGCTGCTCAACACCAGCGCGCTCACGGGCAAGCCGCTGCGCACCAACGTGCCGCAGGTGAGCCACGCCCTGCTCGACATCGAACAGGCCGCCGCGGCGATCGTGCGCGGCAACCGCCAGGTGCCGTTCCAGATCCCGGTGCCGATCCCGCAGGACATCCTGGCGCCCGACGCCCAGGACCCGCTCAAGCGCTCGCTCGCCGACGGCATGCGCCGGCGCGGCGGTGCCCGGCTCAAGGTGCTGGACATGCACCACCAGCCCATCAAGCGGGACGTGGTTTACTACCTCACCGACCCCGCGACCGAGCCCTGGCTCGCCGACGCCGACACCGCGGCCGAGGTCGCGATCGACGAGGTGGCGCCCGGCACCTGGGACTTCGTGGCGATCGACCGCGAGCGCGGCACCGTGGCGCGCAAGCCGATCACCATCTTGGATGACCAGGTGACCGAAGACCACGCCGTGATGGGGCCGACCACCGAGGTCGTGGCAGGTGCTTACGACGCCGAGCGCGATCTCGGCGACAGCTACAACGGCGAGCGCGTGCCGCCGGCCTTCGTCTACATGAACCAGCCGTCGGGCCTGTTCGTGAAGGATGGCAAGTTCATCTTCCTCGACCGGGGCAACCAACGCGTGCGCGGCTTCGACCTGGGCGCGCCGGCGCCCGAGGTCAACTCGCTGGCGGGTCTCGGCTACGCCGGCCGCAAGGGCGAGGGGGGGCCGGCCACGGCCGCCTGGGTCCAGCTCGGCGCGGACTCCGACGTCGCCCGCGCGGCCGACGGCGCCGTGTACTTCATCGAGGACGACGGCGTGCTGCGGCGCCTCGGCACCGACGGGACGATCAAGGTGATGCACGACTTCCCTTACGGCAGCGGCCACCTGGCCTACGACGCGGTGCGCAACGACCTGTTCGTCGGCTTCAACGGCAACACGGGCTTCAAGGTGGACCTCGACACGCTGGACCCCGCCAACTCCGCCGCGAGCGTCGTGCAACCCGCCTGGCCGAAGTGGGGGTACGGCGGCACGGCCTACGTGACGGTCGCCGGCGACTCCCTGTTCTACACCTACCGCTACTACGTGACGAACGCCTACGAGATCCTGCGCTACCACATCCCCACCGGCCAGTGGGCCTCGGTCTTCGGCGGCGGCACGGCCGCGCTCGGCGACGACACGGCCGCAGGCAGCGTGAGCGAGCTCACGATGCGCGGCCTCGCCATCGATCGCGCGGGCAACGCCTTCTACGCCAACGCCGACGGCCTGGTGCGGGTGACGAACGTGACGACCGGCACCACGGCCTCGAACCAGTGGCGCGCGCGGCTCGTGCTGGCGGACCCCAACATCCGCCGCATCGCGATCGACCCGGACACGGACGAGATGTACATCCTCACGTTCGACAACCATGTGAACGCGGCGGGCGGAACGCGCGCCGTGCCGAAGATCAAGCGCGTGATCCCCTGACCCCCGCGCCTGGGCGGGGCCGTGGCGAGCCTTGCCGGGATCAGTCGGGGGGCAGCGCCGTGAGCTGCCGGTCGGGGGGCGTTTCGGGCCGCGCCTGATCGAAGTAGCCCTCGGTGTGGATCCGCTCCTCGGCCGCGCCGAGCGCGCGCGCGGCCGCGACGCAGGCCTCGACGAAGGCCGGCGCCCCGGCCACGAACACGCTGTGCGCCGACAGGTCCGGGAACATCCCAGGCAGCACGTCCGGCACGCGGCCCTGCGCGAGGCCGGCCACGCGCTCGCGCGTCAGCGTCGGCCGGTAGGTGAAGTTGCGATGCTTGGTCTCCCAGTAGCGGAGCAGCCCATGGGCATACAGATCCGTGGCCGTGCGGGCCGAGCAGATCAGCGTGACGGGCTTGCGGTAGCCGCGCCGCAGGGCCGCCTCGGTGAGCGCCAGGATCGGCGCCAGCCCCGAGCCGGCCGCCAGGCACAGCACCGGGGTCTCGACCGACGGATCGCCGATGAAGGTGCCGTAGGGCCCGGAGACCTTGAGCACGGCGCCGACCTCGACGCCGTCATGGAGCCAGCCGCTCGTGCGCCCGCCGGCCAGGCGGGTGACCTGCAACGTGATCTCGCCGTCCGGGCGCGGCGCGTTGGCGATCGAGTAGCAGCGAGGCGGAGCCCCGGAGGCCTCGTCGCCGACGGTGACGTACTGGCCCGGCCAGAAGCGCATGGGCGCCGCGACCGGTCGCAAGCGGAGCTCGAGGATGCGCGGGGTGCGGGCGATGCGGTCGACCACCACGAAGCGCTGGTGCTCGCGCGGCGGGAAGAGCTTGGGCTTCGCGTCCTCGGTGCCCCACTCGATCACCAACTCGCCCGCGAGCGGCTTGGCCATGCACATGAGCCCGAAGCCCGCGGCGCGCTCCGCGGCCGAGAGCGCCATATCGAGCACCATGCCCTGGTCGAAGACGCCCTCGAGCACCTTGACCTTGCACTCGCCGCAGGCGCCGGCCCGGCAATTGTTGGGCAGCGCGTAGCCGGCCTTCTCGAGCGCACCGAGCACGGTGTCCCCGGCAGCGCAGGGGACCTCGCGGCCGGAAGGTTGCAGCCTGATGGTGTACATGACGACTCCGCGGCACGCGTCGGGCGACCTGGCGTGTCGAATGACGACCCGCGTCAGAAGACCGGGATGATGTCCTGCATGTCGACCTCGGCGATCTCCTCGCCGGTGATGTCCACCTCGGGGATCGCCGGGAAGGGGATGCCGAACCGGTCGAGCACGCCCTTGAGGTTGAGGATCGCGTTGCGCCAGTTCTCGCGCTTGGCCTCGTAGCTCGGGATGCCGAAGCCCGCGGCCCGCGCCACTTCCTCGGCCTCGCGCTGGGTCGCGATGAAGTCGTCGGGGAGGTCCCAGAACGCCATCGGCGGCTCGAAGAGCACAGCGGACAGGAAGAGGTAGCCGGCGCGGATCTGGCGCGTCACCACGGCCCGATCGGCGGGCGGTAGGTGGGGGTAGTCGCGCTCCATCAGCGCCATGCAGATGGCCATGTGGCGCCCCTCGTCCCGGCCGATGTTCCGGAAGGCCTCCTTGAAGACCAGCTCGCGGGCGCTGTCGTGCATCTGCTTGAAGATGGTGGCGGCCGCGATCTCGCCCATCAGGAAGGAGCTGAAGAGCACGGCCAGCGAGTACTTCGGCACGGCCTTCTTGTAGCCGTTCCAGTACCGCCCCCCGTTGTAGTACAGCCACTTCGCGTTCTTCTGGAGGCGGCGGCCGAGGTCGGTCCGGGGCACGTAGGTGAGCGGGTCCGGGTGGTCCAGCAGCTTCGTGATGGCGAGGCCGCACATCTGCTCGTGGTTCTGCTCGTCGGCAGTGACGGAGAAGAAGCAGCGGCGGACCGGATCCTCCTCGTGCACCTCGTAGGTCTTGATCAGGGCCTCGGCGAAGACCGGCGGCGCGGACGCGTCGAAGACGGAGAGCAGCGTCCACCAGTAGGCGATCGCCTCGCGCTCCACCCAGCTGTAGGACTCGACGTCGAAGGTGTCCCAGGCCAGCTTCTTGGGATCCCAGCGTTCCCGCTGGGCCGCATCCCAGATCTCCTCCATCTTCGCCGTTTCGGCATGCCAGGACAGCGGGTAGACGTTGGGCTGTTCCGTCTCCGGCGGGAATTCCATGCGCTGCGCGAGCTTCTCGTCGTGGCTCATCCGATCTCTCCCTCGCGGCGCGCCAGGGCGCCGCCTGGGGGGATCTTACGTGTCCGGAGGGGGGGGGCACCTCAGGGGAAACTACGGAGTTAGGATCAAGTTTCCCGGTCGGGGTTGGTCACGGAGACCAAGGCGGCACATTTCCTGCCGGGTGGCGCGGTTCCGGAGGTACTTGAAACTTCCGGGGCGGATCCCCCGTAATGGAAGGGAGCGCCCCTCCCAGAAAGTTCCACCACCTTGAAAATCCCGATCCTCGCCACCCTCGCCTGCTGCGCCCTCGCGGCGCCCGCCCTCGCCGCGCCCGTGGAAATGGAGGACCTGGTCGCCAGGGCCCTCGCAGACTCGCCGGCGGCGCGGGCCGCCCAGGCGGTCGTCGCCGCCCAGACCGCCCGCGAGGGCGTCGTGCGGGCGCAATTCTGGCCCCAGGTGACGGCGAGCGCGTCGCTCGCCCAGACCACCAGCGTATCGCCGGCGCTGACCGATCCCCGGCCGTTCAGCCTCGGCTCGACCAGCCTCCAGGCCCGCCAAACGCTCTACTCCTTCGGTAAGGTCGAGGCGGAGGTGGCGCGCGCCGAGGCGTCGACGAACGCCGCCCGCGAGCAGGCCGCCCTCGCCGCGGTCGACGTGGCGTTCGGCGTGCGCCAGGCCTACCTCGGCTGGCTCCAGGCCGCCGGGCTCGAGGCGCAGGCCGCCGAACAGATCCGCTTCGCCGAGGCCACGCTGGCCGAGGCCCGGGCGCGCTTCAAGACGGGCGTCGCGGCGCGGCTCGAGGTGACGCGGGCCGACGCCACGGTGGCGCAGGCTAACGCCTCCCTCGCGACCGCCCGCGCGGGCACCAACCAGGCTCGGCGCTCGCTCGCGGCGGCGATCGGCCGCACGGAGTCGGTCGAGGGCGAGGTGCGCTTCCCGGCGACGCCCGCGATCGCCGAGAAGCCGCTCGCCCAGCTGCGGGCCGCCGCGCTCGAGCACCCGGACCTGCGCACGCTGCGCGCCCGCCTCGCGGGCGCCGCGGCCGGCCGCGAGGCCGCCGAGCGGGCCGGCCGGCCCGATCTCAACGCCGACGCGAGCTACGGCATCCGCGCGCGCGACTTCGCGGGGGTGCCGAACTGGCAGGCGGGCGTCAGCGCGAGCTGGCCCCTCTTCACCGGCTTCGCCGTCATCCGCGGGGCGGAGGCCGCCCGCGCGGACGAGGCGACCGCGCGCGAGACGCTCGAGGCACGCCGGCTGACGATCCTGCGCGACGTCGACAACGCCTGGCTCGCCCTCGAGGGCGCGCGCCAGGCGGTGCCGGCGGCCAAGACCGCGATCGACGCCGCGCGCGCCAACCTGACCCAGGCGCGCGGCCGCTACCGGGCCGGCGTCGGCTCGATCATCGAGGTCGCCGACGCCCAGTCGCTGGTCGCATCGGCCCAGGCGGACTGGGTCCGCGTCACCACCAGCCACCACCTCGCCATCGCCACCTTGCAGCGCGCGTTGGGCGTGACAGGAGCCACCCGATGATCGCCGACCCCGTGAAGCCCGAGACCACCCCCCACAGGCGGCGTTGGCCGTTCTGGGTCGGCGCCGCGCTGGTCGTCGCGCTGTTGACCTTCATCTGGATCACCAACCACCGCGGCGGCCCGGGCGGCGCCGGCGGGCCCGGCGGCCGCGGCGGCCGAATGGGCGGCGGGAGCGACGCGCCCGTGCCGGTGCTGGTGGGCGCGGTGAAGCGCGCGGACGTGCCGCTGACGCTGAACGCGATCGGCACCGTCGAGGCCGTCGAAAGCGTCTCGATCCGGGCGCAGACCACCGGCAGCGTGATCGCCGTCGGCTTCGAGGAGGGCGGCCCGGTGCGGCGCGGCCAGATCCTGTTCAGGCTCGATGCGGCGCCCGCGCTCGCCGCGTTGCGGCAGGCCGAGGCCAGCTTGGCGCGTGACCGGGCCCAGCTCGCCCAGGCGCGCGCCGATGCGGCACGCTTCCGCGCGCTCGGGGCCCAGGGCTACATCTCCCGCCAGCAGGCCGAGCAGGCCGGCTCCACGGTGGCGGCCCTCGAGGCCACCGTGCAGGCGGGCCGGGCGCAAGTCGAGACCGCGCGCGTGCAGCTCGCATACGCGACGATCCGCTCGCCGATCGACGGCCAGGCTGGAACGCGCCAGATCGACGTCGGCAACCTCGCCCGCGCGGGCGACGCCACGCCGTTGGTGGTGATCAACCGCGTCACGCCGGCGATGGTGCGCTTCGCGTTGCCCCAGGCCGAGCTCGATCGGGTGCGGCGGTATCACCGGCAAAAGGCGCTGCGGGTGACGGTCACGCCGCGCGGCGGGGCGCCCCACACGGGCACGCTGGCCTTCCTCGAGAACGCGGTGGAGACCGCCACTGGCACGCTCGCCATGCAGGCGCGGTTCCCGAACGCCGATGGCGCGCTCGTGCCCGGCCAGTTCGTGGACGTGCTCGTCACGCTCGCGATCGAGCCCGACCGGGTGGTCGCGCCGGCCCAGGCCGTGCTGCCCGCCCAGGAAGGCCACATCGCTTTCGTGCTGAACGGGGACAAGGTCGCCCAGCGATCGGTGCGGGTCGCCCGCGCGGCCGGACCGGTCACCGTGATCGCCGATGGGCTGAAGCCGGGCGACCAGGTCGTCACCGACGGCACCCTGCAGCTGCGCGACGGGGCCAGGGTCGACGTGCGCACCTCGCTCGAGCCCCCTGCCCCGTGAACATCTCCGAGCCTTTCATCCGGCGCCCGGTCGCGACCACGCTGCTCGCGATCGCCCTCGTCCTTTTCGGCGTGCTCGGCTACCTCCGGCTGCCGGTCTCCAACCTGCCCAACGTGGACTTCCCGACCCTGCAGGTCTCGGCCAACCTGGCGGGCGCGAGCCCCGAGACCATGGCCTCTTCGGTCGCGGCACCCCTCGAGCGGCAGTTCACCACGATCGCCGGCCTCGACTCGATGAGCTCGTCGAGCTCGCTCGGGCAGACCCAGATCACGCTCCAGTTCAGCCTCGAGCGCGACCTCGACGCGGCGGCCCAGGACGTGCAGGCGGCCATCTCCGCGGCCGGCCGCCAGCTGCCGACGGGCATGACCGCGCCGCCGACCTTCCGCAAGGTCAACCCGGCGGACCAGCCGATCGTGATCCTGGCCGTCTCCTCGGCCACGATGCCGCTGTCCCAGGTGAACGAGTACGCCGAGACGCTGATGGCGCAGAAGCTCTCCACCATCAACGGCGTCAGCCAGATCAACGTCTGGGGCGCCCAGAAGTACGCCGTCCGCGCCCAGATGGACCCCGCGTTGCTGGCCTCGCGCGGCATCGGGCTCGAGGAGATCGAACAGGCCATCCGGCGCGGCAACACCAACGCGCCGGCCGGCACGCTGCACGGGCCCTACCAGGCCTACGACGTGCAGGCGCGGGGCCAGCTGCTGCGCGCGGACGAGTACCGCCGGCTGGTGGTGTCCTACCGCAACGGCGTGCCCGTGCGGCTCGGCGAGCTCGGCCGCGTGTTGGACGCCGTGGAGAACACGCGCAGCGCCGCCTCGTTCAACGGCGTGCGGGGCGTGTTGCTCGGCGTCCAGCGCCAGCCGGGCTCCAACGCGATCGACGTGGTCGACGGCGTGCGCGCCCAGCTGCCCGAGCTGCAACGCGCGCTCCCCGCTTCCGTGAAGCTGGACGTCCTCTACGACCGCAGCCTGTCGATCCGCGAAAGCGTCAACGACGTGCAGTTCACGCTCGTGCTCACCATGGCGCTGGTCGTGCTCGTGATCTTCCTCTTCCTACGCAACCTGTCGGCCACCTTGATCCCCAGCCTCGCGCTGCCCACCTCGATCGTGGCGACCTTCGCGCTGATGAGCTTCCTGGGCTTCACGATCAACAACCTGTCGTTGATGGCCCTCACGCTCGCCACGGGCTTCGTCGTCGACGACGCGATCGTCATGCTCGAGAACATCGTGCGCCACCTGGAGATGGGCAAGACCCGCATGCAGGCCGCGCTCGAGGGTGCGCGGGAGATCTCCTTCACGATCGTCGCGATGACCGTGTCGCTGGTGGCCGTTTTCATCCCGGTCCTGTTCATGGGCGGCGTGGTGGGCCGGCTCTTCAACGAGTTCGCGATCACGATTTCGGCCGCGATCCTGATTTCGGGCCTCGTCTCGCTGACGCTCACGCCCATGATGGGCGCGCGCTTCTTGCGCCATGGGCAGGAGCAGGGCCGCTTCTACCGGGTGATCGAGCGCGGCTTCAAGGCAATGATGCACCTCTACGAGATCACGCTGCGCGACGTGCTCGCCTGGCGCCGGACGGCGCTCGTGGGCTTCGCGGCGCTGGCCGTGCTCTCGGGCTGGCTGTTCACGGTGGTGCCGAAGGGCTTCTTGCCCACCGAGGACGTCGGGCAGATCATGATCAGCACGCAGGCCCAGCAGGGCGTGTCGTTCGAGGAGATGGTGCGGCACCAGGCGGTGGCGGCGGCGGTCGTGGCGAAGGATCCGGACGTGGCCGGCTTCATGTCGAACGTGACGGCGGGCGGCGGCTACCGCGGCGGCGGCACCTCAGGCATGATGTTCGTGAGCCTCAAGCCGCACCATGCGCGCCACGCGTCGGCCGACGCGATCCTGCGTCGGCTGCGCGGCCCGCTCACGAACATCCCCGGCATCCGCGCCTTCTTGACCATCCCGCCGTCGATCCGGATCGGCGGCCTGAACACCCGCAGCGGCTACCAGGTGGCCGTCCAGGGCACCGACATCGCGGCCATCACGGCCGGCGCCCAGGCGCTCGAGGCCCGCATGAACAACATCCGCGGCCTGGTCGGCGTGAACTCGAACCTCGAGAACCGCGCGCCGCAAGTGGTGGTGGAGATCGACCGTGACGCGGCCGCGACGGCGGGCGTGAGCGCGGACGCGATCATCGCGACGCTGGGCTCGGCCTACGGCGCGCGCCAGGTCTCCCAGATTTTCACCCCCACGAACGACTACCAGGTGATCCTGGAGGTGCTGCCCGAGTACCAGACCAGCCCGCAGGCGCTGCAGACGCTCTACGTGCGGTCGGGCACGGGCAGCATGGTGCCGCTCGCCGCCGTCACCCAGATGAAGGAAGGCGTGGGGCCGGTGACCGTGAACCACCTCGGCCAGCTGCCCGCCGTGACGCTCTCGTTCAACCTCGCGCCGGGGGTCTCGCTCGGCGATGCCACCGGCCGGATCCAGGCCGCCGCCGCCGACGTGCTGCCGGACGGCGTGACGGCGTCGTTCCAGGGCTCGGCGCAGGTCTTCCAGGAGTCGACCAAGAACATGGGCGTGTTGCTCGCGCTCGCGATCCTGGTGATCTACCTGGTGCTCGGCATCCTCTACGAGAGCTTCGTCCACCCGCTCACCGTGCTCGCGGGCCTGCCCTCGGCGGGCTTCGGCGCGCTCTTCACGCTCATGCTCGTCAACCGCGAGCTCGACATCTACGGCTTCGTGGGGCTGATCATGCTGATCGGCATCGTGAAGAAGAACGCGATCATCTTGATCGACTTCGCGATCGAGGCGGAGAAGGACGGGAAACGGCCGGAGGATGCGATTTACGAGGCGTGCCTGGTGCGCTTCCGGCCGATCATGATGACGACGGCCGCCGCGCTGATGGGCACGCTGCCGCTCGCGCTCGGCTGGGGCGCCGGCGGTGAGGCGCGGCAGTCGCTGGGCCTGGCGGTCGTGGGCGGGTTGCTGGTTTCGCAAATGTTGACGCTGTACATCACGCCGGTGGTGTACCTGTTCGTGGACAGCTGGCGAGGAGCGACGGCCAGGGAGGCAACGGCCGCCAGCGCGACTCGCTGAAAGCTTGCTCGTTGGGTATATGACAAGTTGATGATGCGATGACCGTTCTGGTCATCGATGGCTCCCCTGTCGAGGCGTCACATGACATCAGCGCATACCGACCCGCTTTCCCAGGCCGCGCCCATCACCTCGCACGACGGCCTTCAGGCCGTCGTGCCGCCCGCCGCGCTCAATTGGGTCGAGCGCCTGGTGGACGGCGAGGACAGCGTGCGCCTGCGCGACCGGGCGATGGCCGCGAGCACCATCGGCATCGTGATCACCGACCACCGCCACCCGGACCGCCCGATCACCTACGTGAACCCGGCCTTCGAGCTCATGACGGGCTACCCGGCCGCGGAAGTGGTGGGCCGCAACTGCCGCTTCCTGCAGGCCTCCGACGGCGAGCAGCCGGGCATCCACGTGATCCGCGAGGCCCTGCGCGCGGGCCGTGAAGGACACGCCGAGGTGCGGAACTACCGGCGCGACGGCACGCTGTTCTGGAACGAGCTCTTCGTCGCGCCGATCCGCGACGCGAACGGCGAGGTCACGCACTACATCGGCGTCCAGCACGACATCACGGCGCGCAAGCATGCCGCGGACGAGGCCCGCCGCCATGCCGGCCAGCTCGAAGAAGCCCTCCAGCGCCTGCACGCGCTGGATCGCCTGCGCAGCAATTTCTTCGGCCTGGTCTCGCACGAGCTGCGCACGCCGCTCTCGTCGATCGTCGGCTTCGCCGAGTTCCTCGAGGACGACGTCGCGGGCGGGCTCAGCGAGCAGCAGCGCGCCTTCGTCTCGGAGATCCAGGCCGGCGCCCGGCGCCTGACCGGCCTGGTCGACGACCTGCTCGACTTCGCGCGCCTGGAGGCCGGCACGTTCAGGCTGATCCCGTGTGAAGGCGACCTGAGCGTGAAGCTTCGCGAGGTGGTGGGCAGCCTGGCGCCTCAGGCGAGCAAGAAGCGCATCTCCCTCATCCTCGAGCTGCCGGAAGAGCCGGTCTTCATCTGTGCCGACCACCCGCGGATCGGCCAGGTGATCATCAACCTGGTCCACAACGCGATCAAGTTCACGCCGGCAGAAGGCCGCGTCACGGTCACCATGGCCTGCGATGACCGCCATGTGCGGGTGATGGTGGCCGATACCGGCATCGGCATCGCCGCCCAGCATCAGATGCGCCTCTTCGACAAGTTCTACCAGGTCGAGCCCACCACCACGCGCGTCCAGGGCGGCGCAGGCCTCGGGCTCTCGATCGCCAAGGCGCTGATCGAGGCCCACGGCGGCGCGATCGACCTCGACAGCGCGCCAGGCAGCGGCGCCTGCTTCTGGCTCACGCTGCCGCGCGCCGGCATCGACCCGGAGCGCGCGGCGGCCTGGGACGAGGCTCAGTAGCGGCGAGCAGGCTCAATAGAGGCGATCGTAGCGGTTGTAGCCCTTCGGGTAGGAGCTGGTGTCCATCTTGAGCACCAGCGTCTCGTGCGGCGCGAGCGCGGCCTCGACCATCCCGCCGAGCACCTTGAGCTTGCGGCCCGTGAAGGCGTCCTTCAGGTCGGAATAGTCCTGGAACTTGCTCTCGCGCAGCTGCACGACCTCCGTGACCGGGCGGTCGGTCGGGTTCGCGAGCACCACCACCGTCTGGCGCACGGAGTTCGTGCGCCGCAAGAAGGCGAAGAGCGAGGTGGAATGCAGCCTTCGAAAATCGCCGTTACGCAGGGCCGGCTCGGCCTTGCGCAGCGCTGGCAGCCGGCGGTGGAAGGCGAGCGTGGCATTCGCCGGCGTCGCGAGGTCCCAACGCGAGTTGAAAGCCGGATCGATCGCGTGGTAGTCCCAGGCGTTGTACTTGTGGTTCGTAAACTTCCCCACGAACAAATCCGGGGGCTTTCACCCTGCCCCGAAGGGCGAGTGTTCGAGACGCGTTACGGACGCCTCCAAAAGAAAAGGGCAAATAGCTGGGGCTCCACGAGGGAGTGCCTTGGCGAGGGCGAGGGGACGAGTGGGCGACGAATCATGGGACCTCCGGCGGGCAGGTCGAGGACCCGACCTACGAGCAGGTCTGCGGCGGATCTACCGGCCACGCCGAGGTCGTCCAGGTCACGTTCGATCCGGCCGAGCTGGCCTACCGCGACCTGGTGCGGGTCTTCCTCGCGGTGCATGACCCGACGACCCTGAACCGCCAGGGCGCGGACGTCGGCACGCAGTACCGCTCGGCGATCTTCACCCACTCGGCCGCGCAGGCCGAGGCGGCGCGCGAGGTGATCGCGGAGGTGGATGCCCAGGGGGTCTACGACGCGCCGATCGTCACCGAGGTCTCGCGTTCCGAGCGGTTCTGGCCGGCCGAGGGCTACCACCAGGCGTACTTCGCGACCAACCCCCGCCAGCCCTATTGCGCGGCCGTCGTGGCGCCCAAGGTCGCGAAGTTCCGCAAGCAGTTCCTCGACAAGCTGAAAGCCTGATCCCCGACCTGCGCTAGCGCCTGGCGGTGGGCTCGTCCAGCAGATCGGCGGTGAGGGCGTTGGCCCGCGCGATCTTGCGGTACGTCGCGACCGCCGGCGTCGGGATGCGGGCGAGGCCTGCGCCGGGGCGGCGGTCGACGCCGTAGAGGCCGAAGCGCGGGGCGTAGCCCTCGGACCACTCGAAGTTGTCCATGAGCGTCCAGTGCATGTAGCCGCGCACGTCGAGGCCATCCGCGATCGCCCGCGCCACCTCCTGCACGTGCGCGACCAGGTAGGCCGAGCGCGCCTGGCCATCCCGATCGTCGATGCCGTTCTCCGTCACCATGAGCGGCACGCGACGGCCGTCCGGCAGCGCGGCGTACTCGTTCGCGAGGCCGAGGGCGCGCCGGATGCCGGCCGGGTAGATCTCCCAGCCCAGCGCGTTGGTGGGGCTGCCCGGCGTCGCCAGGCGGAAGGCGGGGCCGAAGGTGGCGCAGCGCCAGCGCGTGTAGTAATTCACGCCGAGGAAATCGACCGAGGAGCGCGCGGCCGGGTGGTTGCCCCAGACGCCGCGCACGCCGGGGTACCAGAACCGCAGCTCGCCGGTGGTGACGGCGCGCAGGAAGGACCGGTTGAAGACGTCGTCGCTGAACCCGGCCTGGGCCCGGTCGAGCGGGCTCGCGTCCCAGTAGGGGTCGTAGAGCGCGATGTGCTGGGCGACGCCCACCGCGGCGGCGGTGCCGTCGCCATCGGCGTCACGGCGGTCGTGGGCGTGCAGGGCATGGTACGCCTCGGCGTGGCCCCTGGCGAGGTTGGCCTGCACGCGCAGCGAGGCCTGCGGGTCGCGCACCTTCGGCGGCCAGGCGCCCGCGTGGTAGGCCATGTAGCCATAGACGTTCGGCTCGTTGATCGTGATCCAGGTATCGACTTCAGCGCCGTACTCGCGGCCCACGAAGGCGGCGAAGCGGCCGAAATCGGCGATCGCCCGCGCGTCGTCCCAGCCGCCGCGCGCCGCGAGCCAGGCGGGGTTCGTGAAGTGATGCAGGGTCACGAGCGGGCGCAGGCCACGCCGGCGCATGGCCTGGAAGACGGCGTGGTAATGCGCCACGGCGGCCCAATCCCAACGTCCGCGCGTGGGCTCGAGGCGGCTCCATTCGAGCGAGAGGCGGTGGGCGTTGTGGCCCATGTCCTGCGCCAGCGCCAGGTCCTCGTCGAAGCGGTCGTAGTGGCCCACGCCCACCGCGGAGGTGTCGCCCTGTTTCACGTTGCCGGGCTGGGCCTCGAAAGCCTTCCAGTCGTTGTCGAGCCCGCCCTCCACCTGGTGCGCGGCCGTGGCGGCGCCCCACAGGAAGCCCGCCGGGAACGCGACAGTGCCCGCGGCCCGCATGGCGGGTCGGACGTCCGCGCCGGGGCTCGCGGGCGGCGCGGCGGCCGCGGCGGCGCAGGCGAGCGTGACGAGCGCGCCGGCGGCGGTGGCCAAGGCGGCGCGACCGAGGCGAAAGAGGCGGCGGGTAGCGGGCATGCGGAGCTCCGGCGAGTCGGGGATGGCTGTTCAGGCCATACCCGCCGCGGGGAGCGCCGAAAAGGCGCGCCTGCCCGCCGCCTCCGCCTCATGCCTCACGCAGCGTCAATAGTACTCGTTGGTGTTCTCGCGCCGCTCCCGCTCGCGGTTGGCCTTCTCCTGCAGCGCCCGCTGGTCGTCTTGCTTCACGTTCGCCTCGGTCCCCGCATGGGTCTGCCGGGAGTCCGAGTGCCTGCGGAGATCCGGCGGGACGCTGCCGCCCTTGGCCGTGGATTCCCGCTCGTAACGTTCTTTCCGGTCCATGATCGCCTCCATCGTCGTCGCATGCCCGCTTGTCACGGGCCTTCCACGATCTTGAGCCCCGCGGACGCGCCTTGCAACGCCGGGTCGGGCGGCTGGCTACAGCTCGCGGGCCAGGTCGCCGGCCGCGTCGCCCACCAGGAACGCATGGATCTCGACACCCCGCTGGGTGTACGGGATCCGGCGCAGCCGGGGCATCTCCTCCGCCCAGTAGGCCACCAGGCTCCGCACGTGGGGGTCCAGGCCGTGGTCCACCTGTCGCAGCAGGGCCCCCTGGAGCGCGTGGGTCTGCTCGTGGGCGATCGTGTTCACCACCTCATACAGCGGCGCGCCGAGCAGCCGGGACGACATCGCCATCACCCCGTACCGCGGGTAATACACGCCGAGCACGGCCCCCCGCATCTGCGGCACGTACGCGAGCGGCGCGGGGTCGAAGTCCCAATAGGTGCCCATCAGCGCCGAGAGCCGGTCGTAGAGAACGTTCAGGATCTCGAGGTTGGCCTCGCGGGCGGCATCGTCGGTCCGCCATGACTCGCCCCGCACCACGGGCTGCCAGCGCCGGGCGGCGTAGGCGAAGAGCGGCTCGCGCGCGATCGCCCGCAGGAACGCCGCGGTCTGCGGCCCCCAGACCCAGTCGAGCAGCGCGACGAAGTCCCGCGAGTCGCGCGGCCGCTGGCCCGGCGTCCAACCGGTGAAACGCGGCGGCGGGTCGGTTTGGCGCCCGATCGGCGGCAACAGCTTGCGCTCGCCCGGGTCGAGCGGCGACGGGCGGGGGTTCACGGACCCGGGGGCGATCGGCGGCGGGATCCAGCCCGGCGGCGCGCTCGGCGGCTCGCCGAACTCGACGGCCGGGGCGATGGTGCCCTGTCGCGGGGATGGGCCGCCGGCCTCGGCCAGCAGTTCATCTTTCCAGCCGGAAGGCATCGTCGCGGCCACCTGGCCCGTGGGAAGCGGGCCGGTGTCGGCGGCGGCGGCGGCGATGGCCGCCCAGGTGCCGGCGTCGAGTTCGAAATCCATCCGGGTCTCCGCTCCGTCCTGGATTCCTTGTACCCGCCGGCCGGCGTTCAGGCGGGCGTTCAGGCCGGCGAGGGCACCGTCGCGGGGGCCAGCGTCATGCCGAGCTGGGTGAACACGCCGAGCATATCCATCGCCTGCCAGCGCTCGGCGATCAGGCCGTCGGCGTAGCGCATGAGCGTGATGCCCTCGCCCCGCACGGTGAGGCCCGTCGGCGGCACCCCCATGAAATCGCCGCGATGCGTGCCGGTCCAGCGGAACCTCACGGCTGCCGTGTCGCCTTCGACGACGACGTTCTCGAGCGTCAGCTCGAAATCCGGGAAGGCGGCCCAGAGGGCCTGGTAAAGGCCGGTGAGACCATCGCGGTTCGCCGGCATGTCCGGCGGGAACCCATGCAAGCGGACGTCGGGCGCGTAGGAAGCCAGGTACCGGTCGCGCGTGGCAGGGTCGTTCAGGTGCGCCACGTTCAGCTGCACAGCCGACTTCAGCTCTTTCGCGGTCATCGCATCACTCCTCGCCCCGGGCGCTGTACACGCCATCGAACAGCATTTACCAACATAACACAATATGGTGAGGCGATCCGCGAGCCCTTCTCGGCAGGTGTCCTCAGCCCATCGCCGCGCTACGATCCGATCCGGGAGGCGGCCCGGTGGCCGCCCAGATAGGAGGCGCACACCATGGACGAGCAGCAGCAGGCGAACCAGGGCGGCGGCGGAGGTCCGGTGATCCACGGCGTGGACCCGTCGGATCCGGCGCGTCACGTGACGCCGGGCGCGATCACCGACCAGGGCGGCACGCCCGACAAGACCGTGACGCCGGGTGCGATCACGGACCAGGCCGGCCTCGGCGGGGCCCCGTCGGCGCCCAATGCGATCCGGAACCCGATCGTGCCGCCCGACGCGCGGCCCGGCGACTGAGGGCGATGCGATGACCGAGCCGGAACCCCAACCCGAGCGTGAGGCAGCGCCCACGAAGCCGCGCAAACGGCCCTACCCCTTGCCGGGCATGACGGTCAGCACGGGCGGCAACTACGAGGGCACGCGCGCGGACCGCGTGAACCCGGATATCGCCGGCGGTCCTGACCACGGTGGACCCCACTGATCACCTGCCGGGCTGATCGGGCGATCGCGAACGCCTTGACGAACTCCACGTCTAGAATTATTCTAACAGCGTGACCAAGTCGAGCTGTCTCCCTCCCGAACAGATCGAGCGTGTGTTGCGCGAGGCTGGCATCCAGCCCACCGCGCAACGCATCGCGATCGGCCGCTACGTCCTGTGCGATGCGGACCACCCCACGGCCGAACAGGTGAAGGGCTGGGTCGACCAGAACTTCCCGAAGATCAGCCTCGCGACGGTTTACAACACGCTGAACGCGTTCGTGCAGGCCGGGCTGTTGCATGAGGTGCGCCTGCCGGACCGTGACGCGGTGGTCTTCGACAACCACCTGGAGCCACACCACCATTTCCTCGACCTCGCGTCCGGCGAGATCGTCGACCTGCCGCCAGGCAGCGTTCGCGTCGACCTCGCGCTCGGCGGCGGCTTCGCCGTGAAGGGCGCGAGCGTCATCGTGCAGGGCACGCGCATCGCGCCATCGAAGGAGCTTTCGTGATCCACAACGTCATCATCATCGGCGCGGGCCCGGCCGGCTACACCGCGGCCATCTATGCGGCCCGCGCCAACCTCGCGCCGCTCATGTTCGAAGGTCCCCAGCCGGGCGGCCAGCTCATGATCACGACCGACGTCGAAAATTACCCGGGCTTCCCGGACGCGATGACCGGTCCCGAGCTGATGCAGCGCTTCCGCGCCCAGGCCGCGCGCTTCGGCACCGAGCTCATCAGCGACCTGATCAAGAAAGTCGACTTCTCGCGCCGGCCGTTCCGGGTCTGGGACTCCAGGGACCAGCTGCATGAGGCCAACGCGATCATCGTCGCGACCGGCGCCAGTGCCATGTGGCTGGGCCTCGAGTCCGAGGCCCGCATGTCGGGCCGCGGCGTCAGCGCATGCGCCACGTGTGACGGCTTCTTCTTCCGCGGCAAGGAGGTCGCCGTCGTCGGCGGCGGCGACACCGCGATGGAGGAGGCCACCTACCTGGCCCAGATGTGCGCCAAGGTCACGGTGATCCACCGCCGCGACTCGCTGCGCGCGAGCAAAATCATGCAGCAGCGCGCCTTCGACCACCCGAAGATCGAGTTCCTGTGGAACACCGTGGTCGAGGAGGTGGTCGGCACGGACCTCGTGACCGGCCTCAAGCTCAGAAATCTGCAGACCGACGAGCCGTCGGAGCTGCCCGTGCAGGGCTTGTTCGTGGCGATCGGCCACAAGCCCGCCACCGGCATCTTCGAAGGGCAGCTCGCGCTCGATGCTGCGGGCTACGTCATCGTCACCCCCGGCAACACGCGCACGAGCGTCGAGGGCGTCTTCGCCGCCGGCGACGTCGCGGATTCCATCTACCGTCAGGCGGTCACCGCAGCCGGAACCGGCTGCATGGCCGCGATCGATGCCGAGCGCTGGCTCGCCACGCACGTCCACGCCGCTCACGCGGGCGCGGGCTCGCAGGTGAGCTGACGCCCGGCCCCATCCAGACCCACGTCGTTCCCGTCAATTTAGGAGGATCCATGCTCCAGCCCACCCAGAAGGCCCCCGGCTTCACGGCCGAAGCCGTCGTCAACGGCCAGTTCAAGAACGTCTCGCTCGCGGATTACCAGGGCAAGAACGTCATCCTGCTCTTCTATCCGCTCGACTTCACGTTCGTGTGTCCGACCGAGATCCTCGCGTTCTCGGAGCGCATCGCGGACTTCCGCGGCAAGAACACCGAGGTGCTCGGCATCTCGACCGACTCGAAGTTCTCGCACCTCGCCTGGATCAACACCAAGCGCGAGGAGGGCGGCATCGCGAACCTCCAGTACCCGCTGGTCGCCGACTTCACCAAGGCGATTTCGCGCTCCTACGGCGTGCTCGAGGAAGAAGGCGGCGTGGCCTTCCGTGGCCTCTTCCTGATCGACAAGAACGGCGTCATTCAGCACATCACGCTGAACAACCTGCCGCTCGGCCGCTCGGTCGACGAGGCGCTGCGGATGGTCGACGCGCTGACCCACTTCGAGCAGCACGGCGAGGTCTGCCCCGCCGACTGGCGCCCGGGCAAGGACGCGATGATCGCGGACACCGAGAAGTCCAAGGCGTACTTCCAGAAGAACGCCGCGGTCGGCGCCGGCCGCTAGGCCGAACCCGCGAGGCCCCGCCCCGGCGGGGCCTCGCCTGGAGTCACTTCGTGCCGTTTCCTGGTGAGGAGCGCTGGGTCCACCGGACCTTCGACGTCGGCGACGTGCGCCTGCACGCGGTCGAGACGGGCGAGGGCCCGCTCGTCGTGCTGTTGCATGGCTTCCCGGACTTCTGGTATGGCTGGCGCTGGCAGCTGAACGCGTTGGCCGCGGCCGGTTTCCGCGTCGTGGCACCCGATATGCGCGGCTACAACCTTTCGGAGAAGCCGGCGGGCATCTGGGCCTACCGCCTGGACCGGCTCGCGGCCGACGTCGCCGGGCTCGTGAAGGCCTGCGGCGTGGATCGCGCCCGGCTCGTCGGCCATGACTGGGGCGGCGTCGTGGCCTGGCATACGGCGCTGCGCCACGCGGGCCTCGTCGATCGCCTCGCGGTGCTCAACGCGCCCACGCCGGCCTCGTTGCGGCCAGGCACGCTGCCGCTCGGCCAGTTGCTGCGCAGCTGGCACGTCTACGCCTTCCAGCTGCCCGGTCTGCCTGAGGCCGCGCTCTCGTTCAACGATTTCGCGCTATTGCGCATGGCGCTCGCCGGCGACGTGAAGCGGCGCGACGCCTTCACCCGCGCCGATCTCGACCGATACGCCGCGGCCTTCGCGGAGCCAGGCGCGCTTTCGGCCGCGCTCGACTATTACCGCGCCTTGCCGTGGTTCGCGGCGGCGGACATGGCGTTGGCGGCGAAGCGCATCGAGCGGCCGGTGATGGTGGTCTGGGGCGAGCAGGATCCGCACCTGGCGCCCGTGATGGGCGACCTGGACCCGACGCGCGTGCCGCGCGGGCGGGTCGAGCGGATCGCCGAGGCCGGACACTGGGTGCAGCTCGACGCGCGGGAGCGGGTGAACGAGCTGCTGATCGATTTCATGCAGAAGCCGGTGGGCTGACCTGCCGGGCGCGCAGATCGGCCCAGGCTGCGAGGAACGCCAGGGCGATCGCGAGTTCGGCGCCGGGCACGAGGCCGAAATACCTCCGCTCCGGGTCGCCCGCGTCGTGCTCGTGGAACCAGCTCGGCCGGTTGGGCACCTCGCCGGGTCCGTCGCCTGGCCTGAGCACCCAGATCGCACCATCCGCGTCCATGTAGTCGAACATCCGGTTGTAGTGCGCGTCGAACTTCGGGTACAGCAGCCCGCGGTTGCGGCCCGCGAGCTTGAGCCGCGCGAGCATGCGCTGCACGAAGCCGAAGACCAGGTCTTCGTCGCCCGGCAGGTAAGCGCTGCCAACCATGGCGGCGGCCGCGAGGAAGTCGTCGACGACCTCCGCGCCGAGCGTGCGGCGCAAAGTTTCGGCTCGGCCGGCGAGCGCTGGATCGGGGATCGGGGGCGGGGCGTCCATGGCGGGGATCTTACCCGATCCGTCACGTCGGATCGACCGATGTTCTCCGTCGCGGCGTACGACGCGGGCGCCACGCCGCGCTGGCAAGATGGCCACGATGTTCGATCCTGTCGGCTTCGTCGCCACCTTGTTCCTCGGCACGGCACCGGCCGCGCCGCCGGCGGAGTTTCCGCCCGGCTTCGTGTGGGGCACCGCCACCGCCGCGGTCCAGGTCGAGGGCGACACGCCCTTCTCGGACTGGGCCGAGTTCGAGGCGCGCCCTGGCGCGATCCGGGGCGGCCAGCGGATCGGGGCGGCCGCGCGGCACTTCGATCGCTTCGAGGAGGACTTCCAGGCCGCCTCGGCGATGAACACGAACGGCTATCGCTTCTCGGTGGAGTGGAGCCGCCTCGAGCCGATGCCGGGCCGCTGGAACCGCCAGGCCGCCGCGCGCTACCGCGCGATGCTGATGAGCCTTCGCGCCAAGGGCATCCGCCCGATGGTGACCTTGCACCACTTCTCCAACCCCCAGTGGGTCGCCGAGCAGGGCGGCTGGCTCGCGCCCAAGACCGCCGAGGATTTCGGCATGTTCGCGGGGCGGGCCGCCGCCGCTTTCGGCGACCTGGCCGACGACTGGGTCACGATCAACGAACCGACGCTCTACGCCGCCGAGGGCCATTACCGGGGCGTGTTCCCGCCCGGGCCGCCGGGCCGCCTCGCCGACCTGCCGCGCGTGCTGGCCAACCTCGCGCGTGGCCACGCGCGTGCCTTTCACGCGATCAAGCGTGCCGATCGCGTGCCCGCGGATCCGCGCGGTCCGGCAGCGCGCGTCGGCGTCGCCGAGCATATGGCCGCGGTTCACCCGGCGATTGGCTGGAACCCGCTCGATATCGCCGTTGCCGCGTTCACGGAGCGCTGGTTCAACTTCTCGTTCCTCGACGCCTGCCGGACGGGCCGCATGCGCTTCGACGTCGGCGTCGCGCGCTTCCATGAAGACCTGCCGGAACTCGTGAATACGCTCGATTTCGTCGGCGTGAACTATTACACGCGGGCATACGCCCACGCCGACCGCCCGCTCGAGCGACGCGTGCCAGGCGATGCCCCCTGCAGCGACCTGGGGCTCGAGATCTACCCGGATGGGATGTACGAGGTGCTCATGCGCACCCATGCCAGGTATCGGCTACCGGCGTACGTCACCGAGACCGGCGTATCGGACGCCAGCCGCGACCTCACGCCCACGTTCATGGTCCGCCACCTGGCGCGCGTCGCACGGGCGCGGCGCGACGGCGCGGACGTCCGCGGCGTGTATTGGTGGTCGCTGCTCGACAACTTCGAATGGCAGAATGGCTTCGCGGGCGGGCGATTCGGGCTCCTGGCGGTCGATTTCGGGCACCCGGCCTTGCCGCGTACCTGGACGCCCGCCGCGCGGGTGTATCAGCGCATCGCGGCCGTGAACCGCCTGCCGGACGACCTTCTCACGGAATACGGGGACGCCGCGTGCGGCGCCCCGAGCGAAGGGGTGTCGGCGGTCGATTACTCCTCGAGGCCGGGGCCGCCCGCGCCGTAGTCGCTGTAGTCCTCCGCCTGCCCGGTGATCGGCCCGAGACCCTCATGCAAGGTCTTGCCATTGGGCCGGTCGAGGTCGGGCGGGACCTGGGCGTCCTGGCCGGGCGCGCCGCCGCCACCGCCGCCCGTCCGGACGTCGCCGAAATTCTCAGCACCTGCGTTCCGCTCCCACGGATAACTCGCCATATCGTTCTCCTCCTCGCCAACACCCGTGATCATCCTGCACCAAGCGTCGGGCGGTCGCAACGGCTGGCCGCGCGTCGGCGGGGGCCGGGCGGCCGGGACCTTGGACAACCGCGGGCGCGCGGCGTAAGCTATAGGTTGGCTTACGAGCGCCGAGCATCCGTGTTCGTGAGCGGCGTCCCCACATCCCCCGCAGCGTCTGCGGCGAATACCTAGGACCCACCGAGATGGCCGACCACCAGACCATTCTGTTCGGAAGCAACGCCCCCTTCGTCGAGGGCCTCTACGAGGATTACCTCGCCGACCCCGCAGCGGTTCCCGAGACCTGGCGCCAGTTCTTCGACGGCCTGCGCGCCGGCGCCCCGGACGTGCCGCACGCCGGCGTCCAGGCCGCGTTCGCCGAGTTCGCGAGGCAAGGTGCCTACCGCGTCGTGGCCGCCGCCCCGGCGCCCGTGGCTGGTATGGGCGCGGCCGATCTCATCGCGAGTTATCGCGTGCTCGGCCACCTCAAGGCGCGCTTCAACCCGCTCGAGCCCAACTGGGTCGGCGATCACCCGGAGCTGACGCCCGAGTTCCACGGCCTCACGGCCGAGGACCTGGGCGCACCCGCCGCGGCCGGCCCCTTCCAGGGCGCCCTGAGAGACGTCGTCGGCGCGCTGGAGCGCACCTATTGCGGCCCGATCGGCTTCGAGTTCATGCACCTGCCGCGCGTCGAGCGCCTGTGGATGCAGGAGCGCGTCGAGGCCTGGGGCGGTGGGCAGGCGCACGATGCGACGACCCGCCGGCGCATCCTCGCGAAGATGAACGCCGCCGAGGGCCTCGAGCGCTACCTCCACAAGCGCTACGTGGGCCAGAAGCGCTTCTCGCTCGAGGGTGGCGAGGCGCTGATCCCGATGATCGACCTCGCGATCCAGCGCGCCGGCAGCACCGGCGTGAAGGAGGTCGTGATCGGCATGGCTCACCGCGGCCGCCTGAACGTGCTGGTCAACATCATGGGCAAGAAGGCCAGCGATCTCTTCATGGAGTTCGAGGGCAAGAAGGTCGTGCCTGCCGAGATCGCGGGCGACGTGAAGTACCATATGGGCTTCTCGTCCGACGTCGAGACGCCCGGTGGCCGCGTCCACCTCTCGCTGGGCTTCAACCCTTCGCACCTCGAGCTGATCGACCCGGTCGTCGAGGGTTCCGTGCGGGCCCGCCAGGATCGGCGCGGTGACGAGCCAGGCCAGACCGTGCTGCCCGTGTTGATCCACGGCGACGCCGCCGTGATCGGCCAGGGCGTGGTCGCCGAGACGCTCAACCTCTCCCAGCTGCGCGGCTTCAAGACCGGCGGCACGCTCCACCTGGTGGTCAACAACCAGGTCGGCTTCTCGGTGAGCGATCCGCGCGACACGCGCTCGAGCCGCTACTGCACGGACATCGGCAAGATGATCGACTGCCCGGCCTTCCACGTGAACGGCGACGATCCGGACGCCAGCGTCTTCGCGACGCTGCTCGCGCTGGAATACCGCCAGGCGTTCAAGAAGGACGTCTTCATCGACCTCGTCTGCTTCCGCCGCCACGGCCACAACGAAGCCGACGAGCCGCGTGCGACCCAACCGCAGATGTACCACGTGATCGACCAGCACCCCGGCACGCGCCAGGTCTACGCCGCGAAGCTCGAAAAGGACGGCGTGATCCGCGAAGGCGAGGCCCAAAGGCTCGTCGACGAGTACCGCGACCTGCTCGACGCGGGCGCCCGCACGGTCGATGCCAGCGAGGTCGATCACACCACGCCCGGCGGCGCGGCCTGGGCCGAATTCGCCGCGCCGACGCCTGATCTCTTCGCGCCGGTCGCGACAGGCGTCGCGGCCAACCGGCTGGTCGAGCTGGGCCGGCGCCTCACGTCGCTGCCCGAGGGCTTCGTGGCCCACAAGCGCATCCAGGCCGTGCTCGACGACCGCAAGAAGATGCTCGAGGGCGCGATCCCGGTCGACTGGGGCTTCGCGGAGAACCTGGCCTACGCCTCGCTCGCCGCCGACGGCCACCCGGTCCGCATCACGGGCCAGGACGTCGGCCGCGGCACCTTCTTCCACCGCCATGCGGTCATCCACGATCAGCGCCCGCACCTCTCGCACGTCGAGAAGGCCTACATCCCGATGCAGCACCTCGTCGCCAACCAGGCGCGGGTCGACATCATCGACTCGACGCTCTCGGAAGAAGCGGTGCTCGCCTTCGAGTACGGCTATTCGTCCACTGAGCCGCGCGCCCTCGTGATCTGGGAAGCCCAGTACGGCGACTTCGCGAACATGGCCCAGGCCGTGATCGACCAGTACATCGTCGCCGGCGAGATGAAGTGGCAGCGCCTGTGCGGCCTCGTGATGCTGCTGCCCCACGGCTACGAAGGCCAGGGCCCCGAGCACTCGTCGGCGCGCCTCGAGCGGTACCTCGCGCTGTGCGCCGAGAACAACATGCAGGTCGTCGTGCCGAGCTCGGCCGCGCAGATTTTCCACGTGATGCGCCGGCAGATCGTTCGCAAGGTGCGCAAGCCGCTCGTGGTGATGAGCCCGAAGAGCCTGCTGCGCAACAAGGGCGCCGCCTCGCAGCTCGACGAGCTCTCGATCGGCCGCTTCCGCGAGGTGATCGGCGATCCCGCCAAGCCCGCGGACATCGAGCGCGTGGTGCTTTGCAGCGGCAAGGTCTACTACGACCTCGCCGACGCGCGCGAGCGCTACGGCAAGCGCGAGGTCGCGATCGTCCGCATCGAGCAGCTTTACCCCTTCCCGGCCGACCAGATCCGCCACGAGCTCGCGAAGTTCATCGGCGCCCGCTCGGTCGTCTGGGCGCAGGAGGAGCCGGCCAACAACGGCGCGTGGGGCGTCATCCGCGATGAGCTCACGGCCTGCCTGGCCCCTGGCCAGGAGCTGACCTTCGCGAGCCGTCCGCGCTCGTCGTCGCCCGCCGTCGGCTACCTCTCCAAGCACAACGAACAGCAGCAGGCCCTGATCGACCAGGCCCTGGGCGGCGCCCGCGTCGCGGAGCCGTCCAAGGCCAACGCCTAGGCCTTTCCCCTCCACCCCGGTATCGCAGCACTCGACGAAGGAGCCCCAATGTCCGTCGAAATCAAAGTCCCCCCGTTCTCGGAGTCCATCACCGAGGGCACGCTGGTGTCGATCAAGAAGAAGGTCGGCGAGCGCGTGGAGCGGGATGAGGTGGTCGCCGAGATCGAGACCGACAAGGTCGTGCTCGAGGTGAACGCCCCGCAGGCGGGCGCCGTCACGGCCGTTTCGAAGGCCGAAGGCGACGTCGTGAAGAGCGGCGAGCTGATCCTCACGATCGACCCGGCCGCCGCCGGCGCCGCGCCCGCAGCCGCCGTGGCGACGCCAGCCGTGGCGACGCCGGCCGAGACGCCCAGGGCGGAAACCCCCGCCCCGGTGGCGGTCGCGGCCACTGCGGCGCCCGCCAGGGCCGCCACGGCGGACGCCAACGGCCCCGCCGTCCGCAAGATGGCGGCCGAGGCCGGCGTCAGCGTGGCGACCGTGCCCGGCACCGGCAAGGCCGGCCGCGTGACCAAGGGCGACCTGCTGGCGCACCTGGCCGGCGGCGCCACCGGCCCGCGCCCGGAGCAGCGGGTGCCGATGACGCGCATCCGCGCCCGCATCGCCGAGCGCCTCAAGGAAGTCCAGAACACCGCGGCGCTGCTCACGACCTTCAACGAGGTCAACATGCAGCCCGTGATGGATCTGCGCAAGAAGTACCAGGACGCGTTCACCAAGAAGCACGGCGTGAAGCTCGGCTTCATGAGCTTCTTCGTCAAGGCGGCGACCGAGGCGCTCAAGGAGTTCCCGGTCATCAACGCTTCGGTCGACGGCAAGGACATCGTCTACCACGGCTACTTCGACGTCGGCATCGCGGTCTCGACCGAGCGTGGCCTGGTGGTGCCGGTCTTGCGGGATACGGACCAGATGGGCCTCGCCGACATCGAGAAGGCGATCGCCGCGTACGGCGAGCGGGGTCGCTCCGGCAAGCTCACGCTCGACGACCTGTCCGGCGGCACGTTCAGCATCACGAACGGCGGCATCTTCGGCTCCATGCTCTCGACGCCGATCGTCAATGCGCCCCAGAGCGCGATCCTCGGCATGCACAACATCGTCGAGCGGCCGGTGGCCGAGAATGGCCAGGTGGTGATCCGGCCGATCATGTACCTGGCGCTCACCTACGACCACCGCATCATCGACGGCTCGGAGGCCGTGCGCTTCCTCGTGAAGGTGCGCGACCTGCTTCAGGACCCGACCCGCCTGGTCCTCGAGGTCTAGCCGGATGGACAAGTTCGATGTTCTCGTCGTCGGCGGCGGCCCCGCCGGCTACGTCGCCGCCATCCGCGCGGCCCAGCTCGGCTTCAAGACGGCCTGCGTAGACGCGTTCACCCGCAACGGCAAGGCCAGTCTCGGCGGCACCTGCCTCAACGTCGGCTGCATCCCGTCCAAGGCCCTGCTCGATTCCTCCGAGCGCTACGAGGCGCTGCTCCACGACTACGACCAGCACGGCATCACGGTCGCCGACGTGAAGCTCGACGTGGCGAAGATGCAAGCGCGCAAGGACGCCGTGGTCGACAAGCTGACCGGCGGCATCCAGTACCTCTTCAAGAAGAACAAGATCACGGGCTTCCACGGCCTGGGCAAGTTCGTGCGGCGGGAAGGCGACGCCTGGGTGGTCGACGCGGCCGGCACGGAAGTGGCCGCGACCCACGTCATCGTGGCGACCGGCTCGGCGCCCCGCCAGCTGCCGCTCGCGCCCTTCGACGGCGACCTGGTCGTGGAGAACGAAGGCGCCCTGGCGTTCGCCGAAGTGCCGAAGCGCCTCGGCGTGATCGGCTCGGGCGTGATCGGCCTGGAGCTGGGCTCGGTGTGGCGCCGCCTGGGCGCCCAGGTGACCGTGCTGGAGGCCCTCCCGGCCTTCCTCGCGGCCGTCGACGAGACCGTCGCGAAGGAAGCCGCCCGCGAGTTCAAGAAGCAGGGCCTCGACATCCACCTGGGGGTCAACATCTCGAAGGTCGAGCAGCAGGGCCGCGTGGTCGTGCTCACCTACGCCGAGAATGGGGCCGAGCAGACCCTGACGGTCGACAAGCTGATCGTCTCGATCGGCCGCGTGCCCTACACCCAGAACCTCGGGGCCGAGGCCGTCGGCCTCGAGCTGACCGACCGCGGCTTCGTGAAGGTGGACGGCCACTACAAGACCAACCTCCCCAACGTCTACGGCATCGGCGACGTGATCGGCGGCGCGATGCTGGCCCACAAGGCCGAAGACGAGGGCGTGGCGGTCGCCGAGCTGATCGCGGGCCAGGCTGGCCACGTGAACTACGACGCGATCCCGTGGGTCATCTACACGAGCCCCGAGATCGCCTGGGTGGGCAAGACGGAGCAGGACTTGAAGGCCGCCGGGGTGCCCTACAAGACCGGCCGCTTCAACTTCGCCGCCAACGGCCGCGCGCTCGGCCATGGCGATCCGCGCGGCTTCGTGAAGGTGATCGCGCACGCCGAGACCGATGAGCTTCTCGGCGTGCACATCTTCGGCGCCGGTGGCTCGGAGCTGCTCGGCGAGGCGGTGGCCCTGATGGAGTTCCGCGCCAGCGCCGAGGACCTCGCGCGCACCACGCATGGCCACCCGACGCTGTCGGAGGTGGTGAAGGAAGCCGCGCTGGCCGCGATCGGCCGCGCCCTCCACGCCTGATCGTTCAGACGTACTCGTCCGCCGGCCAACCGCCGGCGGGCGGAGCCTTCTGCCACGGCCCCGCGCCGACCTGCTCGAGCAGGTTGATGCCGTCGACCGTGCCCCAGCTGTCGACCACGCGGCCGCCCACGACCCGGAAGATGAACATGCCGCCGAACCGCACGGCCTTGCCGGTCGGCGCGATACCCATGATCGGGCCCGTATTCGTCCCCGTCAGCTCCAGGTGGAACGCGACGCGATCGCCGTCCACCATCGGCTCGCCGGCCTCGGCCCGCAAGTCGGGGAAGCCCGCGGCAAATTGGGCCAGCGTGTCGCGGAAGCCCTGGATACCCGGCGCCTGGCCCGGGAAGGCGTCGTGGTCCACCACGTCGGTAGCGAAGACCTCGTCGTACGCGTCGCCGCGCTGCTCGTTGCTCAGGTCGACGAAGCGCAGCGCGAGCGCCACCATGCGCTCCCGCGACAGGTGTACGTTCCCCGCGTCGGCCCGCAGCGCCGCCTCGGCCGGCGTCGGGTCCAGGTCGTGGGGCTCCGTTGTTTCCGGCATCATAGTCACCGCCGCCGGCTTCGCGTGGACGTGCGCCCCGGTCGCGTAGGTCCGTGCGCCGGCGAACTCGATCCACTCGACCGGCTCGTCGCCGACCACCCAGGCGTCGTGGCCAGGCCGGACCACCACGACCTCGCCGGGGCCAGCTTCAGCCTCCGTGCCGTCGTCCATGCGCACGTGCAGGCGGCCGCGGACCATCAAGCCGAGGTGGTCGGTCTGGCAGGTCGGCGTGCCCGCGAGCGGCTTCACGCTTTCGGTCCAACGCCAGCCAGGCTGGAACACCATCCGCCCGACCGGCGCGCCGCCGACTGTGACGAGGTCCATGTGCCCGAGCGCAAACTCGCGGCGCTCATCCGGGGCGTCGAAGCTCTTCTTCATGATGCTGGTCGCCTGGATAGCCATGGGATGCTCCTTTCGGGTCATGCTCCCCGCCGTGGGTTACCGGCGTCATCGGACGACGTCGTGGTGTCATCATGCGGAACGGCGCGAATGGGCTCAACGCCCGCTCGGCCTCGGGCCGCGGGGAACCTTAGCGAGTGCGACTTCGTTGGGAATGACAGTGGGTCGCTCGGGGCGGGTATCATCCCCGCGAACCGACGGGAGAGGAGGCGTTCGATGCCGAAGGCGGTCCATCAGGTCCTGGCCGCGCTGGCGACCGCGCTCGCCCTGATGGCGGGCTGCGCCGACCCGGCCGCGGTGGGTGGGGCTGGCCGCGACCTGCGCGAGGGTGCGGCCGGCGTCGCGTCGGGCAAGCTCTTCGACCTCGACGGCCGCGGCGGCATGTTCGTCGCGGATTTCCCGCTCCCCCCCGCGACCCTCGCGCCCGACCCGCTCTTCTCGCCCGAGCGCCTGGTGGACGAGGACGGCACGACGTATTGGGCCTCGAGCTGGGCGCTGCCGCAGGGCCTCCAGCTCGACCTCGGCCGCACGCGGCGCATCGACCGCGTGAAGCTCGGCTTCTGGGACCAGAAGTTCCTCGCGGCCTTCCAGCTGCTCGGCTCGACGGACGGTCGCACGTGGACCGAACTCGCCACCCGCACGGACAACGCCACACCCACGCCGGACGTGACGTTCGCGCCCGCCGACGCGCGGTACGTGCGGATCGTGCTCGAGGCCTGGGACACCGGCAGTTCGCCCTCGTTCGACGGCGTCTACATGCACTCCGTCGCCGTGCACGGCCCCGAGGCGCCGGCGCTGAACTTGGCCAGGGGTGTCGGCGTCCGCGCCACGTCGATCAAGCCGGCCAACCCGAACGAGGCCTCGATGGCGGCCGTGAAGGCGGCGATCGACGCGGGCGACGCGCAATACAAGGCCCGCGACTACCCGGGCGCCATGCGTGCCTATCGCGAGGCTTACGACGCCTACGGCTACATGTACAAGAACACGACGGACGTGAACGTGGCCGGCACCTGGGCCCAGTTGCGCATGCGCGTGCTCGCGGCCGATTTCCGCACGAAGAGCCCCGGCGCGCAGGGCGTCCAGCTGCGCAAGGCCGTGTTCCTGGTGGCGCCTGAGGTCGACCTCAGCTATCCGCGCGCCAAGGACGACGACACGCCGGTGCACGTCCGGAAGCGGCTCGACGAGAGCCAAATGGCGCTCGCCAAGGATGGCTTCTTCTGGTTCAGCGAGACCATCCTCGCGCTCAGCGGCGGCCACATCCGCTGGACCCTGGAGGAGAAGCGCCTCGATGGCCACAAGATCGTGAAGGCGCGCATCAATACGTGGGATCCAGGCGGCGGCCTGACGATCACCCCCTACGCCGAAGACTTCGAGCCGCCGCTCGGGCCCACGCTCGACGCGCTGCACCACGCCGACATGTTCGTGCTCTACTGGCCGGGCGTGTTCGACGACTTCCAGAAATCCGCCACCCACGGACGGATGGACGGCGTGACCATCAACGCGAACGGCCGCCAGGAATACCGCGCCTGGCTGGTCTCGCAGGCCGCCGGCGTTCAGCCGTACGCCTGGTACAACTCGGGCCCGTACTATATGCACGAGACCTTCCACATCATCGAGGGCATCTACAAGGACTTCGACTTCCCGCGCGGCCACCACGACTTCGGCCTGCGTGCGACCTGGCCGCAAGGCTTCTCGGGCTTCGGCGAGCAGGACTTCTACGAGAACGTGTACCGCAAGCATGTGGTGCCAGCCGACAAGTACGAGCGCTTCGCCTATGGCTCTGATTCCTTCAAGGTGGTCCCGCGCTATGGCGCTTACCTCGCGGGTGACAAGGCCGTCGACGGTGACGCGACGACCCGCTGGAGCAGCAAGTTCCTCGACAACCAGTGGCTTCAGGTGGACCTGGGCCGCAGGCAGCGCGTCGACCGCGTGAAGCTGTCCTGGGAGAACGCCCATGCGCGGGAGTACCGCATCCAGGGCTACGACGCGACCCGCAAGGTGTGGGTCAACTTGAAGAAGGTCACGAACGGCGACGGCGGCGTCGACGAGCACGCGTTCAGGGCGTATTCGACGCGCTACCTGCGCGTCTACTGCGCGAAGCGCGGGACGGAATACGGCAACTCGCTCTGGGAGCTCGAGGCCTACGGCCCGTCGTCACCTAACACGAACCTGGCGTTGCGCAAGAAGACCAAGACGTCGACGGTCGAGTGAGCCGGAGCGAATGATGATGACCCGCAACTACTCTCTCGGCCTGATCCTCGCCGCCGCGCTCGCAGGCTGCACGATCGTCGACGACACCCGGCCCGCCCTGCCCACCCGGGGCCCCGCCGGCCAGCCGCGCGCGGCTGCCTCGCCGGAAGGCCTCGGGCTCGGCAACGACGCGGGCGTCGTGCCCGCCTCCGCCGCGGCGCCGGCGGCGAGCGAGGTGCCCAGCGAGGCCGCGGCGCCGGACCCGGACGCCCCCGACGCGGACGCGCCGGAGGCGGACGAGGCCGAAACAGACGCCGAAGGCGAGGGAGAAGGCGAAGAATCCTGAAATCGCCTTCCAGGACCTACTGGAGGCGGATGGTGGACTGGCGACCGGTCGAGCCCGACTGGAGGTCGAGCCGGTCGGTGCCCTTCCTGGCGGGGGCGGGCTGGGCCGCGACGTGCTTCTGGGCCGCGAACGGCAACGGCTCGCGCTTCCACGGTACGAACACCGCCTGCAGCGGCAGGTAGGTCGCGGTCCGCTCGTGCAGTTCCTGGAGGAGCGGGATCTGGCCCTCCAGGCGCGACCAGTCCGGATGCTCGATCAAGGCTTTGCGGGCGTCGGCGCCCGTGGCGTCCCAGGCGTCGAAGACCTGCATGCCCCACTTGTTGAGCTGCCGCACCGCCAGCAGATCGGCGCTGAGGCGCTCGAGGAATCGCCCGAGGCCCTGACTCGCCTCCGCCGCCGAGGTCAGCTTGCCCACGACCTCGGCGCGCTCGGCGCGCTGGGCGTCGCTCGCCGGGGTGATGCACTGGCCGAGCCCGGTCGCCCGCAAGACGGCGTCGATGCCCGGCAGGTTGAAGCGGACCAGGTACCGCGCATGGGCGAGGTCCATGCGGCGCTTCTGTTCGAGGTAGGCCAACGTGCGCGTCGGCACTTGCAAGTTGCCGTGGCCGAGGCTGCCATTGGGGCCCACCACCTCGAGGTTGTGCTCGTAGCCGGCGATTTCGAGCTCGAGCATGGCCTGCATCGCGACGTAGGTCTGGTGGAGCAGGTCCATCGAGACGTACGTGTTGTTCTCCGGCCGCGAAACGTCGTCTTTGAAGGCCTCGAGCGGCTTCATCTCGCGCTTCCAGCGTGCTTGCTGCTCCCTGGCGTAGGTGAGCTGCACCTGGGCGTTCTTGATCAGATCACCGAAGTGCCGCCGGGCGTCTCCGACCGCGCCCTCGAGCTCCTTCATCGCCTCCGAGATTTCCTGCTGCTCCGCCACGTCACCCTCCTTCGGCGAAATCCGTGAAGGGGGCGGCGCCGGTCCAACCGGTCACCGCCCCGCGCGAATTCAAGAGCGAGCCCGACGACACGCGCCGGGAGGGTTGCTAGCCTCAACCACCGCCGGAGCAACCGGCCGCCGCCGAGCCGCCGGCGCAGGCCGAGCAATTGCCGCCGCAACAGGCGCCAATGCAGCTGCAGATCTTGTCGAAGCTCTCTTTGATCTTGGAGAAGATGTCGCCGCCGCCGAGGGCGTCGGTAATGGCCCCGCCGATCGAGCCGATCGCTTTGAGTGCACCGCCCATGTCGATCCTCCTTCCAGCCGTCTTTCGATAGACGTTGTATCGAACGATTGATCGTTTGCGTGCGTGGCCAAACGAACCTTTGAAGGACATTTAATGATCGACATTGCCCGTGGGCGGGTATCGACCTCAGGAGTTCACGGGCTCGCGCAGCGCGCGGCGTAGGATCTTGCCGACGTTCGTCTTCGGCAGCTCCGTCCGGAACTCGACCGAGCGCGGGATCTTGTAGCCGGTCAGCCCCTCGCGACAATGGGCGATAACTTCCTCTTCCGTCAGGCTCTGGTCCTTCTTGACCACGAAGGCCTTCACGGCCTCGCCGCTGTTCTCGTTCGGCACGCCGATGACGGCCACCTCGAGCACCTTCGGGTTCGTCGCGATCACGTCCTCGACCTCGTTGGGGTACACGTTGAAGCCGGAGACGAGGATCATGTCCTTCTTGCGATCGACGATGCGGAAGAAGCCGTCCGGCGCCAGCACGGCCACGTCGCCGGTGTACAGCCAGCCGTCCTTGATGACCTTGGCGGTCTCGTCGGGGCGGTTGTAGTAGCCCTGCATCACCTGCGGGCCGCGCGCGCACAGCTCACCGGGCTCGCCCATCGGCACCTCGTTGTCGTCCTCGTCGACCAGCTTGATCTCCGTGTTCGGCACGGGCATGCCGATCGTGCCGATCTGCTCGGTGCCGTCGACCGGGTTGCACGAGACGACGGGCGAGGCCTCCGTGAGGCCGTAGCCCTCGACGAGCGTGGTGCCCGTGACCTGCTTCCAGCGCTCGGCCACGGCGCGCTGCACCGCCATCGCGCCGCCGACCACGATCTTGAGGTCCTTGAAGTTCAGCTTGCGGAACTCCTCGTTGTTGAGCAGGCCGTTGAAGAGCGTGTTCACGCCCGACATCACGGTGAAGCGCGTCTGCGAGAGCTCCTTCACGAAGGCGGGGATGTCGCGCGGGTTGGTGATGAGGATGTTGTGGCCGCCATAGCGGCAGAACGTCAGGCAGTTCACCGTGAGCGAGAAGATGTGGTAGAGCGGCAGCGGCGTGATGATGACTTCCTCGCCTTCCTTGAGCCGCGGCGCCATCCAGGTGCTGATTTGCTCGACGTTCGCGAGGATGTTGCCGTGGGTCAGCACGGCGCCCTTGCTGACGCCGGTGGTGCCGCCCGTGTACTGGAGGAAGGCGATGTCGTCGTGGCCGAGCGTCACGGTGGGCGCCGTGAGCCTGGCGCCGCGTGCGAGCGCATCCTTGAAGCCGATCGCCTTCGGTAAGTTGAAGGCCGGCACCATCTTTCTGACGTGCTTCACGACCAGGTTCATGATCAGCCCCTTCGGGAAGGGGTGCATGTCGCCGAGCTCGGTGACGATCACGTGCTTGATGTCGGTGTCGCCGAGGACCTCCTCGAGGTTGTTGGCGAAGTTGGCCACGATCACGATCGCCTTGGCGCCCGAGTCCTTGAACTGATGAGCCATCTCGCGCGGCGTGTAGAGCGGGTTCGTGTTCACCACGACGAGACCCGCGCGCAGCGCGCCAAAGAGCGCGATCGGGTACTGTAGGATGTTCGGCATCTGCAGCGCGATGCGATCACCCTTTTCGAGCTTGAGATCCTCGCGGAGGAACGCGGCGAACTGGTTCGAGAGCCGATCGATGTCGCAGAAGTGCAGGGTCTTGCCCATGCAGGTGTAGGCGGGCTTGTCGCCGAAGCGCGCGCAGCCCTGCGTGATCACGTCGAGGATCGACTGGTATCGACCCGTATCGACGGTCGCGGGCACGCCCTTGGGGTAGTGCTGCAGCCAGATCTTCTCCATGCGGTCCTCCGAAGGGGGGCGACTTACGGACGCTCGCCCCCCGACAGGTTACCACACCGCGCCGGAGCGCGGGCCGCCACGATCCGGCGGCTCAGACGATCCCCTGGAGCTCCTCTTCTTCGGTCGGCGCGAACGGCGTCGTGCCGGGCAGCACGGCGCTGAGGTGGAAGCCGCCCGACGGCAGCTCGACGCACAGCGCGACGTTGGCCTCGAGCAGGCGGCCATCGGGCAGCTCGAGCTGGTAGGTCTGCGGGAACGCGACAGGCACGTCGCTCGCGAGCTCGATCCAGGTCACGTGGATGTGGTCCACGGGGGCAGACGCGCCCGTGGCGATATGGCGTTCTTCGCTGGCGACGACGGTGACCTCGGTGGTCGTGCCTTCGCGATCGGTCAGGTTGATGAACATCTAGGATGCCTCCTTCCGGCTGCTGGACTTCACGGCGCCATCATCGCCCCGGCCGCGCGATCGCGCGTCCGGAGCAAACACGGAGCCTGTGGGCCTGGTGCCGGATGCGGCTCATAGACCGTCGCTCGCCACTAGGATGGCACCCAGGCGCGGACCTAAGATGCCCTCGGGCGGCCCACGGAGTGCGGGGCCTAGGAGGGGTTATGGACGATCGTTTTGAACGGGTCCGCATCGGGCGTCGCCGCGTCAACGGCGGGCTCGCGGCCATCGCGATGGGGCTGTTCGCGGCCTCGTTGGCGCTGGATCTGGTCTATCTCGTGGGTGCCACCAGTGTCTGGTACGACGCATCCTGGTTCGTGCTGCTCGCGGGCGCCATCGCGCTCGTCGCCTCGATCGTGCCTGGCATCTCGGCCTGGCTGGACGAAAGCCGGCGCGGCGAATTGTACATGGCCCGGGACGACGACGGGCGCATGGTGGTCCTCGGCACCGCCTTCGTGGTGGCGATGGCGAACCTCGTGCTGCGATTCAACCATGGCGCGGTGGTCGGGACTGAGCTCGGCACGGCGATCGCGCTGACGATCGGCTCCCTGGCGCTCATGGGCTTCGCTGGCCCGATCGGCGACTGGTTGGCGGATCGGCTCCCGGCAGGCCGTCGGGGCGCGCGGGTCACCGCCACCGAGGAACGCGCTCGCGAGCGCGAAACGACACGCTTCTAGGGCACGGCGACAGCCACGGAAAGGACGGTTTCCATGCGCAGCAAGGCGAAGGTTGGTGGGCACCCGATCCACCCGATGCTCGTCCCGGTGCCGATCGGCCTGTTCGTGGGCGCGCTGGCGGCCGACGCGGCCTACCAGTTCACGGCCAACGTCTTCTTCTACGACCTGGCCTGGTGGGCCATGGCGGGCGGCATCGTCGGCGCGCTCGCCGCGGCCATCCCGGGGCTGATCGACTACCTGACCGTCGCCCGCCTGTCACGGGCGCGCGCCATCGCGACGTCCCACCTGATCATCAACCTGACGGTGGTGGGCCTGTACTTGGTGAATTGCTACGTGCGATACGGGCATGGCGCGCTCACCGGCACCGCCTGGGGGCTGGCCTTCAGCCTCGAGGTCGTGTCGATCGCGCTCCTGTCCGTTTCCGGGTGGCTGGGTGGCGAGATGGTCTACCGCTTCGGCATCGGCATCGAGCGCGAGGCGATGCGCATCAGCATGCTGGACGAGGACCGCGTCCGCCTCGAAAAGGCGGACGAGGAACACGTCCTGCGCTGAGGCGGCGAGGACCCATCCGCCCCCGGGGCCCGCGGGCCCCGGGGGCGGCCCCGTTTGAGAGGTGAGCCATGCACGCGGGGATTTTCAAGCTGTTCCCTGGCCGTCTGATGGTGCATTGGGGCCATGCGCTCGCCTCACTGGACGATCAGGCGCGCGTGACGGGCGGGTTCGACGGGTTCTACCTGCACAAGACCCGCTTCCTGTCACGGCTCGCACCGCGCGTGGACGGGGTGCCGCCGCGTCGCGTGTCGGCCAACGTGCTCGAGCCCCATGCCGCGATCGCCTACTGGCTCGCCGGCGCCAGCGAGGACGCCGCCGGGCCGGGCGAGATCGCCGAGAAGGCCATCGAGCTGCAGGCCGACCTGGCGATCATCCCGGGCGAGGACGGCACAGGCGCCCTGCGCGTGGCGATCACGGCGACCAACCACGGGCTCGGCCCGCTCGAGATCGAGCTCGCCCTCGCGCTCGAAGCGGATTTCGCCGCAGACAGCGAGGCCCGCGAGGGGCACCGGCAGCAGCAGGCCCCGATCGATACGGCCTGGGACCCGGCCGATCGCCGCCTGAGCTTCACCTACCGCCACCCCGCGCTCGCGCATTCGACCGAAGTCGCCGTGCTCGACGGCCACCCCACGTGGCGGGACGGTGCGCTGGCGTGGCACCTGACCCTCGCGCCGCAGCACCCCGTGCAGGTCGCGATCGAGGTCCGGCCCCACTTCCTGGGGGCCCCGTTCGTGCCGGCGCCGCCCGGCACGATCGAGGCCGCCGCCGAGGCCTGGGCCGTGGCCTGCGCCCGTCTCGAGACGCCGAACATGGGGGTCCAGGCGGTGTGGGACCAGGCGGTCGAGGACCTCGGCGCGATGCGCCTGATGACTGGGCCGGGGGCCCAGATCCACGTGCCCGCGGCCGGCCTACCCTACTACCAGGCGCTCTTCGGACGCGACAGCCTGACGACCGCCTGGCAGGCCGGGATGATCAATCCGGCGATGGTGAGGGGTGTCGTCGAGGCGATCGCCGCGCGCCTCGGCACGCGCTACGAGGATCGCCACGACGAGCAGCCCGGCCGCGTGATCCACCAGCACCAGCGCGATCCGCTCGCGCTGCTGGGGCTCTCGCCGTTCGGCGCCTATTACGGCGATTACGCCGGGCCCGGCATGTTCCTGGTGGCGCTCGGCTGGCACTTCGCGCTGACCGGCGATCGGGCGTTCCAGCGGGAGATGCGCGGGGCGGCGGATCGCGTGCTGGCGTGGATGGACCGCGACGGCGATCGCGACGGCGACGGGTTCTACGAATACGACACGCGCGCGGGCGCGTGGGGCACCAAGAACCAGGGGTGGAAGGACTCGGGCGAGGCGATCCTCGAGGCGGACGGCGGCTGCGTCGCCAACCCGATCGCGGCGGTCGAGATCCAGGGCTACTACTACGCCGCCAAGCAGCTCACCGGGCTCGTTCGGCTGTTCATGGGCGACGTCGCGGGCGGGCTCGGCCTGCTCAACGAGGCCCAGGACCTCAAGCGGCGCTTCAACGCCGCCTACTGGCTGCCGGAAGAGCGCTGCTACGCGCTCGCGCTCGGGCCGGACAAGCGGCCGGTCGCCACGGTGTCGAGCAACGCCGCCCAGTGCCTGGCCTGCGGCATCGTCGATCGCGACAAGGCCGCCGCGCTGGCCGGGCGGATGATGGCCCCCGACATGTTCAGCGGCTGGGGCGTGCGCACGCTGTCGAGCGCCCACCCCGCCTACAACCCGTTCGCCTACCACCTCGGCGCGGTCTGGCCGTCCGAGAACGGCTCGATCGCGCTGGGCTTCAAGCGTTACGGCCTGTCCGCGCTCGCGGCCGACCTCGCGAAGGGCCTCTTCGACGCGGCCGCCACCTTCGACGGCCACCGGCCGCCCGAGGTGATCGGCGGCCACCCGCGCGACCGCCGCCATCCCCACCCGGGCATCTACCCGGATTCCTGCGCGCCGCAGGCCTGGTCCGCGAGCGCGATGGTGATGCTCGTCCAGACCCTGACCGGCATCTTGCCGCTCGCGCCGGCCGGGCTGGTGGCGATCGACCCGGACCTGCCCGACTGGCTGCCCGAGCTCGCGCTTCGCGACCTGCCGATCGGCGGCGCGCGGGTCACGCTGCGCTTCCGGCGCGACGCCTCGGGCCACACCGACTGGGACGCGCGGGTCAGCCCGGGGGGGCCGCGCGTGATCCGCCAGGCCCCGCCGGAGAGCCTGCACGACGGCGTGTTCGATCGGCTCGGCGACCTCGTCGCCTCGCTGATCGCGATTTAGGAGGGATGCCCCATGCCCAAACCGATCGGCGACCAGGTCGTCGTCATCACCGGCGCCAGCAGCGGCATCGGCTTCGAGGCCGCCCGGATGTTCGCGGCGCGGGGCGCCCGCGTGGTCGCTGCCGCGCGCAACGTCGAAGGACTCGAGACGCTGGTGGCCGCGATCCGCGACGCCGGCGGGCGGGCGATCGCCGTGCCGACCGACGTCGCGGACCCCGACGCCGTCGAGCGTCTCGCGGACGCCGCCGAGGACGCGTTCGGGCGCATCGACACGTGGATCAACAACGCGGCCCTGTCGTTCTACGCCCGGTTCGAGGACGCCACGCTCGCGGAGCTGCGGCACCAGTTCGACGTCAATTACTGGGGCAACGTGCACGGCTTCAAGGCCGCGATCCCGCGCATGCGGCGCAGCGGCGGCGGCGTGGTCATGAGCGTGGCGTCGGCGCTCTCGGACTTCGCGATCCCGCTGCAGGCGAACTACTGCGCCACCAAGCACGCCCTGCGCGCGCTCACGGAGGCCCTGCGCATCGAGCTCGCGGCGGCCTGTGACCCCATCGACGTGGTGTTGATCAAGCCGCCGTCGGTCGACACGCCCTTCTTCCGCCACGCGCGCACCAGGATGGGCGTCCTGCCGAAGCCAGTCTGGCCCGTCTACGACCCCGCGGTGATCGCGCGGCGCATCGTGCGGGCGGCGGAGCATCCCACCCGCGAGGTGATGGTGGGCGGCGCCCCGCAGCTCTTCAAGGCGATCCACACGCTCGCGCCCACGCTCTACGAGTGGCACCAGGCGCGCCACGGCATCCGCGGCCAGCTGACCGAGGTGCCGAAGCGCCTGGACGACCCGTCGAACTTCGACGCGCCGGTCCGCGAGCCGGGTCGGGCGCGCGAAACTGGCGACGGCTGGCGCGCGAGCTGGGTGATGTGGCTCGAGGAGCATCCGGGCGTCGCGATGACCGCCGCGGCCACGCTGGCGGCAGCGGCCACGGCCGTGGCCCGCAGTCGGCGCTGAGCCCCGGCGGGACTTCCGTCGCCCGCCTGGTGACAGCGGATCCGAAACCCAGTTTCATATGATGAGGCAAACCAGGGTCAGGGAGGGTCGTCCCATGGTTGGTTACCACCGCGCGCTGATCGGTTACGCGGAGCTCGCCTCGATCCGGGGTGGCGCGAGCATCTGGAGCCCGTTCCGCACGGCGCCGTTCGTGCCCGCGGACCTGGATTCCTTCCGCGGCATCGGCGCCAACGACCTCGATACGGCGCCGGACCGCATCGCCAGGGGCGATCGGCCATGGGGCCTATGGGAAGGCGACCAGCTCCTGGCGTATGGCTGGTCCACCACCCGGCCCACCGCGTTCCGCAACCTGTTCGAGGTGCGGCCCGCGCCCGGCGAGGCCTATTTCTACGACTTCTTCACCCATCCGAGCCAGCGCGGCCGCAGCTGCTACCCGCTGCTGCTCGTGGGCATCGCCGACGCCCTCGCGGCGGAGGGCGTGAAGGCGGGCTGGATCGCCGTTGCGGAGTCCAACACGTCGTCTTGGCGCGGCGTGCACAAGGCCGGCTTCCTGTACGGCGGGGACGTCCTCACGATCCAGCGGCGGCTGGGGATGGTCGTGCGCCGCGGCGTCGCGCCCGCACCGCCGATTCGGCTGCGCGCGCGCGGCCTGCTGCTGCGGGCAGCCTGAGGACGGTTTCCCCGGCTCCCGCCTTGGGTCAGGCCGCCCGGCGGCCGCGGGTCAGCTGCCAGAGCGCGCCCAGCGTGCTGCCGACCGCGCTGGTGTGCACGGCCGTCGCGTAAGGCCGGGGGGTGGCGCCAAAGCTCATCTTGTAGGCGTTCACCCCCGCCAAGCGCCCGCTCGGCATGAAGTCGCAAACGGCGTCGCCCTGGGCCTGAAGCCAGGCGAGCGAGGCGGCCACCAGCCACGGGCTGACGTGGCGCCGCTCGTACGCCTCGGCCCGTGCCAGGTGCAGCGCCATGGCGATCGCCCCGCGCCGCGCGATCAGGCGGAAGCCGGCGAGCTCGCCCGCGTGCATGGCCCGGAAGAGCACCAGCCTGGGCCCGCCGTGGCGCAGCAACGCCCGGAAGTAGTCCGCGTCGTGCCGCCAGCGCGTGTATTCCCAGGCCGCCGCATGGGCCTCGTAGAGGGGCCAGAAGCGCGCGAGGTCCGCTTCGCCGGGCGCTTCGACCACCTCGAGCTCATAGCCGACCTCTTCGGCCCGCCGCAGCGATTTGCGGCGCGAGTCGGTCATGGCCCGGCGCTGGGCCTCCGGCGCCTCCAGGCGGAGGCACAGGCTGTCATCCTCGGTTAGGTGACCGCTCGCGGGCATGTGCGGACCGGTGGCGTGCGGGTTGCCCGTGACGACCATGTTCGGGTAGCGCCGACGCGCCAGGCGGAACGCCGCGTCGGCCTGGGCCGCCGTGAGCGGCACGGGCGCGACGAGTCCGCCGTACGCGGCGCCGAGGCCGGCGTGGGCCTCGTGCACCAGGCCGCGGAACTTGGGGGCCACCGCCAGCGGCAGCAAGGCTTCCGCGCCGTTCGCGAACCGCACGAGCGCACAATCCGGCCGGAAGCCCGCGCTGGCTTCCCAGGTCCGGTACCAGGCGGGCGCGTGGAAAAAGGTGGCGTCTGGACAGCGGTCCACGAAGGCATCCCAGGCCGCGTCGGGCAGGCCCCATTCGATTGCGGTGCTCATCCTCCACCCTCCTTTCGTCGGTTGCTAGGCTGCGGTGCGCGACGGCGCGGCGACGCCGGTTCGGCCAGTCACCTGGCGCGCGAGCGTGAGCAGGTCCACGCCCAGGGCGCTGAGCGTCGCGAGGTAGGTCACGGCGCCCAGCGGCACCGCCACCGCCACGAAGGCCAATGGCGCGAGGCCCGCCGACGCGGCGCGCCACGCGACCAGCACGGCCACCAGCGTCAGGGTCGCGGCTGCGGGCGCCGCCACCCCGCGGAGGTATTCACGCCAGGTGAGGCCGATCAGCTTGTTGGCGAAGTATTGCTGCATGGGCACGCCCGTCAGCGCCGAGATCAGCATCGCGACAGCGACGCCAGGCAGGCCCCAGGAGGCGCCAGCCAGGACGAACAGCGGCAGCTTCACGGCGCCCACCAGGTTCAGCTTGAGCTCGATGTCGGGCCGGCCGCGGCCGAGGAACACGGTGCCGATCGAGCAGACCAGCGCCTTGAGGGCGCCGACGCCGCAGAGCACCTGGGTCACGAAGACCGATTCGCGCCAGTGATCGCCGAACACGAGCGGGATCAGCTCCGGCGCGGTCATGGCGAGCCCGGCGAGCAGCGGGAAGCTGACCAGCGCGAGCGTGCCCACCAGGCGCACGTAGTGGGTGCGGAAGGCCACGTCGTCGTCCACGCGCGCGAAGGCCGGGAACGCGACCCGCAGCACGACGTGGCTGATCTTGAGCATCGGCCAGGTGACCAGCTTGTAGGCGAGCGTGTAGACGCCGAGCGCCGCCGGGCCCATCAGGCGGCCGACGATCAGGTAATCGACGTTGCCGATGAAGTATCCCGCGAGCCGCGAGCCGACCACGCTGCCGCCGAAGCTCAGCAGGTCGGTCACGTGGTGACGCGAGCAGCGCCAGCCTGGGGCCGGCCGTCGCACGGCCCAGAGCGCCGCGGTCTGTAAGGTCGTGCCGGCGAGCGCGCCCGCGACCAGCGCCCAGACTCCGGCCCCGGCGAGCGCCAGGGCGATCGTCAGGAGGCCGTTGAAGGTCGCCGCGCCGGCCTCGGCGAGCCCCAACGACTTGAAGCGCAGCTCGCGCTCGAGCAAGGCCCGCGGCAGCACGCCGGCCGCCGCGATCGGGAAGCCGATCGCGAGCGCGCGCAGGACATCGGCGACCGCGGGGTCCCGGAAGAACGCGGCGATCGTCGGCGCCCCGAGCCACACGGCCACCGCGAGCGCCCAGCCGACCGCCACGTTGGTCCAAAGGCAGGCCGCCAGGTGGCCGCGCGCCAGCACGAGGCGCTGGATCAACGCGGCCCCCAGCCCCATCTCGTGGATCAACGCGAGCACGCCGGCCACCAGCATCGCGGAGGCCAGCGTGCCGTACTGCGCCGGCGAGAGCATCCGGGCGAGCACGATGAAGCCCGCGTATTGTGCGACCTGGGCCACCACCTGCGTGGCGGCCGACCATCGGATGCCAGCGAGCGAGCGCTGCATCAGCGTAACGGCCATACCAACCCCCTCCGATCGTCCCGGAGTCGAGCTTACCAGCCGGTCGCGTGGCGCCGTTCGGCGCGATGCACGATTTACCTCTACCTCATGGGCAGCATGCAGGCACCCTGGAACGGTCGAGCCCGCCATCCGGGGGATGGCGGGCTCGGTCGAGAAACCTTACTTGTCGCGCTTGTACGCAAGCGAGTAGTTCAGCGGCGCGGGCAGCTTCGGGCTCGTGACGGTCACTTCCATCACCATCGACTTGCCGTCCGGGTTCAGCGTGTAGACGTTCAGGCGCTTGCCTTCGTCGTTGGCGAACGACTGCTCGAGGCGGGTGTCGCCCTTCCAGACCATGGTGACGTCGTAGACCTGGCCATCTTCGCGCTTCCACTTCACGCCCTTGGCGTTCGAGACGATCGGCGCGCGATCGTCGGTCTTGAGGTGGGTGTCGCCACCCTTCACCATGATCGCGATCTGGTGGTAGGGCTGGTTGGTGGACTTGAGGCGGCCGTGGGCCATGCCGCGAATCACGAAGTTGACCTTCTCGACGGCGCGCTCGATCGCCTTGTCGACGTTGTCGCTCTTGGCGGCGTCGTGCGACCACTCGCCGACGAGCGAGGTCGCAGCCAGGGCGGGGGCGGGCAAGACGACGGCGGCGACGATGGCGAAGGGCAGGACGTGGCGAACGAGCGACATGGAGCCTCCTGGGGGCGAATCGGGCGTGGGGACGCGGATGCCAGGCGAACGACCGGGCGACGGCCGATCATACCATGTCGGGCCATGGCGGGCGGAAGCCCCTTGCTTGGCGGGTATGATGTGGCAGGAGAGCAGCGTGACACGGAAGGCGAAGTACAGCGAACGGCATATCGCGCGGGTGGGGCTGACGGCGGCCCTGGCCCTGACGGCGTGCGTCGGCAGCCCGGCTGGCCCGCCGACCGGCCAGGGCCCTGCCCGGCGACCGTCGGACAAGGCGACGCCGGCGCTCGAGCCGGGGCGGTCGCCCGCGCCTACGCCGATCGATTCGATGGGGGCTATTCCACCTGCCGGCACCTCCGCGGCGCCCTCGGTCGCGCCGGGTCAGGTCACCTCGGCCTCGCCGGCCTCGAGCGCGCCAGTGGTCGGCGCGTCGCCCGGCGGCTCGCCGGCGCCGCTGTTCGGCTTGCCGCCCGCGCAGGAGGCGATCGCCACCCGCGTCGGTGGCCGCTTGCTCGCGATCGCCCAGGTCGGCTTCGCCCAGAACCGCGGCAAGGCGGCCGTCGACGGCCTCACGTCGCTGACCGGCGGCGCGCTGCCGGTGGGTGTCATCAGCAACCACGGCGCCGGGATCATCGCGAACAATGGCGGCGGCCTCGTGAGCAACAACGGCGGCGGGCTGATCTCGGACCTCGCGAGCGGGCTGGTCGCCAACAACGGCGGGGGGCTCGTGGCCAACAACGGCGGCGGCTACCGGCTCGCCCAGGCCGCGCCCTCGCCCACGCCCGTGCCAACGCCCGGCCTCACGCCCGCGGCCGGCGAGACGCTCTATGCGGACCGCCTGTGGCCGGATGGTCGCCGGACGCTGCTCTTCGTGAAGAACGTCGGGAATACCGACGACCAGTTCCGGCGGGTCCAGGTCCGCGCGGACGGCAGCGTGGCGCAGGAGACGCGCCTCGAGACCTTCGAGAAGTGGCCGGGCGGCGAGGTGAAGAAAGCCGAGTACCGCATCGCCGACTTCTATCCCGACGGTTCGTTGCGCGCCTACCAGGCTTACCTGTACGAGCCCGACGCCGCGGGCAAGACCCTGCGCGTCGCGATGAACCCCGGCGAGTCGCGCGTGCGGGAGCCGGCGACCGGCATCGCGGTGACCTTCGATCGCTTCGAGGTCGACGTGGGCGCGCGCACGGGCGCCTTCTCCTATGCCTACGCGCACCTGGGCGCGACCGAGGCCGGCGCGCTGGTCGACGTGGCGCCGCTGCCCGGCGGCCAGATCCCGCTCGCGTACGACGATCCGCTGGCCTTCTACGACGGCGACGCGACGCTGAAAGACGCGACGGGGCGCGTGATCTACACCAAGCGCCAGCGCACGACCGGCGACGTCGTGAAGCGCACCTACGACCTGCAAGGCGGCCTGGTGGCCGAGCTGACGCGCATGGCCGCCCAGCGCTACGAAGGCGCGCTGCTCGTCGACGGCGGGCAGGCCGCGACGCTCACGCTCGAGACGCGGCCGAACGGCTCGGTGCTCTTCCGCATGGTGTTCCCGGAAGCGCCGGACCGGCCGGTCGAGCTCGGCTTCGGCCTCGCGGACGCCGCCACGGCGGTGCCCACGCCGGCCCCCGCCCAGCCCCAGCCGATCGTCGGCCTGGTCGCGGGCGGCGCCGCGGCGGGCTACGCCGACGGCGACGGCCCGGCCGCGGCCTTCAACACCGTGAGCGACCTCGCCCAGTCCACGGTGGACCCGAACCGCTTCTACGTGGCGGATACGCTCAACCACCGCATCCGCACGCTGACGCTGACGACGGGCCTCGCGCGCGTCGGCACGCTGGCCGGCGACGGCCGCGACGCGAACGCCGACGGCCCGGGCGCAAGCGCGTCCTTCGAGTCCCCGGTGGGTCTCGCCGTGGCGCCTGGCACCGGCGGCGCCGAGACGGTCTACGTGAGCGACCAGGGTGGCCACCGCATCCGGGCGATCGCCGTCGCGGCCGGCGGCGGCACGACCGTGACCACCATCGCGGGCGGCGGCGTGGACGGTTTCGCCGACGGCCCCGGCGCCACGGCCCGCTTCAATTCGCCGGCCGGCCTGGCCTGGGATCCGGCCAGCGGGCTGTACGTCGCCGACATCAACAACCACCGCGTCCGCCGGATCGCCATCAGCGGGGAAACCGCCACGGTGAGCACGGTCTTCGGACAGGAGGCCGGGCTGGCGGACGGCCCGGCCGCGGGCGCCCGCATCGATCGGCCGTACGATCTGGCGGTCGACGCCCAGCGGCGCCTCTACATCGCCGACCGCGGCAACAAGCGCATCCGTCGGGTGGACCTGGCCGCGGCCGACCAGGCGGTTTCGACGCTCGCCGGCACGGGCGTGTTGCTCAAGAGCTTCGTCGACGGGCCGGCGCTCCAGGGCGGCATGAACCCGCCGCTCGCGATCGCGCTCGACGCCGCGGGCCGCGCGTACGTGACCCATTCGGACGTGCGGGTGCTGACGCCGGCCGGCATCCTCCACACGCTCGCGGGCTCGTTGCGCGCGGGCGCCGTGGACGGGCCGGCGGACGCCGCGAGCTTCGCCACCATGTACGGCATCGCGGTCGGCCCGGCCGGCCAGGTGCTCGTGACCGACTCGCACCGCGTGCGGGCGATCGTGCCGCCGCCCGGCGCCTCGCTCTTCCCCTGACGACCGGCCCGGTCGCCGCTTGGGATGACCTCCCGCGGCTGATATGCTCGCCTTCGGACGGAACAGGAGTAGGAGGCGGGTCATGGCGAAGATTCGGGTCTTGGGGCTGGCGCTCGCGTGCACGCTCGCGCTCGGACAGCCATCGGCGGTGCAGGCCCAGGCGGACTTGCCGGGACGCATCTTGCGCGGGGCGGCGATCGCGGCCCAGGGCCTGTTCATCACGGACCAGGCCGAATACCAGCTCGGCCGTGCCACGGCGATCAAGATCCTCTCGCAGATCCCGCAGCACAGGGACCCGGCCCTACGCGATTACGTGACGCGGGTCGGACGGGCGGTCGCGGCGCGCTCGGAGCGGCCCAACCTGCCCTACCAGTTCTTCGTGCTGGAGCAGAAGGAGGCAAACGCCTTCGCCGCGCCCGGCGGCTTCGTGTTCGTGACGACCGGCGCGCTCAGGCTGATGACGAACGAGGCGCAGCTCGCCGGCGTGCTCGGCCACGAGGTTGGCCACGTGGCCCGCAAGCACAGCGTGCAGGCCATCCGCAAGGCGCTGATCGCGCAGGGCGTGGCTTCGGCGGTGCTCGACCCCGACAGCTCGCAGCTGGTCCAGCTGGCGGCGAACATCGCGGCGACGATCATCTTGAAGGGCTTCGATCGCGACGCGGAGCTCGAGGCCGACGCCATCGGCGCAGCCTACGCCCTGAACGCCGGCTACGACCCGCGCGAGCTCGGCGACTTCCTCGATACGCTGGCCCTCAAGTCGGGCGAGGTGCCGAAGTGGCTGCTGCCGGTGGCGGATCACCCGCGCAGCGACGACCGCCGGGCCCGCCTGGACGCGCTGGTCGCGAACCGCCAGCTCCCGCTCAGGCCGGGCCTGGTGACGGGCGAGGCGCGCTTCCGGACGCAGATGGCGGCGTCGCTGGGCACGGGCGGCGGCGCGGGCCGCTGAGTCGCCCCGGGGCGCGTCGCAGCTGGTAAACTGGGGCCGCACGAAGGAGGCGACCCGACCATGAACGAAGCCCTGGAACAGATGCGCGCGGCGACCCACGGCACGTTGGCCGAGGTGCTCGGCATCGAGCTGCTCGAGGTATCCGCGACGCGCGTGCGGGCCCGCATGCCCGTCACGCGGACCGTCCACCAGCCCTTCGGCCTCCTGCACGGCGGCGCCTCAGTGGCGCTCGCCGAGACCGTCGCGAGCATCGGCGGCTGGATGAACGTGGACCGCGAGACCCAGGGGGCGGTAGGGCTGGAGATCAACGCGAATCATTTGCGGGCGAAGCGCGACGGGGTGGTCACGGCCGAGGCGCTGCCGATCCATGTGGGCCGCACGACGCAGGTCTGGGAGGTGCGGATCGTGGATGAGGCGGACAAGCTGGTGTGCATTTCGCGGTGCACTTTGGCTGTGGTGCCGCGCGAGCGATAGTTCGGGCTTCCCCTTTTCGACGCCCCGCTCCGTGGATTGCCCTGGTGCGAAGCCGACTGAGGCCTCAGGCGGGGTCGCGCGGGCGCTTCACGCCAGTTGTAGTGCTTTCCTCGCCGCGGTGCAGGAACTGGCGGAAGGTGGTGAGCGTGCGGCCGATGTCTTTCAGCACCGCCGCCGGCGTGCCGTCGCGCAGGACCAGGCCGCCGAGGTCCAGGAAGCGAGTCATGAGCTCGTGGCCGATCTCGCCGAGGCGGATCAACGCGTCGAGCTGGCGGGCCGCCATGACCGCGGAGGCGCCCTGGCTCACGTCGATGCCCTCGCGCACCGCGCGCAGGACGTCGATCATCAATCCGAGCTGGTACGCCTCGCGCTCGCGCAGCACCTTGAGGATCGGCCGGCCGATGTTGGCCTCGGCCGTGTAGTAGTCCTTGCGCTCGCCCGGCGCCGATTGGCGGTGCACGACCGACCAGTGTGAGAGCTCGGCGAGGGACATGGAGACGAGGCCCGCGGAGATGCCGAGCGCGGACTGGATGTCCTTGGCCCCGACCGGGCCGCCCTGCAGGTACAGGTACATCCAGATCATGCCGTGCACGCGCTTGAAGCCCCACAGCTCCACGACCTGACCGACGGCCTCGCAGGCGCGGTACAGATTTGCTGAGAGTGGGGCGCCGGCGCCGTCCACGGGAGGTCCTCCGATTGCCGGCCTCCCGGCCGGGAGTCTCATCATACCCGGACGTCCGGCGCGCGGTCGCGCAGCATCCGGCGATCGACCTTGCCTGTGGCGAGCCGCGGCAGCGTGGGCAGCCAGGTGAGGGCGTGTGGGTGCTTGTAGCGGGCCAGGCGGTCGGTCAGGAAAGTGCGGAGGCTGGCCAGGTCGGGGGGGATGGCGTCGGCGTGGGGCACGGCGAAGGCGACGGGAACCTGGCCCCAGCGGGGGTCTGGCGCGGCCACGACCGCGGCGTCGGCGATCGCCGGATGGGCACGCAGCGCGGCCTCGACCTCGGCCGGGTACACGTTCTCGCCGCCCGACACGATCAGGTCGTCCCGCCGACCGAGCACGATCAGGCGGCCCGCCTCGTCGAGCTGGCCCAGGTCGCCGGTGCGCAGCCAGCCGTCCGCGAGCGCGGCGGCGGTCGCCGAGGGATCGTCGAGGTAGCCGGCCATCAGGCCGGGGCCGCGGAGGGCGATCGCGCCTTCCGAGCCAGGTGGCAGGGCCTCGCCGCCTTCGCCGAGAATGGCCACCGACCAGCCGGGTAGCGGCCGCCCCGCCGTACCCGCGGCATCACCGGCGGGCGAGAGCGTGACGGTGCCGCCGCCCTCGGTGAGGCCGTAGGTGGCCCACGCGGCGGGACAGCGCGCGGCCAGGTCCGCCGGTGGCGCGGCGCCGCCGACCATCACGGCGCGCAGGGCGGGCGGCCAGGCGTGGTCGGCCAGGTCGAGGAGCTGGGTCGGCACCAGCGACGCGTGGGTCGCGCCGTCGCCGTCAGGCCCGAGCCGCAGCGCGGCGCCTGACCGCCAGGCGCGCCAGAGCGCGCCGAGCCCGCCGACGTGGTGGAGCGGGAGGGGCAGCCAGTACGTGTCACCCGGGCCGAGGCCGAGCGCGGCCGCGGTGGCGTCGGCCGTCGCGGCGAGGCCGGCGGCGGTGAGGCAGGCCAGCTTGGGGATGCCGGTGGTGCCGGAGGTGGGGACGATTGCGGCGAGGCGATCGGGGGAGGGTGGCGGGAGGTGAACTACCGGGCTCGTGGCGTGGGGGTTGTGGCCGGCGGCATCGAGCGCGTCATAGCCGAGGGCCGTGTAGCCGAGTGCCGCTGCGTGCGCCACGAGCTCTGGTGGGCCGATGACGAGGTGCGGGCGTGCGCGGGCGAGGACGTTCGCGGCCTCGGCCGTGGTCCAGCGCGGGGGCAGGGGGAGGAGGGCGGCGCCGAGGCGCCAGGCGGCGCGGGCGGTGATGACCCACTCGGTGGTGTTGGGCCCCCAGAGGGCGAGGGTGCCGCCGGGGGTCAGGCCGTGGGCGGCGAGGCGGGCGGCGTGGAGGTCGACGAGGGCGTCGAGATAGGCGTGGGACCAGGTTTGGCCGTCGGGGGCGATGAGGGCGGGGTGTTGGGGGGCGGTGAGGGGGCTTTCGGCGCCTGGAGTGCCTCCCCTCACCCGCTCCGCGGGAGCTCCCCTCCTATCAAGCCGCCCCACGAACCCACCCAGGGAGCAAAAGGGTGCGTTTGCGACCAAAGCTCGTAAATCGGCGTCCACCACCTCGAAGCCAAGGCCCGGCCCGGTTGGAATCGCAATGTCCCCGCCCACCGGCACAAGCCCCGCCAGCGCCCCGCCATCCGCCCACCAGCCGGCCGTCCCCAACCCTGCGGGCGGCAACCCGCCACATGCCGCCGCCAGGTGCAGCGCGCCGGCGGTGCCGACCCCGCGGTCGAGCGCGGACGAGAGCACCACCTCGGCCCCTACGGCCCGCGCGGCGCCGATCAGCTGCCGCGCCGCCAGCAGGCCGCCGGTCACCATGGGCTTCACCACCAGCACCGGCACGCCGGCCGCGAGCAGCTCGGACGCGGCCCCCGGCCATCCCAGCGCCTCGTCGGCCGCCACAGGCACCAAGCCTGCCGCGAGGCGCGCGAGGCCGGCGCGGTCGGCGGCCGGGACCGGCTGCTCCACGAACGCCGGCCGGTAGGGCGCGAACGCGGCGAGGTGGGGCGCCGCGGCCGCGGCGTCGGGCCAGGCGGCGTTGGCGTCGAGGCGCAGCGCGACGTGCGGCCCGACCGCCGCGCGCACCGCGGCGACGCGCGGGACGTCGTCCGCGCCGGTCACCTTGAGCTTCACCACCGTGTGGCCTGCCGCCACGGCCGCCGACGCGGCCCGGGCAGCCACGTCGGGCGCATCGCCACTGATCAGTGCAGCGACCGGGATGGCGGAGGCGATGCGGGCCTGTGTCGCCCCTGTCGCCCCGTCGGTGTCGATCCTGGCCGCCACATCGACCCAGAGCAGCGCGGCCAGCGAGACGCCGGCCCGCCGCGCCAGCCAGTCGAGCAGCGCGAGCTCGGCGCCGGCCCAGAGCGCCGGCGTGCGCGCGGCGTCGAGGCCCAGCGCGGTGAGCGCTCCGGCCACGCCGCCGATCGCCTCCGGTGCCGGGCCCTCGGCCGGCCAGGCCGTCAGGAACGCCGCGACGTCGGCCGGCGATTCGGTGCCCCAGGCTGGCCAGGGCACGACCTCGCCAAGCCCCACGAGCCCGTCGCCGGCGCAGGTGAGGTACCAGCCCGAACGCGCCGCGATCGCCCCCGCGCCCGTGGCCAATGGCGCCGCGAGCTGCGCGGTCCAGGGCGCGGCGCGCCATGCCAGCCTCAACACAGCACGAGGCCCGCGGCGAGCAGGCCGCCGCCGGCCAGCAGCACGCGCGCGGTCGCCGCCAGCGCGGCGTTCAACGCCGGCCCCTCGGGCGGGCCGAAGACCGCGCGCAGCGGCGCGATCGCGAGCGGCAAGGCGAGCAGCGGCAGGACACCCGCCCAGCCCAGGCCGGTGGCCGCCAGCGCGAGCGGCGCGAGGAAGCCCACGGCCACGAGCGCCGCGTAGAGGCCCCGGGCGAAGCCCTGGCCGAAGCGCACCGCGAGGGTGCGTTTGCCCACGCGGGCGTCGGTCGGCGCGTCGCGCAAGTTGTTCACGACCATGATCGCCGCCACCCAGGCGCCCACGGGCGCGGCGAGCACCCAGGCCAGCGGGTGGACCGACCCGGCTTGCACGAAGTAGGTGCCGGCCACCGCGACCGGGCCGAAGAACGCGAAGGCCGCGACCTCGCCCAGGCCGTTGTAGCCGAGCGGGTAGGGCCCCGCCGTGTAGCCGATCGCGGCCAGGATCGCCGCCACGCCGAGCGCCGCGATCGGCCAGCCGGCCACGGCCACCAGGTAGACCCCGGCCGCGAGCGCGGCGGCGAAGGCGATCGCCGTCGCCGCCCGCACCTGGCCGGGCGTGGCGAGCCCAGCCGACGTCACGCGCGTGGGGCCGAGCCGATCGGGGCCGTCCGCGCCCTTCTGCCAGTCGAAGTAGTCGTTGGCCAGGTTGCAGCCGATCTGCAGCGCCAGGGCGCCGGCCAGCGCGGCGAGGGCCGGTCCGGGCGCGAACACGCCCGTCCGGACGGCGAGCGCCGTGCCCACGGCGACCGGCACGGCGGCCGCCGGCAGCGTGCGCGGTCGGATGGCGAGGACCCAGGTGCGAACGGACGGCATGGCGAACCTCCCCGCGCGGCGCCTAGGGCAACCGCGGGAACTTGCCGAAGTCGGGCTGGCGACGCTCGAGGTAGGCGTTGCGCCCTTCCTGGGCCTCTTCGGTCATGTAGAACATCAGCGTGGCGTTGCCCGCGAGCTCCTGCACGCCGGCCTGGCCGTCCAGGTCCGCGTTGAAGGCGCTCTTGAGGCAGCGCATGGCGAGCGGCGAGTGGTGAAGCATTTCGCGGCACCATTGAACCGTCTCGGCCTCGAGTTCGGCAAGCGGCACGACCTTGTTCACGAGGCCCATGTCGAGCGCCTCCTGGGCGCCGTACTGGCGGCACAGGAACCAGATCTCGCGGGCTTTCTTCTGGCCGACGAGGCTCGCGAGGTACGACGCCCCGAAGCCGCCGTCGAACGAGCCGACGCGCGGGCCGGTCTGGCCGAAGCGCGCGTTGTCGGCGGCGATCGTGAGGTCGCAGACCACGTGCAGGACGTGGCCGCCACCCACCGCGTAGCCCGCCACCATCGCGACGACCGGCTTCGGGAGCGAGCGGATCATCTTCTGGAGGTCGAGCACGTTCAGGCGTGGCACGCCGTCGGCGCCCACGTAGCCGGCCTCGCCGCGCACGCGCTGGTCGCCGCCGGAGCAGAAGGCGTCGGGGCCCTCGCCGGTGAGGATCACGACCCCGACCTCGGGATCCTGGCGCACCACGTGGAACGCGTCGATCAGCTCGTCCACGGTGAGCGGACGGAAGGCGTTGCGCACCTCGGGGCGCGCGATGGTGATTTTCGCGATCCCCTCGGCCTTCTCCAGGCGGATGTCGGTGTAAGACTTGACGGGGGTCCAGCCGATAGTGGGGGCGTGGACGGTCATCGCAGGGCTCCTTTCGGGGAATCGAGGCGGTGGACCGCCTCGAGCAAGGCATCGGGACACTCGAGAGGAACGTCGTGGCCCGCGCCCGGGGCCGTGACGACATGGGCGTGCGGAAGCTTGGCGGCCATCTCGGCCGCGATCCCGCGGAACTTGGGGTCGTGCTCGCCGGCCACCAACACGACCGGCAGGTCGAGCGCGGCGAGCCGGTCATGGAGCGGCGCCTGGTCGCCCAGCCCGAACGCCGCCATCGCGGCCCGGAGGCCGGCCGGGTCCTGGGAGGCGCGGACGGCGTCCGCGGGCGCCCGCACGTCGGCGCTCAGCGCGCGGCGGCTCGCGAAAAGGTCCTGCGCGTCCCAGGCGGCGAGGAAGGCCGGCAGCCCGTCGTCGAGGCGCGCGAGCCAGGTCGCGTCGGCCGCCGTCCGGGTGGCGCGCTCCGCGGCGGACGCGAGGCCGGGTGAGGCGCCGACGAGCACGAGGCCCGCGAGCGGTCGGGCGAGGGCAAGGTGCAGCGCCAGCCGGCCGCCGAGCGAGTAGCCGAGGACGGTGGGCGCGGGCGCGCCGAGCGCGTCGAGAGTAGCGCCCAGGGCGGCGGCGGCATCCGGCAGGCGGGTGGTGGCGGCTGGGGCGGGCGTGCCGCCATGGCCGGGGAGGTCGGGCGCGATGACCCGCCAGCCGCGCGCCGCGAGGCGCTCGGCGAGGGGTGCCCAGACGCGTGAGTCGGCGGCGAAGCCATGGAGGAGCAGGAGCGGGGGCGCGAGGGGCGAGCCCCATTCGCGGTGGCGCCATGTGGGGTCTTTGTGCTGGGTTGCCGCTTGTTTCATTTCCATCGGAGTGAAGCCAGCCACGTGGGCAGCGAAAGCCTTGTGGCTCGCCGCCGTCTCCTCCCGCTCCGAATGGAAGATCACCACCGACACGCCCGGCCGCGCCAGCGCCGCGGCCACCGCCGCGCCCACGTCCGCGGGCGTCCGCGCCACCTCGCACGGCAGGTCGTACATCGCCGCCGCGCAAGGCAGCTCGCGCCCCTGCGGCGTGCCGAAAAGCCGCTCGAAGTCGGGCGCCGCCTCCGCCACCGGCAGGTGGTGGAAGATCCCGCCGCCGTCGTTGTCGAGCACCAGGATCGCCGCCGGCACGTTCACCTCGCGGGCCAGGGCGAGGCCGCCGAGGTCATGCAGGAAAGCGAGGTCGCCGGTGACCAGCAGCGTCGGCGCGCAAGCCCCCCGCGCCGCGCCCAGGGAGGCCGCGGTGACGCCGTCGATGCCGTTCGCGCCGCGGAACACGAGCGGGCGCACGCCGGCGGGGCCGCAGCCCATGTAGGCGTCGGTGTGGCGGATCGGCAAGGAGTTCGAGAGCGCGAGCAACGCGCCCGCGGGCAGGGCAGCGACGGCCGCGCGAACGGCCTGAGCCTCGCGCGGGACGGCAGGCACCTCTGAGCCCGGGGCGCAGCCCTCCGCCACGGCGGCCGCGGCGCGCGCCTCGGCGGCCTGCCAGCGGGCGCTCCAGCCGGCCTCCGCCGCGCCGGTCGCGAGGCCGGCGAGCCGCGTGGCCGCGTCCGCCACGTCGCCCGTGGCCACCACCTCGGCGATCGCCGCCGGATCGCGGCCACGGCCGTCAGGCCAGAGCGCGACGGCCGGCGCCCCGCAGGCCGCCATCCAGGTCGTGACGGCCTTGCTAGTCGGCACGCTGCCGGCCAGCACCAGCAGATCGGGCGTGAAGGCGTCGGCCGCCGGTGGCCGCAAGTAGAGGTCGGCGTAGGCGGCGATGGTCGTGAGGCCGTCCGCCAGGCCGCGCAGTTCGGCCCCGACGTCGGCGACGATCGGCATGCCCACAGCCGCGGCCCACCCCAGCAGCGCGGGGCCGGCCTCGCCGGCGCCGGCACCTGGGCCTGCCACCAGCACGGGACGGCGCGCGGCGGCGACGCGGCCGGCGATCGCCGCCAGGGCATCCGCGGCCACGATCGCCCGC
>JAKFEW010000035.1:0-35908 GCA_036675505.1 Candidatus Sericytochromatia bacterium
ACGAAACGCCGGAGCCGACCTTTTTGCAACGCCAGGTTATGTTCTGATAAAACCAGCAGAAGTGCGCGGGGCCTCGTTCGAGGCCCCGCGTCCGTTTTCATTCAACAGGAGAAATGTCTGCGAGGCGGTCCAGCGACGATCCTTCGGTTGCACAGCCGATCGGTCGGGTATGAAATCCTCAACCCATGCTTGCCCGCCGATTGCTCCACCTCTCGATCGCCACGACGCTGGTCGCCGCCGCCGGCTGCGATCGTGCGGGCGTGCGCGGCAAGGGGCGCATCACGAGCGTGGCCGGCGCCGGCGTGCCGGTGCGCGCCGCGGGCGTGGTCTCATCCAACGGGGGCAGCCTGGTCTCGAGCAATGGGGGCAGCCTGATCGCGACCAACGGCGCGGGCGTCGTCTCGACCAATGGCGCTGCGATCACCGGCATCGTGACCGGCCCGAGCGCCAGCGTGCTCGCCAACCACGCGGCCGGCGTGCTCGCGAACAACTCCGCTGCCCTGCTCGGCAACAACACGGCCAGCCTCATCGCCAACAACGCGGCGGGCCTCGTCGGCAACAACACGGCCGGCATCGTGGCGAAGGGCGGCGGGTCGCTCGTCGCCAAGGGCGGCGGGCTCTACGCGCTCGCCCACGCCGGCCACCCCGAGCAGGCCCACGCGCCGCGGCTCGCCGCCTCCGCGTTCGTGCCGGTCGGCGGCGCGACGGTCGAGGCCTTCGACCTCGCCGGCAACCGGGTCTCGCGCGAGCCCGCACGCACGGGACCGGACGGCGCCTTCGTCTTCCCGGCCGGCGCGCTCGGCCCCTCCACCGGCCCGCTGATCTTCCGCGCGGTGGTCACGATCGGCGCGCGGACGGTCACGCTCGAGGCCCTCGTGCCAGGCGGGGCTGCGGCCAGCGAGGCGATAGCCATGACCCCGGCCACCACGCTCGTGGCGAAGAAGGCCCGCGCGCTCGCCGCCAGCGGTGCCCTGCCCGCGGGCGCGCTGGGGGCCGCCTCGGCGGCCAGGCTGGCCGCGGCGCTGGCACCTTACATGAGCGAGCGCGTCGCCGTCGCGGCGGTGCTGGTCGAGCCTGCGATCGCGGGCCAGGTCTTCGACGCGATGACGGCCGCCAGCGACGCGCTCGCCGCCGATCTCGCGGACGCCGGCGCGGACGCGGACGGCACGGCGCTGCTCGCGCGAGCACCGACAATCTCGACGAGCCCGAGCGAGGCCAGCGCCCCCACGCCTGGCCCCACGGCGACACCCCGCAGCGGCGGCGGCACCGGCGGGGGTGGCAATCGCGGGGGCAGCGACCCGGCGCCGACCCCGACGCCCCTGGCGGACGGCGGCGCGGCGATCACGCTCGACGATTTCTACGTCGCCTCGCGCATCGCGGGCGATGGCACCCATGGCTCGGCCTCCAACGCCGATCCGCTGCACGCGACCTTCGGCGAGGTCGGCGGCGTGGCCGTGGCGCCCGACGGCACTGTCTACTTCACCGACGTCGACCACCACCAGATCCGGCGCCGCACGGCCGCGGGCGTTGTCGAGCTGGTCGCGGGCCAGCCGGACGAGGGCCTCGGCTTCGCGGGTGACGGCCGGCCCGCCAGCGAGGCGCGCTTCCACTTCCCGCTCGGCCTGGCCTTCGATGGCGGGCGCGACGTGCTGCTGGTGGCGGACCACGACAACAACCGCATCCGCGCCTTCTCGCCGGGCGGCCGGATCAGCACGCTCGTGGGCGGCGGCGGCGACGGCAGCGAGACGGTCGCGAGCGCGCTCGACGCCTCCCTCGACGGGCCGGCCGGCGTCGCGCTCGATCCCAACGGCTGGCTGTTCTTCACCGAGCACAACCGCGTCCGGCGCATGGCGCCCACCGGCGCGCTCACCACGCTCGCGGGCATCGGCAACGGCGGCGGCCACTGGCCGCTCGCGGTCGACCCGGCGCGCCAGATCGTGTGGTACGGCGACGGCGCGAGCGTATACGCGGTCACGAACGCGCGCGGCGCGGCGGTGGCCGCCCCCACGCCGGTCTTCACGGCGGTCGGCACAGGCCCTGGCGACCCGCGCATCGCGGGCCTCGCCACCGACCGGCGCGGCCGGCTCTACGTCCTGCAGGTCGCCGAGGACGGCGGCCAGCCGCGCGACGTGCGGCTGTTCCGGCTGCTGACCGACGCCGACGGGTTCCTGCGCGCGGGCGCCGCAGCGGAGGCGATCGCAGGCACCGGCGGCACCAGCGCCGACGAGAGCGCCTTCATCCTGCCCGCCGCGGGCGGCGTGCTCAACGCGCTCGACCAGCTGCTGCCCGGCATCGGCGGCTGCAACCTCGCGATCGACCTCAGCGCTGCCGACGACCCGGCCGCCCTGGCGGGCCAGCTCTACCTCGGCGGGAGCGCCGAGTTCGGCGGCGAGACCGCCGGCCAGCTGATCCGCCTCGATCCGCGCGACACGGGGGCGATTGCACCATGAGCCGCCGCCTCCTCACCACCACGCTGATCCTCGCCTTCGCCGCCGCAGGGTGCACCGCTCCCGCCCAGCGCGGCGCGCTGCGCGTGGGCGCGGCGGTGCCTGGCGGCGCGACGCTCAGGGTTCACGTCGGCAAGCCCGCGGGCTTCGCGCTGCGCTACCTGAGCACGGCGGACTGGGAAGAGGCCGTGGCCACGCTGTCGCAGGGCGTGACGACGATCGCGACGGACACCGTGCCGGCCGCGCGCGCCGACGTCGACGGCTCGCGGACGGCGACCTTCACCTTCACGGGCATCCCGGCAGGCGCAGGCTACACGCTCGACGTGCGGCTCAAGCGGCGCGACGCGACAGGCACGCTGGTGGAATGCGGGTCCACGCAGAACGCGGCGGTGACCCTCGCGGAAGGCGCCAACACGATCACCTTGCCCGCCGCCGCTTTCGCCTCCGAGGCGGTCACGAACCCCGGCGAGCCCGCGGACTTCGTGGCGTCCTACGTGGGCTCCTGGCCGCTCGTAGGCCCGGAGGGCCGGTTCGGCCATCCGCAAGACGCGGTGGTCAGCGCGGACGGCACGCTCTACGTCAGCGACCCCGACCGCGACGCGATCCTCGCGATCGGCAACGACGGGCTGATCAGCGTCCTGGCAGGCGGCGGCGCCGGCTACGTGGACGGCCCGGGCGTCGATGCGCGCTTCGACGACCCCTGGGGCCTGCTGATCGTCGGCACCTGGCTCTACGTCGCGGATCGGCACAACCACGCGATCCGCCGCATCGACCTCAGCGCTGGAGACCACGTCGTCGAGACCTTCGCAGGCACCGGCGATCGCGGCTGGGCCGACGGCGCGGGCGACAACGCGCAATTCTCGGCGCCTGTCGCGATCACGGGCGGCGCGGACGGCATCTTCTACGTCGCCGACAAATCGAACCACCGCATCCGCCGCCTCGACGCCACAGGCCTCAACGTGATCGTCTCGACCTTCGCGGGCGACGGCACCGAGGGGTTCGCCGACGCCGCCGCCATCCAGGCCCAGTTCGACCACCCCACCGGCGTCGCGCTCGGCGTGGACGTGCTCTACGTGGCCGACCTCGAGAACTTCCGCGTGCGCACGATCCCGATCGACCCCCTGGACGGCAGCCCGGGGAGCGTGACCACGCTCGCGGGCGACGGCGTGGCGGCCCACCTCGACGGCGCCATGCCCAACGCGCGCTTCCTCGGCCCCTCGGACGTGGCGTACGACCCGGTCAGCACGCTGCTGTACGTGGCCGACACGGTCGACAAGCGCGTGCGCAGCGTGACCACGGTGGGCGCCGCGACGGTCGCGACCTACGCGGGCACCAGCACGACCGGCTGGCGCGACGGCGCGGCCGCCAGCGCGCGCTTCACCGAGCCCTTCGGGCTGTCGCTCGGCACGGCCGGGCTGGTGGTCACGGATATGGAAGGCGCGCGCATCCGCGCGATCGCCGACGACGGCGGCGGCCCGCTGGTCTCGACGCTCGCCGGCGACGGCATCCAGGGCGTGCTCGCGGGCGTGGCGCTCGACGTCGTGCGGCCCGTGCCATCCGGCGTGGCCCTCGACGCGGACGACGTGCCGATCGTGACCGACGCGGGCACCGACCAGCTGTGGCGGGTGCCCGCGGAAGGGGCGGCCGCCGTGTTCGCGGGCAGCGGCACGGCCGGCTTCGTGGACGGGGCGCCGGGCGTGGCGAAGTTCCGCGATCCCAAGGGCATCGTCCGGCGCGCCGACGGCCAGTACTTCGTGGCCGACGAAGGTAACGACGCGATCCGGCTGGTCGACGCGGCCGGCAACGTGACGACCTATGCCGGCACCGGCGCCGCCGGCGACGCGGACGGCGACCTCGCCACGGCGACCTTCCGCGCGCCGTGGGGCCTCGCCATCGACGACGACGGCGCGCTCTGGGTCACCGAGACCTGCGGCCGGGTCCGCCGGATCACTGAGCAGCCGGGCGGGGCGATCGACGTGGTCACCGTGGCCGGCGCGAACGCGGCGGGCTTCGTCGAGGGCGCGGGCGGCGTCGCCGGGCCCGCGCGGTTCGACAACCCCCGCGGCATCGAGGCCGGCGGCGACGGCGCGGTCTACGTCGTGGACGCCAACAACCACCGCATCCGCCTGATCAGCCAGACCGCGCCCGACACCTGGACGGTGTCGACCCTCGCGGGCGAAGGCACGGCGGACTTCGCCGACGGCGCCGCCGCCACGGCGCGCTTCAAGGACCCGCGCGACATCGCGCGCGGGCCGGACGGCGCGCTCTGGGTCGCCGACGGCGGCAACCGGCGCGTCCGCCGGCTGGTAGAGACCGAGGCCGGCTGGACCGTCTCGACCGCGGCCGGCTCCGGCGAAGACGGCTACCTCGACGGCCCGGGCGCGCAGGCGCGCATTCGCGACCCATACGCGTTGGTGTTCACGCCGGGCGGGATCCTGTTCGTGGCGGACAACGACAACGGCTGGCTGCGCACGGTCCGCTTCTGACCCGCTGCCCTGATGCGCTCAGCTTTCCCGACAAGTCTGTCAACCCAGTCGTGGCGATGGTATCCTGTGCAAGGCAGCGTACATTTCGACATCAACACCGAGAGCTTCCCGCACGGTAGTGCAGCCCTTACCGCATCATGCAGGTAGCCGTTCACAGCCGTACGGCGATTCCACGCAGAGCGCACCAGTAGCTCAACATGAGCTTCTCGGGGATGGGCGAATAGGTCGTAGATGTCAGCTTCGCGATCACCTATCAGGACTGCTATGGTCGTGTCAGGAACGGCCTGCTGAACGGCGTCGAGGGTGTCGAGCCACCGCCGTGATTCCTTGTCCTCCAGCTCACGCTTCCGTCGGTCCTTGTATTGCCCGAGCGCCTTGGGGTCTCGTGCCCAGACGTGTTGTTGAAGGGTGCCCAGAAAGCCCCCTTCGGGGGAGATAGCCACGGCGCTATGCACCTTGAGCCCGAAGCGGGTCTTGTTGTCCAGGTGACCGAGACCCTCCACGCTATCGTGCGTCGCCAGGCATGACGGGCGGGCGAGGCTCGGAAGCGCGCGCGCGAGTTCCTCGTGGCGCTCGAGGTGGACCACCGCGCCCAAGCAATGCCCGCCCAGCTCTCGGGTGGCGAACAACAGCGGGTGGCGATCATCGTGGTCACGCACGACGAGACGATCATCCCGACCTTCCGGCGTATCTACGCGATTCGCGGCGGCTGCACCCAGGAGGAAGCCGGCGAGGGGCGTCCTCTGTAAGGATGCGTTACACTGGTGGCTGTTTCACCCGCAAGAAAAACCTCCAGGATGCCCGCCGACGGCGCGCCCATAGCTGCGGCGAGCGGCGGCCACGGCACGGCCTCCAGGCCAAAACGGTAAACCTCTGACGACGCTTCAGCCCTGGCTCGATCCCCGCAAATGGACGCCCCCTGCCGCTCCGCCGAGCTGGCAGCCACGCCAGGCGCTGGTTCAGCGCGCGGATGCGGCTGGCCTGGTGCTGCTGGCGGGCGGGCCGGGCGCGGGCAAAACATTTGGCCTGCGGGCGTTGGCGACCGCCGATCCCGCACGCACGGTGGTCTGGCTGAGCTGCGACGAAGAGGACGCCGACCCCACCACCTTCCTGCTCGACCTCGCGGGCGCATTCGCCCGGGCCATCCCGGACTTTGCCCCGCTGCCGGGTGACGACGCCCGCGCTCCATGGTTCGAGATCTTCCGGCGCCTGGCCGCCTATGGCACGCCGCCGCTCGACCTGGTGCTCGACGACGCCCACCACGCCTTTGCCGCGGACCCCGAACGCTGGGCAGCACTGGCCAGGGCGGTGCCGCGCTTCCCTGAGGGCTTCCGCGTGCTGGTTTCGACCGCGCGCCCGCTCGCCCCGGCGATGGCGCGTTGGGAGGCGCAGGGCCTGGCGCGCTCGCTCGGACCCGACGCGCTGGCGTTCACCCCTGACGAGGTCACAGCCTTTCTGGCAGCGCAGGTGGCCGCGGACGGGCCGCCCCTGGCCTGGCAGGAGCGGGCCAAAGATCTCGATGGCTGGCCGCTGGGCCTGGCGCTGGTCGCCACGGGCGCAGCTCCCTCGCGCGACGATCCCATGTCCAACCTCGTGCTGGATGTCTGGCTGGGGGATTTGCCGCCGGACGAGCTGGATCGGCTGGGCCAGGCGGCTGCGCTGGGCGACCTCGATCCGGAGGCCCTGCGCGACTTGTTGGGCGCGGACAGGCCTGCCGCCTGGCTCGCGCGCTGGCGCGAGGCCTTCCTGATCGTGCCCTTCGGCGCCGACTACCGCCTGGCCTCTCCGCTGGTCGAGCCGTTGCGCGAACGCTTCCGCGCCTCAACCCCCGCCGACCAGCGCGCGGCCTGGCATGAGCGCGCCGGAAGCTGGTACCGGGCGCGCGGCGATGCCCCCCGCGCGATCACGCACCTGCTCGATGCCGGCGCCTGGGACACCGCCGCTGCCGCGCTGCACGAGGCAGGCCCGGCGCTTGCCGCAGGCGGACGGTTCGTGACCCTCGAGCGCTGGCTGGCGGCTTTCCCCGCGGCCTGCGCGGCTGAGGATCCGCGCCTGCGCTACTGGACGGGGCAGGCGCATTACTTCCGCGGCCGGGCCGATGAGGCCCTGGTCCACTATGAGGCCGCCCGGCGCGGCTTCGACGCGCGGGGCCGGACGGCAGACGCCACGAAGGCCGTGGTTCGTGCGATGACGATCGCCGCGCTCTCGGACGATTTGCGCACGTTCCAACGTCTGGCTGTGCGCGTCCAGGCGCTGCCCGGCGAGGCGCGCGCAGAGGACATCGCCGATACCTTGCTGCTCAGGGCGATGGTCGCGGATCGCCACGCGGATCCGGCGCTCATGGAGGAGTGCAACCGCGCGGTGTTGGTCCTGTCGGACCCGGGCAATGTCGAGCTGGAAGTGGGGCGCTGCATCGCCCGCGCGAATCTGTTCACCCTGGACTGGCAACGCGGCGACCTCGCGAGTGCGCGCGAGCATGCCCGCGAGGCGGTTGACCGGGCGGAGGAAGCGGGCAGGCCGGCGATCGCCCTGTCGGCGCGGTTCCTGCTCGCGCACCTGGACCTCGTCGAGGGCCTTGTGGAAAATGTCACGACGCTGGCCGCGGGCCTCCCGACGGCCTGGGAGGAGCTGCTCGACTGGCATGACCGCGCGGTCGCCTGGATTGTGCTGGGGCGCCAGGCCTCTGCGGTCGGCGACAACCGGCGCGCGGAGCAAGAGTTCGCGCGTGCGGAACGTCTGTTCAAGAGCATCGGGGTGCCGGAAGGCCGCCTGGTGGCGCTGGAGGCTCGCCTCTGGCACATGGTCACGCGCGGCCAGGTTGAGCGGGCTCTGGCGCTGGTCGTCACCGAGCCGCCTGGACCGCCGACGCACTTCTACGACGCGGTCGTGCACATTCCCGCCACATGGGCGCTCGTGCTCGCCGATCGGGCCGCGGAGGCCGCGGCGGCCTGGCCCGCGCTCATTGAAGCGCTGGAGGCGCTGGGCGCGAGCTACCACGTCGCGCTCGCTCGCGTCCTGGAAGCCCGCACGGTGCTGGCGATGGGGGATGTGCCAGGCGCGGCGCGGGCCGCTGCGGCCCTTGGCCCGGCCGTGGCGCGCTATCCCTTCCTGGGCACCTGGCTCGATCCCATATCACGCGCAACAGCCGAAATGGCTCCGTCCGCCGAAATGGTCCCGTCGATCGCCACGTCTTCGGTAGATTCGCACGCCGCGACGACGCCAGCGGGACCCGCCTCTCCGTCCCCAGCCGGCCCACCCGCACCGCTGGCCCTTCAGCTCTTCGGCACCTTCGACGTCACGATGGAAGGCCGCCGCCTCGACGCCTGGCCGCGGCGCAAGGCCAAGTGGATGCTCGCCGCCCTCGCCTTCCACCCGCGCGGCCTCGACCCCTGGGGCGCGGCCGAGGTCCTGGACGATCCCGGCCTGACGGCGGATCGGGGCAACCCATTGCGCGTGGCGATCCGGGCCTTGCGCCGCGTGTTGGAGCCCGCGCTCGACAAGGGTGAGGAGTCCGCCTATGTGGCGTGGGACGGCCGGACCTACGCGCTGCGGGCCGACGCGCCCATCAGCGTGGACCTCTGGCGCTTCGACGAGCTCGCCGTCCAGGGCGAGATGCTCGCACCTCGCCAACCCGACGAGGCGGCGCTCATTTACACTGAGGCGCTCGAGCTGGTCCGCGGCGAAGTGCTGGATGAGCCCGGTTGCCACGAACGTTTCCACGCCGAGCGCGAGCGTGTGCACGCCCGCGTCTTGGCCATGATCGCCTTCCTCGCTGCGCGCGCGGAGGCCCGCAAGGAACCGGAATCCCTCTTCGCCTGGCACGAGCGCGCCGCCGCCTTCGCCCCTACAGATACAGACGCCGTGTTGGCCCGGCTGGCCTGCTACGAGCGCCACGGCTGGCGGGACCGCGCCCGCCGCACGTACTGGGACCATCGCCAGGCCCTCAAGGCTCGCTTGGGCGTCACGCCTGATGCCGAAGTTGAAAGCGCTTATCTCGCCCTGCGCGATTGATGGTCTGTCACCGACCTGTCACCAGCCGCGGTGAAAGTAGGTCAGACAGTGTGACCGCCCACCAGTTCGAGAAAGGCCCATCCCATGCCCCCCACCGATTCCAAAGTTTCCCGCACCTATGTCGCCGTGCAACAAAATCAGGGCCCCAGCAGCATTTCGCGCGACGTGCAGGCCACCACGCTCTACAAGGTCACGGGCGATAGCAATAAAGTCGAAGAAGCCATGCGCCGCAACAACATGGACAACCTCAAGATCCTGAGCCAGGGGGATACCTACATTGCCTCGGCGGCGCGTATGGACTACAAGAACATCCAACAGGGAAGCCCCGTGCGGTTCAAGGATGAAACCGGCACGATGCGTGATGGTCGCGTCACGGGGCAAACCGCGGATGGCTGCGGACCGGGCCATTTCGATGCGGTACTCCTCTTGGGAGCCCCTGGTGCCGCGCTATTAACCGGCGTGGCAGGCGGAACGATAGGCGGAGCGATGGGCGGCGTCATGTCGAACGGCTACGGCAAAACGGGATTCATCGTCGGCATCGTAGCGGGCCTCGCAGCCGCGGCAGCCATGGCCGTCGAGCAGGTTCGCTCCTGCAAGCCCAATCCCGACCTCCTGGCGGTCAGCGGCGGGACGCTCGTCACCCCCTAGCCCTGGCGAGCACGTTTCGTTCCTGAACATTCGACCAAAAGGATGCCACCGATGGGAACCCCAGGACTTAAAATGCTAGCAATGACTCCAGCCACTTCGGCCGCCTCCAGGCGGCCGAACGCTGTTGAGTCCCCGCAGCAAAGCCTCGTACAGAGAGGCAAAGATGCGCAAAGGCAAGCGGATGAGTACGAGCAAAAGATGACCGAGGCAGCCGCCAAAGGGTCAAAAATTGGGGGAGCCGTTGGCGGCGGAATCGGTTCCGCCATGATGATCTGGAAGGGCCTGAAGAGCACCCCGGCGGTTCCACTTTCCACGTTTGCCAGGACCCTCTCAGTGGCCGGCGCCGGCTTTTCTGGCTATGGGATAGGCACTGCCGTCCTGGATATCCTCAAGGACCTACGGGCACCGACCGTCGACGCCCGCCTCCTCATACAGCATTCGTTGAACCTGGCTGGAAATGCCGTCGTGTTGGGTGGCACGCTTGCGATAGCAACCGGCGCGGGGGCCGGACCCGGTTTGATTGCCATTGGCGTCGGAACGCTCATGACCGGCGGAGCCAGTTTGCTCTCACCCTAAGAAAAACCGCTCGGGAGTCCCCGACTGAGCGGGTTTACGGACAGCCGACGTCACGTAACGAAGGCCCCGTCGTGACGACGGGGCCGGGCGAACATGTACGGGAAATCCAGGCTGAAAAGCCCGGCAGGCACGGGCGTATCGAGTGTCCCGCCGCTCCCCTGCATCGCTACTCTGCCGCTTTCGCGCCTTTGTATCCAAGGTAGGCGCCCAGCAACAAGCCGACGACGGCCACGGGGAGCGCGACCATGGCAATCATGGCGCCCGCTTCGGCGGTACCGAACAGGGCGGCACCGATCCCGACACCGGCGAACAAGCCGGCTGCGCCGCCCACGAACCCGCCCGTGGCAATCCCAGCCAGGCGGAAGACGGGCTTCGCGAGTCCCGCGCCCTGGGCCTTCGGGGCAACCTTCTTCAGCGAGGGAGCGTTGGATGCCGTGGTCGAAGCCACCGGTGCGGACTTGATGGTCTGGGCGGGGCGGGGCGCGATGCGGTTCGCCGGGCGGTTGGACTGAATGGCCATGGGGAAGCTCCTGTTTGCGAATGTTGGGTAACGACGAGAAGGTTGTCCTCGCCGCCCGTGACAAACGGGTGACAGCCGGAGAATCTTTTCGCGGCTCGCGTGGCAAACAGCGTTTGTCACCCTGCTGTCACCAGGTTCTGCCATACCTTTCTGGTCGACAGGCCAAGCAGGTCCTGTGAGTATCGAGAAAGGGCGCAACATGCCAGTTTCAATCAGCCCGGCCGTTTCCACCCTCAACCGCGTGCGCCCCATTCGCATGGCGAGCGCGCCTTCCTCCCCGGTCGCGATCGACCGCACCCAATACACGCCTTCGCCCGTCGCGCCCAAGGTCAAGGCCAAGATCCAGGCCCGGGGCGAGCTGTCCCAGCTCAAAACCTGGATGACCGTCACGGGCGCCAAGATCGGTGCTGGGGCGGCGCTCTTTGCCGCCGCGCCCTTTGCGTTCGGCCACCCGATCGGCTGGCTGATGTTCGCCGGCCTCGCCGCCGCGGCGGGGCTTGGCGCTGCGGCCGGTGGCTTCGTCGGCTCCCAGCTGGGAGATCTGGGTGAATACGAAAGCGGCCGGATCGCGCTCCAAAATGGTGGCAGGCCTCACTAACAGACACTTTATACCTGTTCGCCTCCGGCGAAGTAAGCGCGTCTCCGGCTCCAGACCCTTGGCGAGCTGCGCTTGTCACCGGGTTGTCACCCGCTGCCTGGATGACAGTCTTGCCCCAGTTGATGATCGCGCTGCCCCAGTTGAGGAGGACGCCATGCCCACTACGACCTACAACATTCGCCTCGTTGGCCTGGCCTCGCGTTCGGCGAGTCGCTCGGTGTCCCCGGCCGAGCAGCCTCCCGCTCCCGGCACCTCGAAGCCAACGCGCAGCGCGATCGTCGGTGACCACCTCGCGACTGGTGGCGCGCCTGATCCCCGTTTGCCCGGTGGCAAAATCGCGCGCGTCGTCGTCCGCATCGGCGAGCATCGCGCGTACCTCTTCGACCGTTCCGGCAACTTGAGCGGCACCTACGGCGTGCGCACGGGGCGGACCGCCACGCCCACCGTGGCCGGCGTGAAGATCGTCGTCGGCAAGAATGGTGATCCCAGGTCCGTGGCGCGCCACCTCTGGCCCAGTTCAGGCGGAAAGGCGTTTGGCACGCGGCTGCTCGACCTGTCCGACTACAATCCGCTGACCGGGGAAACCTTCCGGGGCCGCCACGGGGGTCAGGAATTGCACGGCACGTACAACAACGACTCGATCGGCAAGAACTTCTCGCACGGCTGCGTGGGCCTGCGTAACGCAGACATCGAGGCGATCTACGACGCTGTGGGCGTGGGATCGCTGGTGCGTTTCGACCGCTAGGTCTTCACCCCCTTCGACCGTCAACCTTCCACCCCCGAAGCCAGAGGAGCCCACCCGATGCCAATCTCCCACGTGCGCCATTCCAGCGTGTCCGCCCTGAGGACCAACGCTGTAAACCGCCACCCGCAGCCCGCCGCGAAGGCCAAGCCTGCAACCCGCCGCAAGCCGCCGGCGCCGGCCATCAGCGAAACCGAGGCCCTGGTCCGCGCAGTCGCCGCCGAGGCGCGTGGCGAGTCGCCGGCGGTCTGGATGGCTGTCGCGCAAACCATCATCAACTATGCCCGCAAGACCCGGGCGAGCGTCCCGCGCCTGGTCCGGAGCAGCTACCTGAGCTCCAACTTCGACGGCAACCGGAAGTACTACCAAATGCCGCTGGCGCAGATTCCGAATCAAGCGGCAATACGCGAATCGGTCGAGGCAGCCCAGGCGCATCGCTCCCCGATTGGCGACCGCAGCCACTTCCACGACACCAGCATCAACACGCCGAGCTGGGGCGATCGTGGGTCACGGATGCAGCTCGGTCGCGTCGTATTCTTCGACCCCAAGTAGCCGGCATGGTGCCGTGGGTACGATTCAGGCAGAAAGTGGAGTTCATGCGTAAATTCAGCCCCTTGATTTTGATCATCCTGGCGATCGCGAGCTGCGCCCAGCCAGTCGCAGGGCCAGCACCGACGCCCGGGCAGTCGGCCAAGCCGAAGCCGTTGGCCCATCTGGCCTCGCCCGCGCCGGGAGCCACGCCGCCGGCCACGACGCTTGCGACGCGCCAACTGGGCACCGATGCGATCCCAGCCACGTTGACGGGCAAGTGCAAGCTGATTTCAGACCATGGCGGCGCGGTCATCAGCAACAACTCCGGCGAGCTGCTGAGCAAGGTGCGATACGCGCTGACGGGCGCCCCGGCGCCCGAAGAAGGTCTGCTCGCCAACGCGGAAATCGAATTCCTCGATGGCGAGGGCAAGACCCTGGTCGGGGCGGATGGCGTGCCCCTTCGGGCGCAGACGGATGAGACGGGCGGCTACCGCTTTGTCGGCAGCTTGCCCGCCGAGAACCTGGTCGCGCGCGTTCGCCTTTGGAACGGCGGCTTCTTGCAGGCGATGCTGGTGCGCAGCAGTGCCGCGAACCGGACGCTCGACCTCGACACGGCGTCGACGCTGGGTGCGAGCTACGTGCTCGAGACCTTTGTGCGGGGGCAAAAGGCGGCCTATGATCGCCTGACGGCGGTCGAGGCGGACGGCCTCCACCGCGACCTCGAGGCGGCCCGCGGGCAGCTTGCGGCGGGCACGCCGACCTACCAGTCGGCCGACCTCGTCGCCGCGGCCGAAGCCCTGCGCGTCGCGGTCCCGGCGGTCGGCCAGCGGCTCGCGGAGATCAAGGCGCTCTTGCTGGTCGGTCAGGCCAACCTGGGCAACGATCGACCGGCTACCCAGGTCTCACTCGCGGGGCCCCTGGGCCTGGCCGGCGACGCGGCGGGCAATCTCTACATCGGTGAGTTTCTGGGCGGGCGGATCCGCCGCATCACTGTCGACGGCACGATCCACCGGTTCCCCGGGGAATCCGGCTCGCCGCCGGAAGTCAGCCTGCAGGGCCCGACGGCGATCGTCAGGGCAACCGACGGCACGCTCTACGTTGCGGACGGGCTCGGCCACCGGGTGCTGGCGATCGCCGACGAACGGATTCGCGTCCTGGTCGGCACAGGCCGTCGGGCGCAGGGCGCCGCAGGCGTGGCAGCCGACCAATTCGCCCTGATGGGGCCGAACGCCCTGGCGCTGGCCCCGGACGGCCGGCTGTGGATCGGCGAGCACACCAAGCAAAGCGTGGGAGCCTCTCGCCTGCTCGTCGTCGACGGCGCGGGCAATGTCCAGGTCGACGCGCGACCGTCAATCGAGGGTTTCCAGTTCGGCGGCCTGGCATTCGCGCCGGACGGCGCGCTGTGGGCGCTCGATGTGGCGACGGACCACCCTGGCCTGTGGCGCCGCGCAGCGGGCGACGATTGGGCGAAGATCGCCGATGGTCTGGCCGTAAACGATGACAGCCGTATCGTGGCCGCGCCCGATGGCAGCGTGTTCGTCGCCGAACAGGCCGCAGGGCGGGTGTCTCGCGTGACCGCGGATGGCACACGCACCACCATTGCCGGCGCCGAAACCGGCTCGCGCCTGGTCGCACCCGCAGGCTTGTGGCTCGACGGCCGCGGCACCTTGTACGTGGCGGATATTGGCGCCGGGCAGGTCGTGGCGATTTCGCCGCCTTTCGACGGCAGCGGCAAGGTCACGGCGATCGCCGGAACCGCAGGCGTCAGCCAGCAAGGCGACGCACTGAGCATCGCGATCAACACGCCCGGCGGCATGGCGCTCGATTCCACGGGTCGACTGCACTTCACCGAAGGCGGCAGCCACACGGTCAAGCGCCTGGACGGTGCCACGCTGTCCCTCGTGGCCGGCAGCGTGAAGGGGTTGGGCGGTGACGATGGTCCAGCCACGGCCGCGCGCCTGGACACGCCCACGGGCCTGGCTTTCGCCGGTAAAGACCTGTACGTGCTCGACGTCCAGAACCAGCGCATCCGTCGCATCGCGGCGGACGGCACGATCACCACGGCCGTCGGGTCGGGCTTGCGCGGCGGGATGATCGTCCCCCGGCTCCCAGCCCGCGAAGTGCTCATTCGACGCCCCACGGCCTGCGCCGTCGCGCCTGACGGCCGGCTGTACTGGGTCGACAACGAAAACGCCCAGGTCAGCCGCCTGAATGGAGACGGCACGGTCGACCTGATCGCCGGCACCATGAGCCAGGAGGGCGGTGAGGGCGACGGCGGTCCCGCGGCCGAGGCCGTGCTCAGCCTGCCCATCGGGCTGGCGTTCGACGCGCAGGGCGACCTGTACATCGCGGACACCGGCAATGGGCGGATCCGCAAGATCACGGGCCTGGACGGCGCCACTCCGAAGATCGAGGCCTTCATCGGGCTCCCGCTGCAGCAGGCGCTCGGCCAGCTCGGGGCGCCCGAACCGACAGGTCCGGTGGCGGGCGATCAAGCACTGCTGGTCGGCCTCACCGGCCTCGCCTTCGACGCGAACGGCGACCTCTACTACGCCGAGGTGGGCACTTCGCGCCTTGCCCTCCTGCTGGCCGATTCACCGCTCGGCGCGCTGCTCGACGCCCTACCGCCGCGCGGCGCACGCATCAGCAAGGTTACCGGCGTGCGGACAGGTCACCCCATGGTGGAGGCTGTCGCCGGCCCAGGCACAGGCGTCCTGGACAAGCCGGGCACCGACGACTCGCTCGTATCACCCGTCATGCTGCTGGTCGACCCCGCCAAGGGCCTTTACATCCTCGATACCGGCAACAGCGCAATCCGCTTGCTGCCGCGCAGCACGCTGTAACAGGCGGCACGCCCGAACGGGCGGCATTAGCCCGGCTGTCACCCGCCTGTCACCGGTGTAGCGGGCGGCCAAGACCGTCGCCTACTGCTTCAAGTACCGGCACAAGCTCGGCCTGGACGTGGCGATCGAGGCCCTTCATGACTACATCCGGAAGCGCCCGGACACGATTGATGCGCTGTGGCGCTACGCGGAAGTGTGCCGCGTGGCGAATGTGATGCGGCCCTACGCCGAGGCTTCGCTGTGAGCGGTATCCCCGATCCCCGCCTCATCGAAGGGTTGATCGCCTGGCTCTGGTTTAGTATTTGCGGGGGTCAGAGGCCGCCGGGGAGGCCGAAGGGCATTTGGAGGGGGCCGGTCTTCGCGCCCGACGGCTTCGGCCGCATCGCCTTGTAATCCCCCGCCACGATCCGGATCCGCTCGCGCAGGCACAAGAACCGCTGCGCCTCATCGCCGCCCAGGCGCGCCGCGAGCGCCTGCAGCTGCGCCCGCGCGGCCTCGGCGAGCCCGGCCGAATCCGGCGCGTAGGGCCTCGACGCCGCCTGGCCGTAGAGCGCCTCGGCCTCGAGCGCGCCGTCGCCGCAGGCCTGGGCGTCCGCCAGCATCGCGTCGAAGTGCGCGCGCGCGTCGCCGTCGAGGTGCATGGCGGCCTCGCCCGCGATGCCGTGCAGCACGGCCGCGACCTGGCGACAGGCCAGCTGCTCCGCGAGCGCCAGCGCGGCCTCGGCCTCTGCGCGGGCGCGCGCGTAATCACAGCCCACCAGCGCGGCGTAGGCGTGGGCCATCAGCGCGCGCAGCTTGACGCCCTTGGCCTGGCAGATCTCGGCGGCCTCGCGCGCGCGGTTCGCGAGCGAGCCCGCCACCTCATGCTCGCCGCGGCGCGCGCGCACCAGCGCGAGCGCTGCATGCATGCGCTTCTCAGGCTCGTAGTTCAGCGTCTCGCGGAAGAGCTCGGCGAGGGCCTCGGCATCCTTCTCGGCGGCGGCCAGGTCGCCCAGGTGCAGCCAGGTCTCGAGTCGCCCCTGCAGCACCAGGCCGCGCATGTACTTGTGCTTGAGCGCCTCGGCCGTCGCGAGCGCCTCCGCCATCCGCCCGGGCACCTGGGCGAGATCGCCGAGGCGCGCGCTCGCCATCGCGCCGAACGCCACGGCCAGGCCCGCGATGAAGCGCACGCGCTGCTCGATCGCGAGGCGCTCGGTCTCCAGGGCGTAGGCCACGGCCTCGCCGTAGCGCCCGAGCTCCAGGCAGACCGCCGCGAGGTTCAGGAAGACGCCGTTCAGGTCGCCGAACATGCCGCTCTCCTCGATGTGGTGGCGCGCCTGCTCGAAAGACGCGAGCGCCGGCAGGTAGTCGCCGAGCGTGATCTGCGCGTCGCCGAGGTGCAGGTAGGCGTTCACCAAGTTCGGCCGGTCGGAGATCGCCTCGAGCACCGCGATCGCCTCGCGGAAGTTCGCGATGCCGGTCTCGATCGACTCCGGCGAGAACGCGACGTACATCGAGCCGATGAAGGCGAGCGCCTCGCCGATGCGGCTGGGATCGCCCGCCTCGCGCGCGGCCTGCACGGCCCGCTCGGTGTGGTCGATCGCCGCCCCCATGTCGCCGCGGAAGAAGTGCAGGCGGCAGCTGATCAACAGCGAGCGCGCGGCGCCCGAGAGATCGCCCACGCGCTGGGCGATCGCGAGGGCCTCGTCGCAGCGCGCCAGCGCGTCGTCGAGCTGGTCCAGGCTCTGCTCGGCCTTCGCGAGGCCGGTCAGGATGTGCACCTCGAGCTCGCCGTCGCCGAGCTGGGCGGCCAGCGGCCGCGCCTCGAGGTAGGCCTCGCGCGCCTCTTCATGGCGGGCGACGCAGCGGTAGACGTCGCCCATGTGGCGCAGGCAGCGCGTCCGCTCGTCGAGCCAACGGCCGGGCGGATCGGTGGCGATGCGCATCAGGGCCGCGTTGAGGAAGCGCAGCGCCTCGTCGGCGGCGAACATGCGCGCATAGCGGCCGCACACGGCGGTGGCGAGCCGGATGGTCTCCTCGTGGGCGCCCGCGGAGACGTAGTGATCCGCCGCGACGGCCAGCTGCTCGAGCGGCGCCTCGGCGAGCGGGCGGTCCGCGAAGCGGGCGGCGAGGACGTCGGCGGCCACGCCATGGAGCCTGCGACGCTCGTCGGGCGCGAGCTGCTCGTAGAGCGCGGCTTGCAGCTCCGGCTGGGTGAAGTTCAGCTCGCGGCGCTCGTCGACGACCAGGATGCGCGACTGTTGCAGGACGTAGATCGCGTCGATCAGCGCCTCGTCCTCGGCGGCGCCCATCAGCTCGAGCAGGTCCGCCGAGAACCCGCCGCCCAACACGGCCGCCGTGCGGGCCACCGCGAGCACCTGCACAGGCAACGCGGCGAGGCGCGTCTCGAGGGCCGCGCCCGCGTCGGCGGGGAAGTCGGCCGGCGCGAGGGCGAGGTCGGTGGGCCAATGGCCGCCGTCGGCCACGAGCCGGCCGGCCTGCACCAGGTGCTCGAGCGCACGCTCGATCGCCCGCGGCACGCCGCCGCTGAAGGCGACCAGGGCGGCGGTGAAGGCCGGCGCGACGTCCGCCTGGCCGAGCATCGACGCGACCATCGCCGCCACGGCCGGGTCGCTCAGCGTGGAGAGCGGCTGCACTCGGGCCAGGCGGGCCCAGGCGCTGTCCGCCGCGGGCGCCTCGCGCGAGGTGGCGACGAGCAGCACCGGCATGTCGGCCATGGTGCGCAGCAGCTCGTCGATCAGCTCGCGGGTCAGCGGGTCGGCGTCCTCCAGCCTGTCGATCACCAGCGCGTACGGCGTGGTGCGGGCGAGCGCGCGCAGCGTCTCGGTGATCGCCGCCTGCAAGCGGCGCTTCTCGTGGCCCGGCGAGTCCGAGTCCGGCACGGGCGTGACGGCGAGCTCGGGCAAAAGCTTCACGAGCACGGGCGCCTGGCTTGTGAGCACCTCCGGCACGCGCGCCTTGAGCGCGGGCAAGAGCACGCGCAGCGCGCGCACGATCGGGCCGTAGGGGGTGCCCGCGGCATCCGGCGCGCCGACGCCGCACAGCAGGTGCTCCCACTGCACGCGGAAGCGGAACTCCTCGACCAGGCGGCTCTTGCCGCTGCCGGGCGGGCCGACGAGCAACACGGCCTGGCCGGGCCGCCCCGCGACCACGTCGGCGAGCGCCGCGCTCAGCGCGCCGAGCTCGCCCTCGCGGCCGACGATCGGCGAGGTCAGGAGGTTGCCGCCGATGCCGGCCGGCACCTCCGCGCCGATCGCCGCCAGCACCTGGTACGCCGACTGGAAGCGCTCGACCGGCCCCTTCGCGAGCAGCCGCAGCGCCACGCGCTCGAGCCCGGCGTCGACGCCGGCGCGCCAGCGCGAGAGCGGCTGCGGCGTGGTCTGCAAATGGGCCTGCAACACCTCGGCCGGCTTCTCGCTCTCGAACGGCAGCCGGCCGGTCAGCATCGCGTGCAGCAGGACCCCCAGCGAGTACAGGTCCGTGCGCTGATCGAGCGGGCCGCGGCGGATCACCTCGGGCGCGAGGTAGCCGATCGTGCCGACGATCGGCCCGCCGCTCACGCCGGCCAGGCCCATGAGGCCATAATCCATCAGCTTGACCACGCCGTCCGGCGTCACGCGCACGTTCGCCGGCTTGAGATCGAGGTGCACGAAGCCGCGCTGGTGGATGTAGCCGAGCGCGAGCAGCAGCTGGGTCAGGATCGGCTGGATGCGCTCGGCGGGCAGCGGCACGAGCTCGTCGAGCCCGTGGCCGGGGACCTCCTCCATCGTGAAGTACGGCTCGCCGTCCGCCGCCACGCCGTAGTCGTAGACCGCGCAGCAGTTCGGGTGGCGCAGCTGGGTCATCAGCCGGAACTCCTGCTTGAATTGCAGGACCGACTTGGCGGCGTCGCGGTACTTCGCCGAGATCAGCTTGAGCGCGACCACCTGGCCGGTGGCGGTGTCCTCGACCTGCCACACCGTGCCCATCGCGCCCTCGCCCAGCGGGCGAATGCGGCGGTACCGGCCGGCGATGAGGGCTTCCGTCATGGTGTCCTTTTACCCGCGAGCCCGCGCGCGGGTTTCAGGCCTCATCCCAATTCCACATGTAGGCGGGGCGCACGAAGTGGATGTCGCGCCCCTTCACGCGCCACGCCCAGCCCCCGCCGGGCAGCGCCCTGGCGCCCAGCGCGTCTTGCATGAGCGCCGATTGGATCTCGGGCGCCGTCGCGTAGTTCAGCAGCGCGCAGACCGCGTCGGGCACGCTCTCGGCCGCAGCCCGGCAGGCGTCCAGCTCGCCGAGCAGGGCGCGCACGCTCGCGGCCTGGAAGTGGTCTACGCCGGCGGCCAGCTCGGCCCGGATGCGTTCGCTCGTCATCTGCTTATCATAGGCCGCTGGCGCTCCCGGATCGGTGATTACTGCCCGACGGGCGCCTCACGCGTCAGCGTCTTCTTGAAGACGATCTTGCCGTCGCCGTGGAGGTAAACCGTGGCCGCCTGGCCACCGTCGATGCCCGGCACCGGCGAGATCACGAACTTGTCGGTGGTGCTCGCGAGGATCGCGTGGGCCGTCACCACGAGCCGCCGGTCTTTGTCGTACACCATCGCATGGCGCCAGGTCGTCCCCGCGGGGAACTCGCCCGCGACCGTCAGGCCCGCCTCGTTCAGCGTCAGCGTCGTGCTGGTGTAGCCCGAGGTCGGCTCGCTCATCGTCTTGTGGGCGCTCGCCGGGATCTGGAAGTTGGTCGTCTCGAGCGCCGAGCCGCCGCTGCCGGCCGGGCGGTAGGCCAGCGTGTAGGGCGTGGCGGGCTCGAGCTGGCCGACGTCGAGCTCGAAGGCGAAGCGACTGGGCAGCGTCTTCGCAGGTCCATCGGCCGCATCGGCCAGCACGAAGCGCGCCGTGACGACCGCGTCGCCCTTCTGGGTCGGGTAGCAGACGACCTCACGGGCCTGCGTGCTCACGAGGCCGCGCGTCTCGAAGGCGGCCTCGAGCAGGCCCCGCGAGACCAGCGCCGGGGGCGCCGTCGGCACGCTGCCGACGGTCGACGCGACAGGCCTGGGCGTGGCCGTCGGCGTCGGCGTGGGCGCGCGCGTGGCCGGCGTGCGCGACGGCACGGCGCCCGCGGCCGAGCCGCTGACCTTCTGCTCGCCGGTGGTCGGGGTGACCGGCGCGCCGGCGCAGCCGGCCGCGAGCGCGAGGGCCAGGGCCATCGGGAGGCGGGGGTCGAATGAATGCTTCATAGGGCTTTTCATACCCCCAAGATGCGCCGGTGGACCTGGGGCGCCCTTCGCTCGACCATGCCCTCGGCCACGCGGGCGAGGCGCAAGAGCAGGTGTTCGCTCCAGGGCGCGCCCATGGCCTGGAAGCCGATCGGCAGGCCGGCCTGATCGTAGCCCGCCGGGAAGCTGATCGCGGGCAGGCCCGTGAGGTTGCCGGCCCGCGCGAAGCGACACAGCCGGTCGAGCAACCCGAGGTCGGACTCGCCGGTCGCGAGCGCGTCGTGCGCCACGGTCGGCGCCGTGCACGCGGTGGTGGGCGTGACGATCACGTCGACGTCGCACAGCGCGGCCCGGAAGTGCCCGTAGAGGCGGCCGCGCAGGCGCTGGGCGTGGACGTAGTCGCTGCCGCGCAGGCGCCTGCCCAGGGCGAGGTTGAAGCGCGTCTCGAAGGCGTACTCGCCGAGGTTCGCCGCGTGGTGGTGCAGGTGAGCGGTGGCGAGCTCGACGGCGATCGTCACGGAGTGGGCCGCGGAGAGCACGCCGAGCTCGGGCACCGCGATCTCGACGACCGTCGCGCCGGCGTCGACCATCGCGGCCAGCAGGTTGGAGCAGGCGCGCACCACCTCGGGGTCGGCGTCCTCGAACCAGGGCCTGAACACGCCGAGCCGCACGCCCGCGAGGTCCTCCGCGAAGCCTGCGAGCGTCGGCGCGGGCTGGCGCAGCGTGTTGGCGTCCGCGGCGTCGCGGCCGGCGATCGCGAGGTAGCCCAGCGCCACGTCGCGCGCCGTCGCGCCGATCGGGCCGACGTGCGCGAGGCTCCAGCAGAGCGGCGCGGCACCCCGCTCGCTCACGCGCCCGAAGGTGGGCTTGAGGCCGACGACGCCGCAGAGCGAAGCCGGGATGCGGATCGAGCCGCCGCCGTCCGCGCCGATCGCGAGCGGACAGAGGCCGGCCGCCACCGCCGCGGCCGAGCCGCCGGAAGAGCCGCCCGCCGCGGTCGAAGGGTCGTATGGGTTGCGGGCCGGCCCGTGGTGCGCGTTCAGGCCCGTCGCGCCCATGCCGATCTCGTGCATGTTGGTCTTGCCGATCAGCAGCGCGCCGGCCGCGCGCAGCCGCGCCACCACCTCGGCGTCGGCCTCGGCCGGGCCGCGCCGGCCGAGGAACGCCGTGCCGACGGTGGTCGGGTAGTGGGCCTGATCGAGCTCGTCCTTGATCGCCACCGGCACGCCGTCGAGCGGCCCGAGCGGGGATTTGCGCGCGTGGCGCTCGGCCGAGGCGCGCGCCTGGCGCATGAGGTCGGCGCCGTCTTGTGCGATCAGCGCGCCGAGCGGCGGCCGGGCCGCTTTGAGGGCGCCGGCCGCATCGAGCACGCGGCGCGCGACCTCCTCCGGCCCGATCGCGCCCTCGCGGTAGGCCAGCGCGTAGTCGCCGGCGGTCTGGAAGGCGAAGCCGGGCGGCGGGCCGGGCGCCGCGAAGGCCAGCGCCGAGAGCGCGGGGCCTGGATCCGGGAGGGTGGGGTCGTCGTGGCCGTCGAGCGCGAGCAGCGGGTGGCCGAAGGGCAGCGGATCGTCGCAGGGCGTCTCGCGCAAGAGCCCGACGCCGGCGCCGGCGAAGAGGTACTCGGCCAGGGCCGGGCCTGTGACCTCGCTCTCGAGCAAGTGGGTCAAGAGCCGCAGCAGCGGCCCGGCCGCGCGCGGCGCCTCCATGGCGCGGTGGTCGTAAATCATGCGGAAAGGCTCCCCGGCGGCGACACCCCGGCGGCATACCCCGTCGAGCGTGGGTCCGCACGCGCCGCGGCGCATCGAACGGACGCTCGCCGGGTAGGAAGCAGGTATCGGATGGGGGGAGGATCAATCATCATGCGCACACCGCTTTTGGCGCTTTCGCTCGCGCTCACGCTCACGGCCTGCCAGGCCAGGCTGCCGGGCTTCAACGAGACCCGCATCACGGGCACGCGGGAGGGTGAGGCCGCGAGCTGGGCCAGCGCGGCGGCGCCGGCCCCGGCCCAGCCAGCGGTGGCGCCTGCCCAGGAAGCCGCCACAGCGCCCGTCGACGCGACGCCCCCCGCCGGCGGCGTGCCCGCGACGGCCGCGGCCGAGCCACCGGCCGAGGCGGCACCGGCGCCCGAGGCCGACGGCGCCATGGCGCTGCTGGCCCTCAAGGCCTACGTCGACGCCTACAAGGCCAAGGACCCGGCCAAGGTCGCGTCCTTCGAAGCCGCCCTGCTCGCCGCGCGCCGCAAGGCCGAGGTCGAGACGGCCGGCCAGTTCGAGTGGTCGATCGAGCGCGGCCACGCCGAGGTCTTCCTCAAGGGCCAGGATTTCAACCTCGTCACCGCCGACTTCAAGCAGATCGCGGTCGACCAGGCCGGCGACACGATCACGCTGCGCACCAAGGACGGCAGCCCGCTGCTGCGCGCGACCTTCAAGCTCGAGGGCGCGAGCGGCAGCCACGTGATCGAGAAGATCGTGCTCACGCGCGGCGCGGACGGCCAGATGCAGGTCGCGGCGCTGCCTTTCGAGGCGGGTGCCGCCGCGGTCCCCGCGCCGATCGCCGACGAGGCCGAGTGGCCGCTGCCGGAGGGCCCGATCGTGACGGGGCCTGAGCGCGAGGCCGCGCTCGACGTGGTCGCGGCGCTCAACGACGCCTACGCCCGCAAGGACGCGGCCGCCGTCGTGGCGCTATTGCCGGACGCGGTGGCCAGTAGCGTCCGCGATCGCCTCGCAGACGACCTCGCCGACATCCTCTTTTCCGTCCGGCCGCTCGCGCGGGACCTCCTCACCGTGGTCGCCGTGGGCGACGAGCTCGAGGTGGTGGGCCCCCGCGCGGTGATCGCCTCGTTCCCGTTCAAGCGCGACGGTCAGGTCGTGCAGGTCAAGCATGGCGCCATCCGGCTGAAGAAGGACGGCGACGCCTGGGTCATCACGCGCGCCTGCGACGACCCGGCGGCCTGCGAGTAGAGCCAGGCTGCGAGGAAGGCCAGGCTCGGCTCACTCCCGCGCGAGCTCCGCGAGCCGCGCGAGCCGCTTCGGCTCGTTGCTCGCGAGCCAGATGTCCTTCAAGAGCAAGGCGTGCGCGCGGGCGAAGTGCGGCCGCGCCTCGGCCTCGCGGCCCAGCGCGAGCAGGTTCTCCGCGAGCTCCTCCGCCACGTAACCGTCCTCATCGGCCCGTGCGAGCGCGCGGTCGGCGGAGAGGGCCTGCTGGGCGGCCAGCGCCTGCTCGAAGCGCCCGAGCGTGCGCTGGCAGCGCGCCACGGCCCAGCGCGCGATGAACTCGCCCTCGCCGGTCTTGCGCGCGCGGTGCCAGGCCAGGCACTTCTCGAAGAGCGCCAGGGCTTGCTCCGGCCGGCCGCTGTCGTGGAAGGTCCAGCCCTGGTTGTTCAGCAGCGAGCCCAGCCACTTCTGGGCCGCCGGGTCGGCGCTGGCCTCGGCGTAGGCGATCGCCTGGTCGTTCCATGCCTCCTGCGCCTGCGCGTCGGGCTCGGCGATCGCCGCCATGTGGGCGGCGTCGACAGCCAGGCCGTCCTCACGCGCCGCGCGGGCCAGCTCCCAGGCCGCGACGAAGAGCGGCATGGCCTGCTCGCGCTGCTTGCCGGAGTTGAACGCGCGCCCGCGCTCGAGCAGGTAGCGCACGCGCAGCCGCTGCCAGTCGGGGTGCCCGGCGAGGGCCTGCTCGACGCCGTCGAGCAGCTTGTGGGCCGCCTCGAACTGCTGCTGCAGGCCGAGCGCGCGCGCGAGCTGGGTCTCGACCTCCAGCCGGAAGGCCGGCTGCTTGGCGCGCGCGTCGGCCAGCAGCGCGCGGAAGCGCTGCTCGGACTCGGCCGGCTTGTCGTAGTTCCAGGCCTGGTTGATCGCGTCGGCGGCGGTCTGGACGGGTGCGGTCACGGGCTTGGCTCCTGGGGTCTTCAGCTGGGCGGGCTTGGGCGAGACGGCCGCGGGGGGCCTGGTCGCCGCGCCCGCGACGGGCGTGGCGGTGGCCGTGACGGCGGCGAACACGGCGACGGCCAGCAGGGCAGGCCTGGGCGAGATGGATCGGGTCATGGGCTCCTCGGGGGGTCGGTCGATCGATTTTCGCATTTTTTTCGCGATCTGTTAGCAAGTTCCTGGCGGCATCCGTCTATTACTAAGCTAAGGTTAAGACCTTATTTAGACCCGTTTATCGATTTGGGTGTCCCCCCCGGCGCCCGGATCGCGGATTTGCATATATGACAGGAGCATCTCTCTCATGCCCACCCTTCGCCCCCTGATTTGCAGCGCGTTGCTGCTGGTCTCGCTGACTGCCGCCACCGGCTGCGCCAAGCAGGCCCTGCCCGCCGCCCCGCGCACGCAGGTCGCGTCCGACCTCGAGGCCGAGCGGGCCTATTCGATCGAGACCGTGCTCGGCATCGGCCCGACCTATGGCGCCAAGCTGCGTGAAGCCAAGATCACGAACACCAAGAAGCTCGCCGAGGCGACCAACACCCGCTACAAGCGCCACAAGCTGGCCGAACAGGCCGACATCCCCTACAAGCTGGTGCTGGCCTGGGCCCAGAAGGTCGCGCTGATGAACATCAAGGGCCTCGGCCCGCGCAACAGCAACCTGCTCGCCGCGGTCGGCGTCGAGTCGCCCAGCGAGCTCGCCCGCCGCGACCCCGCCAACCTGTGGGAGCGCGTGGGCGTCGCCAACGCCTTCGAGCCGAAGTTCGTCGGCCACACGCCGTCGCTCGCGACGGTCACGAAGTGGGTCGAAGAGGCCAAGAAGATCGCCGACGAGACCGAGAACGACTGAAGTCCTGATCTCAGGAACCCGGGGGCCCCGGCGCTACGGCGTCGGGGCCTTTTGCATCACCGCAACGGACCTCTGCACTCAATGCAAGACAGGGCCCGGCTCGCGGGCCAGCAGCGGCAGCCGCACCTCGAAGACCGCGCCGCCGGCCCCGTTGCGCCAGGCCACCGTGCCACCGACGGCGACGGCCAGCAGCTCGACGTTGCGCAACCCGAGCCCGAAGCCCGGGGCGCTCGGGTCGGTGCGCCGGCCATACGCCCAGTCGACCGGCAGGCCCGGGCCCTGATCCACAACCGCGAGCATGAGCTGGCCGCCTTCGCGGCGGGCCTCCACGCGGATCGGCGCGCCGGGCGGCGAGAACTTGCTCGCGTTCTCGAGCAGGTTCAGCAAGATCTGGCCGAGCTCGACCGCCGTGAGCGGCACGGCCGCGTCGGCGTCCTCGATCGTGAAGGCGAGCGACTGGGCGCGCGTGGCGAGCGGCGCCGCCATCGCCTCGCGCACGCCCTCGAGCACGGGCCCGAGCGCCGTGCGGCCGCCCGTGCGGCCGTCGACCACCTGGCGGGCCTTCTCGCGCAAGAAGTCCGACATCCGCTCGGCGCTGCGCTCGATGCGGACGAGCGCCTCGTCGGCCTCGCCGTGGCGCTGGCCGAGCTCGGCGGCGAGGCCGACGTTGAAGACCTCCGTCTTGAGGTCGTGCAGCACCTGTCGCAGCATGCGGTCGCGCTCCTCGGCGAGCGCCCGCGCGACGCTCTCGCGGATGCGCAGCGTGACGCGCTCCTCGACCAGGCGCGCCCGGCCGAGCGCGGTGCCCGCGTGCGCGGCGAGCACCTCGACCGCCGCGCGATCCGCCACGCGGTAAGCCGGGCCTTCCGCGCGCGGGCCGAGCGCGAGCCAGGCGTCGGCCTCCTCGCCGAGCGGCACGCGCACGCGCAGCACCCCAGCCGCCCCGGCCTCGTCCACACAGGCGGGCGCCGGCCCCCGCGCGGCGACCCGCGCCCCGGCCACCCACACGGCCGACCAGCCAGGCCCCACCAGGCGCGTCGCCAGGCCGAGCACCTCGTTCGCGACGTCGCCGGTGGCGACCGCGGGCCGCCGAGCGAACGCGTCGAGCTCGGCGAGGATCGCCTCGAGCTCGCCATAGAGCGTGCGGTCGAGCCAGCCGCGCAGGGCCGCGACCAGCGGCGGCACCTCGAACGCGCCGTGGCGGACGATCGCCCAGGCCACCGCCAGCGGGAACGCCACGAACGCCGAGTGCGCGAGGTCGAGCCCCGGCGTGCCCGCGCCGAGCAGCGGCGCGAGGACCGAGGCCGCCATCGCCGGCACGAACGCCACCGCGAGCCCCACCATCACCGCGCGGGCCTGGGCGCGCACGTGCGCCGCGGCGGCGGCCGACCAGGCCAGGCGTGCCCACAGGGCGATCGCCGCCAGCAGCGCCGCCGAGGCCGTGAGCACCACGCCCCAGGCGCCGAAGGCCAGCGCGCCCGGGTGGCCCGAGGCCACGCAGGCCGTGAGCGCGGCGGCCCAGGCCAAGAGCGCCCCCAGCAGCAGGCCGCGCGCGCGCGGCGTGTACAGGGCGATCGGGAACGTCGTCGCGAGCGCGACCACCGCAGGCGCCACGCAGGCCACCGCCGCCATCGGCAGCCAGGGCGCGAGCAGGAAGGTGCTCGCGACGTCGAAGTTCGCCAACATGAAGACGCCGAGCGCGAGGCACAGCCACCAATGGGCCCACGCGGCGCGGTCATGCGGCCTCAACAGCAGCACCAGCGCGCCGAGCGCCACGTGGGCGAGCGCCGAGACCCAGTAGACCATGAAAACCCGCACCAGGTCCCAGCCGCCGAAGGTGGCCGTGGCGACCGAGCGCTCGAAGCGCGCGCCGGCCGGCGTCTCGAAGGTCCAGCGCACCGCCGTGCCGGCGGGCCGTAGCGCCGCCACGGCGTACACCTCGGCGCCCGAGGCGGTCGGACGCCCATCCGCGGCCACCACGCGCCAGTACGGCGCGATCCCCGCGCCCTGGCCCGGCCAATCCGCGAGCACCACGGCGCCTGTATGGCCCGAGGTGACCACGAGGAAGCCGGGAAAGACCACCCCGAGCCAGCTGAACGCGGCGAGCCAGGTGACGACCGCCAACCAGGCCACGCTGCCCGACGTGCAGGCCACGAGACCCCACGCAGCGCGGCGCAACCCTAGTTTCCCATTCGGAACCACACCCAGATCCGACCCCATACCGACATCATAGCGTTTGTGTCAACATCAGGCAAGCAATGGTTCCAGCCGATGCGGGAGCGCCGGCAGTGGGTACAAGAGGCTTGACGCCCCGCTCCCAGGAGTGACGACTCATGCCCTTCATCCGCCGTCAGGCCCCCGCCCGCGCCGCGCTGCTCATCGCCTCTATGCTCATGCTGGCCTGCAACGGCAACCCGGCCGCGACCGAGGCCGAGGTCAGCACGTCTGGCACCAAGAAGACCTCGAAGGCCACGCCGCGGCCCGGCGCCAGCGCGCCCAACGCCGGCGGCGACACGACCCCGACGGCCACGCCGTCGACCGCGGCCTCGAGCCCCAACGGCGCGAGCACAGCGCCGACCACCTCGACCGCGCCGTCGAGCGCGGTTTCCACGGCACCCTCCACTGCGGTGTCCACAGCGCCCGTCACCTCGGCCGCGCCCTCGTCGGGCGGCAGCGGCGGCGGGGCCTCGCCCGTGACGTCGACAGCGCCCACGAGCGCCACCAGCACGGCGCCCTCGCCGCTCGCGCAGCAGGCCACGCCCGCGCCCGGCGCGGTCATCGTCGGCACCTACGCGGGCACCGACACCGCGGGCTTCGAAGACGGCGCTGTGGCCACCGCCACCTTCAACGGCCCACGCGGACTGGCCGTCCACCCAGGCACGGGCGATGTCTACGTGGCCGACTCCAACAACCACGTCATCCGCAAGATCGCGGGCGGCCAGGTCACGACCGTGATCGGCACCGGCGAGGCCACCACGCCACAAGACACCAAGACCCTCAACCGGCCCGAGGGCGTGGCGGTGATGGCGGACGGCACGCTCCTGATCGCGGACTCCCTCAACAACCGCATCCGCAAGCTGCCCGTCGCCGAAGCTGCGAAGGAGCTCGTCGCCCGCGAGCTCGACTTCGTGGTGGGCAGCACCACGGGTGGCTTCGCCGACGGCGTCGCCGACGCCTCGCGCATGCAGGGCCCGACCGGCATCGCGCTGACCGCCGACCAGAACTTCCTGTGGGTCGTCGACTCGGGCAACAACTGCATCCGCATCGTCGATCTCGCGGCCGACCGCATCGACACCGTCGCGGGCAGCGCCACCGAGACGGGCGACGCGGACGGCTCCGGCACCACCGCGCGCTTCAACAACCCGAACGGCTGCGCGGCGGTCGGCAACGACACGCTGTACGTCGTGGACGCCTTCAACTCCAAGCTGCGCAAGATCGTGAAGAGCGGCAACGCCGTCACGGTCTCGACGGTCGCGAGCGCGACGCTGTCCTTCATCACGCCGAGCGACGTGATCGCGGCCGGCTCGGACCCGGAGGCCGCCGGCGGCTCGCTGCTGATCGCGGACAGCGGGCGGCTCTCGATCCAGCGGCTCGCCGGCGGCGAGCTCTCCGCCGTCGACCTGATCCCGGGCAATACGGCCGGCTTCGCCGACGGCGGGACCGATTCGGCGCAGTTCAGGACGATGGCGGATATGATCGTGCTGCCCGATGGCGCGATCCTGGTCGCGGATCCCGACAACCATCGGATCCGCAAGCTGAGCAAGCCCTAGGCGCCGCGCCTAACGGAGCTGCCTGCGCTGGCTCTCGGGCACCACGATCACGTCCAGCGGGAACGCGCCCAGCGGGAACTCCTGGCGGATCTTGCCCTTCCCGGCCGGATCGATCTCGAGCAAGCGGTTGTTGGCGTTGATCACGGCGTACAGGTAGCCGGTGTCCGGGTCCTGCTCGACCATCGCCGGCGAGACCTTCGCGGGCAGGAGCGCACGCACGAAACCCGTCTTGATCTCGAGCTTCACGACCTCGGGCGGCTCGTCGTAGAAGCTCGGCGCGTACAGGTACTTGCCGTCCTTCTTGTCGACGATCACGTTGTGCGGGCCCTCGCCCACGGTCAGCAGGCGCTTCAGCGTGCGCTTCTCGACATCGATCTCGGCGACCTTGTTGCTCGAGCGATACGCCACGTACATGAGCTTGCCGGCCCTGTCGAAGTCGAAGTTGTAGGGCAGCGAGAGCGGCACGACCACGCGGCCGGTCTCCTTGAGGCCGTCCGCCGTGTGGAAGGTGATCAGGCTGGCCTTGTTGCCGGGCGGTCCGCCGTGGTCGAACGAGGTCATGTCCTTGGGCACGTCGTAAGCGGTGCCTTTGCTCGGCAGCTTGAGCTTCTTGCTCGAGCGCCGGTGGACGATCAGCAGCTGCTTGCCGTCCGGCGTGTACTGGATGTTCGAGGCCTGCACGAAGAACGGCGGGTCCTTGATCGTGATTTCTTGCAAGCGCGCGCCCGTCTGGCGGTCGACCCGCAGGATGCCGGGCGGGTTGAAAGGCACGGTCCAGAGCGACTTGCCGTCGCGCGCGTAGGTCACCTGGCTGGGCAGGCTGCCCACGGCGTTCGGGCCGTGGCACTGGTGGCAGCTGGTCTTGCCCTTGAACTTGTCCCAGCCGAGCTTTTCATGCTTCGAATTCTTGGGGATCGGCGCGATCAGCATGTTGCGCTTCCAGTCGCCGTTGCGCGCGTCGAAGAACGAAACGCTCTCCGAGCCCGTGTTGACCACGAGCACCTCCGCGCCGTCCGGCGACATCGCCCAGTTGTGCGGCAGCGCGCCGACGGGCAGCTTGCGGACCTTGCCGGTCGCAGGCTCGATCACCATCGCGCTCAGGTCGAGGACGTTGGAGACGAAGACCAGCGGGCCTCTGGACGAAGCGGCGGTGCGCGCCGCCTGCGCGGCATCGATGGTGAAGGTCGTGCCGAATAGTACGAGCGTGAGGGCCAACGGCCCCCACGCTCGACGATTCGGAACCGATTTCCGAATGAATGCCATCTGGTGGACAGGTGCCCTTACTTCTCGGTGGTCGCCAGGATCTTGTGGAGCACCAGCGGATCGTTCGCGGTGTCGCTGTTGAAGCCGGGCTTGACCGCCTTGCGGCCGTTCTCGAGCTTGTCCAGCCACTTGAGGCGCATGGTGCCGCCGGCGTCGTAGCCCTCGAGCATCTTGAGCTGGAAGACCGCCTTGGTCACGCCGTTCGGGCCATTGCCACCGTCCTGCGTGGGCTTCGCGCTGAGGTGGCGCGGGATGCGCCGGATGCCGAACGAGCGCTCACCCGTATCCCGGTTGATCGTGAGCGACGGGTTGGAGGCGAACTGCTGGGCAGCGCCGCCGCGCTGGTACTCGAACTCCATCCGCCAGTTGGTGACCAGCGCGTTGGATGGCGTCGCGAGCTCGTCGAAGTCCTGCTCGCCCGCCTTGTCGACGACGATGCGGAGAACCGCGTCGGTCGCGACGATCAGGTCGCCGCTACCCCAGCCCGCCTGGAGGCCGAACATGTAGGCGCGGTGGACGACGCCGGACTGGTCGGAGCGCACGATGTACGAAAAATCGCCGTTGGCCGCCGTGGTGGTCGCGACCGAGCCGTTCACCCAGGACCGGGTGTGGTCCACGCGGAGGCCCGCGAAGCCCTTGCCCGTCAGGGCGGAGTCGGTCGAGCCTTCGTACAGGCGGAAGGACCGCTTGACCGGCGGCGGCGGGGGCGGCGGCGGGTTGCCGGTGCCCATGCCGGCCTGGGCCGGTACGATCGGGATCATGGCCGAGCCGACCGCCGCGAGGCAGACCGCCGCCAGCCAGGTTTTCATGTTCTTGCGCTTATCGCTCATCGGGGACTTCCTTTCCTTCATGCTTCCACTACGCGGACGGTGCGGGCGACGTCAGATCCTCGCGGATCCTCATCACGGCACCACCGGCGGCGGGTTGGAGCCCCGCATGGTGTACTGCGTCCAGGTGTGACCGTCTTCCTCGAAGACGGTGGCGAGGACCGGCTTGGTCCAGCCTTCGCCGGTGTCGTACTGGTAGCAGGGCATGAAAGCCTGGCCGTTGGACATCGAAACCGGGTACTTGGCGAGGACCTCGGGGCCGACCACCCACTTCACGCGCAGCTCCGCGCCGGGCGCGATCTTCGCGTCGCCGATGTCGAGGTCGGCAAAGTTGACGGGGTTGAATGCGACCTGCTCTTCACCCTTGGTGCCGGCCTTGGCGGAGGCATCCCAGGCGGTGTAGGTCTGGAGCGGGCCGTACAGGTCGCCGTAGGGCTTGTTGGGCCGCGGCAGCGGGTTCAGCCAGGTCAGGCGGACGGTCGCCTCGGTCTGGCCTTCGGGCAGGATCAGGCCGCCCGGCGGGATCTCGAGGTAGACGGCCTTGAGGCCGCTGGTGCCCATGTCGGGCGCCTGCAGGAGGCCGAAGGTCTGCTTCGGGTTGCTGCCCGAGGGCCGGCTGGCCGAGAGCTCGCCGAGAACCGTCTCGAGCGCGCCGCTGGTGGCGGTGCCGCCCTTGGCCACGTCGATCTTGGTGACGTTGTCGTCGAGGCTGAGGACCTGCGTGTCGTAGCGGTAGGTCTCCTCGGGGAACAGGCTGACGAAGTCGTCGAACGGCACGAAGCCGGTCTCGTTCGCGCCGAAGCGGATCGGCGCGCCGGGCACGGCGTCGACCGTCAGCGAGTAGAAGCCTTCCGCGTTGGTCGTGGTCTTCTGGAGGTCGGTCATGACCGGGACGCCGGCGGCCGGCAGGCCCTTCTCGTCGACGACGCGGCCGGTGATGACGGCCGTCGCGCCCTTCGGGGTCGCCGCGAGGACCTCCGGGTCGACCTGGACGGCCTTGTGGTTCCACTTGATCGGCGCTTCGTTCACCGACGCCGGGTTCATCGGCTGGGTCGGCTGGACCAGGGTCTGTGCGATCACGCTGGGCGTGGTGGTCAGGGGGTCCGGCGCGGTGGCGGCGGCGCCGGTGGCGCCCGTGCCGCCCGCGGCGAGGGGCGAATCGCCGCCGGCCGTGGTGCCGCCGGTGGCGTCGGTGCCGCCCGTGGCGGTCTGGCCGCCGGGCTGGGCCGGGTTCGTGGTGGTCGGCTTGGCGGGCTGGGTCGCAGCACCGGTGGCGCCGTTGCGGCCCAGGTTCACCTGGTCCTCGCCGCCGGCTGCGGTCGGGGCCTTCGTCGATTGGCAACCCCAGGCGCCGATCGTCGCCACGGCGATCGCGACGGCAATCTTACCCTGGTTGCGGGAGAGCCAGTTCTGGCGTTTCTCGAAGCTCACGAGCCCCTCCTTAATTCCTACATCGGACCTGTCACGACCACGGATCACTGCCGCCTGGTCATCATCGGCCACGGGGTATCACGTGACACGTTAAGGGAGGGTTAATCCGTTCGCCGCGCCAAGGGCGATCCGATCAGGTTCTGCTGGCCACACTGGCCAAGGCTTCCGCCACGATCTCCGCGCCGCGGTAGTCGACGGCGGCGGCCCGCGGCGGGTGGTCCGCCTGCGCGAGCTGCTCGCGCATCAGCTCCGCGAGCTCTTCCTCGCTGGTGACCGCCCCGATCGCCGGCCAGTGGCCGATGCGGCCGGCCTGATCGTCGCCCACGCGGTCGAGCGGCCAGAGGATCGCCCGGCGCCCCAGGCAAGCCAGCTCGGCCACCGAGCTGTAGCCGGCGGCGCAGACCACCAGGTCGGCCGCCTCGAGCACGTCCATCACCGGGTGGATCGCGAGCAGGTGCGGATAAAAGAACTCGGCCCCCGGCAAGATCTGGGGCGTGACCAGGCGCAGGGCGTGGCCGACGCCGTGCTCGCCCTCGGCGAGGCGATCGCTCGCGGCCTTCACGCGGCGGAAGAGCGCCATCGTCTCGGCCGGGCTGCCGGCATGGTAAGCGAGCACCAGCGGCTCCTCGCCGTCGGGCGCGAGCCCGAGCCGCAGGCGCGCCTGGGTGCGCGTGAGCACGTCCTGGCTGCTGCGGCTGAGCACATAGCCGACGGCCTGCAGGCGGTCCGGCAGGCCGACGTCGGAAGGCGCCACGGGGAAGGGGTAGAAGACGCGGTCGAAGAGCTCGAGGCGGTCGTCGTAGGTCTCGATGTTTTCCTCGCGGTGCAAGAAGCCGCGGAAGAAGCGCCCGCGCTCGACCACCTCGAGCACCTCGGGCGTGAGGGCGCTGGCCACCGCGTCCACGACCAGCGCGTCCATCGGCGCGACGGCGTCGAGCATGGCCCGCGCGAGGCGCGCGCCGATTCCCACGTCGCCGAGCAGCTGCTGCTCGTACGTGGTCGGCAGCCGCAGCGTCGGCACGCCCTGCGCCACCGCGAGGTGGCAGAACGGGCTGCTGGTGATCAGCAGCGCCTCGCTGTGAGGCGCCAGCCGGCGCAGGTGGCGAACCACGGCCAGGCCCCGGTTGAGGTGCCCCAGCCCGCCGCCCAGGGCGTAATAGACCAGACGCGCCACGAGCGATCCTCCGGCGCGTATTTTAACACGGAACAACAAAGCATTAGATCCGTGTTAAATGACGCATCCGGCGACGCCCGCTCGTCGACAGGGTAAGCGCGGGCCGTCCCGCAAGTGGAAAGTGGAGGAGATCCCATGAGCGCGGATGCGATCAACGGCGTGAGCAAGGCTGTCCCGCCCGTGGCACCCGTTGCGCCACGGCCCCAGGCGGCCACGGCGCAGACCGGGGCCGCCCCGGCGAGCCCGGCCGACGCGAGCTGGGTGCGCAAGGTCGGCGACGTGCTCGGCAGCGCGCGCGATGCCGCCACCGGGCCCACGATGGCCTCGATCGCCGCCGCCGCCGTGAACCCGTTCTCGGGCATCGGCGGCCTGATCGCCCAGGCCGTGCGCGTCTGGACCAAGGCCAGCCAGGTGAAGACCCAGGCCTTCCTCGACGCGAACCTCACCAAGTTCACGCCCGCGGGCCAGGCCGCGCTCAAGACCCTGCAGGCCCAGGGCAAGCTCGAGCTGGTCGATCCGGGCTGGCAGAACCTGCGCGACAACCTCGACGCCTTCCTCAAGGGGGGTGGCGCCACCGCCGTGGCCGAGACGGCGCTCGCGCAGCTCGTGAACCCGGAGGGCACGATCGCCCAGGCCCGCGAGCACGCCTGCGTGGCCGCGGCCTTCCAGCTCGCGATCGCCCGCGACAACCCGGCCCAGTACTTCCAGATGGCCTCGGACCTCGCCACCACGGGCGCGGCCAAGCTCCCCAACGGCGAGGTGATCCAGGTCTCGGCGAAGAACCTCGCCTGGATCGACGCCCAGAACCTGGCGCCCAACGAGCGCCAGAACGCGATCTTCCAGGCCGCCTTGATGGACTACGCCTCGGGCGGCGGCTACGACATCGCCTCGGACCTCGTCACGACCAAGGACGCCGAGAACACGACCACCACGATGCACGGCCTGCGCCCGGCCCAGGCCCGCAAGCTGAACGACGCCGTTTTACAGGTGCCGACCCTCGAAGGCCCCGGCTTCTTCGCGCGCATGGCGCAGATGGTCGGCTACGGCAGCTCGCAGGCCGAGGCGGCCGCCGAGTCGCTGACCGACGCCTACGCGGCGGCGCAGGAGGGCGGCCACGGCGGCGTGATGGTGGTGGTCTCGGCGGGCTCCGAGGAGATCGAGCTGCCGCCGGCGCTGCGGCGCTTCCTGCCTGAGGCGGACTGGCGCGTGCCGCGCTTCCACATGGTCCTCGTGAAGGCGATCAAGGACGGCCAGGTCACCTTCGTCGATCCGACCGGCCAGACGCGCACCGAGAAGCTCGAAGACTTCGCCAAGCGGATCTGCCTGGACGAGAGCGTCTACGTGGGCGCGGGCGGCAGCTACGGCACCGGCGGCGGCTCGACCGGCGGGCGCCGCTGAGCCCGCCGATCCAGTTAAGGATCGGTCAAGTTTGGATTTAGACTCGCAACAGGGAGGCACACGGCGGCGATAGGATCCGTGACGAGGTGGCTCGTCATACCCCTGGGAGTTGCCGTATGTCCGATCGCGAGAACAAGTCGAAGCGGCCCTTGCTCGGCCTCATCATGCTCCGGGAGGGCATGATCGACGACCGCGAGCTCCAAGTTTGCGTGACGCGCTGGACGCAGCACCGCGACGCCGGCCGCGTCGTGCCCTTCGGCGAGGTGGTGGTGGAGCTGGGCTTCTGCTCCCAGGCCGAGCTGGCGCCGTTCCTCTCGCTGCAGCGCAAGCTCGCGGGTGTGCCGGGCGACCGCAAGCCGCTCGGCCTGCTGCTGATCGAGAACGCCCTGCTCACGCCCACCCAGGTCGTGCTGGCGCTGCGGCTGCAGCGTGCCACCGGCCAGCGCCTCGGCGAGCTGCTCGTCGAGGAGGAGCTGCTGCGCGAGCCGCAGGTCGAGGTCCTGCTGCGCTTCCAGGCCCGTACAGGCGCCTCCGCCCAGGCCGAGAGCGCCGCGGCCTAGAGACCTGATCAGTTTCGGGGATCGACAACCGAGCTGAGATTTGATCTAACACATCCTGGCCGTTGTGCCGGGAGGTGTTCGCCATGACTCGCTACTGGAATCCGCCCGTTGAGCTGTC
>JAKFEW010000019.1:0-7881 GCA_036675505.1 Candidatus Sericytochromatia bacterium
CGCCGCCGCGACGCTGGCGGCGAGGTCCGCGGCGGCCGCCATCCGGTCGGCGCGAGCGGTGGCCTCGGCGCGGGCGCGCTCGCGCACGAGCAGGCCGGCGGCGGCCGACGCGAAGGCGTTGAGCCAGGCGACGTCGGTCGCGGTGAGCAGCGGATCGATCGCCTGGCGGTCCATGTAGAGCACGCCGAGGATCTCCTCGCTGGTGGCGAGCGGCAGCGCGATCACCGTGCGCAGGCCCAGCGTCAGCACGCTCGCGGCCTCCTTCCAGGTGGCGTCCGCCTGGGCGTCGGCCACGTAGAGCGGCTCGCCCGAGAAGAGCACCTGCTCGGCGATCGAGTGGCTGAACCCGGCGGCCACCTCGGCGGCGTAGTCCAGCTCGTGGGTGATCGCCTGGCGCAGCTGGCCACCGTCGTAAATCAGCGCGTATCCGCGCTCCGCGCCGGCGAGCGCCATCGCCGCGTGCAGCGCGAAGCGCCCGATCGCCGTCTCGTCGCCCTGCAGCGCGAGCCCGCCGATGAAGCGCCCGAACCGGCCCGGATCCACATGCGCGGCGGCGTGCCAGGCGGCCACCTGGGCCTCCTGGCGGCGATCGAGCCGGTGCTCGAGCTCCACCAGCCCATGGGTCAGCAGGGCGCGGCGCCAGGCTGCATCGCCCAGCGAGAGCAGGCCGGGCCGCAGCGCGTCGAGCGCGTCGTCGAGCATGATCCCGCCGTCGGGCGCGCCGGAGGCCTGCACCAGCGCCGCCGCGACGGCCCGCGCGTAAGGGTTGCCATGGGCGTCGTCCTCGGCCACCCGGCGCGCCACCCGGCCGGCCTCGTCGGCGCGCCCGAGCGCCTTGAGCGCGCGCGCCTCGAGCGCGGCGTCGGCCGCGAGGTGCCAGGGCGACTCCCACGCGGTGGCGATCGCCGCCGCCGCGCGCGCGTCTTCCAGCGCGCCGACCGCGTCGCCCTCGGCGAGCCGCAGCTCGGCCAACACGCGCCGGGCGCCGCGCGCCACCTGGCGGTTGGGCGTGACGCGCAGCGGGCCGGCCAGCGCCCGGGCGCCCGCCGGATCGCTCGAGAGCCGCGCGAGCTCGGCCCGCAGCACGGCGAGCCGCGCGGCCGCGTCGGCGTGGCCGGACTTCTCGACCAGCCCGCTCGCGCGGCCGGCCTCCTCCATCGCCTCGGCCAGGCTGCCCACGGCGATCAGCGCCTCGAGGCGGGCGAGCCGCACGTGCTCTTCCAGGTACTTGTTGCGGATGTCGGTGGCGATCGCGAGCGCTTCGTCGAGCGGCACGAAGGCGTCGGCCGGCCGGCCGAGGCGCCACAGCACCGTGCCCTCGGCGGCGCGCGCCGCGCCCACGAAGAACTTGCGGCCGATCGCCGCCGCGCGGGTCGCGACCTCGGCGGCCAGCGCAGCCGCCGCCGGCCCCGGCCGCCTGTCCGCCTCCACCACCGCCTCGTTGAGCCTGGCTGCGAGCGCCTCGGTGGCGGCGCCGGAGGCGGCCATCACGGCCTGCGCCGCGCGGAAGGCGTCGGCGGCCTCGCGCAGCTCGCCGGCGGTGAGGTGGATGTTGCCGAGGTTCTCGGCGCAGGCGCCCTCGACGAGACGATCGCCGGCCTGGCGCGCGAGGCCGAGCGCCCGCTCGACCAGCGCGCGGCCTTCGGGCTGCTTCGCCATGTCTTCCTGGCCGACCAGCACGCCGAGCAAGTTGAGGGCCTGGGCCAGGACGGCCTCGTTGCCCGGGCCCGCCGCGAGGTCCGCGGCCCGGCGCAGCTCGACCTGGGCCGCCGCCGAGTCGCCGCTGAAGACCCGCACGCGGGCGAGCGCGACGCGGGCCCGCGCCTCGAGGCTCGCAGCCCCGATGTGGGCCGCGAGGTCGGTCGCCGCCACGAGCCGGACCGTGGCGGCGGCGTAGTCGCCTTTCATCTGCCGGCACTTCGCCTCGCCGATCATGGCCATGATCGCCTCGGCCTGGCGCGTGCCGGCGCCTGCGAGGGCCTCCGCGACCACCGCGTAGTCGGCCGCCGCGACGTCGAGCTTGTCGAGCAGGCGGCCGGCCTCGGCGCGCAGCCACCTGTAATCGAGCGAGGCGTCCTCACGCACTTTCGGCGGGCCCAGCGGCTCGGCGGCCTCGAGCAGGCGCCAGGCGTCGGCCGGCGCCGCGAGATCCAGCGCGCGCCGGGCCGCCTCCAGGGCGAGCACATGCGCGTCGCCCGCCAGGCTCGATTGCGGCACGGCGCGTCCGCCCGCCAGCATGATCCAGACGCCGGCGCTCAGGCGCTCGAGCGGCACGTCGGCCAACGCGTTGCCGGTCGCGCCGGCGCCGCCTGCAGCCAGGCCTCTGGCGCCTGCAGCCAGACCTTTCGCGCCTGTCGCTGGCCCCTTGATAAAGGGCTCGGCGAGCATCTCGGCCCACTCGACGCGCTCGCCCGAGCCGACCGGCTCCAGCGCGAGCTCGGCGAGCCCCGGCACGATGATGCGCAGCGTGCCGCTCTCGGGCACGGCCACGCCGGCTGTGGCGAGGGCTTCCATGGCATTGGCCGCGGTCGCCTCGTCGAAGCCGGCCACGTCCGCGAGCAGGGGCAGCGCCAGGGGCCCGGCCGGCGCCCCGGCGGCCGCCACGGCGAGCAATCGGCGCGCCTTGCCGGGCAGCTCGGCGAGCCGGCTCGCCCAGATCTGGCGCAGGCCACCGGCCAGCAGCGTCGCGCTCGCCGCGTCCCACGTCCAGCCGGCCGGCCCGCGGGTGAGCGCGCCGCTCGCGGCCAGGTGCTCGAGCCCGAGGTGCAGCAGCAGCGGCGAACCCTGCGCCATGCTTTCGAGGCGCGTCACCAGGCCTTCCGGCGCCTCGCCGCCGAGCCGACCCGCGATGAGCTCGGCGCCCTCGTAGGCGTCGAGCGGCCCGAGCGGCACCGCGTCGGGCCCCGGCTCGTCCGCCCCCGGCTCGCGCGCGACGAGCCAGGCCACGTGCGCCTCGCCCATGCGCAGGTGGTCGATCAGATCCCGGCTGGCGGCGTCGGCCTGGTGCCAATCGTCGAGCGCCACGGCGAGCGCGCCGAGGCGCGCGGCCGCATCGCGCAGGGCGTCCGCCGCGGCCGCGAAGATCAAGGCCTTGCGCGAGGCAGGCTCGAGCGCCGCGAGCCGCGCCGAGACGCCGCCCTGGAGCCAGGCGCCGAGGTCGTCGTCGGCCGCCGCCCCTGCCGCCGCCAGGGCCTGGCCGAGGACGGCGCGGGCCGCGGCGCCCGGCGCGTCGCCGGCGCCGGCGCACGAGGCGCCGGTCCAGGTGAAGCCGGCCACCTGGGCCGCCAGCCGGCATTCGTCCAGCGCGCGGCTCTTGCCCAGGCCCGACGCGCCCGTGAGCACCAGCGAGCCCCGGCCCTCGGCCAGCACCCGCTCCCAACGCGCCAGCACGTCGGCGCGGCCCACGAAGCCGCCGCCGCGCAAGCCGCCGCCTGCGACCAGGCGCGCCGGCTCGACGGCCTCGCCGAGCGCCGCGAGCACGGCCCAGGCCGAGCCCGGCCGCGCGGCCGGGTCCTTCGCGAGCAGGGTCATGATCAGCGCGTCGAGCGGCGCATCGGCGATCGGCGAGGCGATCGCCGGCGGGGGCGTGAGCAGGTGGCCGCGCAGCAGCTCGGTCGGCGCGCCGCGGAACGGCGGCTGTCCGCCGCGCAGCTCGTAGGCCAACACGCCAAGCGCGTAGAGGTCCGCCGCGGGCTCCACCGGCACCTTGCGGAACGCCTCGGGCGCCAGGTACTCCAGCGTCCCGGCCACGGCCTCGCGCTTCTGCCCGACCGGCGCCATCAGCCCCACGTCGAGCAGCACGACCTTGCCGCCCGGCTCGCGCACCACGTTCTCGCGCTTGAGGTCGCCATGCACCAGCCCGAGGCCGTGGAGGTAGGCCAGCGCGGCCGCGACGTCGCGCACCACGGCGCGCACCTCGGCCGGCGGACGCGATCCGGCGGGCAGCGGGCCGCCCGGCACGAGGGCCATGCTGTAGAACGGCAGCGAGCCGGCCGTGCGGCCCTCCTCGTAGGCGGCCGGGAAGGACGGATGGTCGAGCCGCGCGAGCTTGCGGAACTCCGCCGCGAACTGCCAGGCCACCGCGGGCTGCGCCGCGAGCTCGGCGGTGAGCACCTTCACGGCGCAGGCCCGGCCGCGCTCGTCCACGGCGCGGTAGACACGACCGAAGGCGCCCTCGCCCAGCGGGGCGACGTCGCGGTATCGGGAGGGCAGTACCTCGCCTGGCGGGAGGGCGGGGTCGGATGCCACGGAGCGTTCCTTCCGGTGCGGCGCAGCAGGCGCGAGCTTCCTGTGGTAGACTGGCTGCCCAGCATAGCCGAGCGTCTCCGGGAGGTCAATCGGCCCGCCCATGTGCGCCTCGTCCCCGTTCACGCCGCCCGTGAGCGACGACCTGCTCGAGAACAACCTCCAGCGATACCAGCGAACGCTGAGCTTCGCGGGTGCTTTCGCGCGCGCCAAGCGGGACGAGTTCGACATCCTGTGGCAGCGCCCCATGGCCTTCGGGCCCAAGGCCGCGGACTTCGCGAAGCGCATCGACGCGCTGCTCGCCCGCACGCAGAAGGGCGAAAGCGTCGTCAAATACGCGCGCGGCCAGACGACGCGCGCGGCCTACACCACGCTGGGCACCTTCGATCTCAACGCGGTCACCGCGGCGACCAAGGGGCTGGAGTCGCTCGCGGCCGAGCTCAAGGAGCACCCCGGCATCCAGGCGGCGATGGCCGGCCTGCTCGCGGCCCCCGACCCACGCCGGGGCATCACGGGCGCGCTCGAGGCGGCCAGGCAGGTGACCGGTCCGCTCGAAGCGCGGGCGACCACCGGCAAGCTCACCGACCTGATGCGCACCTGGCTCGCGCAGACCGCGGTCCTGAAGGCTGGCCCGACGCCGGCGGAGGTCGAGGCGCAGCGTGCCGATCGCGCGATGGACCAGAACCGCCGGGCGCTGAGCTCGGCGATCGACCTCGTCACGAAGGTGCTCAAAGGCGTGTCGCCGCGCCTCCACGTGATGGAGGTGGCGCTCTCGACCACCGGGCTGCCGGGCAAGGCGCGTGCCTGGGACGCGATCGAAGAGGAGATCCCGGCGGCCGGCGAGGCGGCCGGGTTCTCGTCGGCGCAGGTGGGCTGGCTCTTCCACCTCGCGGATCTTTACACGAGCGACCCGCTCGCGATGCAGGCGGCCCACATGGCGATCGTGCAATGGAGCCAGGCCCGGGTGCTGCTGGGCGAGGCCGAGCTGGTGCGCCGGACCATGGAGAACGCGCCGGCCAAATCGGTCCAGCTGCTCAAGGAGTTCAACCTGGGCCGCTTCCGCGCCTCGGTCTTCCCGCTCAGCCACCTCCACCTGAGTTTCCGCGGCATCACGCTCCTGCAAGACCTCTTCCCGGAACCAAGTTGAGGACGTGGCGCGGGCCTGGTGAAACGGATCCATGCCGGGGAATATTAGCGGCATGAGCGCCCAACCGCCGCAAAAGCCCCACTTCGGCCTCGGCTACGTGCAGCGCGGCGATGCCCACGCCCAGAACGGCGACCACCGCCAGGCCGCCGTCGATTACTGCCGCGCGATCGGGCTCGACGCGGCCGATGCGACCGTGTACGAGAGGCTCGCCGCGGCGTTCGTGGCGATCGGTGAGGCCAGCCAGGCGGTCAAGGCGCTCGACGCCGCGATCCATCTCGGGCCTGACCGCTGGCCAAGCCACGCCCGCGCCGGCGAGATCTGCGAAGGTGCCGGCTGGCTGAACCGGGCGCGCCGGTACTGGGAGACCCTGGCCGCCGTGCCCGGCTACGAGGACGACGCGCGCGCGGGCCTCGCGCGCGTGGTGGCGGGGCTCGCGCGCAGCGGCCTGGAGGGCATCGACCCGCCCGGCGCGCCGCCCGAGCAGGTCGACCTCAAGGACTTCGAGGCGCCCAGCGCGAAGCCTTCCGTGCCCACGACGAAGGGCGGCCCGAGCGGCCGCTTCGCGACCCCGCCGCCGCCGATCGGCGATCTGATCGCCGTGCCGCCGCCGCCGGTGCCGAAGGGGCGCCTGGCACCGGACGGCTTCGGAACGAGCCAGCGAGCCGCCGGGTACCTGGAGGAGTTCCGCGAGCCGTCGCCTGCGGCGCCCGAGGCACCGCAGGCGCCCTCGAAGCTGGAGGAGCTGCGCGCGAAGCTCCGTGAGCGCCGCGAGTGAAGCTCCGCCCGCCTCGGGGCGGGGGGATTACATCCCGCCGTGACGCTTCCAGGTGAAGCGCAGGCCCGCCGACGGGCCGCCGAACTCGGTCTGGTTCGGGTTCAGCGTGTACGCCCCGACCAGGCCGACGCCCATCCGCTCGCCCTGCCAGCCGATCTCCACGCGCGGCTCGACCACCCACATCAGGCGCGCCTGCAGCACGTGGTCGACGGTGCCGACGGTGCCGGTGCGCAGCATGCCGCCCACGCCAAGCAGCGCGCCGACATCCGCGCGGATCGGGCCGAGGCTGGTGCCGAGGCGCGGCAGGAAGCCGCAGTAGGGCACGAACCAGGGGCCCTGGCCCGGAGCGTTGGCGAGCTGCAGCGCGTAGTTCGCCTGGCCGCCCAGCGAGATCCAGTCGTTGAGCTGCATCTTGCGGCCGACGCCGAGGATGGCGTACTGGTTGGTGCCCGGCGCCATCACCGGCATGAAACGCACCTCGTGGCCCTTGAAGCGCGCGGCGTCAGGGAAGTGCTTGCCCCAGCCGGCCATGCGGTGGTGCATCATCATGCGGCGCTCTTCGTGCTTCATGCCGGATTTGCCCCCCATGCTCATCCCGTGGGGCTTGTCGGCCGAGCAGCATTCGCCCTCACCGGGCGTGTCGCAGCAGGTTTCTTTCTTGTCGCCCATTTTGGCGCCCATGCCGTGGTGGCCCATGCTCTTTTCACCCATGCCCGGGGTCTCGCAGCAGGCCTGCTTGTTGCCCTTCGCGGTTTCCGCGCAGCACGCCTGCATGTCGCCGGCCTTGCTCTTCGCACAGCACTCGGCCATCTTCGGCGTCTCGGCGGCAGCCTGCGGCGTACAACACTCGGAGGCCTGGGCGGGCGCGGCAGGTGCGGCAGGTGTGGCGGGCACGCCGGCGCCGGGCTTCGGCGCGGGCTTGGCGGGCTTACTGGGCTTCGCCGGCTTCGCATGCAGCGGAGCGGCCCCCGAACCGCCGCCCTGCGTGCCCTTGTCGCAGGCGAAGGCGGGAGCGGGGATCGCCATGACGGCCAGGGCGGCGGTCAGGACGAAGGGAATTCGGTCGGCGCGCATAGGTTCTCTCTCCTCGTGCGGAACGGTCGCCCGCCTGGCGGGCGTGGCCTATTCTACATCAAAGAAATACACCCCGGAGCATCGCTCCGGGGCGTGGGAATCGCAGGCTTGTCGCTCGGTCTAGAACAGGCCGTTGACGCCGTACTTGAACCAGGCCTTGATGCCTTCGACCAGGCCGACCTGGCCGTCCTTGTTCTCGTCGATGTAGTTGTAGACCGCGTTGTTCAGCATGTTCCGCTCGGTGATGTAGCGGACCGGCGAGGTCTGCTCGAAGAAGTCGCGCGCGCGGCCTGTCACTTCGGGCACCGGCGCGAGGATCGGCACGGGCTTGAGCTCGAGCATGCCGTTGCCGTTGCGGTCGTAGCGCTTCATGATGTTTTCGGTGAACTGCTGAATCTGCATCTCTGGCTCCTCGGGGTCACTCACGTCACACCCTACCTATCGGCGCGAGCCCGGCGAATTCGGCAAAGGCCTCTTGATGGCTGCTTAAAGGCCGCGTTAACAAATTCCAGGTTCGCAGAACCTTCTCTTCTAGCGGCCAAGTCGCGGCCGGCGGATTTGGCGCGCACCTCGGGGTCCCGAGCGAGGGTCGTGGGGGCGTGGCTGTCTGCCTCGCGCGCAGGTGGCGAGGTCGGGATGG
>JAKFEW010000089.1:0-7868 GCA_036675505.1 Candidatus Sericytochromatia bacterium
CGGGCGGCGGGGGCGCGGCCGCGGGGGCGGGGGCGAACGCGACGGCATCGGCAGGCAGGGCGGCCGGGGCCGCCACCGGCGCAGCCACCGGCGCAGCCACCGGCGCAGGCGTCGCGTAGGCGAGCTGCGGGCCGGCCGGCGCGACCTGGCCGGGTGCCGCCGGATCCTTGCCGAACCAGGTGCTGACCTGGCGGCCCGTTGCCCCGAAGTAGGCGCGGGACCAGGTCGAGACCTCGGACCAGAGGTTGTTCCAGGTCTGCACGGGGTGCGAGACCTTGTTCCAGGTCCAGCCAGCGAATGCACCCACCTTGGAGGCCGTCCACTTCGCTGCGTTGCCGGTCGCCTCGGCGATCTTGGCCATCGCCTGGAACGGATGGGTGACGCCCCAGCCGATGCCCTTGGCGACCTTGACGATGTTGGGCTGGATTTGCGGCCAGTAGTCCTTGAGCGTGAGCGCCAGCTGGCCGAAGCTCGCGATGGTGTAGAGCCCCTTGAGGGCCTTGGCACCGGGCAGCACCCAGAAGGCCACCTTGACGCTCGCGAGGCTGAGATCGAGCACCTTGCGCAGCTTGTTCGAGGTGGTCGCGGCCGGATCGTTGAAGGTGCGGCGGGTCGCGATCAGCTCGCCGACCAGCACGGCGCCGTCGGCGATCGGCAGCAGGATGTTGAGGGCCTTGCCGAGCGGCGAGCCCACGAACTTCATGAGCGGGCCTTCGCTCACCTTCGAGACGACGCGCGCGATGCCCTCGCTGCGCGACAGGATGCCGACCGTGCCCTTGGCGCCGAGCACGACGCCCTGCGCCGAGAAGATCGTGCCGGCGCTCGAGCGGGTCAGGGCCTCGAGCTTGTCGAGGCGCGCATCGGCGGTGGCGGTGGGGTCGTGGATCAGCGTGGAGAGCTCACGGAAGCTCGTCGCGGCCTTCTTCGCCATCGTGGGCAGGGCGATCGCCGACAGCACGCCGCCGGTCACGGTCATCGTGTCGCCCGCGATGCGGAAGAGCTTCTCCTCCATCGGCGTCGTGCGCAGGCCGGCCTCGGACTTGAGGTTGCGGTACTTGAGCGTCACGTCCGCGCCGCCGCGAACCGCGCCGACGCCCTGCTGCTTGCGCGCGCCGTCCGCCGAGATCGCGAGTTCCGCCGCGGCCTTGCTCACGCGGTAGGTCCGCTGGGCGCCTGCGCGTACGTTCGCGTATTTGTCGTTGGAATACCAGGTCGAGGTCACAAGCCACTCCACAATCCGAGACCTGCCATGCTTGTAGGGCCGCGGGTTAACAAGTTGCCTAAGGCCTGATTAAGCTTATTCAATATGCTGTTAAAATCTGCGGATCGCCGCGCTCGCCCGGCGTGGGTATAAGGAACCCGCAACCTCGGAAGGAGGCGCGAACGTGACCTGGGCCGTGATTTGGGGCGTAATCGCCGCGGCGCTCGTGATCGGCGAGATGTTCACCGGCGAGTTCACCCTTTTGTCGATCGCGATCGGCTGCGCCGCCGCCGCGCTGATGGCGGCCATCGGCCTGGACTTCCCGTTCCAGGCCGCCGCCGCGCTCACGCTCTCGGTCATGAGCGTGTTCGTGCTCGCACCGTGGCTGCGCCGCGTGGTGGCCCCGCACCACACGCCCGACCCGGTCGAGGCGATGATCGGCAACGAGGCCGAGGTGATCGAGGCGATCTGCCCACCGGCTCACGGCAAGGTCAGGCTCGATGGTGTGACCTGGCAGGCTGAATCCGACCGGGAGCTGCCCGCGGGCACCCGCGTGATGATCGCCGAGGTGCTCGGCGCGCGCCTGCGCGTGATCGGCAACCGCGAGCTATTGCCGCAGCGGCCGGTCGCGCAGGCCGACGCCACCGCCCTCGAAGAACAGCGGCGCCAGCGTGCGCTGCAGGACGAATCCCAACAACTCGGTTGATCAGGCGTCGCCACCCGTTCGCGAAAGGAGACTCGCGATGATCTTCGGCTTCCTCGGCACTTTCTTCATGATCGTCTTTGCGGTCGTGATCGTTATGCTCATCAAAGGCTTCGTGCCGATCAGCCAGGCGCACTGCGCCGTGGTCGAGCGGATGGGCAAGTACCACAAGACGCTCCAGCCGGGCTGGAACTTCGTCAACCCGGTGCTCGACAACGTGCGGCACCGCTTCGACATGCGCGAGATCCTGCATGATTTCGAGCCCACGGCCGTGATCACCAAGGACAACGCGATGGTGCGCGTCAATGCCGTCACTTACTTCCAGGTCACCAACCCCCAGAACGCGTTCTACAAGGTGCAGAACTACGAGCTCGCGATGGAGCAGTTGATCATCACGACGATGCGCAACATGATCGGCGAGCTCGAGCTCGACGACTGCCTGAACGGCCGCAACACCATCAACGCCAAGCTGCAGGGCGTGCTCGACGAGGCCACCCACCCCTGGGGCCTCAAGGTCTCGCGCGTCGAGCTCAAGGAAATCACCCCGCTCGGCGACATCGCCGAGGCGATGGACAAGCAGATGGTGGCCGAGCGCACCCGCCGCGCCCAGATCCTCGAGGCCGAGGGCTCGAAGAAGTCGGCCGTGTTGCACGCCGAGGGCGCCAAGGAGTCCGCGATCCTGCGCGCCGAGGGTGAGCGCGACGTCATCCTCATCCGCGCGAAGGCTGAAGCCGAGGCCCTGCTCATGCAGGCGAAGGCCCAGCAAGAAGCCATCCGCGAAATCGTGAGCGCCTTTGGCACCCACGCGGAAGAGAAGTACCTCCAGCTGCGCTACCTCGAGATGCTGCCGAAGCTCGCCGAGGGCAAGGGTTCGACGGTCTTCATGCCGACCCAGCTCGCCAACGTCGCGAGCGTGGCCGCCGTCGCCGGCGAGGCCTTCCGCGCGATGGGCAACCAGCAGGCCGTTGGCCAACAAGCCATCCCGGCGGCCCAACCGCAGCCGGGCCAACCCCAAGCCGCTGTCCGGCGCCCGAACGACCCGAGCGTCCGCATCAGCTGACACCGGTAGCCCCAAAAAAAATCGTCCCCGGCGTATCTACACGCCGGGGACATCTTTTTGTCTAACTCCAGATCCGCCACCAGGGCCTGGGCGGCTCCGGGGCCGCGAGCAGCCTGAGCTCGCCTTGCAGACGCTGCACCTCGACATGGAGGTTGAGGGACCGCTCCTGATGCGCGGCCGCGGTGGCGGAAAGCTTGGTGATCTCGTCGTAAGCCACCATCAGCTTGGCCTGGAGCATCTGGTTGTGGCGGTCCTTCTCATCCATGAGCTTGAGTGCCATGTCGAGGCGGGCCAACAAGTCGGGCAACGGCGTCGCTGGCGTGGCCGGTGCCGGCTTGCGGCGGCGCAGCTGAACAAACACCGGTGTCGGCAGCCGGCGCGTGAGGCCGTAGTCCAGGCCTTCCGGCACCAGGTCCTCGGCCACGACGTCGATCGTGGCCGACAACTCCAGCCCGAGCCGCTTCCGACACTCATCGAAGCCGTGACCGGCCTTCAACATGCCATCGGCCTCCGCCAGCAGTCCGAAGGCGCGCTGGTCGAAAATCAGCTTGCCGCGCGCCCCCCGCATGACCGGAATGTTCAGGTTCGCTACGCGCTTCTTGATGGCCGAGGGGCTGACACCCAGCTTGATGCTCACCTCATCGAGGCTGAGGCTGGGACTCGTCGCGAGTTCGGACATGGGCGGCTCCGGTGGCAGGTCGACGGGCGAAAGGACACCCAGCATAACACGAACAAGCGTCAACGTTATGTGATTTGACCCTTGGCCGCCATGACCTTGATGCGCAAGCGACCCTTCTTCGAGAGCTGCCAGATGCGCGACGTCTTCATCGCGCTCACGCACATGGTGCCGCACGGCGCGCTGCAGCAACCATCGGCCAGCTGGCCCTGGATCAGGCCGTCGACCCAGAGGTTGCGCGCGGCAGCCCGGAACTCGGGCACCGCAGCCCCCAGGGCGGCGCAGAGTGCGTCGCCGGAGTCCGCCTGGTCCGCAAGGAGGCCTAGGATCTGGGATTCGAGGGACATATATCCCGATTCTAGCGCCTGGAGCGGGTGACGGCAATCCCACAGGTGGCCGTCACCTGGTCATGACCCGCTAACGATCAGAGGTCAGCGGGCCACGGTCAGCGGGCCAAGGTCAGCGAGCCAAGGTCAGCGAGCTACCTGGAAGGTGACGGGGACGCCGCTCTGGGCGAAGGCCGCGGCGAGGCCGGGCCGCGTCTCGGCCGGCTGGAGCGTGGCGATGCGCTTGAACGCGTCGCGCACGTCCGTCATCCGGCCCGGGTTCTGCGTCTTCACGAGCGAGCCCCAGATCGTGGCGAAAGGCAGCGCGACCTTGTCCTGGCCGTCATCGTGGGTGTCGTAGAGGTCCCACAGCGCCGAGCCTGCGCGCCATTCGTTGGTGTGGCCAGTGCAGACGTCGTCGGGCACGTTCTCGACACGGATCGGTGCCCGCCGCGGCACCATGAACTGGAACTTCGCGTCCGCGTCGGCGCGATCGATGCTGATGACGCCCGAGAAGAAGCTCGCGAAGCCTTCGGACCAGGCCAGGTCGGCGCCGTAGCACTCGTCGATCTTGTGCTGGCCGCCGCCGGAGGCGGAGTTGAAGCCGGCGAAGAAGATGGCGTGGCCGATTTCGTGGCCGTTCACGTCCCACCACTCGGCGTCGGTCAAGTTGACGCTGCCGAACGAGTAGAAGTTGCCGCTCGCCGGCCAGGTCGTGCCGATCGGCCGGCTCCACCAGGCATCGATGGGAATGTTCTCACGCTCGAAAGCGGTGAGCGCGCGGTTCCAGACCTGGTGGATCAGTGCGGCCTTGCCGTTCTGGCTGGCGGCGTCGAGCGCGCGCTCGCCCGTATCGTTGACCGCGGCCAGCGCGTCGATCGTGGGGCCTGCCCAGCGGTACTTGTTGATCGTCCAGCGCTTGTTGCCGAGCTCGTAGCTGGCGGCGACGCCCTTGCCGGCGAGGTCCGCGGGCAACTCGACGGTCCAGCGCCCGGCCGCATCGGTCACCGCGGCGGCCACTTCCTTCGCGCCGCCGAGCATGCCGGTCCTGGCCTCGAGGTGCACCGTCACGTTGGCCGCCGGGATCAGCTGGCCGCCGAAGTCGGGATAGCGCAGCACACCCGACACCACGGGGCCCGCCGCCGCGCGTAGCGGCGGCCGCGGCGCCGGACGGCGGGTTTCGCGGGTGGGGAACACCAGCGCGCCGCTCGCGCCAGCCTGGCCCTCGCGGGCGAGCACGGCGGTCGAGACCTGCTTGCGCCGGGCGCCGGCCGTGAGATCCTGGTCATCGACCTCGCCACGGGAGAGGCCGAGCCCGCCAATCTCGGCGGTCGCGCGGGCCTTGGCGCCGGGCGCGCCGGCGACGCCACACCCGGCGGCGGCCAGGAAGGTCGCGGTGAGGGCCAACGGGAGCAGGGCGCGACGGGCCATCGGGGTTCCTCCAACGATCGAACCCCATGAGTTTAATACAAGGTTAACGTCTTGTAAACCCTTGGATTTGCAGCTGGCCGTCCCGTGACGCCGCACGGTGCTACACGGATCGTGCTAATTTTAGCCGGCAGCGCCATAAAAGAGGCCCGGGCGGGTGCCCGGGCCTCCTGAACGACGGGGATTAGTAGAGCGGCAGGTAGCGATCCAGCTCCCACTGCGAAACGGACTTGCGGTACTCGTCCCACTCCTGGGTCTTGGCCTCGACGAAGCGGGCGTAGACGTGTTCGCCCAGCGCCTCCTTGATCACCTCGTCCTGCTTGAGGGCCTCGAGCGCCTCGCCGAGCGAGCCGGGCAGGCTCGCGATGTTCCGGTTGACGCGCTCTTCCTTGTCCATGTGGTAGAGGTTCTCCTCCACGGGCTCGGGCGCAGCCAGCTCGCGCTTCACGCCGTCCAGGCCGCAGGCCAGCATGACCGCGAAGGCGAGATAGGGGTTGCAGGTGGGATCCGGGCAGCGCAGCTCGACGCGCGTCGCCTTGATCGCCTTCGGGTTGATGCGCGGCACGCGGACCAGCGCCGAGCGGTTGTTGCGGGCCCACGAGACGTAGACCGGCGCCTCGTAGCCCGGCACGAGCCGCTTGTAGGAGTTGACCGTCGGGCTCAGGATCGCGCTCATCGCGCGCGCGTGGTGCAGGATGCCCGCGATGAAGTGCTTCGCGGTCTTCGACAGGCCGTACGCGTCGTTGGCGTCGTACATCGCCGTGTCGCCGTCCTTGAAGAGCGACATGTGGGTGTGCATGCCCGAGCCGTTCACGCCGAAGATGGGCTTCGGCATAAAGGTGCAGTAGAGGTCGTACTTCTGGGCGACGGCCTTCAGCGCGTACTTGAAGGTGACGCAGCTGTCGGCCGAGGTCAGGGCGTTCGAGTACTTGAAGTCGATCTCGTGCTGGCCGACCGCGACCTCGTGGTGGCTGGTCTCGACCTCGATGCCGAGCGACTCGAGGGCGTTCACCATGTCCTGGCGCACGTGGCTCGCGAGGTCGGTCGAGAGGTCGAAGTAGCCGCCCTGGTCGTGGGGCAGTGGCGTGGGCGAGGTCGGGTCGTTCGAGCGGAACAGGAAGAACTCGAGCTCGGGACCGGTGTTGAACGAATAGCCGAGCGCCTTGGCGGCCTCGATCTGACGCTGCAGCACGCCGCGGGGATCGCCCACGAAGGCCTCGCCGTCCGGCGTGTAGACCCAGCAGATGATGCGCGCGGTGGTGTTGTTGCCGCGCGTCCAGGGGATCACCTGGAAGGTGCTGAGGTCGGGCTTGAGGAACATGTCGGACTCGGCGATGCGGGCGAAGCCCTCGACGGAGCTCCCATCGAACCACTTGCCGTTCTCGAGCGTGTCCGAGAGTTGCGACGTCGGGATCGTCACGCTCTTGACGATGCCGAGGATGTCGATGAATTGCAGGTCGATGAACTTGACGTTTTCCTTCGCGATCAGGTCGCGAATGGAAGCTTCCGTGCGCTCGACGGTGAGGGACATGGGGCAGGTGCTCCTTTCGAAAGGGTTTTACCGGGCCGCGGCGTCGTTGAACCACGGCCGGAAGCCAGCTTACCCTGGTCGACCTCAAGAACCTCTGAAGATTTCGCTTGCGGTCGAGCGGCCGATCCTAACAGGCGCGCACCAACATAACAAGACCCTCGGTCGTTCCTGAAGTTCGGCGGCCCGCCCGCGGGTGCCCCGCGATTTAGGCGTCTTGGTCGTTGGTTCCGCGCGCCCGCGCCGCTAGGATAGGGCACCGGCGGTGCGCAACCGAGGCCCCCGGTAAGGCTGGAAAGGAGCGTAACGCGATGTTGAAGCAAGCACTCGTCCTCGCCGTGGCGTTGTCCCTGACGGGCTGCTACAAGGGCATGGATCAGGCCGCCCGGGAGCGGGCGGCGGCGGAGGAACTCAGCAAGACCCAGGCCGCCTGGACCCAGGTGGTGACGATCGTCCCGACGGTGCGGACCGCCCTCGTCCAATCCGACTTCGACAAGGCGAAGAAAGACCTCGACCTGGTCTACCGCCACCTCTATGGCGTCGTGGTGGCCCCCGATCTCACGCCCGAGGTCCGCTCGCGCGTCACGCGTATCTTCCCCACGCTGATCCAGCTGCAAACCAAGGTCGATGCCAGGGACAAGGAAGCCGCGGTGATCGCCGATCGCCTCGACGACATGCTGCGCGATACCAATGACTACCTGGTCAGCAGCGGCTGGCTGCGAGGCGGCGGCGCGGGCACCGGCGTGATCGAGGAGAAGGAAAAGGACATCCGCGACAAGGACAGGCCGTACATGGACAACCCGGCCCAGCCGAAGCAGTAATCCCAAAGGCAAACCCCCGACTCGACCCTTGCGGGGAATCGGGGGTTCGACCCTGGACTTGAATCGAAGACTCTGAGGAATCTAAGACTCTAAAGGTCCTGGCGGCGGGCTATCTTCCCACAGGG
>JAKFEW010000037.1:0-7757 GCA_036675505.1 Candidatus Sericytochromatia bacterium
ATCGTCTTCGTCGACAACTGCTACGGCGAGTTCACCGAATGCACCGAGCCGCTCGAGCGCGGCGCGGACCTGATCGCGGGCTCCTTGATCAAGAACCCCGGCGCGGGCATCGTGCCGATGGGCGGCTACGTGGCCGGCCGCGAGGACCTGATCCACGCCTGCGCCTGCCGCTTCACGGCGCCGGGCATCGGCCGGGCGGGCGGCGGGACCCTGGACACGCTCCGGCTCATGTACCAGGGGCTCTTCATGGCGCCGCACGTGGTCGGCGAGGCCGTGAAGGGCGCCACGCTGGCGGCCAGGGTCTACTCGGCGCTGGGCTACACCGTGAGCCCGGCCTGGGACGAGCCGCGCACGGACATCATCCAGTCCGTGAAGTTCGAGGACCCGGACAAGCTGGTGGCCTTCTGCCGCGGCATCCAGGCCTCGAGCCCGATCAACTCGTACGTCACGCCGATTCCGGACGTGGTGCCGGGCTACGAGGACGCGGTCGTGATGGCCGGCGGCACCTTCATCGAGGGCTCGACGATCGAGCTGTCGGCCGACGGCCCCCTGCGCGAGCCCTACGCGGCTTACTTGCAGGGGGGACTGAACTACAGCCACTGCCGCATCGGGGTGGCGCGCGCCTTGAGCAAGATGGGAGCCCACCATGGGACATCAGCAGCTGCCCGGGTCTAGCGGCCCTCACTCCACGTCCCACCCGCGCGTGCGGGTGGCGGTCGTGGTCATGCAGGGCGACGACGTCCTGCTGGTGCGCCACCGCAAGGGCGATCGCACCTACTGGCTCTTGCCCGGCGGCGGCCTCGACTACGGCGAGACGATCGAAACGTGCGCCCGCCGCGAGCTGCTGGAAGAGACCGGCCTCACGATCGAGCCGCGCCAGTACCTGTTCTTGTCGGAGGCGATCGCCCCCGACAAGAGCCGCCACATCCTGAACGTCTTCCTGCTCGCCGAAGCCACGGGCGGCACCCTCACCCGGCCCGAGGAGGACGTGATCGAGGAGATCGCCTGGAAGCCGATCCGGGAGCTGCCCGGGCTGACGCTCTTTCCGGCCATTCAGCAGGAGCTGGTGGCGGCGTGGGAGAAGGGGTTCAGCGAGGGGATGCGGTACCTGGGGGCGCGGTGGACTTGAGGCCGGGGACGAAAACGCTCCGCCCTCGACCTAATTCCCCTTCTTATTGACCGTCAACTCCGCGATCGCCGTCAGATACCCCTTGATCGAGAACCCGCCGAAGAGCGAGCCGTGGCTCTGCGCGTAGGGCGAGGGGGCTTCGATCCGCACGTAGCGGCCGCTGACGGTGGGGACGGGGAAGTTGTACCAGTGCAGCTCCTTGTCCTCGGGCCGGATCTTGTCGAACGCCTTCACGAAGGTCCAGTTCACCTTGTCGTTGCTGACGTAGAACTTGACCTCCTGCGGGAAGGCCTCCGAGATGATCTTCGGGGGGCTCAGCAGGTGGAAGGACTTGATCACCTGGCTGGTGCCCAGATCGGCGATCGCCCACTCGGTCTCGGAGGCGATCTTGCGCGACGAGACCCAGAAGGTGTTGGGGTCGCCGTCGACCATGGCCCAGGAGGGATAGAACACGCCGTAGTAGTTGGAGCTGGTGGTGCGGATGATGGCGTTCTCCTCGCCGTTGACCACGAACTCGGCCACCTGGTTGTAGTACAGGCCGTTGTCGGGGTTGGTGTTGGAGCCCGTGATGTTCATGCGCACGTAGCGGGCCTGCACCGGCGGGATGTTCCAGCGGCGCCAGGTGTTGGTGTCGAGCTTGAAGCCGACCTCGGCCGCCACGGTCGTCCACGTCACGTTGTCCTGGCTGACTTCGAGCGTGAAGTCCGAGGGGAACAGGAACGGGTAGTGGGTGGTGCTCAACGCGGCGATCGAGCTGATCGGCTGCACGCGGCCGGTGTCGAGCATCAGCCAGGTCGGGCCGTCGGTCAGGCGGCGGGCCGAGGACCAGAAGGTCTCGGTGTTCTTGTCGTGGGCCATCTCGGCCGGGAACTGAAGCGTCTCGTAGAGGTTGTGGAAGTCCGAGGCGAAGATCTTGGACACGCCCACCAACGGCGCGAGCGCGCCGGTCATGTTGATGCGGCCATGGCCGAAGTGGATGTCGAAGCCCTTGTCGCCGAGGTCGACGGCCGAGGCCTTGATCACGTCCTTGACCATCTGCGGGGTGTAGCCCGGCTTGAGGGTCTTGATCATGGCGGCGTAGGCGCTGGTGTAGGCGGCCGCGTAGGAGGTGCCCTGCTCGGTGGAGTAGCTGCTGCCCATGCCGGTGGTCAGGATGCTCTCGCCGGGAGCGCAGACGGTCATCCAGTCGCCGTAGCTGGCCCAGGACGGGCGGGCGTCCACCTGGTTGGTGGCGCCGACGGCCACGATCGTGAGGTCGCGGGCCCAGCCGGCGGGGAAGGTCTTCACCGGCACGCCCTGGTTGCCCATGGCGGCCACGGTGGTGACGTTGAAGGTCTGGGCGAACTCGATCGCGCTCTTGACCGCGGCGTCGTCGATCAGGCTGCCGACCGACAGGTTGATCACGCTGGCGCGGTTGCGCACGGCGTAGTTGATGCCGTCGATGAGGCTCGAGCTGGTGCCGACGCCTTCCGAGTTGAGGGCCTTGATCGGAATCACGCGGCTGTTGAAGGCCAGGCCCAGCCCGCCCACGCTGTTGGAGGCGGCGGCGATGATGCCGGCGGCCTTGGTGCCGTGGCCGTTGTCGTCGTTCACGTTGCCGGTGCCGTCGTAGGAGTTCCAGCCGTTCACGTCGTCGACGCGGCCGTTGCCGTCGTCGTCCTTGTTGTTGCCGGGCACCTCGGCGGTGTTGACGAAGAGGTTGTTCTTGAGGTCCGGGTGGGTGATCTGCACGCCGGTGTCGATCACGGCCACGACGGCGTCGGGCGAGCCGACGGTGTAGCTCCAGCCCACGGCCGCGTTGATCTTCGTGAGGGCCCACTGCTCGCCGTAGCGGGGGTCAGGGGGCGTGAAGCCGGCCTGCTGGCCGGTGAAGAGGGTGTCGCGGGTGACGTCGGTGAAGACGCTCTCCTTGAGCAAGGTGGTGCGCACGGTGTCGTAGGCCAGATCGGGGCTGTAGTAGGCCACCACGAAGTTCATGCCGGGGAAGCGGTAGTACTTGATGCCGGCCTTCTGGAGGGCCTTCTCCACCGTGGCCCGGGGGGCGCCCTCGGTGAAGCGCACCACCACGCGGCCCGTGACGTAGACGTTGGTCGCGTCCATGCTGGTGCGGGCGATGTTGAGCGCGCCGTCGCGGACGGTCAGGATGCCCTTGCCCTTGTTGCCCTTGGGCAGATTCACGATCACCTGGTGGGGCTGCGACTTCTTGGGCGTCATCAGGTCGGCGCCGATGTAGAAGCGCACGGTACTCTTGTTGAGGTTGGCGCCCTCGATGATGAAGCCGGTCTTGTTCGGGATGATGCTGGTGACGACCGGGGTCTTCTCGGCGCTCAGGGCCGTGTTGAAGCTGCCGGGGGTGCCGGCCACCTTGACCACGTGCTTGGGCAGGTTCGGCTCCACGGGCAAGGCCAGCGTGAAGTAGGTGTCGCCGGCCCCGTTGGGGTCGACCACGAAGCCGGGCTGGGACGCCTCGGGCGCCAGCTTGCCGTTGCCCAGGGTGAAGATGGGGGTGGTGGTGGGCTGGGCGGTCTGACACCCCGCGAGCGCCATGGCCACGGCCAGGACGAGCCCCTTGCGACCCATTGCGACGTTGGACGACACCAAAAAGCCTCCTTGCGGTAGACAGCGAGGGCGCTCTTCCTGATTGCCCCTGGTTGATTTCATCGGCGAGCGGCGGCCCAGGCTTGAGGGCTTGCCGGCACTCGGATGATCAAGCCCATGATCACCCAGTGTACTATGCCCTGGTCGGTTGCATGTTAAAACGCGTCACAGTTTTTGGCGTCAAGAAACGTTAAAATCGTTCAACCGTCCTTTTGATGACGATTTCGGGTCCAACACGGTATAATATCTTCTATATTAATACTCACACAGATTTGGAGGAGTGCATGCTGAATAGCATCGATGCGGCAGAGGCGATGAGTGCGGAAACGGCCCAGGCGTCGCACACCGTGTCCGGCGCATACGGCGCCGATCAGATTCAGGTGCTCGAGGGCCTCGAGCCGGTGCGCAAGCGTCCCGGCATGTACATCGGCACCACCGGCGAGCGCGGCTTGCACCACCTCGTGTACGAGGTGATCGACAACGCGATCGACGAGGCGCTGGCGGGTTACTGCACCAACATCCAGGTGACCCTGCACGCGGACCACAGCGTCACGGTCGACGACAACGGCCGCGGCATCCCGACCGAGATCCACCCGAAGACCGGCAAGTCCACCGTCGAGACGGTCATGACCGTGCTCCACGCGGGCGGCAAGTTCGGCGCGGGCGGCTACAAGGTGTCGGGCGGCCTGCACGGCGTCGGCGTCTCGGTCGTGAACGCGCTGTCCACCTACCTCGAGGTCGAGGTCCGTCGCAACGGCAAGAAGCACCAGATGCGCTTCGAGCGCGGCATCACGGTCAAGGAGCTCGCGGTCGTGGGCGAGGTGCCGGAAGGCACGAACGGCACCACGATCACCTTCAAGCCCGACCACACCATCTTCGAGTCGATCGAGTTCAACTACGAGACGCTGGCGGCGCGCTTCCGCGAGCTCGCGTACCTCAACCGCGGCATCTCGATCACCTTCACGGAGTTCAAGCCGGACCCTGAGAACCCGGACGCCGATCTCGAGCACCGCGAGCACTACCTCTACGAGGGTGGCATCGTCCAGATGATCGAGTACCTCAACGAGAACAAGGACGCGCTACACAAGGTGATCTACTTCTCGGGCCAGAAGGACCAGACGGTCGTCGAGGTCGCGCTGCAGTACACCACGGGCTACAGCGAGAACGTGCTGGCCTTCGCCAACAACATCAACACCCACGAGGGCGGCACGCACCTGACGGGCTTCCGCAACGTGCTGACGCGCATCCTCAACAACTACGGCCTCAAGGTCTCCAACCAGATCAAGGAGAACGAGACGACCCTGTCGGGCGAGGACGTGCGCGAGGGCCTGACGGCCGTCATCTCGGTCAAGCTGTCCGAGCCCCAGTTCGAGGGCCAGACCAAGACCAAGCTCGGCAACGTCGAGGTGCGCGGCATCGTCGAAGGCATCATGAGCGACGCCTTCGGCCACTTCCTCGAGGCCAACCCGCAGGTCGGCCGCGCGATCATCGGCAAGGCGATCGATGCGCTGCGCGCCCGCGAGGCCGCCCGCAAGGCCCGCGAGCTGACCCGGCGCAAGAGCGCGCTGGAGTCGAGCACGCTGCCCGGCAAGCTGGCCGATTGCTCCGAGCGCGACGCCGCGAAGTGCGAGCTGTACCTCGTCGAGGGCGACTCGGCCGGCGGCAGCGCCAAGCAGGGCCGCGACCGCGCCTTCCAGGCGATCCTGCCGCTGCGCGGCAAGATCCTCAACGTCGAGCGCGCGCGCCTCGACAGGATCTACGCCAACGAGGAAATCCAGTCGATGATTCTCGCTCTCGGCACGGGCGTGGCCGACGAGTTCGACCTCTCGCGGCTGCGCTACAACAAGATCGTGATCATGACGGACGCCGACGTGGACGGCGCGCACATCCGCACGCTGCTCCTCACCTTCTTCTACCGCTTCATGAAGCCGCTGGTCGAGGTGGGCCACGTCTACATCGCCCAGCCGCCGCTCTACAAGCTCGAGAAGGGCAAGACGGTCCACTACGTGTACTCCGACCGCGAGAAGGAGGCGACGCTCGCCACCATGGGCGGCGAGGCGCAGATCAGCCGCTTCAAGGGCCTCGGCGAGATGATGCCCCAGCAGCTCTGGGACACCACGATGGATCCGGCCAACCGCACGATCCTGCGCGTGACGATCGAGGACGCCGCCGAGGCGGACCGCATCTTCACGATCCTGATGGGCGACAAGGTCGAGCCCCGCCGCGAGTTCATCCAGCAACACGCGGGCGAGGTCCTCAACCTCGACATCTAGGCAGCTCACGCGCGGGGCCGCCGGACGGACGTCCGGCGGCCCCGCGTCGCGTGGCTAGGCGCCGAGCGCGGCGCGCAGCTCGGCGAGCTTCTGGGCCGCCACGCGGCGGATCCACTCGTTCGGCGAGGTCGCCGCCATGTCTTCGTAGGCCGCCTCGATGCGTGCGATCATCTCGCCTTCGGGCGTGCCGCCGCCCGAGAGCTGGGCGGCGAGCTCGACGCCCTGCTGAAAGACGAGGTTGCGGAACTCGTCAGCCGAGGCCTCGGCGAGGCGCTGGTAGGTGGTCTGGGCGTTCGCGGCATGTTCGGCGGACATGGTTCCTCCTGCGGGGGCGCTCGCTACCTATTCCACGGCGGCGCGCAAGGCAAACGGCCGGGTGGGCCTGGGCCTCGCGTCCAGCCCCGCTCGCGGCGTTCGTTCGGTTAGGGCTGGCGATCGGTGGGGTTCAATGAGCGCGGTCCCATGCCACTTTCCCTACCCGCTCTCTGCCTGCTGGCCGCGCTCGCGGCCGCCCCCGCCGCTGACCCGGCGGGCCCGCTGCCCGCGGCCGCCCCGGATCACCCGCCGGCGCCCGCGGCTTCCGCGGCGCCCGCGGCTTCTGCGGCGCCCGTCGCCGGGGATGCGCCGGGGCCTGTGATCGTGCCGGGGCCCGGCATCTACAGGCCCACCTGGGAGGTGCTCGATCCCAAGGCGCCGACCCGGCCGACCCCGTCGGGCGGGCCCGCGGCGCTGCCGCACTACGTCGGGCTCGGCAAGGTCGAGCGCGGCCTCGCCGTGCACCTGCGCGACCTGGTCGGCCTGATCGAGGGGCACCTCGCCGCGCGTCGGCTGGCGAGCGCGCGGGTGGCGCTCGAGCGCGCCGACCGGCACGTGGCGGCCAGCGAGGGCGAACACCTGGTGCTCAAGCTGCACGGCGACTGGTCCGCGCCGCGCGTCCGCCTGTTCGACCTGCACGACCGCTACGCGCAGGAGCGCCGGCGGGGCGTCGACGACGAGTCGAAGCGGCTCGCGGCCGAGGCCGCCGTCCGCGTCGGCCGGCGCCTCGACGACCTCGCGCGCGGCTTCGGCAAGCTCTCGGCCCGCGACGCCGCCAAGCGGGTGGACGAGGCGCGCCACGCCCTGGCCGAGGCCCAGGTGGACCCCTTCTTGCTCGACAACCCGGCCTGGCCACCGGCGCGCCAGGCCGTGGTGGCCCGCCTCGAGAAGCTCGAGCGCGTGGTCGCCGTGCGCATCGGCCAGGCCCAGCTGCTCGAGGCCGTGCTGCGCATGGCCGACCTCAAGCGTTCCGGCGACGCGCGCCTGGCCAAGGGCGACTACGACGGCGCGCTCGGCGACTTCGAGGCGCTCGGCGAGGCCTGCGTGGGCTTCGAGCACGACCTGCGCGAGCTCACCGCCCAGGGCTACGACGCGCGCACGCTGGTCTGGATCGGCGCCGAAGGCGAGCTGCGCGGCCAGGCCTTCCTCGCCAAGGTCGCGGCCTGGCGCGCGCTGGCCGAGCGGCGCTGGGACGTCGTGGAGCGCGCGCGCGCGCGGGCGCGGATTCGCGAGGAAGCGGATCTGCGCCCGCCGGACCCGCCGAAGCTGCCAGGCCACTGAGCCACCGCTGGCGGGGCCCGCTAGGGCTGGAGCGGAACGCCGTCCCAGACCAGGTACACCACGGCGTCGGCCGGCGGGCGGCGCGCCGCCCAGCGCAGGGCCACTTCACCGCGGTGGCCCGCCCGCACGCGCGCAGCGGCGTGGCCCGCCGGCCGGCCGGC
>JAKFEW010000055.1:0-7675 GCA_036675505.1 Candidatus Sericytochromatia bacterium
AGGCCTGGCGGTCGGCCGCGGGGCGGGCGTTCGGCAGGGGCTGAGCCGCCCCCGCCGCGGCCGGCGCGACCAACCTGGGCATGGCCGGCGGCACGCGCGCGGGGTCCGGCGCCGCGTCGAGCCTGAACGTCAGGGCCTGGGGCGGGGCCGCCCGCCGCACCGCGGGCGCCACCTCGCAACCGGCCGACACAGCGGCGATCGCCAACGCCATGGCGACGCCACGCCCGCGCCGGGCTCGCGCCCGGCCGCGCTCCACTCGCAGCACCGTGAGACCCCCCTCAGACGGCCAGCATCCCCGTTGAATCGTCGCCGGACCATCGGCCCGACGCGCCGAGCCCGGCGCATCGACGCGCCGGACGTTCGTTCCGGCTGCGCGGCCGGCGCGCGACCGCGCAGCGCGCGGTCGATCCCCTGGTCAGTTGTACCATTGCTTGCCAGGTCGAGCTTCTCGACCAGCTTGCACGATCGTTGCGCTTTCGTGAATGATCGAGGGGCTTGACTTCGCGATGCCGTCACGTCACCAGGTCGGCCGGCGACCCGGATCGGTTCAAATCGGCGCGCAAGGGGTATAGAGCCCTCGGTCGGTTCGCGCCGGGCGAGCGCGGGTCGAGTTGACCGACTCGTCGAAAACGACTAAGATTTATTTGGATTACAGCTCTTTAACGGGTGCCCCGGACTTCCGCTCAGGCCATGGCCCAGGCGGCAATCCACGAGAAAGAGGTCCATCATGCCGAGCCTGGATGATCTCCTCGCGGTGCTTCGCCGTCTCATGACCGGCGCGCCCGTGCCTGCGCCCGTGCCCATCCCTGTGCGGGTGGATGCCCGCCTGGACCGCCGTCGCCGCCGCCGCTAGGCGCGCCGGGAGGGGGGCAGGGCCACAGGCCCTGCTTTTTTTCTGCCCGTCCCGCCGCTGCCTCGCCGGATCGCCGACCCTGCGCCCGTGCTGACGCTGATCGCCTTCGCCGCCCTCCTCGTGGGGGGCGGCTTCCTGCTGGCGCGCCAGGGCTGGGTGCGGCCGGAGGCCGCGAGCGAGCTCAACCGCATCGTGCTGGTCGGGCCCCTGCCGGCGCTGGTCCTGCTCGCCGTCCACGACGTGACGCCCCGCGCGGCGCTGCTCGCGCTGCCGGCGCTCGCCTGGGCCGCTGTAGCGGTCAGCCTGCTGCTCGGCTGGCTCGTCAGCCGCGCGCTCGGCCTCGGGCGGCCCGAGAGCGGGGCTGTGATGCTCGCGATGGCCTTCGGCAACACCACTTACCTGGGCTACCCGGCCATCGAGGCCCTCTACGGACGCGATCAGCTCGGCCTCGCGGTCTGGTTCGACCAGCTCGGCGCGACGCTCGCCGCGACCACGGCCGGGGCCTTCGTCGCCTTCCACTTCGGCGCTGTGGCGAGCGGGCGCTGGGCGGTGGCGCGCCGGCTCGCGACCTTCCCGCCGCTCTGGGCCGTGGCGCTCGGGCTCGCCACCACGACCCTCGCTGTGCCGGGGCCGCTGCGCGAGCTGCTCGGCCGGCTCGCCGACCTCACGGTGCCGCTCATGCTGCTCGCGCTCGGCCTCGCCTTGCGGCCTGCTGGGCTGGGCGCGCGCTGGCGCTCGCTCGCGGCGGTCGCGGCCTACAAGCTCATCGGCATGCCGGCGCTGGTCTGGCTGGCCTGTCGCGCGCTCGGGCTGCCCGAGGCGATCGTGCGCGTGGCGGTGCTCGAGGCGGCGATGCCGGTCATGTTCTATGCGCTGGTGCTGGCCCAGGCGGGCGGGCTCGCAGCCACGCTGGTCGCCGACCTGGTCATGGCGAGCACGCTCGCCTCGCTCGTCACGATCCCGCTCTGGTGGTGGCTTGTCGGCTGACCGCGCGCCTCAAGGAAATGCCGCTTCGAGGTGGCGCAGGCTGGGCTTGGCGCCGCGCAGGTCGACGCACACGACGTCGAAGCGGCACGGCCTGCCCGGGTGATGGCCCATGTAAACGCGCGCGAGCGCCATCAGCTGGCGGCGCTTGCGCGCGTCCACCGCGTCGGCCGCGTCGCCCCAGCGCTCGCTCCGGCGGGCCTTGACCTCCACGAAGACGATCGTGGGGCCGTCCTCGCACACCAGGTCGATCTCGCCGCGGCCGAAGCGCCAGTTGCGTGCGCGCACGCCGAGGCCGCGCGCGATCAGGTAGCCGAAGGCCAGGCCCTCGCCGGAGTAGCCGAAGGCCTTGCGTCGGTCGGGTCGCATGGCCCGATCGTACCAGCGCGTGGGCCCGCGCGGAGGCGGGCCGGACGTTTCAGGCGCGCCTGGGCCCCTGAACAGCCCAAGCAATCATCGAACCTTAACGAAGGATTAAACAGTCCGTAACCCTAACTGGAGGTTAAGGCGGCGACAACTGCTTCAGGAGTCCGGGGCCAGGGGTCCCGCACCATGGTTTTGGAGGTCGTCATGTCCACCCGCCTGCGTCCCGTCGCCCTTTCGCTCGTCGCCATGCTCGCGCTCGCGGGCTGCTCGGCCCCGCGCACAGGCCTGGCGGTCGAGCCGGCCGAGCTTGCGACCCGCACCGCAACGCCGGTGGCCGCCATGACCACGGGCGTTGCGGCCGCTGCAACATCGGCGGCCGCGCCGAGCGTGCGCGTCGAGGCCGGCCGCGCTGCCGCCACGCCCACGGCGGCCACGCCCGCGGGCTACCTGCGTGTGGTCGGCCACAGCGATCTTTCGCGCGCGGAGCTGCGCGAGGACGCCGAAGACGGCGGCTACCGCGTGCAGTCCTCGGTCTCGGTGCCCAGCGTGACGGGCCACGTGCGCCGCTCGGCGGGCGTGAACTACCTGCTCGAGGCGAAGCGCAACCACCTGGGCGTGAAGACGCCCACGCCCACGACCTACACGCTCAAGACCTCGGACGAGGCGATCCGCCTGTGGCTCGCCCAGCACGTGAACGACAAGGTGAACGTGAAGGGCCTGTTCACAGCCGACAACGCGGTGACCGTGACCTTCGCCGACAAGGCGATCGACCTCGGCTTCCTGACCGACTGGTGGACCAAGGGCAAGCTGCGCGGCACGCTCGTGGGCGCGGACGGCCTGCCGCTCGTGAACGTCGAGGTGAAGGCGCGCAGCAGCGCCGGCTACGTCTTCCTCGGCAACACCGACGACACGGGCGCCTTCGCGCTCAGGAACCTCGCGCCCGGCGACTACCAGATCTGGCTCTCGAAGGTCGGCTACGGCGTCGTGTCCCGCCTGATCGAGATCAAGGCCCACAAGGCGACCGACGTCGAGGGCAAGCTCTACAAGAACTGACGCGCGTCAGGGGCTCATGGGGAAGACGAAGGTCGTGCTCTTCGCTTCGCTGGCGTCCGCCTCGGCGAAGGTGGGCGCGGTCGCCGTGATCTCGCGGACGCGGTTCTGCTCGTAGACGCAGCGCGCGCCGATCTCGTCCTGGTAGCGGAACGTGTAGACGTAGCCGATCTCGGCGCGGCTGGTCTTCACCATGATCCGGCGCTTGTGGCCGACGATCAGCTTGAGGAAGCCGTTCGCCTCCTCGAGCGTCCAGCCGTCGTCGGGCGCGATCCAGGTCACGGCCACCACCCGCGCGCGGTCGTCCGTCGGGTACGGGTGGTCGGTGTAGACGCGCACGGACTTCGCGCCATGTCGGCGCGCCATCTCGCGCGCGACGGTCACGCTGTCGCCGAGCCGGGCTTCGGCAGGCGCAGCGGCGGTCCAGAGGGCCGCTATGACAAGCAGGAAACAGGTTGGGAATCGCATGATCGGCTAGGCACGCTCGTCTGCCTATTATACCCACCCCGACGTGGACATCGGTCGCCGGCTTTGCGATCATCCAGGCCATGATCTCCACGCGTCCGCTCCTCGATCCGCGCTGGTACGCCCTGCTCGCGGCCCTGATCGCCGCCTGGGCGGCCGTGTCGCTGCTCGCGATCAGGCTCGGCGCGGTGGGTGTCTCATCTTCAGATCTGTGGATCGTGCTGGCGAGCCGCGGCCAGCCCGCCGATCCAGCGCTCGTCGGGCTGGCTGCGATCGTGTGGGAGGTGCGCGTGCCGCGCGTCGCGCTCGCCGGGCTGGCCGGGGCGGCGCTCGCGATCGCGGGCGCCGCCTGGCAGGGCGTCCTGCGCAACCCGCTCGCCGATCCGTACCTGATCGGCGCTTCGGCGGGCGCCGCGCTCGGGGCCGCCGGCGCGATCCTCTTCGGCCTCGGCGGCGGCGCGAGCTGGGCGCTGCCGCTGCTCGCGTTCGTGGGCGCGATCGGGGCCGTGGCCCTGGTCTACCGCCTCGCGAGCACGGGCGGGCGGGCGCTCTCGGTGGAGCGGCTGCTGCTCGCCGGCGTGGCGGTGAGCTCGTTCCTCTCGGCCTTGCTCTCGCTCGCGATGCTCGCCAAGGCGGAAGCCTTCACCCAGCTCTACTTCTGGCTGATGGGCGGGCTCTCCGGCCGCGGCTGGGAGCATGTGGCGCTGCTCGTGCCGTACGCGGCGCTGGCGAGCGCCGGGCTTTTGGCCTACGTGCCGCGGCTGAATCTGCTCCAGCTCGGCGAGGAGACGGCGCGCGGGCTGGGCGTCGACCTCGCGCGCGATCAGCGGGTGGTGATCGCGCTGGCCGCGCTGCTCACGGCGGCGGTCGTCTCGGTGTGCGGCATGATCGGCTTCGTGGGCCTGGTCGTGCCGCACGTCGCGCGCCTGCTCGCGGGGCCGGACCTCAGGCGCATGCTGCCGGTGGCGGCGGTGCTGGGCGCTGGCCTGCTCACGGCGGCCGATCTCGCAGCCAGGCTGCTCTGGGCGCCCGTCGAGATCCCGGTGGGCGTGCTCACGGCGATGCTGGGTGCGCCCTTCTTCCTCATGTTGCTCGCGCGGCGGCCGGCATGACGCCCGCGCTCGAGGCCGCGGGCCTGGCCGTCGGCTACGGCGGGCGGGCCGTGCTGGCGTCGCTCGATTTCGCGCTCGCGGCGGGCCAGTTCGTGGGCGTGCTCGGCGCGAACGGCGCGGGCAAGTCCACGCTCCTGCGCACGCTCGCGGGCCTGCAGCCCCCGCTCGCGGGCGCTGTGCGCCTCGCCGGCCGGCCGCTCGCGGCCTACGACGCGCGCGCGCTCGCGAAGGCCCGCGCCTATATGGCCCAGCAGCCGCCCGCCGAGGAAGGCTGGCGCGTGGCCGAGCTCGTGGCGATGGGGCGCTTCCCGCACCAGCGTGGCTGGGGCCTGTGGCCGGGGGCCGCCGACCAGCGGGCGGTCGCCGACGCGCTCGCGCGCGCGGGCGTCGCGGAGCTCGCCGAGCGCCGCGTCGAGACGCTTTCGGGCGGCCAGCGCCAGCGCGTGCACCTGGCGCGGGCGCTCGCCCAGGGCGCGCCGCTGCTCTTCCTCGACGAGCCCACCGCCCACCTCGACCTCACCCACCAGCTGGCCTTCTACCGCCTGGTGCGCGACGTGCTCGCGACCGGCGCGCAAGCGCCGGCAGGCGGGCTCACGGTGGTCGCCGTGCTGCACGACCTCAACCTGGCCGCGCAGTTCTGCCACCGCCTGCTGCTGGTCACGCCCGGCGCCGCGTCCGCGCAGGGCCAGGAGCCCTGGCGCGGCGAGGGGGGCGAGGTCGACCTGCCAGGCGGCCTGCTGGCCGACGGCACGCCGGAAGCCGTGATCACGCCCGAGCTGGTGGCGCGCGCGTTCGGGCTCGCGGTGCAGGTGCGCCGGCACCCCGAGAGCGGGCTGCCCTACGTGCTGCCGGCGGCGCTCGGCGGGCGCGAGCCGGGTCGCAGCGCGCGCCTGCGGGCGGCTGAGCGCGATCGGCTGCATGTGATCTGCGGCGGCGGCGCGGGCGAGCGGCTGCTGCCTGCGCTCTACCGCCTGGGTTACACGCTCAGCGTGGGCGTGGTGAACCTGCTCGACTCGGACCAGGCGCTCGCCGAGCGGCTGGGCCTCGACGTGGTCGCCGAGGCGCCCTTCTCGCCGGTGGGCGCCGAGGCGCGCGGCGCGCTCGAGCAGCGGCTCGCCGAGGCCTGCGCGGTGGTCGTCGCGGACGTGGCCTGGGGCACGGGCAACGTCGAGAACCTGCGCGCGCTCGCGGCCCGGCCGAAAGGCCCGCGGATCTTCCTCGTGGAAGAGGGCGCGATCGGCGCGCGCGACTTCACGGGCGGCGAGGCCACGTCGCTGCTCGCGCGCCTGCGCGCCGCGGGGGCCGAGACGCTCTCCGCGCGCGCCTTGCTGGAGCGCCTGGGCGCCGAAGCGACCCTGCCGTGAGCGCGCCGGGTCGCGCGGCGGCCGGCCCGGGTTTTTTTTCACGTCAGCCCGCCGCCGGTCACAGCCGGCGGCGGGTGCTTTCCGTTATGTTCGGAAGCGCAGCCACAGCCGCCGTGCTTCCCCTGCTTGGTCGGGTGTGATCCGCGCCGCGACGGGTACAAGGAGCACGGTCCCCGATGGAGAAGCTTCCCATGTCCCGCATTCGTCGCGGCCTGGCGGCAACCGCCCTGGCCGCCTGGCTCACCAGCGCGCCGGCCTACGCCGACGCAGGGACCCATGCCGGTGCGGGCGCGGCCTTCGGCCTCGTGAGCCAGGCCGAGATCGCCGCCCTGGTCGCGCGCGCCGCCGAGGCACCCCACAGCGCCGATGCCCAGTTCGAGGTCGCGATGGCCTTCGCGCGCACGCCCTTTCCCGAGCGCGCCTGGGAGGCCCTCGAGCGCGTGAACGCGCTCGACGCCGACTACGCCGCGCGCGTGATGGAACGCTACGGCGCGAGCGTCGAGGCCGATCCGGCCGATCTCGAGGCGCGCTTCCGTCTGGCGGTGGGCTTCTACTTCCGCGGCCGCCGCGAGGCCGCGCGCCAGCAGCTGCAACAGATCGTGGCGCGGGCGCCCCGCAACCCCTGGGGCCTGACCTACCTGGGCTGGCTGCAGACCGAGCAGGGCCATCTGGATCAGGCGATCAGCCTGTGGCAGCGCGCGATCAGCGCGGATCCGAAAAACGCGATGGCGCACTGGCTGCTCGGCCAGGCCCATTTCCGCAAGGGCCGATCCGGACCGGCCGCCGAGGCGCTCAAGACGGCCTGGTCGCTCCGTTCGGTGCACCCCTTGGCCCTGAAATGACCTGCTGGCGCTGCGTCATCGGCTCCCCTGTTTACGATCGTTTACCTCGATCGGCTCGGCAGGCCCTTGCGGGAATTCCGCGGGGTGCGGTAGGATGATCCGGTACCGACGAGGTCGGGCGACGAAAGCCGACGGGTCGCGAATGATCCTCAGCATCACCGAAACGCCCTGCACCCCCTGCGCAAGCGGGACGAGTCTCCCACATTCCAGCTAACACTAAGGCGGGAATGCTGTGGTCGAGCCGGTACAGACGCAATCCTCCGGGAAATCGGGGGGTTGACGCAGAGAACTGAACCTGAGACAATGGTTTTCTGCGCACCGGATTATTAAGCACTCGTTAGAGTTGTATTAAGAATCTGTTGGTCGCGCCTGGTTCGCCGGTCTCCGGATCGGCCTCCCGGCAAAAACCCCACGGACTGGGGTTGACGGCAAAGAGTTTCTGTGAGACACTGAACTCCACGCCGCGAGGTTAAAACCAAACCAAGGCCAAGCCAAGGAATGGTAAACCACCGGTCCAAGGACCTTGACAACTGAATAGCCAAGCGAACGCACCAAGCTCTTGTCAATTCGAAAAGAGCAAAAGAAGAGCCGGTCTAGAGATAGACACGGACTCGACGAAAAGTATTTTTCGGAGAGTTT
>JAKFEW010000015.1:0-7652 GCA_036675505.1 Candidatus Sericytochromatia bacterium
GCCCGCGCTCACCAGGTAGGCCGCGTCGAGGCGCACCTGGCCGCGCAGCGCGCGCGCGGCATCGGCCGGGCGCACGAGCACGTTGCCCGCGTCACTGGGCGAGGCCTTGGCCGCGGGCGAGGCCGCCGTGCGGGCGGGCGACTTGCGCGCGGGCGCCTCCGGGCCTGGCCTGGGGCCGACCGCGAGCTGGGCCTGGCAGGCCGTGAGCAGGATCGCCGCTGCGAGCAGGCTCGGGACGAGGCGCATGATCAACTTCCTTCACCGCTCACAGGGGCAGGCCCGGGGCTCGGCCGCCCGAGGTCCGTGGCCACGCCGGTCTCGACGTCCCAGAGGTAATCGATGATGCCCTGGCCGACCGGCCCGTATTCGATGGCGTGGGGGTCCGGGTTGTCCTTGAACTTGAAGACGTAGAGCATATGGTGGGTCACCGCGCGGCCCGCGGCGGACATGCGCCCGGCCCTGTCCTCCGGCGCGAGGATCCCGAGCGCCTCGAGCATCAGGTTCACCTTGTGCATGCGCTCGGTGTCGGCCTCGGGCCCGATGTCGGCCCCCGCGCGCTGGTCGGCGAGGTAGGCCTGCACGATGAAGGCCGTGAGGTCCGCCGGCTTCACGATCTGATAGGGCGTCCCGTCGGGCCGCCGGGCGCCCGAGAGCGTCGCGAGCCGGGCTGAGAACGACTCGCTGCCGGCCGCCGCGAGCAGCGGCCCGACGTCGGTGCGGATGCGCTTCATGGCGTCGCGGAAGGCGTCGAGCGCGCGCTCGTTGGGGTCCTTCGGCGTGTAGCCCGGCTGGACGTCGGCGGTGGTGACGTTGGAGAAGTCGCACTCGGCGAGCAGCCTGTCCGCGGCGGTCTGGGCGATCGCGCGCCGCTTGACCGGATCCATCAGCGGGAAGCCGCGCCGGCGCGACAGCTCGCCGAAGAAGATCAACATGGGCTTGGCGAACGTGTGGAAGAACTCGGGCTTGGTCGGATCGAGCGGCCGCTCGGCCTCGAGCTCGGACTGCAACTCGGCTTGCGACATCGACATCAGCTGCTCGAAGCGGATCGCGAAGGCGCTGCGCAAGAAGCGGCCCACGCGGGCGGTGTCCTCATCGATGTCGTCGGGGTCCTCGTCGGCGCGCACGATCGTGTCGTAGCGCAGGCGGGCGTCGGCCCGGCCGGGCGCCTCGGCGGCGATGCGCACGTAGCCCGCCAGCGCCGCGGGCACGAACAGCTCGAACTGGCCTTTGAGGTTGGAGTAGACGGTATAGACGGGCTTGCCGTCAGCGTCCACGCCGACGGGCAGCGGCTTGCCGTCGCGCAGATCGATCAGGCCGACGCGCATGGCGGCGGCCGGCAGCACCTCGCCGAGCGGGGGGGCGGGTGCCGCGGCCGGAGCCTGGGCGAGCCTGAAGCTCGCGCCGTCAGCGCCCACCAGGCTCGCGCCGTCGGCGCCGATCAGGTTGAGGCCGCCGGCCGCCACGATGTTGCCCGCGCCCGCGGCAACGAGCGAGGCGCCGTCGGGGCCGACCAGCGAGGCGCCGTCCGCGCCGATCAGGTTGCCGGCGCCCGCGGCCACGATCGGGCTGCCGTTGGGGCTGAGCACGTTGCCGGCGCCGGCTGCGACCATGTAGCTCGCGTCGATCGAGACGGTGCCCCGCAGGCGGGCGCTCGCGCCGGCCGGCGCCTGAAGGAGGCTGGCCGCGCGCGGCGCGCGGCTGGCCGGCTCGCCGCGCTGAGCGCTCGCGGCAGGCAGCGGCGACTCCGCGGTCGCGGCCCGGGCGGGCGGCTTGTCCTTCTTGGTCGACGGGGTGACCGGGACGTTGCAGCCCGCCACGACGAGGAGCGCCACCAGCGCCCCCAGTCCGGGTCGGATCCTCACATCGGCCATCACGCGCCTCCTCCGTTCCTCTACCCGCGCCGATGGCTCGGGAAACCGGGCGTTGCGCTCAGCTGCGCCGCTGGGCCGGCGCGGGCACGCGGGCGAGCTGAGCCACAAGCCCCTGCTCGACCACCTTGGCCGCGTCCTCCCAGCTCGGCTGGCCGAGCGCATGGCGGTAGCCGCGCTCGGCCAGGCCCGCGCGCGCGGCATCGTCGCGATAGAGCCGCTCGAGGGCGTTCGCGAGGTCCCAGGGCGTGGGGGGCACGAGCAGGGCGTTCTCGCCATCGGTCAGCGTGCCCGCGACGTTGGGCAGGTCCAGGTCGATCACCGGCACGCGGCTCGCCATCAGCTCGAGCGGCAGCAATGAGCAGTTCGTCGACGAGTGCACCAGCGCGAGGTCGAGCGTGTCGTAGAGCGCGGGCATGTCGCTCATGGCGACCACGCCGAGGTCCGTGAACGGGAAGAGCGGCTCGTAGCCTTGCAAGTCACCGCCGATCGTGACGATTTCGACCTGGTCGCCGAAGCGCTGGTAAAAGAGGTCGAGCGCGAGCATGCCGAGCTCGAAGCACCGGCGCGGCGTGACGGGACGCGCGTAGAAGAGCACGCGGAACTTGCCCGGCGGGCGGGGCCCGCTGCGCGGTTTGTAGAGGTCGCGATCCCACGAGAGCTGGAACGGATCCGCTTCGGCGCCGTATTCGCCGCGCAGCACGTCGGTGAGCCAGGGGCCGGCGGTCAGGTGGTAATAGCCGAAGCGGTAGGTGGCCTCGGCGAAGAACCACTCCGAGCCCTTCGCGTAGAAGTCCGGCTCGAAGTCCTGCACGAAGTAGCACTTGCGCAGCGTGTTCTTCACCTGCCCGACCGGATAGGCCGTGGGCCAGGAGGTCGCGAAGACCACGTCGGAGTCCAGCATGTTCGCCATGTCGAGCAAGACCGGCGCGTCGATCTTCACGAAGTGCTCATCGATCGTGCGCTTGATCGCTGCCGCGTCGTGCACCTCCGGGTGGCCGAAGAGGATGTAGATGCGGTTCTCGTGGCCGAGGGCCTCGAGGTTCTTGATCATGCGGAAGATCGTCATGTGGCCGCCCGAGCCGATGTCGAAGGACGGCACCAGCCAGTTGATCACGAGCCGCGCGGGGTCGTGATCGCGCGCGAAGGCCGGCCAGGGATCGGCGCCCAGCGCGCCATACCGGCTGACGTAGGTGAAGTCCAGCAGCCGGCGGTTGCGGGTGGGCTGCGGGCCGCCGACGGTCTCGCCACTCAGGAAGCCGCGCGTTTCGCGCAGCAGCAGCGGCAGGCCGCCGGCCTCGATCAGGGTGCAGGCCTTCGCGACCTTGGTCCAGACGCTCATGCGGTCCCCTTCTCGCCAGGCGCACCCTGGCCGCTCGCCTGCGCGCCTCGCCGGCGGTTGGCCTCCTGCAGCGACAGGAAGTCCTGGGCGGCCTGCGGCAGCCGGGCGTGGTTCGTGCCCAGGTAAGCGCCGAGCTTGCGCGAGAGGTTGGTGACGGGATAGCGCCAGGCCCATTGGAGCTTCTCATCGCGCGCCACGTCCGGCAGGTGCCGGATGTAGCGGAGGTCCTGGGCGATTTCCTTGAAGACCGCCGGGAAGATCTGGTCGAGTCGCTCGTAGCCGCCCGGGTTGCCGAGCTGCTTGTAGCTGCGGAACTCGTCGAAGGAGCGCTTGAGGAAGATCCAGGGCGTATAGAAATGCGAGTGGTAGACGCTGGCCGCGGGCTCGTAGGTCTTCGCGAAGCCCGCGCGCAGGACGTCCTGCGCCCACATCTGGTCCTCGGCCATCGGCGTGCGCCTGAACGGGATCTGCTCCCATACCGCGCGCTTGAGGCACGAGTTGCAGTTCGAGAAGAAGTCGTAGTGCCCCTGGCGCACCCGGTAGTCCTCCTCGTCGAGGATCTGGTAGCGCGTGCGCCCCGCGCCGAAGTTCGCGAAGTGGCGGGCGAGGTTGCGCGCCTCGATCGGGTCGCAGTCGGCGCGCGTCAGGTGCGGGCCGAACACGCCCGCCACGCCTTCCTCGGCACAGGCTGCGACCATGTGCGCGAGCCACTGCGGCGTGGCGGGGGTGGCGTCCTGTGTGAGCAGCGCGATGAACTCCCCTTTCGCCTGGCGAATGGCGAAGTTGCGCGTCTCGCCGTGGTTGAACTCGAGCGGCGGGATGTGGAGCAACTCGACAGGATAACCGGCCAGGATCGCGAGCGTGCGGTCGGTGGAGCCGGAGTCCACGACCAGGACCTCGAAGTCGAAGGGCGCTTCCTGGGCGAAAAGCGCCTTCAAGACCTCCTCGAGGTACTCCTCGCCGTTCTTGGTGGGGATGACGACGCTGGCCTTCACGGGCGGGGATCCTCAGGTCGGGCGGCCCGGCGCCAGAGCGCGTCCGCGAGTGCGAGCGGGTTGATCCAGCTCAGGGCCCGCAGGCGCTTGAAGCGCGCCTCGAGCGCATCGAAGTGGCCGCGCAGGTCCTGGACGCGCGATTCGGCACGGGCACAGGCTTCGCGCACGGCGGCCAGCTCCGCGGCGCTGGCGGCCGTGCGCGTGGTGGCCTCGGCGCGGGCGGTCGCGAGCGTCTCGTGCGCGGCGGCGAGCTCGGCCACCAGGGCCTCCGCCTGCAGGCGGGCGGTCGCGAGGTCGGCGCTCAGCCGCACCACGGTCGTCTCGGCGGCCTCGCGGGCGAGCCGCTCGGCCACGAGCGCCGGCTCGCCGTCGAACGACGAGGCGACGACCACGAACTGGTAGGTGGTCGCCTCCGGGTCGGCGGCGACGAAGGCCACGGCCTCGGCCGGGAAGTCGGCCGCCCGCACGCCGAGCTCGGTCGTGAAGAGCGGGGCGCGGATGCGTCCGAGGCGGTGGACGGCGTAGCCGGCCTCCTCGAACAGCGCGAGGACGCCCGCGTGCGTGAAGAAGCGCAGGTGGGTCTCGTCGAGCAGGCCGAGGCGCTGGTAGGTGAAGCGCCCCGCGAGCAGCGCGAGCCTGAGATCGCCGTGCGCCACGTTCGGGATCGTGGCGACGAACCGGCCGCCGGGCGCGAGCAGCCGGCGCGCCGAGGCCAGCACGCGGCCTGGTGATTTCAGGTGCTCGAGCACGTCGCCCGCCAGGATCACGTCGAAGGCGCCCTCGTCGAGCAGCGCCGCGAGGTCGAGCTGGTCGAGATCGCCGACCACGACGCGCTCGCAATGGGCCCGCGCGCGCTCGGCGGCCGCCTCGTCGAGCTCGACGCCCACCACGCGGCAGCCGCGCTCCTCTTTCAGGTAGCGCGAGAGGTAGCCGGTGGCGCAGCCGAGCTCGAGCACGCGGCTGCCGGGCGGCACCGCACGCAGCTGGTGGGCGTGGGCGTTGTCGCTTCCGACGTCGGGGAGGAAATCGTACTTGAGGTCCATGGTCAAGGTCCGTGGGCGGTCATGAGAGGTGGGGCGCGCGAGCGTCGGCCGGCCGGTGGAGGCGCACCGTGACCGGCAGGTCCACCAGGCCGTGCACCGTGCGGCCGCCGGTGGCCGGCAACACCTCGAAGACGAGCGCGTTGTCGACCCAATCCAAGTAAACCGGATCCCGGCGGTTGTACGCCACGGCGACCGTCACGCTGTAATGCCCGGGCTTGAGCGCCGCGCGGAAGCCGAAGTCCACCGAGGCACGCTGGCCAGGCGCGAAGCTGGGCAAGGCGGCGCCTTCCTCGGCGGTGTTCGAGCCGACGAGCTCGGTGCCGAGGCGATCCTTGACGTAGAAGCCGACGACGACTTGCTCATGGGCCTCGGCGAAATGGAGGTGGGCGCGGATCGTGATCGGCGTGCCGGTGTCGACGGCGAGCGTCGGCCGGCCGGCCGGCTCCAGCAGCTGGACGTCGGTGAAGCGCGCGGTGCCGGTGCCGTGGCGGAAGAAGCCCGCGGCGGCGCCGAAGCCGGGGTTGCTGGAAGGGACGACGGCGGCACCGGCCACGGCCGGCAGGGCGTCCACCTCGTAGGGCGCCTCGGCGATCTGGGCCGCCACCAGGCCGTGGTAGCGGTTGACCACCGCCTCCGGGTCGCCGGCCTCGACCACGCGGCCGTGGTCGAGCAGCACGGCGTGGTCGCAGAGCGCCTTGACCGTGCCGGTGTCGTGCGAGACGAAGAGGATCGTGACGCCGCGGTCTTTGAGCTCGCGGATCATGCGCATGCAACGGTGCTGGAAGACCGCGTCGCCCACCGCGAGCGCCTCGTCGACGAGCAGGATGTCAGGATCGACGTGGATCGCGAGCGCGAAGGCCAGCCGGACGTACATGCCGCTCGAGTAGGTCTTCACGGGCTGCTCGATGAACGCGCCGATCTCGGCGAAGCGCGCGATCGCCTCGAAGCGCGCCGCCATCTCCTCGCGCGTGAAGCCCATCACGGCGCCGCCGAGCATCACGTTGTCGCGCCCGCTGAACTCCGGGTTGAAGCCCGCGCCGAGCTCGAGCAGCGCCGAGACGCGCCCGTTCACCTCGACCTCGCCCGTCGTCGGCGCGAGCACGCCGGCCACGATCGCAAGCAGCGTGCTCTTGCCCGAGCCGTTGTGGCCGATCACGCCGACGGTCGCCCCCCGCGGGACGTCCAGGCCGATGTCCCGCAAGGCCTGGAACTCGCCATGGAACGAGCGACGCAGGATCATCTCCTTGAGCCGATCAACCGGCCTGGCGTAGATCGGGTAGACCTTCGAGAGGCCGCGGATGCGGATGGCAGGGGCGGTCATGGCGGTGGCTGGCTCATGGGCGGCTACAGCACGTCGGCGAACGCCCGCCGCGTCCGGGCGAACCAGGCCCAGCCCAGCGCCATCACCGCGAGGGCCAGCGCGCCATGGGCGGCCAAAGGCCCGAGCGCCGGGCCCACGCCGTCGAGGATCGCGCCGCGGTAGGTCTCGACCCAGAAGGCGATCGGGTTGAACGTGAAGAGCCAGCGCCAGGCGGCCGGCACGGCCGCGGCCGGGTACAGGATCGGCGACAGGTAGAGCACGATGTTCAGCACGAGCCCGATGCCCATGGCGAGGTCGCGCACGAACACGCCGAGGCTCGCGAGCAGCCAGGCCACGCCCAGCGTGAAGGCGACCTGCACGAGCGCGATCACGGGCAGCCACGCGAGCGCCGGCGTGAGCCCGACCGTACAGGCCACGGCCACGAGCAGGATCGCGAGGCCGATCACCATGTTGACCAGCGACGAGGCGACCAGCGAGGCCGGCAGCACCTCGAGCGGGAAGACCACCTTCTTCACGAGGTTCGCGTTGCCCGTGATCACGGTGGTCGCGCGCTGGACGGTCTCGGCGAAAGCCAGCCAGGGCAACAGGCCCGCCATCAAGAAGAGCGCGAAGCCGCCATGGCCGGGCGGGCCGAAGCGCAGGTTCAGCACCACCGAGAAGACGAAGGTGTAGACCGCGAGCGTGGCGAGCGGGTGGAGCACGGCCCAGGCGTTGCCGAGGAAAGAGCCCTGGTAGCGCACCTGCAGGTCGCGCACGGTCCAGGAGACGAGCAGATCGCGGTGGCGGGCGAGCCCACGCATGTCCGCGAGCGGGTGGGCTTTCACGCTGCCGAGCTGGGAAACCACGGGAACACCTCTGCCGGCCGCACCGCGCGACCGGCAGACCATGAAACCACAGCGCACCGCTACTGTCCAGGCTGGCGAACACCCGAACCACGGGCCCCACCTTGAACAGCGGCTGCACGGCCCGTGAGCTTGCCGCGCACCTTGCGCCAGAGGGCCTGGGGCCCCTCGGCCGCGAGCAACCGCACGGCGGCGCGCGCGAGCGCAAGCGGCCGCGGCCGCGGCCGGGCGTACGCGCGCA
>JAKFEW010000075.1:0-34509 GCA_036675505.1 Candidatus Sericytochromatia bacterium
TCAAGCATCTAAAACGAGAAAGACAGGAAGGCGAAGTATTCGGCGGATCGTACTGCGGCTCACGCCGCGCGGCGATTCCCCTGCCAGCTAAAGCAGGCAGTCCCCTCGCCGCATTTTTATGGGTGGCCATGCATGGTGTCGGCCAGGGCTGGCGTCTTCTTGGCGGCAACCTCCTTGAGTGCCGTGACGAATTGATCTTGGAGGTCGGACGGGAAGGCCCCTTTGAAAACGGCTTCGGCCGTGTCGTGCCAGAGAACTTCGCGTGGCATAACCTTTTACCCCGATGGTATTTACGCTCTATTATATCGAATATACCATCGAATACAAGACAGTCGTGCCCAGCGCAGCGCGGATGGCAAGGCGCTCTCCGTCGGGCTGAGTCGCGGCCAGCTCGCCTTCGGCCGCCTCTTCCCGCATGGTGACAACTGGGTCACCAGCGCCTCGCTCCCGGACACGGTCCTCGGCCCAGGGTTGGCCCCCGGTGCCACCTACACCGCGCGCACCTACGGCGCGCTGGTTTACGACCACGACCCGAAGACCGCCAGGGTCCACTCCGGCCTTTGATGCCCGCGCCACGCGTCACTTTAGCGTGCGGATCCGCGCGTTCTTCGTGTCCGTGACATACGCCGTGCCGTCCGGTCCCACCGCCAGGTCCGTCGGCTCGTTCAGGCGCGCCGCCCCGGCGTTCCCGTCGACCTGGCCGGCTTCGGCGACGCCCACGATCGTGACCAGCGTGCCGTCCTTCTTGAGGAACCGGATCTTGTGGTTCCGCGTGTCTGCCACGAGCACGCCGCCCTCCACGGCCGCGAGGCCCGAGGGGCTGTTGAGCTTCGCCCGCACGCCGGTGCCGTCGAGGTTGCCGGCCTGGCCGGAGCCCGCGAGCGTGCGCACGATGTTCAGCTTGAAGTCCACGTAGCGCACGTTGTGGTTGATGCCGTCGACCACGTAGAGGCCGTCGGTGCCGTCCACCGCGAGGTCGTTGGGCACCGCGAAGCGCGCCGTGCCGAACGGGCCGTCGACGTTGCCGGCCTCGCCGCCCGCCACGGTCGAGACCTCGCCTGCGGCCGAGATCCGCCGGATCCGCCGATTGCCGGCGTCCGCCACGTACACGCCGCCGTCCGGGGCGACCGCCACGCTGAAAGGCGAGTTGAACTTCGCCGTGGTGCCGGGGCCGTCGGCGAAGCCGGGGGTGCCGTCGCCTGCGAAGGTGGTGACGCCGTCGGCCTGCGTGATCTTGCGGATCCTGTGGTTTTCGGTGTCGGCCACGTAGACCACGCCGCCCGCCACTGCGACGCCGTAGGGCGACTTGAATTTGGCCTCGGTGGGCGGCCCGTCGAGGAACCCCTCGCTCGAGCCGGCGAAGGTGGACGTCTGGCCGTTGGGCAGCAGCAGGCGGATGCGATGGTTGCCCGAGTCCGCCACGTAGAGCCGGCCTTCGGAGTCGACGTCGATGCCGTTGGGGCTGTCGAAGCGGGCGGCGTCCACGGCCCCGTCCACGAGCGCGGCCTCGGCGCCGACCAGCGTGCCGACCATCGGCGAGGCGAACGGCAGCGTGATGGCCGGCTTGGGGGTGATTATCGTCGGCTTGATCGGGGCTGTGCTGGCGGCGGGCGTGGGGGACGGCGCGGCCGACGGCGACGGGGCGGGGGAGGCCGGCGCCTCGCTGGGGGCCGTCGAGGGCGCGAGGCTGCTCGCGGGCTCGAGGGTCGGCAGCGGGCTCGGCTCGGCCGTGGGGCTGGGCGACACTTTCTTCTTGGGCGCGGCCGAGGCCTTGATGCCGGTGGGCGTCGCCGACGGCGCCGGGCAGCCCAGGGCGCTCGCCATCGCGAGCGCGAGGGTGAGGGCGAGGGCTGGGCGGTGGCGGGAAGCGGCCGGGGCCAATGGTCCTTCTCGGCGGGCGGGCCTGAGTGGGGCGGGAGGGGGCGGGCTTTCAGCTTATACCCTGGCCGCCGGCAAGCCCCATCCCTGCCCCTGGGGGCGGGACAGGCCCGCAGGGCCAGGGTGGGGGAGCCACCGGGTGAGTCGCTCGCGATCCCGCCGCTGCGCGGTAGTCGGGATTTCCAGACATGGCTCCTGTGTCTGGAAATCCCGACATGGGTATAATGTCCGTAAATGCAGACAAACGATCGCCCGCCGAGGTCACGCCCCTTCCATGCGCGCAGCGCCCAGGACCTCGGCGCGGCCGTGAAGTACTTTCGGACCCTCGCAGGCCTGAGCCAGGCCGAGCTCGCGGCGCGGGCCGGCCTGCACCGCACCTACCTCTCCGACCTGGAAAGCGGGCATGCCACCGAGGCGATGGAGCGGCTCATGGCCCTCTTCAGCGAGCTCGGCGTGCGCGTCACCATCGCCCCCGAGGATCGCTGATGACCGGACGCGAACGGCTGTCGGTCTGGATGCATGGCCGGCATGTCGCCACGCTCTCGAAGCAGCGAGACCGCCTGAGCCTCGTCTACACCAAGGAGGCGCAAGCGGCGTATGACGTCAACACGCCGCATCCTGCCGGAAGGTGAGGCGCTGCCTGGTCCGGCCGCATGCGCGCCCGAACCGATGACGCCGGAAGAGGTTGCCACCCGGCTGCGTCGGCTCGAGACCGATCCGCTCGGCGTCGACCAGCGCGTCCGGATTTCGCTGGCCGGGGTCCAGCACAAGCTGGTCTTGAGCCGTCTGCCCACCGGCGAGTGGGCCTTGCCCATCGACGGCTTGCCTTCGACGCACATCTTGAAGCGGGCCAACCCCCGCTTCCCGCATATGGTCGCGAATGAAGCCTTCTGCCTGGCCGTCGGTCGTCGCCTCGGCCTGCGGGTGGCCGACGCGGCGATCGTCGCGATCCCCGAGCCGATCCTCGTCGTCACGCGCTATGATCGCGCGATCACGGCCAGCGGCGCGATCCTGCGCATCCACCAGGAGGACCTCACGCAGGCCCTCGGCATCAACGCCAGCGCCAAGTATGAGGAGCACGGCGGCCCCAGCCTGCGCCGGATCGCGCGCCTGCTACGCGACGAGACGATCGGCTCCGAGAGCCGCGAGGGGCTGCTCGACGTGACGCTCCTCAACATGGTCGTGGGCAACGGCGATGCCCACGCCAAGAACTTCTCGCTGCTCCACCCCGAGCCGGGCGTGGTCCGGCTCGCGCCGGCCTACGACATCATGTCCACCGCCTTCTATCCGCGGGCCGACGTGCGACCGGGGATGTACGTCAACCAGAAGCACGCGATCCACGCGGTCACCACGACGGACGTGGTGGAGGAGGCAGTTTCCTGGGGGCTCCAGCGTGGCCGGGTGAGCGCCCGGGTCGCCCAGCTGCTCGAGCGGCTTCCGGCGGCGCTCGAAGCCGCGGCCGGCGATGTGCCGAGCGTGCCGACGGAGCTGGTCGCGCTCGTGACGGCGCGGGCCGAGGCCTTTGCCGCCGGCTGAGGCGAGCGCGCCTAGTGCGACGCTGCCCTGCCCCCGGGAGCGGGGGGGAAGCGGTCGCCTCAGCGAAGCTCGTACCAGGCGCCGCGGCCGCTGCCCTGTTGTTGGAGCTGCCCGCGCTCGACGAGCGCCCGGAAGTGGCCTTTGAGCGTATTCCTGCTCGCGCCGGTCAGCCTGATGGCCTCGCCGATCGTCACACGACCATGCGCGCGGGCGAACTCGACGATCTGCAACGACAGCGTCGGCAGCGCCGCGAGCACCAGCTTCTCACGCGCGATCTTCGTTTCCAGCCGCCGCACCTGCTCGGCCAGCGTGCGCAGGAAGAAGAGCAGCCACGGCTGCCAGTCCGGCGTCTCCGTCCGGATGGTGCGTTGGGTCTGGCGCAGGGCCAGGTAGTACGCCTCCTTGTTCAGCTCGATCACGCTCTCCAACGAGCTGTACGGGACGTAGGCATAGCCGGCTCGGAGCAAGAGCAGCGTCGTCATCACCCGGCTCAGCCGGCCGTTGCCGTCCTGAAACGGGTGAATCTCGAGGAAGACGACCACCCAGATGCCGATGAGCAGCAGCGGATGCAGTCGCCCGGCATGAAGCTCCGTTCCGAGCCATTCAGCCAGCTCCGCCATCAACCGCGGCGTGTCGAAGGGCGAGGCGGTCTCGAACACGTCGCCGATCTGCGCGCCGTCTTCATCGAACGCGGCGACGCTGTTGGAGGACGTCTTGTAGGCGCCCCGGTGCCGGGCATCCTTGTCGCTGTGGATAAGCAGATCGCGGTGGAGCTGCTTGACGTGGTTCTCGCCAGGCACGATGTCACGCCACGCCGAGAAGACCAGCTCCATCACTTCGGCGTAGCCGGCGACCTCTTGCTCGTCGCGGCTCGTGAACGAGCCGAGCCGCAGCCCGGCCAGCAGGCGCTCCACTTCGCGGTCCGACAGCTTGGCGCCTTCGATGCGTGTCGACGAGCCGATGCTCTCGATCGTCGCCACGCGTCGCAGCGCGGACAACCGCTCCGGCGCCAGCGCACCCAGAGCTTGCCAGGCTCCCTTGAACTCATCGATTTTGGCCACCAGCCTCAGCATCTCAGGCGCGATGGTCAGGCTCTCCACGTGGATCACGGCACCAAATATACACCCATTTACACCCGTTTAGCCAGCGCACCCGCCGCGCAAGATGGTGTCCATCCGGATGCCTCCAGTGGGTGGTTGAAAATCATCCAGTGGGTGGTTGATTTTCAACCACCCACTGGCCTATCATCGTTCCTATGTACCCCCGCCATGTCCGCAGTCAGCTCGAAGCCGCCCGCGCGGACACCCCCGTCGTGCTGCTCCAGGGCCCCCGCCAGGCCGGCAAGAGTACGCTCGCCAAGGCGTTGATCCAGGACGTGCCGGGAGGCCGTTACCTGACGCTGGACGACGCCGCGGTGCTGGCCGCGGCGACAGCCGACCCGACCGGATTCGTGCGCGGCCTGGATGGCCCCGTGGTCCTCGATGAGATCCAGCGGGCCCCGGGCCTCCTCGTCGCCATCAAGGCGGAGGTCGACAGCGACCGCCGGCCGGGCCGCTTCCTGCTGACCGGCTCGGCCGACGTGCTGATGTTGCCGACGGTCTCGGAGTCTCTCGCGGGGCGCATGGAGCTGCAAGTGCTGTGGCCATTGTCCCAGGGCGAGCTCGAGGGCGTCCGCGAGGGCTTCGTCGATGCCTTGTTCGCGGAAGCGCCGCCGCGACCCGTCCGGGGCGAGCTGACCCGCGCGGACCTGGCGGCCCGCATGCTGGCCGGCGGTTTCCCGGATGCGGTCGCCCGCACAGCGCCGGCGCGTCGCCGGGCCTGGTTCGAGGCCTACGTCACGACGATCCTCCAGCGCGACGTGCGGGACATCGCCAACGTCGAGCGCCTGACCCAGCTGCCGCGCCTGTTCGCGCTGGCCACGGCGCGCATGGCGGCGCTGGCGAACCATGCGGAGCTCGCGCGCGCCATGGCGCTGCCGCAGACCAGCTTGAAACGCTACCTGGCCCTGCTCGAGATGGTCTTTCTGGTGCGCGAGCTGCCGGCGTGGTCGGGCAACCTCTCCAAACGGCTGGTCAAGGCGCCCAAGCTCGTCGTGAGCGACACAGGGCTCGCCGCGCACATGATCGGCGCGAACGCGGGACGGCTCGACAGCGCGCCGGACCTGTGGGGGCCCTTGCTCGAGAACTTCGTGGCGATGGAGCTCGCCAAGCAGATCCCGATCAGCCAGACCCGCCCCGGCCTCTTCCACTACCGCTCCCAGGCGGGCAGCGAGGTCGATCTCCTGCTGGAAGGCGCCGACGGCCGCCTGGTCGGAATCGAGGTCAAGGCTCGCCAGACGCTCGATTCGCGCGATTTCCGGGGCTTGAAGGAGCTGCAGGCGAGCTTGCCGACGCGGTTCCACCGGGGAATCGTGCTGTACACGGGGCAGGAAAGCGTGCCGTTCGGCGAAGGCCTCTACGCGATGCCGCTCGAGGCCTTGTGGCGCCTGAACGGGAGAGGGGCATGCTAAACTCCCCTCCATGGGAGCAGACACCGCCGCGCGCAACGAGGTGAGACTGGCCCGCCGCCGGGGCGGGCGCATCATGGCGCTCTTCTACCGCATGCTCGGAACCTGGCTGTGGACCGAAAAGGTCCAGGTCCCGCTCGCCCCCTCCCCCGATGCCCGCGCCGAGCTGCGCCGCGCCATGTGGACCCGCCTCGGCGAGCGCTACCGCGCGGCCGCCGGCGAGATGGGCGGCCTGCTGATCAAGGTCGGCCAGCTGCTCTCGGCGCGCGCGGACCTCTTCCCGCCCGAGTTCACGGGCGCCCTGCGCGGCCTGCAGGACGAGGTGCCCGGCGTGGCCTACGCCGACATCCAACGCGTCGTGGAGAAGGAGTTCGGCGAGCCGATCGCGAGGACCTTCGGCTCCTTCGACCCGGTGCCGCTCGCCGCGGCCTCGCTCGGCCAGGTCCACCGCGCCACGCTGCCGGACGGCACGCCGGTGGTGGTGAAGGTGCTGCGCCCGGGCGTCGACACGCTGATCCGCGCGGACCTCGAGGGGTTCAGGCAGGTCACGCGCTTCCTTTTGCGCTGGACGCGCTGGGCCAAGACCTTCGACCTGGCGGGGGTCTACTACGAGTCGGTGCACATCCTCTTGCGCGAGCTCGACCTGCGCGACGAGGCCCAGCACACCCGCCGCTTCGCGCGCATGTTCGAGGGCGATCGCCACATCCGCGTGCCGGCCGTCTTCGACGAACACACCCGCCAGCGCGTGCTCACGCTCTCCTTCATGCCGGGCGTGAAGGCGACCGACCCCGCGGCGCTGCGGGCGATCGGCGTCGACCCCGGCCAGACCGCGGCGCTGCTCGTGCAGGCGCTCTCGCGCCAGGTGCTCGGCGAGGGCTTCTTCCACGCCGACCCGCACCCCGGCAACCTGCTGGTCGCCGCGGGCCCCGACGGGCCGATCCTCACGCTGCTCGACTTCGGCATGGTCGGCCAGCTCACGCCGCGCCACAAGCACGCCTTCAAGCGCCTGGCGCTCGGGCTCTTGCAGAAGGACCCGGACCTGATGGTCGCGGCCTTCGACGAGGTGGAGATGCTGCGCCCCACCGCGGACCGCGCGGCGCTGCGGCGGGCGCTGGCCTGGCTGATGGAGAAGCAGATGCAGGGCAACCTCTTCGAGCTGCGCCCGGCCACCTTCCTCGAGATCGCGCGCGAGCTGCGCCAGATCATCGCCTCGCAGGCCTTCCAGTTCCCGGCCGACATCGCCTTCCTCGGCCGCGGCACCTCCACCACCTTCGGCGTCTGCCGCGCGCTCGACCCCGAGGGCGACTTCATCCGCCAGGTCGAGGGCGCGCTCCGCACGCACATCGACCCGGCCCAGGAGACCACCACGGCGCTGGCTGAGGTGGCCGCCGACCTCGCGCGCCTGCCGGCCCGGCTCGACCGCGTGCTGACGGTGATCGAGAAGGGCGGCACGATGCAGGTGCTCGGCGAGGCGCCGGAGCGCGGGGCGCGGGCAGGCTCGCTGCGCTGGGGCCTGGGGGCGGCGGTCGCGTGGATCGGCGGCAACCAGTGGTGGGCGATGGACGCCACGGGGCTCGCGATCACCTGCTGGGCCGCTGCGACCTTCGCCGCGGCCATGTGGGTCTGGCGGCGCCTGCCGCCCGCGCCGAGCGAACCCTGAACAATTGTGAAGCACCGACGATCCGACCGTATTATGCTATAATGCGTTGGTAATCCACGCTTCCAGCCTGGTGCGCAATGCTCACGCCGCCGTCCGCCGCCTCTCGAGAATTCGGCACGCCGCCGCCCCGCTCGTCGACCCGCCGGCGCCAGAAGCGCCGGCTGACGCAGGCGGCGGCCGCCGTGCTGATCGGCCTCGGCCTGGTCGGCGCCTACGCCTGGAAGCAGGCCGCCAGGCCCGCCGCCGAGGCGGACCCGAAGCGCCAGGTGGCCGCGCACGTCCTGCGGCTCGGCAAGGCTCTCGAGCGCCACGCCGCCAGCCAGGAGCGGGCCGAGAATGGCCCGGCTTACCCGCGCACGGCGGAGTTCCTGGCCTTCGTGAAGGCGCTGCCCGAAGGCGCCGAGCTGCTCGCCAACCCCTACGGCGGGCCGGCCCAGGCGGCGCCGGTCGCCGCGGGCGGCACGACCGGCCTGCCCACCGCGGCCGAGCACAAGGAGCACGCGCCCGTCCCGCTCCCCGACACCGTGCTCGGCCCGGGCCAGGCACCCGCCGCCACCTACACCGCGCGCACCTACGGCGCGCTGGTCTACGACCACGATCCCCAGACCGACTCCTACGTGCTCTACGGCATCGGGCAGCTCGGCGAACAGGCCGTGGTGGCCGCCGAGACCGACTCCGGCCTTTGAGGCCGATGCCGCCCGCGCAGGCGCGCCTGGTGAGTCGCTCGCCTGAGGTGTAGAATAGAGCAACAAGCGGGAGGAGCGTCGGTTGTCGAGCGAAAAAGGGCACCTGGTCATCATCGGCGGCGCCGAGGATCGCACGGACGAGAAGCGCGTGCTCGCGAAGGTCGTCGAGCTGTCGGGGGGCAACAGCGCCCACATGGTCGTGCTCACCACCGCGAGCAGCCTCGGCCCCGAGGTCGAGAAGGTCTACCACGCGGCCTTCACGGCGCTGGGCGCGCGCCAGGTCACCACGCTCCACATCCATGACCGCCTGGCCGCCAACGACCCGGCCCTCGCCGACGTGATCCTCAACGCCAGCGGCATCTTCATGACCGGCGGCGACCAGTCGCGCCTGGCCGCGATCCTGGGCGGCTCGGAGTGCGGCAAGGCGATGCACCGCGCCTTCAAGCGCCGCGGCGCCTGCGTGGCCGGCACCAGCGCGGGGGCTTCGGCGATCTCGGAGCACATGGTCGCGAGCGGCCGCAAGGGCGTGCACCCCAAGAAGGGCATGCTCAACCTGGTGCCCGGCCTCGGCCTGCTCAACCGCGTGATCATCGACCAGCACTTCTCGCAGCGCCACCGCCTCGGCCGCCTGCTCTCGATCGTGGCCCAGAACCCGTTCCTGATCGGCGTGGGCATCGACGAGGACACCGCGATCGTGGTCGACCCGAACACCGAGCTCGCGGTGATCGGCGCGGGCGCTGTCACGATCGTGGACGCGCGCGACATCACCTATACGAACGTCAACGAGGCCAAGAAGAACCAGATCCTCGCGATGACGAACATCCAGCTCCACGTGCTGCCCGCCGGCTTCCGCTTCCACATCGAGACGCGCGTGCCGCGGCGGGAGGAGGACGCGCTCTCGACCAGCGTGCCGCCGCTCGAGGCGCTGCTGGAGTCGGACGAGCCCCCCCTGCTGCCCGCCGGCGGCCGACTCAAGCCCTGAGTTTCCCGCGTCAGCGGACACGCCGACGAAGCGGTCGTTCTCCCGCACCTGCAGCCAATCGCGCGGCGCGGGTATAACCCCGTCGCAACCGAATGTCCAGCTAGAACAGAGGGAAAAGTGAAGGTTCTCGAGAAGCGCATCCTTCGTGGCCCGAGCGTCCACTCGTCCACGCCGTGTTTCCTCGCCGTGATCGACCTGGAAGATCTCGACGACCGCCCCTCCAACAGCTTCCCGGGCTTCGTCGAGAAGCTCTGCGAGCTCCTGCCCGGCCTGCACGACCACCGCTGCTCGATGGGCCGGCGCGGCGGCTTCGTCGAGCGCCTGCACGAGGGCACCTACCCGGCCCACATCACGGAGCACGTGCTGATCGAGCTGCAGAACATGGCCGGCATCGACGTCGGCTACGGCAAGGCGCGCAAGGTCAAGAACCGCGATCGCCAGTACACGATCGTCTGCTCCTACAAGATCGAGAAGGTCGTGACCGAGGCGCTGCCCGTCGCGATGAAGATCGTGGGCGGGCTCGCGCGGGGCGAGGAGGTCGACATCCAGGACGACCTCGAGAACTTGCGGTACTGGGCCGAGCGCCAGTCGCTCGGGCCCTCCACCAGCGCGATCGTCGAGGCGGCCGAGCGGCGCGGCATCCCCACCTTCCGCATCACGGAAGACGCGAGCCTGTTCCAGCTCGGCTGGGGCAAGCACCAGAAGCGCATCCAGGCCACGATGACGAGCAGCACCAGCCACATCGCGGTGGGCGTGGCCTCCGACAAGGAGCTCACCAAGACCCTGCTCGCCGAGGCCGGCCTGGCCGTGCCCAAAGGCGAGGTGGTGCGCAACGCCGAGGCGGCCGTGGCCGCTGCCAGGCGCCTGCGCGGCGCGGTGGCGCTCAAGCCCTTCGACGGCAACCAGGGCAAGGGCGTGAGCCTGAACCTGACCGACCCCGAGCAGATCCGAGCGGCCTACGACCTCGCCGCCGAGTTCCGCCGCAGCGTGCTCGTCGAGCAGTACATCGAGGGCCAGGACTACCGCGTGCTGGTCGTCGGCGACCAGGTCATCGCGGTCGCGCGCCGCATGCCGGCCCACGTGGTGGGCGACGGCAAGCTGACCGTGCGCGAGCTGGTCGACCTCGAGAACCGCAACCCGATGCGCGGCCACGGCCACATGAAGCCGATGACGCGCATCAAGCTCGACGAGATGGCGCGCCAGGTGCTCGAGCGCCAGGCGCTGACCTTCGACGCGGTGCCGCCCGCGGACCAGGTGATCGTGCTCAAGGAGAACGCGAACCTCTCGACCGGCGGCTCGGCCGAGGACGTGACCGACCAGATCCACCCCTCGAACGTCACGGCCTGCGTGCGGGCCGCGCAGAAGATCGGCCTCGACGTGGCCGGCATCGACGTGGTCTGCAAGGACATCTCGGTGCCGCTCGAGGACCAGCGCGGCGCGATCATCGAGGTGAACGCGGCGCCCGGCATCCGTATGCACCAGCACCCCAGCAAGGGCCAGCCGCACGACGTGGGCGCGGCGATCGTGCGCAGCCTGTTCCCGGCGGGCGAGCAAAGCCGCATCCCGGTCATCGCGGTCACCGGCACCAACGGCAAGACCACCACCACGCTGCTGATCGGCCACATCATCCAGAACACTGGCCACGTCACGGGCGTGACCACCACGGAAGGCATCTACATCAACCAGCGCCTGGTCCAGACCGGCGACTGCACGGGCTACTGGTCGGCGCGCACGGTGCTCACCTCGCCGATCGTCGAGGCGGCGGTCCTGGAGGTGGCGCGCGGCGGCATGTTCAAGCGCGGCCTCGCCTTCGACAAGGCCGACGTGGGCGTGGTGCTCAACATCCACGACGACCACCTGGGCCAGCACGGCGCCGAGACGCTCGAGGACCTCGCGCGCGTGAAGAGCCTGCTCGTGAAGACGGCCTCGAAGGCCTGCGTGCTCAACGCCGAAGACCCGCTGGTGGTCGAGATGGCGGAGGACAAGCAGGAGCAGGCCGAGCTGATCTACTTCGCGCTCGACCCGGCCTCGCCGGTGATCGAGCGGCACCTGGACGGCGGCGGCCGGGCGGTCTACCTGCGCCGCAACATGATCATGCTGGCACATGGCGACCACCGCATCCCGCTGCTCGAGGTCGAGCGCATCCCGTTCACGCTCAAGGGGCGCGCGCGCTTCAACGTCCAGAACTCGCTCGCCGCCGTGGCCGCGCTCTGGGCCGCGGGCTACAACCAGGCCCAGATCACGGCCGGCCTGCAGACGTTCACCTCGAGCGTCGACCAGAACCCGGGCCGCATGAACCTGTTCCGCATCCGCGATTTCCATGTGTTGCTGGATTACGCCCACAACGCGGAGAGCTACAAGCACATCATCGAGACGGGCCGCAAGCTGAACCACAAGCGCCTGATCGGCGTGATCACGGCGCCTGGCGACCGGTACGACGCCAAGCTCAAGGAGATCGGGCGCATCTGCGGCGCGGGCTTCGACCATGTGATCGTGCGCCAGATGACCGACCTGCGCGGCCGGCCGGTGGGCGAGGCGCCGCGGATCATCATGGACGGCGTGCTCGAGGCGGGGCTCGATCCGCAGCATGTCGAGCTGATTCTCGACGAGCCGGAGGCGATCCGGCACGCGATCGAGATGGGGCGCGATGGGGATCTCATCATCATCGGGTGCTCGGACACCGCGGATATGATCGCGGACGTGTCGAAGCATGCGGAGATCTTGATCCCGACGGTGGATTAAGGGCGTGCCGCGAACCCCCTCACCGCCCCTGCGGGGCACCTCTCCCCCAGCGGGGGTGAGGGGGCTCGCGGCAGTCGCCATGGCGGTGCTCACAGGCTGCGTCAACACCACGCCCCTGCCGCTCTCCCCGCTCCAGGTGATCCTCGGCGGCTGGCCGATCAAGGAGACCGCGGCGCGCACCGTGCCGCGCGCCTACACGATCAAGGGCGACACCTTCGCCTTCCCCGCCACCGGCTTCGCGATCAACCGCCCCAACGACCGCGAGTGGGAGTTCCAGTCCACGGGCTCCGGCGTGGGCATCTTGCTCAAGTCCGGCGTCGGCGGCTCCGAGCCGCGGCCGTCGATGACGATCGCGCTCATCCCGGTGCCCGAGGGCACCAACGTGCCCGAGGCCCTGCTCGCCGACCAGGGCACGATCTTCCAGGCCGGCGGCGGCGTCGCCACCTCCTTGATCGGCGTCGACGGCATCCAGGGCGAGAGCTGGATCGTCACCCAGCCGGATCCCGAGACCAAGCTGCTCGTGCGCACCTGGCGCGTCTACATCGTGCACGAGAACACGATCACGCTCTGCCAGGGCCGCGCCGAGCCGAACGCCTTCCTCGAGCTCTTGCCCACCTTCGAGTCGATGCTGACCACGCTGCGCGTGCCCCAGAGCCCGAACAAGAACCAGGAAGGCGAGACCGGCGTGAAGCGCGTCGAGCTGGTGCGCGCCGACGACTGGGTCATGCGCGACACCAACCTCCAGCTCAAGGCCGACCCCAAGGTCTGGCTGGTGAGCAACAACGGCGTCAGCACCACGGTGGAGCGGCGCAAGCTGCCCTCGGGCGGCGTGGTCCGGCCGGTCCTCACGATCACGGCGGCGGCCTTGCAGCCGGGCACCGACGTCGCCAAGCTGGTGGCCGACGAGAAGGCCGCGATCGAGAAGGACGGCACGAAGATCACGGTCGGCAGCGGCACGCTCGACGGCAAGACCGGCGAGACCTGGGACTACACGGTCACGCCGGCGGGCGCCGAGGTCGGCTTCACCAGGCACCGCATCACGGTGATCGAGGCCCAGTCGTTCGCCCAGGTGGAGTACGCGGCGGACGCCAAGAGCTTCGAGGCCGTGAAGCCCGAGCTCGAGGCGATCGTGGCGACGATCAAGCTGCCGCCGGCCCAGGCCCAGGCGGCGCCGGCCCAGTGACCCTCTGCTCGCCCCGCCCCGGCGATGTATAATCTGGGCGCAGTCTGGACGAGGACCCCCGACCCCATGGCCACCGAGACCTTCACCGACGTCACGCTCGCCCACATCGAGGAGGCCTACGCCTCCGTCCGCAAGGTCGCGCACCGCACGCCGGTCTTCACCTCCCAGACCTTCGACGCGCTCGCCGGCTGCGAGGTCTTCTTGAAGGCCGAGAACCTCCAGAAGACCGGCTCGTTCAAGGTGCGCGGCGCCTACACCTGCCTCTCGAAGTTCACCGCCGAGCAGCGCGCGCGCGGCGTGGTGACGGCCTCGGCCGGCAACCACGCGCAGGGCATCGCGCTCGGCGCGAGGCTGGTGGGCATCAAGGCCACGGTCTTCATGCCGACCGGCGCCTCGATCGCCAAGGTCCAGGCCACGCGCGGCTACGGCGCCGAGGTGCGGCTGGAGGGCGCGATCTTCGACGAGGCCGTGCAGGCCGCCAAGGCTTTCGCCGAGGAGACCGGCGCCGTGTTCGTCTCGGCCTTCGACCACGACGACATCATCGCCGGCCAGGGCACGCTCGCGCTCGAGCTGCTCGACGACCTGCCGGACGTCGAGACGGTGATCGTGCCGGTGGGCGGCGGCGGGCTGATCAGCGGGGTGGCGATCGCGCTCAAGGCGATCAACCCGCGCGTGCGCGTGGTGGGCGTGCAGGCCGAAGGCGCGCCCGCGCTCGTGCGCGCCTGGCAGAAGCATGAGCTCGTGCCGACGTCCTCGGTGAAGACCATCGCGGACGGCATCGCGATCAAGCACCCGGCCGAGCGCACGTTCCACTACATCTCGAAGTTCGTGGACGAGATGGTGACGGTCGCCGACGAGGACACCGCCAACACGATCGTGATGCTGCTCGAGCGCACCAAGCTGGTCGTGGAAGGCGCGGGCGCGGTCGCGCTGACGGCCCTGCTCACCCACAAGGTGACCGGCCGCGGCAAGACGGCCGTGATCCTGTCGGGCGGCAACATCGACACCAAGCTGCTCTCGAGCCTGATCGAGCGCCACATGCTGCGCGCCAGGCGCTACGTCAGGCTCTTCTCGGCCGTCGACGACCGGCCGGGCGCGCTCGCCAAGCTGCTCAAGGTGATCGCCGACAACCAGGGCAACCTGATCGAGGTGATCCACAACCGCGCGAGCGCCAACGTGCCGCTCGGCGCCACGGGCGTCGAGATCCAGATCGAGACGCGCGATGGCGCGCACATCGAGGAGATCATCCAGGCGCTGCGGGAGCAGGAATACCCCGTGCAGGTGATGCCGTAAGCCGCCAGGCGGGCTGAGGGTCAGGGCAGGCGGAGCGCCAGCCTGATCATGTTGGACTGCACGTCGCAGATCGCGAGCGCGCGGCCGTCCGGCAGGCAGGCCAGGCCGAGCGGGCGCGACAGGATCGCATGCTTCATGAAGCCGTCCATCGCCGGCCGGCTCAGGCCCGAGACGGCGTCGCGCTCGGGGGTGCCTGCGATCGTGCGGACCTGGCCGTCCGCGCCGAGCTGGCGCACCACGTTGTAGGCGGCGTCGGCGAAGAAGACGTTGCCGGCGGCGTCGGCGGCGAGGCAGAACGGCGAGCCGAGCACCGCGCTCGCCGCCGGACCGTCCACGTAGCCCGGCTCGGCCGTGCCGGCCAGCGTCCGAACAGCGTACGCGCTGGTCGCCAGGTCGATTTCCCGTAGGCGGTGGTTCCCCACGTCGGCGACCACCAGCTTGTCGCCACCGCGCACGGCGAGGCCGCCCGGGCCCGCGAACGCCGCGGCGGCTCCTGGCCCGTCCGTGGCGCCCTGGGTCCCGGTGCCCGCGATCGTCGTCACAGGGTGCGCGGGGTCGCGCGGGTCGAGCAGGCGGATGCGGTGATTGCCGAAGTCGGCCACGAAGATCCGGCCGTCGGCCGCCACCGCGAGGCCCGCGGGCTTCGTGAACCGGGCATCGCGGCCCGGGCCGTCCCGAAAGCCCTCCTCGGCGGAGCCGGCGAGCGTGGAAACCGTCCCGTCGGGCGCGATGCGCCGGATGCGCCCGGCCTCCTCGACCACCACCAGGGCGCCATCGGGCGCGTAGGCCACCCCCACGGGCAGGTCGAACGACGCCGCGGCGGCCGGACCGTCGGCGCCGCCACGCTCGCCGGAGCCCGCGAGCGTGCGCAGGCGGCCGCCGTCTTCGAGCAGGCGGATGCGGTGGTTGAGGGTGTCGGCCACGGCCAGGCCGGCCGAGCCCCAGGCCACGCCGGTCGGCCCTTTCAGGCGGCCGTCGCGGCCGGATTCGGCGTCGCGGTGGCCGGGCTCGAGCGCACCGGCCGAGGTCGTCACGTGCCACCCGGGCAGGATCGACGGGGGCGTGGGCACCGCGTCGGGCGCAACGCCGGCGGCCTCCGAGATCGCGCCGGCCGGACCGAAGCCCGCCACGAGGGGCGCGGGGAGCATGCCGCCCTCGAGCCTCACCACGACGGCTCCGTTGGACCGGTCGAAGGTCATCCGGGCGCTGCCTTGGGCCGACCCCGGCAAGTACCAGATGCCCTCCCATTCGCCGGAGCCGTAGTCCGATTCGAAGGTCAACACGGGGCCGTCCGGCACCTCGTAAGTCCGGTTCGACTTGACCACGATCTTGTTGTCGGCGCCGGAGAAGGTGCGCACCTGGCGCTTCCGGAAGATGATCGCGCCGTCGGGGCCGGAAACCGTGCTCGTGCCGTCGGCCAGCAGCAGCGGGTCGGTGAAATACAGCGTCTGGTCGAGCCGGAGGTAGTTCAGCTCGCCGGCGTCGGTCCAGCCGAGCGGCTCGTAGCGGATCTTGAACTTGGCCTGGCCGCTCGCTTCCGCTTCGAGCTGCTGGATCAAGATGCGCGTGTCCGTGCCGGGGAGCCGGACCAACGACTGGGGCGAGAAGGTCAGCTTCTCGGCGGTCCGGTCCTCGCGGCGGAGGAATGTGTTCTTGAAGTAGCGCAACACGTCGCCCGCGTCGTCGAGCAGGACCTCGGTGCGCTCGAAGAAAGTGCCGGCCGCCCCGTCCGGGCGGGGGCCGAGCAGCTCGTGGGTCTCGCCGATCGCGCGCCCCTGCGGGTTCAGCTCGACCGTGCGGTTGCTCGCGAGATCCGGGATGAACATGCGGTCCTCTGAGCCGTCGACCCACCGACGCAGGCGCACGAGGGTCTCGCCAGCCGCGGCCTCGACCGCGATGTCGTGCGTTTCCGTGCCCAGGGCGTACGCGCGCGGCGCCACAGCGCCGCCGCCGTTGTTGCTGATCACGCCGCCGCCGTTGTTCGAGATCACGCCGCTGCTGTTGGTGCCGACCAGGTTGCCGCTGCGGGCGAGGTAGGTCTGGCGGGCGATGTTGGTGACGGCTTCTTTCAGCGACACCGCCGCCTTGACCTTGGGCGCCGCCGGCGAGCCCTTGGCCTTCGGCGTGACCGCGGCCCGCTTGGGCGCAACGCCGGGCGCCGGGCAACCGGCCGCCAGCACGGCGACCAAGACCAGGAACGGGACGGCGCGGCGCATGGTCTGACCTCGACAGGCAGGCAAGTTTCTATACCCGGCCGGCCGGCATCGCTTCGGCCCGCGGGCGGTCAGGATGGCAATCCGGCGCGGACCGGGTAGAATGGGCGCATGCCCCCGCCACCCAAGAAGAAGGCGCCCGCCAAACAAGGGCGCCGGCCGGCGGCCGATGCGGCTCTTCAGGGCCGCAAGCCCACCCGCAAGGTCAAGAAGTCGAAGAAGAACAGCAAGCTGCCGCAGATCGTGCTCGGCCTGACTGTGCTCGTGATCCTGGCCGGCCTCGCCGCCCTCGGCGTCTACATGACCGAGAAGTACATCCCGACGCCGCCGCCCGTGATCGACCCGAACGCCGTGCAGCGCCCGAAGGTCGAGGAGAAGTTCCAGACCAAGCCGCTCAAGCGGCCCGGCCACCTCGTGATGGCGCCCGACCAGATTTACTTCCCCAAGGCCACCGACGTGGTCGGCAAGCCGATCGAGCCGCCGATCAACGGGCTGCTCGAGCGCGGCGTGATCACGATGTTCCCGGACGGCACTTTCAGGCCCGACGAGCCGATCCCGCGCGCGGAGTTCGTGCTCTGGTGCTACAACGGCCTGATGGCCCAGACCGTGAAGACCAACGATCCGTTCCAGACCCCCAAGAAGCCGATCCGCACGGTCGAGGCGGTCGGCGACGAGTTCGAGGACGTCGACGCCGAGCACTGGGTCGGGCCGGTGGTCGCCTCGCTGAAGGAGGCCCACTTCTGGGGCGAGAAGACCCCCGCCAAGTTCCGCCCCGACGCGCCCTTGCGCCGCGAGGAGTGGGCGTTCTACGCCGTGCGCTTCTGTGCGACGCGCGACCAGATCCTGAACATGAGCAAGGCGGTCGACGGCACCAAGCTGGCGGTGGCGATGCGCAAGATCCACTACACCGACGCGAGCACGATCAAGGGGATCTACAAGCCCTACGTGTGGTTCATCGTGTCGGACGAGAAGCGCGCGACCTGGCTGCAAGGCACCTTCGAGGCGCCCGTGAACCCGGGGCCCTGGTTCCCGAACAAGCCTGTGACGCGCGGCGAGGCCGCGGTCTTCATCGGCGGGTTCTACGAGGAAATCGGCAAGGCGTTCCTTTGAAGGCCTCCCCGTGGTCGAAATCGGCTTCATGCCGTGGGCGCCGGTTTCATACCTGGCTGGCTTGGGTTAACTGATCCTGACGATTTGAGGAGCCAAACCTTTATGAGTGGAAACATCATGGTGGTCGAAGACGACCCCGCCATCCGCCGCCTGGTCAAGTTCCTGCTCGAGCAGGAGGGCTTCGCCGTCGGCGCCCACGAGGACGCGAGCGCGGCCCGTGCGGCGCTGAGCACCGAGCGTCCCGACCTGGTCGTGCTCGATCTCATGCTGCCGGACGTCGACGGCGTCGACCTCGGCCGCGAGCTGCGCGGGCGGCCCGGCTTCTCCCGCGTGCCGGTCATCGCGCTCACGGCGCGCGGCCAGACCGTCGACAAGTACGAGGCCTACAAGGCCGGCTTCGACGGCTACTTCACCAAGCCGTTCGACCCGCTCGAGCTCATCCTCTCGATCCGCGCTTTCCTGCGCCTGGCGGGCCAGCCCGACGAGGCCGGCGCGCCCGAGCTCGGCCCCGAGGCCTTCCGGCTCGCGCCGGCGAAGTTCACCGTCAACACCGAGCACGGCGAGTTCACCCTGACGCGCCTCGAGACGGCCGTGCTGCATTTCCTCATGCGGCACCCGCGCGAGGTCTACTCGGCCGAGCAGCTCGCGGACGCCGTGTTGCAGAGCGCGCATGGCCAGGCCCGTACGGTCGACGCCGTCCACGCCCACATCCGCAACCTGCGCACCAAGCTCGAGCTCGATCCGAAGGACCCCGCCTGGATCAAGACCATGGGGCGCCGCGGCTACTACTTCGCCGGCTGATCACCGATCAGAGGCTCAGGCGACAGCGCCGGCGCGAAGGTGGCGAGCGCCTCGGTGAGCTGGCGCGCCCTGAACGGCTTGCCGACCAGGCCCGTGAAGCCGGCGGCGCGTGCCTGGGCGTCGTCGTACGGCTCGCCCGAGATGCAGACGATCGGCAGGTTGCGGGTCCGCGCACCGGCGCGCAGCCGTTGCAGGGCCTCGAGTCCGCTCATGCCCGGCATGCGGAGGTCCAGGAAGATGAAGGCCGGCGCCTCAGGGGCCTCTTCGCACAGCGCGAGGGCCTCCGCCGCGCTCGCGCGGAGCTCGAAGCGGTAGCCGAGCTTCCCCAGCATGAGCCCGACGATTTCTCGAATTTGGGGGTCGTCGTCGACGACCAGGATGTAGCCAGCTCGCATGCCATGACTTCGCAGAGTTATGTGTGCGAGGTGACACATACCCTGCAATCCCTCGGTTGCTTCGGGTGAACTGCGATTCGTGCGCGAGACTTCTTTCCGGCCGCGCGGATCCAGCGGACCACGGTTAAAATCGGGCAAGCATGGGTTCACTGAAGGTGAGGTTCGAAGTTGACCCACCTTGAACGTTCGTCGGGGCGTCGCGCGCATCGCGTGGCCGTGCTGGTGGCCCTGGGGCTGACCACAGCGGCGTTCGCCGGCTGCGCGCCGTTGCCGGATAGCCAGGCCGCGCGCGGGATGGCGGGCATTCTCGGCCAGCGCGCGGCGTTCCGGCTCGACGGCACGGGCGTGTCGCGCCAGGCCACCCAGGCCGCGCCGCCGGTGGCCGGGCCGGTGGGCATCGCCGCCGCCGCCCCGGCGTCTAGCGCGGCACCCGTGGTCGCGCCGGGCGCCGGGCCGAGCCTGACCGTCGAGTCGCCCCCACCCGCGCCGCGCCGCGGCTCTGGCGGCGGCTCTGGCGGCGGGGGCGCGAGAGCCCCGTCCACCGGCACGATCAGCGTCGAGGCGAACTTTGCCGCGCCCACCGCCGCCTCGCCGGATCCCTGACGGGGTGCCCCGACGCCTTTCCAGCTTCGTACAGCCGCCGAGGAACCCGCGTATGCCCAACGGCCGTTCCCTACCACGCCGCCTTTCGCCCGCGCTCGCGGCGGCCGTGCTCGCGCTGGTCGGCTGCCAGCTCGGCACGCCGGCGCTGGCGCCGGTCTCGACCGCTTCGCTGCGCCTCGTGCCCGCTGCGGGCGTCGGCGCCGTGACGGTGGACCTGCGCTCGCTGCGGCGTGCCCCGTTCGGCCGCTCGGTGCTGCAGGCGGCACCAGCGGCGCCGGCGATCGCCCAGGTCCGCCTGACCGTGCGGGGGCCCGAAGCGGCCACGGCGACAACCACCGTGCCCTGGAGCGCCGCCGCGGAGGCCGGCTCGCAGGAGGTGAGCCTCAACGTGCAGGCCGGTCCCAATCGCCTCATCACCCTGGAAGCCCTCGACGTGGACGGGCGGCTCGTGGCGATCCTGCGCGGCGTGAGCCCGGTCGAGGCCGGCGGCGCGCGTGCCATCAAGCTGAACGCCAACACCGACGCGGCCGGCCGGATCCTCGCCGACCTGCTCGACGGCGCCGGCCGGCTCGAGCGCGAGGACCTCACGGGCCTCGCGGCCACGCTGCGCACGGGTGATCTGACGGATCGCCTGCAAAGCATGGTCACGCGCCTGACCGGCTACGACGAGGCGGCCAACGCGTATGCGGGGGTCGCGCCGGCATTGGTGCGCGACAAGCTGATCGCCGCCGAGCTCTTCACCCAGGGCCTGCCGCTGCTCGACGCGGCCCTGCTGCCCGCCGCGCTCGCGGCCCCGGCCGGGGTGGCGGTGAAGGTGGACGTGCGCGACGGCCTGACCTCCGTGGGCGCGGGCGCGCAGGTGGCGATCTATGCGCCGTCGGTCGCGGCGATCGCGACCAACGCGAACGGCCAGGCGCTCTTCACAGGCGTGCCGCCCGGCACCTGGGACGTCGTGGTGACGCGCGACGGCCGCACCGCCCACGGCACCGTCTCGATCGACGACCGCGCGGCGCGTGCCGAGCTCGGCGTTTACTTCGGCGATGCCGCCGCGCTCGACCTGGCGGTGGTCGCGGATCCCGCGGCCGGCCAGACCCTGAGCGGTCTGCTCGGTGCGGCCACCACGCCGGCCGCGGCACCCGCCGCTTTCCGCCTCTTCGCGGCCGGCACCGGCTGCCCGGACGTGGCCGCGCGTTACCCGGATGCCGCGCCAGCGCTGACGAGCTGCGTGACCAACCGCGGCCGGCAGCTCAAGGCGCTGCTCGAGTGGCACTTCGAGGGGCAAGACGGTAGCGGCCAGCCCAACAAGCAGGACAACCTGGCCGTGATCCGGGCGATCGTGGCCGACTACGGCTACGCGGAATTGCCGACGGGCGCGGCGAACGGGGTCGCCGACTTCCTCACAGCGAACGCGACGCTCGACGCCGTGGGCGACAAGCCCTGGATCGAGCTCACGAGCCCCGTGGCGGCGCAGTACTGCGCCAACAACGGTTTCGTCGTGGTCGCCGCGCGCCGGGACGCGCAGGCCGGCCACATGGTCACGCTGGCGCCCGGCCAGATGGCGGCTTCGCCGCTCTTCTGCGACCGCTACCTGCCGCTCGGCACGGGCGGGGCCCAGGCCGCGGGCCTCCAGGTCAAGAACGCGCACCTGCGCTGGGCCTGGCCGGGCAACACCGAGATGGCCGAGGTGCGGTTCTTCGTCCTGAACAACGGCAAGTTCCCGGCCTCGAGCATCCTGCAAGAGGACGCGGACTGCCTCGGGCAGGTCCACACCTTCACGCTGCCGCCGGTCCAGCGCATCACGGACTTCTTCATCGAGGTGCCGGATCTGCCGAACCGCGAGCCGCTCGAGATCAAGGCCTTCTTCGGCACGATCTCGGGCGCGATCTGGCCCGACATGAACGTCTGCAGCCCGTCGGGCGAGTGGTTCGGCTATGCCACCGAGCGCCTGGGCCAGGAATTCGCCGAAGAAGACGTGACCAATCCGGCCTCCTCGCGGGCCTCGTACTCCGGTTGGGGCGCGCCGAACGAGACCTACCGGTTCGAAAATCCCCAGCCAGGCCGCTGGCTCGTCGAGCTGCGCCACGACGGCGGCGAGTCGGATTCGACCTTCGAAGTGAAGTCGAACTACGTGCTGCGGGCCGACGCGATCCGCCTGGTCGATTGGGTGGATGAATTCGTCTATCCGGACGAATACGCGACCGACACCTGGTACCCGGACCCGAACGGCGGCTACTACGTCGACTACACCGACGCGAACTTCGACGGCGTGCCGGACGAGCTGGACCTGAACCTGGACGGCGTGGTCGATCACTGGGACACGAACATGGACGGGGTGATCGACTGGGACCTCGACGGGGATGGCGTGGCGGACCCCGGCACGAGCCCGCCGCCGTTCTACCCCGTGCCCCAGGCCACAGCCCCCGCCCCCTACCAGCTGAACGCCGCGCCGGACCGGAGTCGCGCGCGGCGCGCCCGCCACAGGCGCTGAGCCGGGACGCCTGCTCCCCCTCTACGCGAGCGAGCGCTATAATGAGGCTCCTCGCAGAAGGAGCACGCCCATTCATAAGATCCTCGGCAACCTCACAGGCCTCAAGGCCAGCCAGGTCAACCAGCTCGAACGCCTCTACCGGCGCCGCACCCAGGTCTACGAGATCTTCTCGTACCAGCTCGCCGAGCAGATGGTCGCGGCGGCCTGGGAAATCGACAGGCCGGTGGGCGTGCTCGTGAACCGCTCAGGCAAGGTCACCCACGTCGTGGTGGGCTCGCCTGGCGAGATCACGCTGCCGGAGCTGCGCAAGCGCGAGGCGGCCGAGCGATTGTCCGGCTGGCGCGGCATCGTGGCCTACCCCGGCGGCGGCGGCCTCGGCCGTGGCGAGCTCGTGGCCCTCGCCATGAACCGCCTCGACATGCTGGTCGCGATCGACGCGGAGAGCCCGAAGCCGTCCAACGCCGAGGTCTGGGTGGCGCACCTGCTGCCCGAGGCCGACGCGCAGGGCAACCTCTGGCAGATGCTCGACCCGCTCTCGATGAAGGAGGCCCAGGCCTTCGATTTCGAAGAGTGGCTCTACGAGCTCGAGCAGTCGATGTCGCACGCGACCGTCTCGCGCGCCGTCGACACCACCGAGGAGCGCGCGATCCTGGTGGGCCTGCAGCTGCCGGACCTCACGGACTGGCAGGCCAACGAGTCGATGGCCGAGCTCGCGGAGCTCGCGCGGACCGCGGGCGCGACGGTGCTCGACCAGTCGATCCAGAAGCGCAGCCGGCCCGAGCCCGCCACCTTGATCGGCTCCGGCAAGGTCGCGGAGCTCGCCCTGCGCTCGCGTGAGCTCGGCGCGACGATGGTGATCGTCGACGCCGAGCTCTCGCCGTCGCAGATGACCAAGCTCGAAGACGCGTTCGGCCTCAAGGTGGTCGACCGCACGCAGCTGATCCTCGACATCTTCGCCCAGCGCGCCCAGACGCGCGAGGGCAAGCTGCAGGTCGAGCTCGCCCAGCTCAAGTACAACCTGCCACGCCTGCGCGGCATGGGCACCTCGATGAGCCGCCTGGGCGGTGGCATCGCGACCCGCGGCCCGGGCGAGACGAAGCTCGAGACGGACCGCCGGCGCATCAACGTGCGCGTGACCCACCTCGAGCAGGAGGTCGAGCAGATCAAGAAGCACCGCTCGGCCCAGCGCAAGGCCCGCACCAAGCGCGGCGTCGTGCAGGTGGCCATCATGGGCTACACCAACGCCGGCAAGTCCACGCTGCTCAACCGGCTCACCAAGTCCGAGGTCCTGGCCGAGAACAAGCTCTTCGCCACGCTCGACCCGGTCACCCGCAAGCTGCGGCTGCCGGGCGGCGGTGCCGTGCTCCTGACCGACACCGTCGGCTTCATCCAGCGCCTGCCCACCCAGCTCGTCGCGGCCTTCCGCGCGACGCTCGAGGAGGTCACCGAGGCCGACGTGCTGCTGCACGTGCTCGACGCGTCGCACCCGAACGTGATCGAGCACGTGCGCGCCGTGAACGCGATCCTCGCGGACCTCGACGCGGGCGAGAAGCCGCAGATCACGGTGCTGAACAAGATCGACATGGTGACGGACGCGGCGGCGCTCGAGAAGCTGAAAAGCGAGGTGGGAGCCCTCACCGCCCTTGACGGGCGGCCCACCTCGCAAGGACTTGTCGAGGTCTCGGCGCTGACCGGCGACGGGATCATGCACCTGCTCGCGACGATCGAGACCGAGGCCCGCCTCGACGAGCCGGTCGCCGCCGGCGAGCCGCCGCCGCCGGGCGAATGAAGTCTTAAAGAACTTCTAATTATTTTTTAATGTTGGAATCCCGCCTGGCTGGTACAGTGTGGGTCCGTTTCAGCATCGGTTTAGTGTCGGTTCTTTGTCGCCATGATGTCGTATCGTTCTTGTTTCATAGTCGCCCTCGCAGCCACGCTGGCCGCCTGTTCGGCCTATCCTGGCGGCGAGAGCCGCATGATCCGCGCGAGCGGGACGGTCCAGCTGCTGCCGGATGCGCGCGGGCTGGCGCTCCGCTTCGGCGGGCCGGCGTTCAGCCTCGCGAGCCTGCGCGACGCCGGCGTGACGGCGATCGCGGTCACGGTCGCAGGGCCCGGGCTGGTGGTGCCCGCCACCGCGTCGGTCGCCGTCGAGGCCCTCGACGCGCCGGGGCCGCACGCCCACTTCCCCTCGTTGCCGCCCGGCCTCGTCACGGTCACCGCCGAGGCGATCGACGCGACCTGCGGCGTGCGCTTCCGCGGGACGGCGGCGGCGGTGATCAGGGTCGACCAGCGCGCCGTGGCGGACGTGTGGCTGACGCCCCTTACGCTGCCCGCGGTGGTGGTCGGCGGCTGCGTGACGCCCCCGCCGACGCCTGTGCCTTCATCGACCCCGGGCGCCTCACCGACGCCGGCTGCCTCGCCGTCGCCCACGCCGAGTCGGCCGTTGCCCGGGACGATCATCAATTCCGAGCCGGTCGGGCTGCGGCCGACGGCGATCGCCGTGAGCGCCGACGGCACGCTCTGGACCAGCGACAGCGTCTCGGGCACGATCACCCGCCGCGACGTCGACGGGACGACGCGCCAGATCCCGCTGGGCGCCACGCCGGGCGGCCTCGCCGTCGACGCGAGCGGCACGGTCTGGGTGACGGTCACGGGCGCGGACGAGGTCGTGCGCCTCGCGCCGGACGGCAGCATCCTCGGCCGCACCGCGGTCGACAAGGCGCCTTGCGACGTCGCGATCGACCCGCAGGGCCGCGCGTGGGTGGTGCATGAGAACAAGAAGAACGCCTACGTGCTGGACCCGAGCGGGGCCGTGACCGGCGTCTACAGGGTCGAGAAGGAGCCGCTGGCCCTCGCGATCGGGCCCGCCGGCCTGGTGTGGGTGGTGAGCGCCAAGCGCGACCTGGTGCAGCGGTTCGACGCGGCGGGCCAGCTGCTCGGCGAGACGAACGTGGGCGACGAGCCGGTCGACGTGGCGATCGGCCCCGGCGGCCACGCCTGGGTGGTGGCGCGCAGCCAGGGCCAGGTCTTCGAGGTCGACGCCGACGGCAACGTGCGCAGCATCCGCGGGGTGGGCGCCTCGCCGTGCGCGGTGCTGGCCGACTCGCAGGGGCGCATCTGGGTCGCCAACCAGGGCGACGGCACCGTGTCCGTGCTCGGTCCTACCGGCACCATGACCTACTTGGTGGGCGGCGTGCCGTCCGGTCTCGCGCTCGACCCGTCGGGCGACGTCTGGGTGGCGGATGCAGCCTCCAACGTCGTGCGGCTCATCGCGCAGTAATCGTTTGGTTGGACCGCCGGGAAGCCGGCGGATTTGAGGAGGAAATCTACTTGAGGACGAAGCATCGGTTGTTCATGGTGGGCGGGCTGCTCGTCGGCGCTGTCGCGCTGGGTTGCCAGGCACCCGCTGTCGCGCCGCAGGGCGTCTCGGCGGTCACGCCGCGCACGGTGGTGCACTTCGGCGCCGTCAAGCTCGAGCCCGATGCCGACATGGCGATCGTGGTCAACCGCCGCGATTGCGCGGAGCACAGCTACGCGCTCAAGCAGACGACCGGCCCGGATCCGCGTGTCGACAAGATCGTCGTCGAGATCACGGGCACGGGCCTGGTGGAGCCGTACAAGCGGACCCTCGCGCGCACGGACTTCACGGCCTGCGACGCGACGCTGAACCTGTCGGGCCTGGCCCCCGGCGATTACTCGGTGCGCTTCACGTCGTACAACGCGGCGGGCGACCCGGTCGCGTACGCGAAGGGCTCGGCCACGGTCGCGCTGGGCACCACGCCGCAGCTCAACCTGGTCTGCGACTTCAACATGGGCTCGCTCGACGTCAACATCCACTGCTGCGACGGCGCCTCGCCCACCCCGGCGCCCAGCCCTGTGACTTCGCCGACCCCGACCCCGGCGCCCACCGCCACGCCGACGCCGACGCCGACCCCCACCCCCACCCCGTCGCCGTTCAACCCGCTGACGAGCCACGTCAGCATGGTCTGGGGCATGGAGGTCGACAACGTCGGCCGCGTGTACCTGCTGGGCGGCGATCCCCAGCCGAAGGACGCGGCCGGCCTCTACAGGAACGACTGGGGCAACGTGATCCGCGTGGGCTACCCGGTGCCGACCCCCGATGCGACCAGCTTCTTCGAGGACATGTGGCCGCATTTCGACGCCGAGATCACCGGCGACACGTTCGTCGTGTCCAACACCTCGTATCTCAAGAATGATCCGGTCTGGACCGGCAACAACACCTACAAGCCCTCGACGATGATCCGCTTCATCGACATCGGGACGAAGGCGGAGGTCCGAGCCGGCACCCGCCAGATCTACTCCGCCTGGGACGTGGTGGCGGAGCCCAACGCCGCCATCCCGGGGGACGTGTGGCTCCCCTGGACCCGCTCGGCCGTGACCGTGATCCGCAACGCGAGCAGCCACTACCTGTCGCAGCCGATCGCCGATCTCAACACGTATGGCGTCGCGGGCACCAACCCGTACGGCGACGTGAGCAATTCCTTCCACTTCCGCAGCCACAGGTTCGCCACGGCGACGGACCTGGTCTGGTCCTGCCTGAAGGGCATCGTGAAGAACGGCGCCACCAGCACCTCGCGGCCGGACGTGCTCCTCGACGCGGCCGCCAATTCCATGAACGGCGTGTTCGCGCTCGAGCAAGCCGGCAATGGCACCTACTTCGTCTCGCGTGACAAGGAGACCAAGGTCTACCGCTGGGACCCGGCCACGCCGACCATCTTCACCGAGGTCTTCGACCTCGTGGACGGCTACCCGCGCCAGATCGAGGCCTGCGCGGACGGCAGCTTCTACGTCCTCTCCTACAAGGAGTCCGTGCGCGAAACGGGCCCGACCAGCCTGAGCGGCCTGACCGATACGTCCGGCCGTTACCCGGCCACGAAGTTCCGGGTGACGCGGCTGGAGGTCGATCAGGCCGGCATGCTCGGCAGCCCGAACCGCCTGATCAGCACGTACTAGCCCGGCGCGCCCGGGCCTCGGGCCTGCGCCACTTCCGGATCGCCAGCGGGGTGCCTTGCGCCCCGCTGGCGCTTCGCCTTGGCGGCCGGGCAGCCAGGCGTGGTACCCTGTGGCCATGGTCATTTCCGCCCGCATCGACGCCGCCGAGCGTGCGCTCGCGCCCACCTGGGCCGCGATCGACGCCGTGACCCACTTCAACACCGAGAAGGTGCTCGACGCCTTCCAGGGCGCCCGCATCGGCGACCACCACTTCGCGGGCACCACCGGCTACGGCCACGACGACCTCGGCCGCGGCGCGCTCGAGGCGGTTTTCGCGAAGATCCTGGGCTGCGAGGCGGCGCTCGTGCGCGGCCAGTTCGCCTCGGGCACGCACGCGATCGCGACAGCCCTCTTCGGCGTGCTCAGGCCCGGCGACGAGCTGCTCGCCGTCACCGGCCACCCCTACGACACGCTCGAGGAGGTGATCGGCCTGCGCGGCGACGGCCAGGGCTCGCTCGCCGACTGGGGCGTGAGCTACCGCGAGGTCGACCTCACGCCTGCGGGCGAGGTGGACCTCGCCGCGGTGCTGGCGGCGATCGGCCCGCAGACCAAGGTCTGCGCGATCCAGCGCTCGCGCGGCTACGCCTGGCGGCCGAGCGTCGACATGGCCCGCATGGCGCCGCTGATCGACGCGATCAAGGCCGCCAAGCCAGGCATCGTCGTCTTCGTCGACAACTGCTACGGCGAGTTCACCGAGCGCAGCGAGCCCACCGAGCACGGCGCGGACCTCGTCGCGGGCTCGTTGATCAAGAACCCGGGCGCGGGCATCGTGCCCTCGGGCGGCTACGTCGCCGGGCGCGCGGACCTCGTGCACGCCTGCGCCTGCCGCTTCACGGCCCCCGGCATCGGGGCGGCCGGCGGCGCGAGCCTGGACCAGAACCGCCTGCTCTTCCAGGGCCTCTTCATGGCCCCGCACACCGTCGGCGAGGCGCTCAAGGGCGCGACGCTCGCGGCGCGCGTCTTCGCTGAGCTCGGCTTCGACGTCTCGCCCAAGGCCACCGACCTGCGCACCGACATCATCCAGGCCGTGCGCTTCGGCGACGCGGACAAGCTCGTGGCCTTCTGCCGCGCGATCCAGTCGGCGAGCCCGATCAACGCGTACGTCACGCCGATGCCGGACGTGGTGCCGGGCTACGAGGACGACGTGGTGATGGCGGGCGGCACGTTCATCGAGGGCTCGACGATCGAGCTCTCGGCCGACGGCCCGCTGCGCGAGCCTTACGTGGGCTACTGGCAGGGCGGCCTGTCCTACAGCCACTGCCGGATCGCGTTGGGACGGGTATTGGCTGCGATCGGCGTGTCGCCGACCCAAAGCGTAGGAGCGCACCATGGCTGATCACGCGCGCAAGCTGCCCCGCGTCCGCGTCGCGGTCGTGCTGGTCGACGAGCAGGACCGCATCCTGCTCGTGCGCCACCGCAAGGGCGAGCAGACCTACTGGCTGCTGCCCGGCGGCGGCCTGGATTACGGCGAGTCGCTCTTCGAGTGCGCCCGCCGCGAGCTCGCCGAGGAGACCGGCCTCACGATCGAGGCCGACCGCATGATCTACGTGTCCGAGGCGATCGCGCCGGACGGCGCCCGCCACATCCTCAACCTCTACGTCATGGGCCGGGTCACCGGCGGCGAGATCGGCCCGCCGCCCGCAGGCGACGTGATCGACGAGATCGCCTGGCTGCCGATCGCCGAGCTGCCGGGCCTGACGCTGTACCCGGCGATCGCCGAGCACCTCCTCGTCTCGCACGCCGAGGGCTTCGCCCACGAGGTGCGCTACCTGGGCTCGCGCTGGACCTGAGCCCGACCGGACCCGGCCGCCGACGAGCCCCGCTCGCCTGCCAGGCGGGCAGGCGGAGGGTGCCGCCCGGGGGCTTCCGCGGGAAGGAAGCTCATGGAAAGGGGCCCCGGCGTTGGCAGAAGAAGAGCGGATCGAGGTGCTGGATGCCCTGCGTGGCATCGCGGCCCTGCTCGTGGTGGCCTGCCATTGCATGCTGGTCTGGCCGCTCTTCAGCGCGGCGTACTTCGGCCCGAGTGACGGAACCAGCCGCTGGGCCGACGCCCTGACCTACTCGCCGCTCCACCTCTTCTGGGGCGGCCAGGAGGAGGTCGTGCTGTTCTTCGTGCTCTCGGGCTTCGCGCTGGCGCTGCCCTACCTCGCGGGGCGCGCTTCAGGCTACGGCGCGTACCTCGTGAAGCGCTTCTTCCGGCTCTACATCCCGTACATCGCGGCCGTGGCCCTCGCCTGGGGCCTGGTGGTCGCCGTAGCCCCCAGCGCGCTGCCGGGGCTCAGCCCGTGGTTCCACCGCAGCTGGCTGCAGCCCCTCACGGCGGCGGTGGCCGTCGACCACCTGCTCGTGCGCGGCTCGGCCCAATACAACTTCCTCGACGGGCCGATCTGGTCGCTGGTCCATGAGATCCGCATCTCGCTGGTCTTCCCGCTGTTGATGCTCCTGGTCCAGCGCTTACCGGCGCTGGGCACGGCCGGCCTGGTCGCCGCCTTCTACCTGGGCGGCGGCGCCCTGCTGCGCGATCCCTGGACGCTCGCGCACGTGCCGGTGACCTACCTCGTGACCGTGCAGTACACGGCCTTCTTCGTCCTGGGCGCCGGGCTCGCCGCGCATCGCGCCGCCCTGACCGCCTGGATCGGCGGGCTGGGGCGCTGGCCGCTCGCGGCCCTCGCGGTCGGCGCGCTCTTCTTGTTCAACATCCGCTGGAACCTGCCGGCCTTCGAGAAGGGCACGGACTTCCTCACGGCCCTCGGCGCCGGCATGCTGGTCCTGCTCGCGCTCGGCGTGCCGCGGTTGCGCACGGCGCTGGAGTCGCCGGGCCTGCGCTGGCTGGGTCGGGTGTCGTACAGCCTCTACTTGACGCACATGCTCGTGTTGCTCACGCTGGTCCACACACTCGGCCGCGTGCTGCCGCTGCCGCTCGTGGTGGCGCTCGTGCCGCCCACGGCGCTGCTCGTCGCCCACCTCGCCTTCCGGCTGATCGAGGCGCCGTCGCGGGCCTGGGGCCGGCGGCTCGCCGCCGGCCTCGAGGCCGCCCTGGGCCAGCGCCGGGAGCCCTTCGCTACTGAACCTCGACCTCGGCGAGCGCCGCCACGTGGCCGCTGATCGCCTTGCCCGAGTACAGGCTGCCGTTGCTCTGGGCGTAGTTCGTGTCCGTCACCTCGATGCGCAGGTAGCGGCCTGTCGCCGGCGGCACCGCGAGGTTGTACCAGGTCGAAGGCGTGGCCACGAGACCCGTGACGTCCTTGAGGAAGGTCCAGTTGACCTTGTCGTTGCTGACGAAGAGCGAGACGGCCTTCGGGAAGCCTTCCGAGATGATCGCCGGCGGCGAGAGCAGCCGGACCGTCTTGAACGAGCGGCTCACGCCGAGGTCCGTGATCACGTATTCGTTGCGGTGGGTCCTGTTCGGCGACGAGATCCAGTACGACTCGGGATCGCCGTCGCGGAGGTTGTGCGAGCTGTTGAAGTGGGAGTAGTACGACGTCGACGAGTTGCGGATGATCGCGTTCTCCTCGCCGTTGAACGCCACCTCGGCGATCTGCGCGTAGTACAGGCCGTTGTCGGGGTTCTGGCGCGTCTTCGTGATGTTGAAGCGCACGTACTGGCAGTAGGTGGGCACGATGTTCCAGCGCGTCCAGGTGCTCTCGGTGGTGCGGAAGTCGCGCTCGGAGGCGACCGGGCGCCAGCTGAGCTCGTCGTCGCTGACCTCGATCGTGAAGTCGACAGGGAAGAGCATGGCGTAGAAGGGGTTCGCGAGCGCCGCGATCGAGGTGATGCGCGACGACTTGCCGAGGTCGATGCGCAGCCACTGGGGCTCTTCGATGCCCATGCGGCGCGACGACCAGGTGAGCTCCGAGTCCTTGTCGCCGGCGAGCTCGGCTGGCGTCTCGCCGCGGTGGTGCTGGGACGAGGCGTTGAACTCGAGGTTGCCGAGCACCGTCTGCAAGAGCCCTTCGAGCTCGGTGGTGTCCAGCGTGATGCGGCCGTTGCCGTAATACTGGTCGAAGCCCGGCGCGCCCCGGTCGATCGCCGTCTTGGCGATCAGGTCGCGCACCATGATGGGCGTCCAGCCCGGCTTGAGCGCCTTGTACAGCGCCGCGAGGCCGCTGACGTGGGCCGCCGCGTGCGAGGTGCCCGAGGCGACGGTGTAGCCGCCCTTGAGCGTGGTCGTGAGGATCTGCTCGCCGGGGGCCGAGACCGTCATCCACTCGCCGTAGGTGCTCCACGACGGCCGGGCGTCGACCTTGTTGGTCGCGCCGACGGCCAGGATCGGCAGGTCCTTCGACCAGGCCGCCGGGTACTGCTTGATGTAGCTGCCGTCGTTGCCCATCGCGCAGACGACCGTGCAGTTGAAGGTGGTCGCGAACGCGATCGCGTCTTTGACGGCCGGGTCGTCGATGTTGCTCGCGAGCGACATGTTGATGACGGAGGCGCGGTTGCGCACGGCGTAGTTGATGCCGTCGATCACGGTCGAGGAGGTCGCGAGGCCCTCGGCGTTGCTGACCTTGCAGGGCAGGATGCGCGAGTCGAAGGCGAGGCCGACGATGCCGACGTTGTCCTGGTTGGCGGCGATGATGCCGGCCATTTCCGTGCCGTGGCCGTTGTCGTCCTCCACGTTGCCGGTCTGGTCGTAGGAGTTCCAGCCGTTGACGTCGTCGATGCGGCCGTTGGCGTCGTCGTCCTTGCCGTTGCCCGCGATCTCGTTGAGGTTCTTGAAGATGTTGACCGCGAGGTCGGGGTGGATGAGGTTCACGCCGGTGTCGAGCACCGCCACGATCACGTCCGGCGAGCCCGCCGAGTACGGCCAGCCGGCCGGCGCGTTGATCTTGGGCAGCGGCCACTGCTCGGGGTAGCGCGGGTCGGAGGGGTAGAACGCCTTGCCGTAGTAGATCGTGTCGCGCGTGACCTGCTCGAAGACCGTGTTGGCCGCGAGCTTCGTGCGCACCTGGTCGAAGGTCTGGTCCGCCGCATGGTAGGCGACTATGTAGTTCATGCCGGGGTAGCGGTAGTGGGTGATGCCCGCGGCTTTCAGCGCCGTCTCGATCGTGGCGCGCGGGGCGCCTTCGCGGAAGCGCACGACCACGCGGCCCGTGACGTACACGTTCTTCGCGTCGGCCGACATGCGCGTGATCTGGGTCGTGCCGTCGCGCACGGTGATGATGCCGCTCGTGCCCTTGTAGGTGGCGGGCAGGCGCACCACGACCTGGTGGTCGAGGCGCTTCACGACCGTCAGCAGGGTCGCGCCGATGTAGAACTTGAGCGTGCTCTTCTTGAGCTTGGCGCCTTCGAGGATGAAGCCGTTGCCGTTCGGGATGATGTTGATGACCGCCGGGTTCGCGCCGGCCGAAAGCTTGGTGTTCATGCTGCCGGCCGTGCCGGTCACCTTCACGGTGGCCTTCGGCAGATCCGGCTCGATCGGCAACGCCAGGGTGAAGTAGCTGTCGCCGCCGCCGCCGCGCGGGCCGCGCTTGAGGGCGGGCAGGGGCGCGGCCGGGGCCTCGCCGACGCCCGTGACGCCGAGCGACATGCTGGGCTGGGCCGGCTGCCACCAGTTGCAGCCCGCGAGCGCGAGCGCGAGCACGGGCGTCACCAGACGTCCACGGCGGAGGGTGCGGGCGAGGTTGGCGGCTGCGGTACGGTGCACCGGTGGTCTCCTTGACGCGATCAGGCCGTGAAACCAGCTTCCTGATCTCTGTCGGCAGCGCGGCACCCGAGCTTGAGCGTCCCCCCCGAGACGGCTCGCCATGGCGGCGCCCGCGGCAATCCCTTGCCGCCTCGTTTGTTATGCCCGACAGGTGATACGCGTAAACCACCTGCCGCGAATCTTCATATCCCGTTCAAACTCAAGCGCCGGGCCGCGTTCCGCGTCAACCCGCCCGCTTGCTCACTCGGCCACGATCGCGCGGGCCTGCTCGCGCAGCTTGATCATCTGCAAGGCCCAGGCGAAGCATTTGTCGCGCGTGCCGTCCGGGATCTGGAGGGCCGCCTGGACTTCCTTGATGTACGCGCTCTCGGCCGGGTCGTAGGAGCCGTCGACGAACGTGACCAGCACCAGCTCCATGAACGCCATCCGGCGCGACGAGCGGCTCGTGAAGGCGGCCAGCGCGCGCGCCTTGTCCGGTCGGCCTTGCACGCGCGCGACGAAAGCCGCTTCGGGCACGCCGAGCTCGAGCCGGATCTCCTCGAGCAGCTCGACCTCCTCCTCGGAGATGCTGCGGTCGGCGCGCATCGCGATCAACGCGAGGTCGATCAGGGCGTCTTTTTCGGGCGGAGCGAGCAGGTCGAGAAACATGGCGGGGTCCTTATACCCGTCGCGGTCGGGTTTCGATCGGTCGCCTAGCGCGGGGCGATCCGGCGGATCGCGTGGTTGTTGGTGTCGGCGACGAAGATCGCCCCGTCGCGCGCGACAGCGACGCCCCGCGGCATGGCGAAGCGCGCGACGTCCGAGGCGCCGTTCACGTAAGCGCCCGCCTCGGGCTTGGCGATCGCCCCGCCGCCCGCGACGGTCTCGACGTCGCCGGGCGGCGTGAGGCGGCGGATGCGGTGGTTCGCGGCGTCCGCGATCACGAGGCGGCCCCGCGCGTCGAGCGCGATGCCCGACGGGAAGGTGAACCGGGCCTGGTCCCAGAAGCCGTCGCGCCAGCCGCCGTCCGGGTGGCCCGCCAGCGTCGTCACCTCGGGCCGGCCCGTGCCGGCCGCCGGCGCGAGGCGGCGGATCAGCTGGGTGCCCACCTCCGAGAAGTACAGCGCGCCGTCGCTGCCGCGCGCGATGCCGAAGGGCCCCCAGGTCTTCGCGCTTGCCGGCGGGCCGTCGACGCTCTGCGGGTCGCCGTTGCCGACGAGCGTCGAGACGACGCCCGCCGCGTCGACCTTGCGCAGCCGGTGGTTGGCGCGCTCCGCGACGTACGCGTTGCCCGCGTCGTCGACCGCGATCCCGCTCGGCTCCTTGAAGATCGCGGTCCTGGCCGGGCCGTCGGCGAAGCCCGGCTGGCCGGTGCCGGCGATCGTCTCGATCGTGGCCTGGCCGTCCGCGCCGAAGCTGACGCGGCGGACCGTGTGGCCGTCGAGGTCGGTCAGCCAGAGGCGCTTTTGGCCGTCGAAGGCCAGCCCCGCCGGGTGGTTGAGCCTCGCCGCGGCGCCCGTGCCGTCGACGCCGCCCGGTTGGCCGGCCTGGCCGAGCACGGTCGACACGGTGGCCTGGCCGTCGTTCGCCAGCACGAGCTTGCGCAGGGTGTGGTTCTGGCTGTCGGCCACGTACAGCACAGGCGGGTCCGCCTGCGGGTCGGCGATCAGGTTGGCGGGGCCGCGGAAGCGCGCCGTGGCGCCGGGGCCGTCGGCGTCGCCGCCTTCGGGCGGGGCGCCGGCCACCAGCGACACGGCGCCGCCCGGCTCGGGCGGCGGCGGCGTGGGCACGGACACC
>JAKFEW010000016.1:0-7472 GCA_036675505.1 Candidatus Sericytochromatia bacterium
TTGACCGCGTAGATCGGGTTGACCAAATAATTGACGAGCCAGCCCACGACCGGGATGTTCGACGTCAGGCCTTCCACGACCTTGGCCCAGGGGTTCTCCTCGGCGATCGTCAGCACGACCTGGTCGTTGCCGTCGCGGATCTGGTAGCTGGCCTTCCAGAGCGACTTCATGCCCTGCCGCTTGATCGACCCGAGCGTGCCGCCCCGCCCGTCGGTGAAGCTGTAGGCGGCGGAGAAGTCGATCACGCGGTCGGCCTTGATCGTGAAGCGCTGCTCGTTCTGGGAGTCGTCGGCGAAGACCGCGATGTTCTCCTTGAGCTTGAACATCTTCTGCTTCACGTAGAAGACGGGGTTGCCGGACGCGTCGGTCACGTAGATCTGCGTGGCGAGGGCCAGGACTTTGAAGCGGAGCTGCAACGGGAATTGCATGGGCCATCCTTGTCGATGCCGGGGTGGGAGGTGCATCCCTCGCTCGCTTACCCGGGTACGGGGCGTTGGCCACGGGGTACCAGTCGCTCGCCCGGGTGCGCCGCATACCACCTCGGCCTCCGCGAGCGGCCGCCACCATGATCCTGGTCAGTCGCGGCACCGGGGGGAGAGATAGCGGCCGAGCAGCGGTGGGTATATGCCCGGTTCGTGCGGCGTGGCGCCTTCGCTGATCAGGCCGGCGAACCCGGGCAGGAGGAATACCATGGTCCGCAGCTTCTCGGTCGCCGTCGTCGCGCTAACGATCGCGCTTGGGCTCGCGACCCCGCCGGCCCGCGCCGAGGGCGGCGACGACCTCGCCGGCGCGCTCGCCAGAGGGACGGCCGAGGAGGTCGAGGCCCTCCTGGCGAAGGGCGCCGACGTCAACCGGGCGGACGGCGAGGGGCACACGCCGCTCATGTGGGCCGTCGGCAAGAACGACGTGGCGCTCGTGAAGGTCCTCCTGCGCTACGGCGCGGACGTCCATAGGCGCACGCGGTACGGCCGCAGCGCCCTCGATATGGCGAAGGCCTACAACAACCCGGAGATCCAGCGCCTGCTGGGCGAGCAGGCCCGGCCCACGCCGGCCGCCCCGGAACCCCGGCTCGCCTCCTCGCTGGCCGTCGTACAGCGCGTCGCGGCCGGGCAAATCGACTACGTCGACGCGACCGGCGCCGCCCACACGGCCGCCCTGCCGGCCCCCAAGGACCCGTGGCTGGCCGGCGGCACGTCGCTGCTCGCGCCCGGCCTGGGGGAAATCCTGAACGGCGACCACCTCCTCGGCGGCTCTCTCCTGGCGGCCAACGTCGCGGCATTCTTGCTGCAGGCCTACGCGGGGCCCGGCACCCAGGCCCTCTTCGCCGCGACCCGGGTCGCCGTCAACGCGGGTTCCGTGGCCGGAGCGGCCTGGCGGGCCGAGCAGCTCAACCGCGATCGTCAGGCCATGCTCTCGATCGGCGCGGGCGCCGTCCCGACGCGCGAGCAGCAGGAGCTGCTCGACCGCTACCGGCCGTGAAACCGGCCCCCGAAGGAGGAACCGCCTTGCATCGTCGGACATGGCTGATCGCCACCTGCTTGACCACCCTATCGGGCTGCGCGCTCGTGCCCACGTCGATCCTGACGGGCGCCCCGGGCCTCGGCGGCTCGCCCGGTGTCGGCGCGACGGCGGGCTCGGTCCCGGTCGCCGTCGCGGCGCCGACGCCGCGGCCGGTCACGCTGAGCAACCCCTACCTCCAACCCGTGGACGTGGCGGTCGCCGCGGCCGCGGAGCCGACCAAGGAGGCCGTGCAGCAGGTGCTGACCCTGACGCGCGGCGACGAAATCGAGAAGCTGCCGGCCGAGGCGGGCACCCGCTCCCTGAAGGTGATCAAGCAATCCGAGACGAGCGCCTGGGCGCTGCTCGGCGCCGACTTCGAGGAGAAGGAAGGGACGGGCTGCGCCTCCCCGGCGGACGAGGCGGCGCTGGTCCTGGCGCATCCCGGCCTGGTCGCGTACCTCCCGGTGTACGGCGCGCGCCCCGCCGCCGCCTACCGGCTGGCGACCTTGCCGCCGCAGGTCGACTTGCGGCCCATCATGCCCCAGGTGCGGGATCAAGGCGACCGACCCACGTGCGTGGCGTTCTCGACCGTGGGGATCCTGGACTACCTCTACGCGAAGGGCACCGGCGCCCCGAGCAAGTTGGCCTCGCCGCAATTCCTGAACTGGCTCTACCACGGCGTCTGCAAGAGCCAGCTCCAGCCGGAGAGCCTCTGGATCGACACGGGCACCTTCACGCCGGCCCTGCTCGCGCTGCTGCGCGAGCAGGGCAACCCGTCCTGGCCGTACGTCCCGCCGGGGCTCGGCACCTTGTCCGAGGGCCACGCCAAGTACACCAAATTGCCGCCCGACGGCGCGCCGACCTGGTCGTACGAGGCGGCGGCCGCGAGCCACTTTTCGAAGAGCCTCTCGGACAAGCTCGTGGCGGGCGAGACCTTCACCAGCCAGGGCGCAGCGTTCGTCGGCGTGGTCGCGAACGTGGCGAGCCTGCGAGCCGCCCTCGCGGGCGAACAGCCGGTCCAGGTGGCCGTCCCGATCTACGTGCCGGACTGGTACAACCCGCCCATGGCGCAGCAGGGCCACATGCCGGAGCTCGACGCCGCGAAGCTGGCCGACAAGGCGAACATCGGCTACCACTCGGTGGTGCTGGTCGGCTACGAGCCTGACGCGACGGCGCCCGGCGGCGGCTGGTTTCTCGTGCGCAACAGCTGGGGCGCCAACTGGGGCCTCAAGGGGCATTGCCGGCTGTCATACGACTACGTGACGTCCTTCGGCTACGGCTTCTACCTGGCGGCGCCCTACGACCAATCGTTCCAGGCCGTGTACCCGATGAACGTCCCGAAGAAGCCTGCGGCCCCGACGCCGGGCCCGTCGCCCAGCGTGACGCCAGCCCCGTCACCCTCGCCCACCTCGTTGCCGTCGCCGTCGCCTTCCATCGTCCCGAGCGTCCTCCCGAGCGTCCTCCCGAGCGCAGAACCGAGTGCGAGCCCGGGGCCGACGACGAAGCTCACCCTGACGGAGCTGGGGCGCACGCCAATCGGCGACGAGGCGTTCGATCTCGAGCTCGACGCCGCCGGCAACGCCTGGGTCACCTACCCGGATATCGGCAAGTGCCACGCGATGAAGATCGCGCCGGACGGCACGGTGCTCGGCTCTCAGGTGATCAGCACCAGCGCCTACCGCGTCGTGCTCGACGCCGCTGGCGCCCCATGGATCGCCGTCGACGCGAAGGACGGGCGGCAAATCACGACGATCTCCGCCTCTGGCGAGATCCAGACCGCACTGACCTACACCGGCGCGTACATGACCGGCTTCGCGTTCGACCCCGACGGCGGCCTGTGGACCGCGCTCGCCGGCCACCTGGTGAAGCAGGCGCAGGACGGCACCGAGCTGCTCAGCACGCCGATGGAATGGCCCGCCCCTCCGGAGCTCGACCCGAAGGGCCGCGTCTGGGTCAGCACCCAGGTCAAGGATGGGAGCGGGCAGGCCGTGTCGGGCCTGGTCGCGGTCTCGCGCACGGACGGCAAGATCGTGAAGCAATTCCCGCTCGAGGCGAACGGCAGCGTCCGGATCGGCCCGACGGGCGAGCTGTACGTGGTGCAGGCGACGAGCCGGAAGGTGGCCCACGTCTCGGAGGACGGCGCGGTGCTGGCGACGGTGCCCTACGGCTCGCCGGAGGAGCTCGCGCCGCTCTGGCCCGCGATCGCCTTCGATCCGGCCGGCAACGTCTGGATGGCGAAGGGCACCGCCCTGACGAAGTACGGACCCGACTTCGAGCCCCTCGCGGGGTTCCCGCTGCCTGAAGGCGCCAACTGCGTCGCCGTTTCCCCGTCAGGCCTCGTGTGGGCCACGACGCTCACCGACCAGGTCGTCCGGTTCCAGCTGAAGCCGTAGGGACAGGGGCGGCGGCGGGCGGGCCGTCCTTGTCCCCGCATCCCACGGCTAGCCGGGCACGCAGGTCGGAACGGGCTCGGGCGAGGCCTCGGCCTCATCCGCGATCGCCGCCCGCAGCGCCTTGCGCATCCGTGCCTCGACCTCCTCGCCCACGAGTCCAGGTACCAGGGCGACGAACAGCGAGCCACCCGCGGCCTTCACGTCTTCCGTGTAGTTCGTCGGAAGCCCGAGGTCCGCCAGCACCGGCGCGGCCTGCTCCAGGGTCACGAGGTCGTTGGTCGTGAAGTACGTCGCGACAAGCATCTCCGTGAGGTCCGCGGGCTTGCGAACCACGAACGGCGGGCCGCTTCCGCGATCGCGGTTGGCGGCCGCGAGGTAGGGCTGACCGTCGAAGTAGGCCGGATCGGCGTCAAGGCGCGTGGCCACGGCGGCCTCGATCTCCCCGAGGATCCGGGCGAGCGCCGGCAACGCGCGGCCACGCGCCGTCGACCGCTTGCCGTAGCGCGGCTCGATGTCGACCACGTCGAAGTCCGTGCCGGCAATCGCCACCTCGGCGAAGCGCGCCAATACGCGCAACCGCGACGGGCGCGGCAAGGCCAGGAAGGACGCGTCGAAGACGTCGCGGTAGGTCTCCACCACGAGCTCGAAGGCCGCCGCCGAGGATTTCGCTTCCTCCTCGGCGACCGGGGGGGGCTTGCAGGGATCCGGATCGAGGATTTCCGCCAGGCGCGAGGTGATCGCGCGGCGCAAGTACCCCGTGAGGACCGTGGTACCGTCGTCCACCACGAGGTCCGCCCGGGCCCGCATGGTCGCGACCAGGTCGACCGCGAGGCGCGGGTCGTCGGTGCCGGGCACGCAGCTGACCACCACCGCCGACTTCGCGAGGCGCGGCGGCACATGGACCTCGAATTGCCCGTTGGCATCGGTGTAGACGAAGTAGACCGCCAGGCCTGCGCCGTCCACGCCGAGCGGAAGGTAGGCGCCGTCGATCAGGGAGATGACGCCGACCGCCATGCCGCCGACCGGCATCGCCTCGGAACGTGCTCCCCCGGACGCCAACAACACTCGGCCAGGTGATAGCGCGGCGAACGCGCCTTCCAACCGGTACGTGCCTCGGTCGGAGATGAAGCCGCCGCCCTGATCCGAGATGAAGCCGCCGCCTTGATCCGAAATGAACTTGACCTTGGAGGTCAAGCCCGCGCCGTGGTGGCTGATGATGCCCGCGCCGCTGCGGTCGATCAGGTTGCGGCCGTTGGTGGCGATGAGCCCGCCGCCACTGTCGGCGATCAGGCCGCCGGCCTTGGTCGAGAGGAGGCCGCCGCCCTGATCGGAGATAAACACCCCGCCCGTGCCGAGCGCGTACCGCGCGTCGAGCGCGATCGTGCCCCTGAGCTCGATCGAGGCGGCTGCCGGCTCGCGCAACACGTCCGGGGCGACGGCACCGGGAGGCGTCTCACCTGGTTTCGCCGACGCGCCGGGACGCGGCGACTCGGGCTTCGGTGCTTCGGGCTGCTTGCGCGCTGCCGGTGGCTTCGACGCCCTGGGGACGTTCGCCGGCTCCGCGCGGTCGCAACTCGCCACCGCGGCGGCCAGCACGATGGCGGCCAGCGTCGGTCTCATCGGTTCGTCGCGCCGCCGGCGATCGGCGTGCGGGCATCGAGCCAATCGAGGACCTCGGAGGTCAGCCGGTTCTTGGTCTGTGGCTCGAGGTGGAGGCCATGGTACGCGCCTTCGTACGAGCTGAACGTCTTGTCGGCGCCACCCGCGCGTTCGTGGAGCTCGCGGCTACCGCCGTACGCGGAGACGCGGTCGGCCGTGCCGTGCACGATCAGGAGCGGCTGGTCGACGGCCTCGAGGCGCATGGCGGTCCGGTCGATCGACCGCAACAGCTGGAGCGCCGTGTGGGCCGGGGCAGGCCGCTGGTGGACCTTCGGGTCGCGGCCCATCGCGGCCACGACCGCGGGGTCACGCGCGAAGTCCTTGTTGGGCAGGTCGAGCGCCGGGAAGCCCGGGAAGATCGGCGCCACCAGGGTGGCGAGCAGCGTCTTGCCCCTGAGCGTCGCGCGCTCCAGCAGGTTGCCGTCGTACCCGGTGGGACGCACGGCCGGCGCGGCGAGGATGCCGCCCTGCACCCCGGCCGGGTGGTCCGCGAGGTAGCGCGTGACGATTTGGCCGCCCATGCTGTGGCCGTACACGAAGACGGGAGCACCCGGCTGGCGGGCGCGCACGCCCTCCACGAAGGCCTTCAGGTCGTCGACGTAGTCGCCGAAGCCGCGAACCCGCACGCGCGCGCCCGCCGAATCACCGTGGCCACGCATGTCGTAGGCGTAGACCGCGTAGCCGCGCGCGGCGAGGCAGGTTGCCATCGCGTCGTAGGTGGCGGAATGGTCCTTGAGGCCGTGGTGGATCACCAGCACGCCGCGCGTCGCGCCGGCGGGCAACCAGCTCCGCTCGAGCAGCACCGTGCCGTCCGGCGCGGGGAACCGCCGTGCCGCCTTCGTGACGCCGGGTGCGGAGCCGCCGGGGACGGCGGCGGCAGGCGGCGCGGCAGGCGCCGCGAGACGGGGAGCGGGGGCGGGATGGGAGCGGACGGGCGCGAGGGCCGGGCGGATGGTGGGCATGGGGTCCTCGTTCGGGGTGGGAGGGTCGGTGGCGGGGGGGCCGAAGCGGCAGCGCGCCGCCCGAGTGGTTCTTCGTCGGCCGATCCCCACACCTGGCCGACTTTCCCGTTCCTTACTCTGGTCTTTGCGCTTTCTTAATCTCGTCTCCAGTTCTATAGCCGGCCACAAGGGCGACGGGACGATCGACATCGAGGACCTGCGGCAACGGGGGATGGGGACCAAGACGGGACCTCCCTGCAGAACTGAGCTCAGGGGGCCGCCGGCCATTATCCCTCGACCCGAGGGCTGCCCAAAGTAAGCTCCCCGCCTGGGATTCCAGGCGGGGAGTGCCGACGGCTTGGGGGCGATGTCGGCCACGTCGACGGCGATGTACTCCGCGAACGTCCCGACGCGCAGGTCGCGGGGTCGCGCGTAGATCTCGTCGCCGACCTCGTAGTCGCGCACCTCGGCACCGACTCGGGTCACCGCGCCAGCGAGGTCATGACCGAGCACGAACGGGCGCTCGTACTTCAGGAGGTGCCTGAACTCGCCGTTCCGGACCGAAGAACCTCGACCTGCTTGCCCAACCGCGCAGCGATGTCAGGTCCGAACACCTGACGTGGACCACCGTCGAGCCGCGCAATGACCACGGCCCCTCGCTGCTCGATCTCGATGTTTCCCGTTTCCTTGCTGCGCCATGACGTTGCTCTCCTCGTGGGCGGGGTTGGGGTCGCATCCTCCAGTAAGCTCAAGCGAGGCCGCCTAGCCGCGCGAGCGCTCCAGGAGCACCATCATCAGCAGGCCGAGGATCGCGCGGTCCAGGTCGTCCTTGCCCAGCGGCGTCAGCTGTTCAAGTTCGAAGGCGCGCTCGAAGATCGACGGCCGCTTCTTCAGCCTGTAGGCCGTGGCGCCGTTGGGCAGTTTGACCGCGTAGATCGGGTTGACCAAATAATTGACGAGCCAGCCCACGACCGGGATG
>JAKFEW010000059.1:0-7375 GCA_036675505.1 Candidatus Sericytochromatia bacterium
ATCGCCGCGGGCGCCTGCGCGGCGCGCGGCACCGGGCGCCCCGCGGCGCCCGGCGGCGCGCAAGCCGCAAGCACCAGGGCCGCAGCCAGACCGAGGAACGCCCGCCGCCGCGTCACGAGGCTACGCCGCTACTTGAGGTGCGGCGCGTCCTTCTTGAGCCCATCGATGAAGGGGCCGATCGCGGCCTCGAGCTCACGGGCCTCGGGGATGTCGCTGTTCGCGAGGATCGCGCGCTGGGCGTCCGCGATCGACGTGCCGATCGCGACCACCTGGGCCGGCGTGTAGCTGTCCTGTACGGGCAAATCGAGCTGCTCGAGCGCGATCGCGAGCAATTCCTCGGCCTTGTCGGCGTCGAGCTTCTCGCACAGCTTGTCGAGGATCTGGCCGATCGACACATTTGCCATGGGGGTCTGCCTTTCCGTGAACAGGGCGTCCGCAGGCCATGTTCCCGGCCGCACCGCCCGATAAACGCGGGCACAGGCCCCACACACGCGGGCGCGCCGCTGTCCGGCAAGACAGCGGCGCGCCCTTTTTGCTCGCGTGCGGGAATCGAGAGGGGGTGGAAAACTCGTCAGTTGGGGATCTTGAAGACCTGACCCGGATAGATCCAGTGCGGATCCTTGATCTGGTCCTTGTTGGCCGCGTGGATCTCGGGCCAGCGGCGGGCGTCGCCATAGAAGCGCTGCGCGAGCGCCCAGAGGGTGTCGCCCTTCTTCACGGTGTAGCTGCGGGCATCTTGCGTCGCCGCAGCCTCAGCCGGCCTGGGCGCCTCGGCGGGCTTGGGCACGGACACGGGCTTGGTGGGCAGCGGCCGCGGGGTCGGCTGGGCCTGCCGGCAGCGGCAGACCGGGCCACAGGTGGGGCAACCGCCCGGGGTCGGCTGGGTCGTCCGGCAGCGGCAGACCGGGCCGCACATGGGGCAGCCGACCGGCGGCGAGCCGGGGGCCGGCAGCCGGAGCACCATGCCAGTGCGCAGGCCGCCCCACTGCTTGATCAAAGGCTCGTTGAGCGCGTAAATTTCCTTCCAACGCTCGCCGTCGCCGAGGAACTGCTTGGCGATGCCGCGCAGGGTGTCGCCCTTCTCGACGACCACCGCGGGCGGCCAGGGCGCCGGGTATGGATAGCCGTAGCCGGGCACGGGCCTGCCGTACTCGTCGCGCAGGCGGTCCCAGGTGCGGTCCGCGCCGCCGAAGAGCCAGCGGCCGACGCCGCCCAGCTTGTCGCCGACCCAGGTGGCACCTGTCCACAGGCCGCGGCCGATCGCGGGCAGGAAGCCAGCGGCCTTCTTGCCGCCTTCGTAGAGGTTGCGGCCGACCACGGGCAGCGCCTCGCCGACCTGGTGGCCGACGTTGCCGATGCCGCGGGCGACATCCCCCGAGACGTCGCGCATGCCGTCCCAGACGTCAGGGCCCGTGTACGGCGGGTAGCCGTAGATCGGCGGGTAGTTGCCATAGGCCGGGTTCGGGCCGTAGTAGGGCGCCGGCTGGTAGGTCGGCACCGCCGGCTGGCCCGGATAATAGGTGTTCTGGCTCGCGGCCACAGGCACGCTGAGGCGCTGGTCGGGCGAGAAGGCCGCACCCACGGGCGCCGCGGGCGGCGGCGGCGGCGGGGGCAGCGCGCCCCCGACGGGCGGCAACGACGGCACGGACGGCACCAGGCTGTCGATAGACACGGCCAAACTCCTCTTCCAACTATCTGGACCCCGTCGATCCGCGACCCGGGTCCAACTCCAAGAAGGTTATCCGGCCGTTCAGGCGGAATTCGGTTAACCTTGCTTTAAGTTAATGTTGAAAATAGGCTAATTCCCAACTTCTTAACGGCCTGGCGGGCGGGGCCGTGGGGCGAAACCAGCCTGGCGAGGCCATTCGCGCCCCATGAGGGGCGGCGCGCATGGCCAGATCACCCAGGGCCCGGCGGCGGGCGGCGGCGGCTCAGCCGAGGCCGAACGCCCGCTCCACGAACCAGATCATGCCGGCCGCGGCCACAGCCCCCGCCGCCGTGCGGCGCACCGCCCGCTCCCACGCGCGCTCGCGCAGCAGCATGAGCCCGCCCGCGGCCAGCCCCACGATCGCGAGCTGGCCCGCCTCGACGCCGACGTGGAAGCCCGCGAGCGCGGCGCCCAGCTCCCAGCCGCGCAGCGAGAGCTCGCCGAGCGCCGAGGCGAAGCCCAGGCCGTGGATCAGGCCGAAGCCGAAGGCCAGCGCCCAGCCGCCCGGGTGGGGCTTGCTGCGCCAGGCGACCACGGCCACGTACACGAGCGTGAGGGCGATCGCGCTCTCGACCAGGCGCGCTGGCACCGCCACCACGTTCGTGGCGGCGAGCGAGAAGGTCAGCGCGTGCGCCGCCGTGAAGGCCGTGACGATCTGCGCGAGCCGCCACCAGCCGCCGCCCAGCAGCACCAGGCCGACCAGGAAGAGCACGTGGTCGAAGCCGAGCAGGATGTGCTCGACGCCGATGCCCACGAAGCCGGTGGCGCGCTTCCAGGGCGAGCCGGCGGCGGGGTCGAGCGCGGGGCTCGCGGGCGTGAGCACTGCATCTTTCACCACGCCGTCGCGCGCGATGGTGGCGACGCAGCGCGCCTGGCCGGCTTCCGGCGCGAAGAGGTCGTAGCGCATGCCGAACGCGCCGACCGGCGCATCCCAGCGGTAGGTCAGCGCGAGCGTGGTGTGCGGGTCGCCGCCGGCGGCGAGCGCCGGCTCGCGCGTGGCGTCCTCGGCGGCGATCGCCACGAGCCGGCCAGGCTGGCCGTCGGAGCTGAGCACGAGCCCGCGGCCGAGGCGGTCGGTGAGCGCCGTACGGTGCGCCGCGACCTCGGCGGCCGAGAGCCGGCCGTCACGGTCCACGTCGGCCACGGCCACGAGGCCGGTCGGGATCGTGAGCGCGACCTTCGCCTCGGCGCCCGCGATCACGACCTCGGCCACGGCGAGGTCGGCCCAGTGGGCCTGGGCGGGCGCCGCGAGGGCGAGGACGAGGGGGATCGACCAGGCGAGAGGTTGCACGCGCCTATCGTACCCCGGCACCCTTCTGCTCTCTGGGTGGTGGTTAGCGGGCGCCGACCGCGGCGCGCTTCGCGCGCTGCTGACGCAGCGCCTCGACGAGCCCCTGGGCGATCGCCGCGGGCGCCCCCACCACGCCGAAGTCCGCGAGCTCCATCAGCGGCGCGTCCGGGTTCGCGTGGATCGCGACGATCGTGCGGCTCTGCCGCATCGCGTCGGTGTGGTCGATCGACCCCGGCACGCCGAGGCCGATGTACAGGTCCGGCTCGACCGCGGCGCCGCGCGCCGAGATCTCGCGCGACGCGTCGATCAGGCCCGCCTCGACCGCGCCGCGTGAGCCCGCGAGCTGGCCGCCCAGGGCCTCGGCGAGCGCCCTGGCCGCGGCCACGCCCTCGGGCCCGCCCACGTCCTCGCCCACGCACACGACCACGCGCGCACGCGCGAGCGGCACCTCGGCGGGCATCGGCTCGGTGCCGACCACCTTCACGCGCTCACGCGTGCCGTCGAAGGACACCGAGGCACGCACCACGTCGCCCGAGCCATAAGGGTTGAAGTCCGCCTCGCGGAAGGCGTTCGGGCGCACGGTCGCCATCTGCGGGCGCGCCTTCGGGCAGGTGACGGCGGCCAGGGCACGGCCGCCGAAGCTCTGGCGGGTCGCGACCAGCAGGCGCTCGGACTCGTCGATGTCGAGGTCCGTGGCGTCCGCCACCAGGCCGGTGCCGAGGCGCTCCGCGAGGCGCGGCGCCACCTCGCGGCCGATCGCCGTGAAGCCGAGCAGCAGGATCTCGGGCTTCTTCTCGCCCACCAGCTGCGCCAGCGCGTCGACCCAGCCGTCGCCCGAGAACTCGGCGAGCCGCGGGTCGTCGATCAGGTGCACGACGTCGGCGCCGAGCTTCGTGAGGCTTTCTGCGGCGGCATCGACGCCGCTGCCCAAGACCACGGCCTCGACGCGCGCGCCGAGGCGGTCGCCGAGCTCGCGGGCCTTGCCGAGCACCTGGCGGGTGGTGCGCGTGACGCCGTTGCCGGCCACCTCGGCCACCACCCAGATGCCGCGCCAGTCCTGCCCGGAAGACTCCTCGGGAAGGTCGCCGCCCATCAGGAAGGCGAGATCGCTCATGTCCATGACTAAACCTCCACCAGGTTCTTGCGCGCGAGGCGCTCGAGGAGCCCCTTCACGACGTCTTCCGTGCCGCCCGTGAGCACCTCGCCCTTCTCGCGCTTCTCGGGCTTGTACGAGCGCGTGACCCAGGTGCACGAGCCGGTCTGGCCGGCCTGCTCGGCTTCCACGCCGAGGTCCGCGAGCGACCAGGTGGTGAGCGGCTTCTTGGCCGCCTTCATGACGCCCATCGCGTTGGGGATGCGCGGCTTGGGCGCGTCGAGCGAGATCGCGAGCACCGCGGGCGTGGTCGCCTCGACGCGCTCGCGGCGCCCGTCGCCGTTGCGGCCGGCTTTGAGGGTGCCTTCGTCCAGGGCCGCCTCGTAGACGCCGCCCACGAAGGCCCAGCCGAGCGCCTCCGCGAGGCGCGGCGCGGTCTGGGCCGTGGCGCCGTCCGCGGAGGCCTCGCCGGTCAGCACGAGCCCGACGTCGCCGAGCTTCGCGATGGCGCGCGCGAGCACGTGGGCCGTGGCGCCGGTGTCGGAGCCCGCGAGCGCGGGGTCGGAGACCAGGTAGGCTTCATCCGCGCCCACCGCGAGGGCCTGGCGCAGCGCCTGGTCGGCGCCGGCAGGGCCCATCGCGAGGGCGATCAGCTGGCCGCCCGTGGCGGCCTTGAGCGCCAGCGCGACTTCGAGCGCGTGGCGATCCGCGAGGTTCACGGCCCCCTTCGCCTCGCCGCGGCGGGCGTAGCCGGTGTCGCGGTCCAGCCCGACGTTCAGCGTTTCGGGGACCTGCTTGATGCAGACGACGATGTTCATAGGGACTGCCCCTCCTCGTGCGGCGCCCCCCGGGTACGGCACGGAGCACGGCGCCGGCTGGGTTATAGCACATGCGCGGGAGCCCCGCCAGCCCGAAAAGCCGGGCGTTTCGGGCGTCGTGCGCTGGCGCCTACCAGAGGTACAGGAGGCCGAACCCCAGCGAGGGGGCCCCGGGGCCCGGCACCCCCGCCGCCGCCCAGAGCGGGACCCGGTAGGTCCCGAGCAGCATGAGCGTGTCGGTGAGGTAGGCCGTCGCGCTGGGCGCGACGCCCAGGCGCGCCTGCGGGCCGAACTCCCAATAGGGGAAGCCCGAGAGCACCTCGAAGCCCACCCCCAGCCGCGGCAGCACGCGGGCCTCGAGCGCCGTGTCGAAGGCGACGCGCGGCACGCCCCAGGCGCCCGGCGAGTAGGCCGCGACCGCGTTGTAATGGCGCAGGCGCGGCGCGGGCGACCACTCGAGGTTGCCGAACCCGCCGACGAGAGGCACGCCGAGCGGGCCGGCCGACATGCCGGCGAGGGCGCCGGCACGCACGTTAACGCCGGGCAACGGGTCATCGAACGAATAGAGCCCGGTGAGCGTCAGGTTGCCGAGACTGTGCATGCCGCCGTGCAAGGAGAGGTAGGCGAGGTCGTAGCCGAGCGCGAACCGGTCCGTCAGGCCGAACGCGACCAGGCCCCACGAGACGACCGAGCTGCGGTCGAGCGCCCACTGCGGGATCGCGATCGCGAGCCCGTGGGCCACGTCGGGGACGTAGGCCGTGCCGAAGTTCACGGGGATCGCCGCCGCCGGCGCCGCGGGCCAGAGCCCCGCCAGGATGGCCGCGGCCAGGCGCGCCGACCAGCGGACCATGCGCGACCCAAGACCTCGTTTCGCAGCGTCCACGGGTGACCTCCCGCGGCCGGCGCGCCCCTCGCGGCCGGCCTCGCACCCATTATCCATCCGCGGGCACCACGCACGAACAGGCCGCAAAGGGTTCGGGGCCGCCGCTTTCGCGACGGCCCCGAGGGTGAGGACCGCGTTAGACCCGGGCGAGCTCCTTCTTCTTGTCCTTGAGCAGCTCGCGAGCGATGACGACCTTCTGGATCTCGTTGGTGCCCTCGAAGATCTCGAAGATGCGCGCGTCGCGGAACATGCGCTCGATCGGCAGCTCCGAGGAGTAGCCCATGCCGCCGTGGATCTGGAGCGACTTGTTGATGATCCAGCTCGAGTGCTCGGTGCAGAACAGCTTGATCATCGAGCCGGGCATCGTGACGGGCTCGTTCTGCTCCATCAGCCAGGCCGAGTGGTAGACCATCTGCTCCATCGCGTAGATGCGCGTCGCCATCTCCGCGAGGTAGAACTGGATCGCCTGGAACTCGGCGATCGGCTTGCCGAACTGCTGGCGCTGCACCGCGTGGTTGAGCGCCATCTCGTAGGCTTCCTTGGCGGCGCCCAGGGCGGCGGCGCCGAGGAACAGGCGGCCCTTGTCGAGGATCTTCATCGCGGTGACGAAGCCCAGGCCGACGGTGCCGAGCACGTTCTCGCTCGGCACGCGCACGTTCTCGAACGTGACGGTCGTGGTGCCCGAGCCCGACAGACCCATCTTGTGCTCCTTCGGGCCCGAGATCACGCCGGGGCCGCGCTCGACCACGAAGGCCGTGACGCCGCCGCGCGCGCCGAGCGCCGGATCGGTGACCGCGAAGACCGTCATCACGTCGGCGATGTCGCCGTTCGTGATCCAGATCTTCTCGCCGTTCAGGACCCAGTCGTCGCCGTCGCGGACGGCGCGGGTCTTGATGTTCGCGGCGTCGGAGCCCGCGCTGGGCTCGGTGAGACAGAAGCAGCCGATGCTCTCGGCGGTCGCGAGCTTGGGCAGGTACTTGCGCTTGAGCTCCTCGGAGCCGTCGAGCACGATGCCGTAGGTGCCGATGCCGCCGTGCGCGCCCATGACCACCGAGGTCGAGGCGCAGGCGCGGGTCAGCTCTTCGCCCAGGATCGCGAAGGAGATCGGGTCGGCGCCGGCGCCGCCGTACTCCTCGGGAATGGCCATGCCCATGAAGCCCATCTCGGCCATCTTGTTGAGCAAGCTGCGCTCGATCTTGGCCTCGCGGTCGTGCTTCATCGCGACGGGACGGATCTCCGCGTCGACGAACTCCTTGACCGCCTGGCGGAACATCACGTGCTCTTCACGGATGTAGGGGCTCTTGAATTCAATGCTCATAACTTCTCCTCAGAAGGGGTTTGCCGACTACTTGTCCGTGAAGGTCGGACGGCGCTTCTCCTTGAAGGCCGCGACGCCTTCGCGCATGTCCGCGGTCTGGGTCAGACCGGCGAAGAGGTCCGCCTCGCGGTCGAGGTGCTCGGCCACCGACAGCTCGCGGCCGTCGTTGAGGCTGGTCAGGATCGCCTCGATCGCCTTCGCGCCGAAGCCGCTGATCTTCTTCGCCAGGCCGAGCGCGTTCTTCACGACGTCGCCTTCCGGCAC
>JAKFEW010000069.1:0-7199 GCA_036675505.1 Candidatus Sericytochromatia bacterium
GCGAAGTCGGCGGTGGTGTCGACGGCGAAGGCCTCCTTCAGCCACGGCCACTCCGTCGAATCCTTCGCGGGCAGGCCCATCAGGAAACCGCCGCCGGCCCACACCTCGTCTTCGATCGCCTTGAACGACGCGGCGAGGTCGTCCCAGCCTTCGCCGGTCTTCGCGTAGTGGTCCATCTTGCGGCGGATGGCCAGCGCGTGGTCGATCTCGGCCTGGGGGAAGCCTTCGCCGCCCATCTGCAGCGGCAGGCGGCGCCATTCCGATTCCTCGACGCCCATCGGCGACGAGCCGGAACGCAGTTGCATCAGCGCGACCCCGTCGACGTGGCGCAGCGCCATCGGGATGATCCACGCGGCCTGGCTCGAGCCGGTCATGCCGATGCGGTCGCGGTCGATGTCACCGCGGGCCTGCAACGCGCGCACCGCCGCGGCGCCGTCCTGCGCCATCTGGTCGAGGCTGGCGGTCGCCCAGTCGCCCTTCGAGGCGCCGACGCCGCGCTTGTCGTAGGCGAGCACGGCGATGCCGGCGCGGGCATAGGCTTCGCTGAGGAAGCGGATCTGGCCGTAGAAACCATTTCGCGACTGTTCGCCCGAGCCGTGCAGCATCGCCAGCGCCGGGTGGGGCCCGGGTCCGGCGGGCAGGAACAGCGTGCCCTCGAGGACGGTGCCGTCCGCACTGGTGAAACGAACGGTCTCTTCGCGCACGCTGCGCAGCCGCGGCGCGAGCCGGCGCTTTCCGTGCTCGGTGACCCGGATGGCATCGATCGGGCCCGAGGACTTCGGCACGATCTCGAGGAGCCGGGTGATCGGATCGGCGCAATACATGCAGTCGCCGGTGACGAACGTGGACGTGCCGGTGACGTTCATCGCCGAGCCGGTGCGCCCCGACGGCAGTTCGAGCCACCAGAACGAGCTGCCGGCGTTGTTGCGCGACAGGGTGAGCGTGCGGCCGCCGCCGAGGTCGTACGTCCCCTCGTAGGTCGCCAGCACCTCCGGCGCGATCGGGACGGTGCGGGCGATCAGCGTGATTTTTTCTGTCCCGCGTTCCGGCGAGGTCACCACGCCGGCATAGCCGATGTCGGTGCGCGTGAGGTCGTAAGTCGCGTCCTTCGCGGTGAAGCGGATCCGCGCGCCCTCGGTCTCGACCGCCGGGACGGGAATCGTGCCGGCCTCGTGGAAGGGGTGCTCCATCTCCCCCTCGAGCCGGCCGCCGTCGCCCGCCTTGAGCTCGATCCAGACGAGGACGAAGTCGCCGGGCTTGCCGTAGCCGCCGATATAGATGCCGTCCAGCGGCGGGCTGGCGTGGGCGGACAGGACGGTCGCCAGCGTGAGCGCGGCGAGCCCCAGCGCCGCGAACCAGGGGGCGGGCCGATGGCCCTGCCTGCGGGATGCGGTGCGCGCGTGCGCTGACGGCTCCATGGCCCGGGCTCCCGTGATTGCTGAGAAAGGTAGGACGCGAAACGGTTCAGTAGCGTTTAAAGGCCCTGACCAGCGAGACCGGCCCGCTGCGCGCCGAGGGCTGCGTGCTGTCGATGGGGCGGCCCGTGGCGCTCGCCGAAGGGAAGCTGGTCGATACCGCCACGCGGGTGACCGCATTCGACGCGAAGCGGCTATTCGACGTTTCCGGAACAGTCCGGGGTGCCACGTTTCGCCCGCGGCTGCTGGGCAGCGCGTCGACTTCACGAAGGGCCTGCCTGCGGGGCGTTGGCTGTCTCTGCCGCCGCCGTGCCGTCCTCGGCGGACGCGCGCAGGCTTGCGTAGGTTCTCGCGGAATAGACCAGCGGTTGGCCCCCGAAGGCGCGTGTCGCGGAGACGCCGACCACGACCATCCGGTGGTCGCCGACGGTGCGCAGTTCGACGACGTCGCCGGCCAGCCACGCGGTGCTGCCGGGATAGACCCAGCTTCCGCACCACTCGAGGGCGTCGTGCTCGCGCCGGAACGCCAGCGCGCCGCGGCCGCGGGCGGAGTGTCTTTGGGCCAGCCCTGTCTGGGCCGCGCCGAGCACGCTGATGCCGACGCGGCTGCCCACGCCCAGCAGGGCGCTCGTCATGCCCAGGGGATTCAGGAAAAACGCCATCAGCCGCGGCTGCAGCGAAACGCCGACCAGGGAGGTCAGCGTCACCGCGCGCCCGCCCAGCCACGGGTGGTCCACGGTGAGCACCGACACCGAGGCCGCGAGCATGGACAGCGCGTCCTTGAAGTCTTCGACGGGCGACGGCGCGGCGACTGGAGTGGGCATGGCGATCAACTCCCCGTGAACCGGGGGACCACGTGGGTCCCGATGTCCTCCAGCACGGCGCGCGCGGGGCGACTGCCGTACTTGAGGTTGAGCACGACGTGGTTCACCCCGATGCCTTCGAGCTGCTCCAGGTGCCGCACGAGCGCATGCCATCCGAGCCGGTGGCCGAGGTGGATCGGCGTGGGCGGGGCGTCGGCCTGTGCGACCAGGTCGATGTAGTAGGACTGCAGCAGGGGCTTGAAGACCCCGGGGCAGGCCGCTTCGACCGCCGTCTTCCAGGCGTCGGCCACGCGTGACTGCTGCCCCGCGTCCCGCGGATAGACCATCCACCCGTCGGCATGCGCGGCGATCCATTCGATCGGGCTCTGGCTGAAGCCGGTGACGAACAGCGGCACGTGTGACGCCACCGGCTTCGGCACCACGTCCGCGCCTTCCAGCAGCCCGTAGTGGCTGGCGGCCTGCGGGAAGCTCCGGCCCCAGTAGGTCCGGAGCAGCGCGACCTGCTCGCGGAACAGTTCACCGCGACGCTCGCGGTCGACGTCGAAGGCCGGGAACTCCACCGGCCTGTCCCCCGAGGCCACGCCCAGCAGCAGGCGGCCCTGCGTCAGCTGGTCCAGGCTCGCCGCGGCCTTGGCGGTGTGGATGGGATGCCGCAGCGGCAGGACGATGGAGGTGCTGAGCAGCGCGATCCGCGAGGTCTGCGCCGCCAGGAATCCCATGTACACCCACGGGTCGAAGACCTGGCCGATGTCGCCGAACGTCGGGTCGCGGAGCGGGACGTCGCGGAATCCCAGCGACGCGAACCCGGCCTGCTCCGCGACCTGCGCCAGCTCGACCTGGTCCGTCATCGCCGGCGTGTCGCCGGTGAAGGACTCGATGGGGAACATCACGCCGAGGCTCATCCGGCCCGGCGAGGCCACGCGCCGGAAGCCACGGTTGCCGTGGGGGGAAAGACCCGGGTTGGGAGCAAGCATGGCGTGCTTCTCGGAAGGTCGGGGTTTCAGGGGATGTTCGTGGTGGCGAAGCAGACGCACAGCTCGATCGGCGAATTCAGCGGAAGCTGGTCCACCGCGATCGCCGTCCTCGCATGGCTGCCGAGCGTGTCGCCCAGCACCTCGGTGAACAGCGCGGACGCGGCGTCGAGGATGCGCGGCTGCCGGAAGAAACCCGGCGCCGACGCGACGTAGCCCTCGACCCGCAGCAGGCCCTGCAGGCGCTCGAATCCACCCAGGTGGCGCCGGATCTGCGCCACCACGTTCAGGGCCGCGAGCCGCGCCGCCTGCCGCCCCTCGTCTTCGCCCAGCTCCAGGCCGATGCGTCCGTGGTGGCTCAGCGCGCCGCCGGCGAACGGGAACTGGCCGGAGACGAAGGCGATGCCGTGGTGCTCGACCACGGGCAGGTAGCCGCCCGCCGGGCGCGGTGGCTCGGCGGGAAGCGACAGCCCGAGGCGCCGCAGGCGCGCTTCGATGGCATGGGTCGCGGAACCTGGAGTGGACATGGCGCCTCCGGCTCAGGGCACGAGCACGACGTTGCCCGCGACCTGGTTGGTGCTCAGCAGGTGGTGGGCTTCGGCGGCGTTCGCCAGCGGGATGCGGCGGTCGAGCAGCGGGCGGACCTTGCCCTGCCGGACCAGGTCCAGGCCGAAGCGGAAATCGTCCACGTCGCCCATCAGCGTGCCGAGCAGGCGCTTGTGGGTGAAGAAGAAGTTCCGGATGTGCAGCGTGACCTCGACGCCGGTCACGAAGCCCATGGCCACCACCGTGCCGCCGACGCGGGTGGCCTCCAGGCTGCGCGGGAGCACGGTGCCGCCGAGGTTGTCGATGACCACGTCGGCACCGCGGCCACCGGTCCACGCGCGGACCTCGGCAACGAAGTCCTGCGTGTTGACATCGATGATGCGGTCGGCGCCGAGCGAAGCCGCCAGCCGCGCCTTGTCCTCGCTGTCCACGGTGGTGGCGACCACCGCACCCAGGGCCTTGGCGACCTGCAGGTTCATCGAGCCGGTGCCGGACGCGCCGGCGTGCACGAGCACGTGGTCGCCGGCCTTGACCTGGCCCACGGTCCGGACCGCGCGCACGCCGGTGACCAGCACCATCGGCAGCGTGGCCACCAGCGCCGGCTCCAGACCGGTGTCGTCCTTGAGCACCCAGCGCGCCGGCACTTCGATGTATTCGGCGTAGGTGCCCCAGCGGGCGATGCCGCCGATGGCGTAGCTGGGCGCCGCGCTGATCGGTTCGACGTCATCCGCCGGATCCAGCGGGTAGCCGGGCATCGGCACGACGCGCTCGCCGAGCGCGAACCCGGTGACGCCCTCGCCCAGTTCCGCGATTTCGCCGGAGGCGTCGGAACCGAGCACGTGCGGGAAGGGCAGCTCGAGCACCGTGCCTTCGCGAAGGTAATGCTCGAGGCGGTTCACGCCCGAGGCCAGGACCCGGATCACGACGTGGCCCGGGCGTGCCCGGGGCGTCGGCACGTCTTCGTGCCGGAGGACGTCGGGACCACCGAACTGGCGGATGACAGCTGCTTTCATGGGTTGCTCCTGAGGGGATGGATAACTAAGAAAAACTAATCACTGCCTGGTTGTTTCCGGCGTATCGTGATTCGCCGTGGCGCGAAACATAGGCCCACGAAATCCACTCCTCAAACGGTTTTCTCTACGTTTGGAGATAAGCAATGCTTATCGAGACGAAACGACAGCGGCTCGTTCACCTCAATGCCCTGCGCGCCTTCGAGGCGGCGGCGCGCCACCTGAGCTTCGTGGCAGCGGCGGAGGAGCTGAACGTCACGCCCCCGGCCATCAGCCAGCACATCCGCGCGCTCGAGGACTACCTGGGCGTGCGGCTCTTCATCCGCGCCAAGGTGGGTCTTTCGCTGAGTGCGGAAGCCCGGCGCGCCTATCCGGACATCCGCGATGGGCTGGAGCGGCTGGCCACCGGCCTCGCCGGCCTGCGTGGCTCCGGCATCGACCGCATCGTGACGATGACGGTGCCGCCCTCGTTCGCCGCGAAGTGGCTGCTGCCGCGCATCGAACGCTTCCGCGAGAAGCACCCGGACCTCGACATCCGCCTGGACACCAGCAACCGCCTCGCCGATTTTTCCGCGGAAGGCATCGACGTCGGTGTCAGGTACGGACTGGGTGGCTACGCCGGGCTGGAGTGCGAGCGCCTGCTGTCCGAGGACGTCTACCCGGTGTGCAGCCCGAGCCTGCTTCCGCCGCAGGGCCGGATCGACATCCACCGGCTCGCGCACATGACGCTCATCCACGACACGACGATCGATTTCGATCCCGCGTTCCCGACCTGGAAGGCCTGGTTCAAGGCCCGCGGCGTGGACAATATCGATCCGATGCGGGGCCTGCAGTTCAATTCCTCGGTGCTCGCGCTGCAGGCCGCGGTCGACGGCCAGGGCGTGGCGCTGGGGCGCAGCGTGATCGTGGCCCGCGACCTGGAGGCGGGGCGTCTGGTCCGGCCGTTCGACGCGGTGGAAGAAACACACTGTGCCTACTACGTGGTTTTCCAGAAGCGCGCCGCGGAGCTGCCGAAGGTGAAGGCGGTGCGCGAATGGCTCTTCGCCGAGGCCGGCGCGCGCTGAGGCCGCGGGCGTAAGAATTCCTTTCGCAGGCGTGGGCAAATTCTGAATTGCGGACGGGACGCGCGCTTCCTAAGGTTGCGCCCCACACAGTCCAGGATTCACCACGATGATGAGCACGAACAGGGACGGCTACGAGATCGGTGTGCTGGGCGCCGGCCGGATGGGCCTGCGCCTGGCCGCGATGTTCGCGCGCGCCGGCCGCCGCGTGATCGTCGGCTCGCGCGATCCGGCCGGCGCGGCCGCGAAGGTCGCCGCGCTCGACGCACCGGGCGGCATCGGCGTCGGGTCCTACGAACACGCGCTGGACGCCGGCGCGATCCTGCCCGCGATCTTCCTGCGCGATGGCCTCGACCGCGTGCTGTCGGTCTATCGCCGGAGCCTGCGCGGCAAGCTGCTGATCGACATCAGCAACCCCTTCAACGCCGATTACTCGGATTACATCCTGCCCTGGGACACCAGTTCGGCCGAAGTGCTGCAGGAACTGCTGCCGGAGGCGCGCCTCGTCGGCGCCTTCAAGCACGTGTTCGCGGAAGTGTTCGACGCGCCGGTGTTCGAAGGCGCAGTGCGCAGCGACGTGCTCATCCTCGGCGACGACGCCGGCGCCAAGCAGGAGTTCCTGGCGCTGGCGCGGGGAACGCCCTTCCGCTACCTCGATGCCGGTCCGCTGGTGTTCGCCCGCGCCGTCGAACGCATGACGATCGTCACCGGCCGCCTCGGCCGGCAGCTGGGCAGCTACCCGCGCATGAACTGGCGGCTGCTGGGCGAGCGGCAGGCCGGCTGAGGCCGCGTGCGTCGACGACGGCTCCGGATCCGCCATGGACCGCCCCCTATTCCACGCCCTGCTCGCGCTGCTGGTCGCCACGGCCGGCCTCGCCGTCGCCACGGTCTTCCGCCGCGCGGGTGATCCGCCGCCCGACGTGGTGGAGCTACCGCGCACGCTGGAGGGCACCGGGCTTTACGAGGACGGCCCCGGCCGCAAGGTCCGGCCCACGAACCGCCTGTTCGAACCGCGCCATCCGCTCTGGTCCGACGGCGCGCGGAAGCGGCGCTGGATCTTCCTCCCGCCGGGCACCGCCATCGACGGTTCGATGGCCGATGCCTGGCGGTTCCCGGTCGGCACGCGTTTCTGGAAAGAGTTCTCGCACCAGGGTCGTCCGGTGGAAACCCGCTACCTGGAGCGCCTGGCCGACGGCAGCTGGCGCTATGCGAGCTACGTGTGGACGGAAGACGGCCGCGACGCGGTGCTTGCCCCGGCGGAGGGCCTCGGTCTGGTCCGGCCGCGCTTGCCCGGCGGCCGTTATCAGGTGCCGTCGGAAGCGGACTGCCACGCCTGCCACGAAGGCACCGGCGACCCGGTGCTCGGCTTCGG
>JAKFEW010000012.1:0-7187 GCA_036675505.1 Candidatus Sericytochromatia bacterium
GCGCGGGCCGGCTCGCCGAGCGCGGTGAGGCGCGCCGCGAGGGCCTCGGCGGCGCTCGCGGGCAGCGTGAGCGGGCCGACCACCCGCCAGGCGCGGTCGCGGCGGACGAGCGCGCCGCTCGCCACCCACTGGCCGAGCCAGGCCGTGACCAGCCCGGGCGAGCCGTCCGCCGCTTCGAGCGCCTCGGCGACCGCCGCCGGCACGTCGGCGCCGCCCAGCATCTGCCCTGTGAGCGCGCGCACCTCGGCGCCTGTGAGCGGGCCGAGCACGTGCGTCTCCGCCGCGGGCCCGGCGGCCGGGGCCTCGCCCGCGCAGAGCCAGCGCCAGCCCGGGTCCGGATCGCGCAGCAGGGCGTCGAGCAGCTCGCGGCTCGCGGCGTCGAGCCGATCGGCGTCGTCGACGAGCCAGACGCGCGGGCCGGGCCAGCGGGCCCGGGCGAGGGTGGCGATCGCCGCCTGCAGCCGCACGCGCTCCTGGCCGCCTTCGAGCGCCGGGGCCGGCTGCAGGGCCGCCGAGCCGCCGGCGCCGGCGAGCTCCGGCAGCAGGCGCATGAGCACCGGCGCGGCCGCGACCACCGCCGGGTCGGCGCGGTCGGCGACGAGCGCGCGCAGCCAGGGCCCGAGGGCCTGGTAGGGCGGGGCGTCCTCGCCCTCGCCGCGGGCCGCGTGCACCGGGCAGCCCGCGAGCTGGCTCTCGGCGCGCAGGGCGTCGAGCAGGCGGGTGCGGCCGGACCCTGCTTGGCCGATCAGCGCATGCGCGCCGCCTTCGCCCATGAGCGCGGCGCTCAGCCGCGCGAAGATCGCGTCGCGGCCCACCAGCGGCGGCGCGAGCAGGGTCGCGCCTGCGTCGAGCGTGGCCGTGAGCCCGAGCGCCTCGGCGAGCTCGGCGGCGTCCGGGAAGCGGTCGGCCGGGTCCTTGGCGAGCAGGCGGCGCAGCGCCGCGTCCAGCTCGACGGAGAGCGCGGGCACGAGCTCGCGGGGCGCGGGCGGGCGCTCGTCGAGGTGGGCGTGCAGCAGCCCGAGCGCGTCGGCCTGTCGAAACGGCGGCCGGCCGGTGAGCACCTGGAAGAGCACGGCACCCAGCGCGTAGAGGTCCGCGCGCGCGTCGAGCGCGCCTTGCCGGATCGCCTCGGGGGCCAGGTATGCGAGCGTGCCGCGGATCGCGCCAGCGGGCTTGCCGAGGCGCTGGAGCAGGCCGAGGTCGATCAGCTTGGCCTGGCCGTCAGGCCCGAGCCGGATGTTTTCGGGCTTGAGGTCGCCGTGCAGCCAGCCGCGGCCGTGGAGATAGGCGAGCGCCTGGAGCAGGCCCGGCAGCAAGGCCCTGACGTCCTGTTCGCCGAGCGGCAGGCGGTCGGCGAGCGAATCGCCCGGCACGAGCGCCATCGTGAAGTACGGCACGCCGGCGGCGGTTTCGCCGTAGTCGAAGGCCGCCACCAGGTTGGGGTGGCGCAGCTCCGCCATCGCCCAGAACTCCTGTTTAAAGAGGAAGCGCGCCTCGACGTCCGGGCTCGTCAGCGTCTTGAGCGCGACGACCTCGCCCCGCTCGCGGTCGAAGGCCTGCCACACCTCGCCCATGCCGCCCTGGCCCAGGCGGTCGCGCAGTTCGTAGCGAGCGGGGAGATCGTGCATGGCAACCTTCTTCCCGCCCTGCGACGGGGAGAAAGTATTGTAGCCGATCCGGTATCATGCTCCCCCTTATGGATCAGTGGCAACCCACCCGCAAGACCTCGGGCCTCCAGCTCGGCGCCAGCACCACCGGCCCGCTGCGGGCGCCCGCCGCGCGCCCGGATACGCCCGCGGCCACCGGCGGCCCTCGGCTCGAAGACGAGGCCCGCAGGCTGCTCGCGCTGATCGAGGAGCGGATGGAGCTGCTCTGGCGCGCCTGTGATCAGGCCGCCTGTCCGGTCCCCGGCGTCGCGGACCTGCCGCTCCGGCATCCGGTCTCGCCGGCCGGCGAGCGCTTCGTCGGCTACCTCGCCGAGCGCCTCGCGCCCGGCAGCGACCTCGCGCGCGCCGTGCCGGTGGCGCTCTACCGCTACCGCGAGATCGGCGACGCCGTGAGCCACTTCAGCGACGCGGCCGTCGGCCTGCCCCCGGGCCTGCCCCCCCGCGAGCCGCTCGGCGAGGAAAAGTTGCGCCGCGGCCTCTTCTACCTCGGCAACCTCCATGCCGAGTTCAAGCAGGATCCGGCGCTCGCGCGGCTCTTCCCGCCGCCGCGCACCGTGGACTACGTGATCCCGGACGCGCCGAAGCCGCTGCCGGGCGGCTCGGCCGACGAGCGCCTGCGGGTCCGCAAGGCGGCCGAGGAGGCCGTGCGCAAGGCCCAGGACCTCGTGCGCTGGCTCGCGCCGCGCCTGGCCGCGATCCGCGCCGCGATCGACCGCGCGCGCACCGCCGTGGTCAGCACGCCTGGCGATCTCTTCACGCCGGAGGGCCGGCAGGCCACGCGCCTCGTGCTGGAGCTCGCCGCCTACCCGGCCTTGATCCCGCCGCTCGAGGCGGCGATCGCCCAGCACCAACGCCTCGAGGCCCTGCTGCCCACCGGCCCGCTGCCGCCGGGCTTCGACCCGGAGCCGCTGCGCGAGCTCGCGCTGCCGCTCGGCCAGCTGCCGGTGATGTTCCGCAACAACAAGCTGCTCGCGACATACTTCCTGCCGCCGCCACCGGTGCCGGTGCGGGCGGTGGCGAAGACGCCCTCCCAGGACACGCCGATGCCGGTCAAGCCGCAGGGCCGGCCCGCCGCACCTGCGGCCCCGCCGCGCACGCGGCCGCCGATGAGCCCGGTCTGACCGGACAGTCCGGTCGGACCGAAAACAGCTTGGCACCAACTCTCAGTGAAGATTTGGTGCCACTTGCGCCGATCATACGTCAGCTCCGGAAGGATCGACCCACAGGTGGGGGCGCGGCTTGGGCGACTATTCGCATCCGTTCCGAGGCGGAGCTCGAGGCGAAGCTCGCCACTGCTGGCCGGACGGTATGCGATTGGCGGGTCTACAGAGCGCTTACGGCCGCACTTGACGGCACCGCGCCCATCTGATAGCGGTGATTTTCCCGACTTTCCAGGAAAGGAAGAGCCCATGATCCAACATCGAAGAGCTGTTTGGCGCGGCCTGCTCGGGGCGCTAGGGCTACTGTCTTGCGCCATGCTGATCTCCCCCGGGGGCGACCGCCGGCGAGAAAACTGCAAACTACGGCACTAACGATCACGTGCTGAAGCTTGCGCGTGACAAGAAGGCTCTCGGCCGACTGCAGCAGGCTGCTCAGACCGGTGACGCAAAGGCTGCCTACGACCTTGGTTCTCTGTACCTATGGGGCGCAGGCGTGAAGCAGGATTTCAAAGCTTCTGAGCGTTGGTTCAGGAAATCTGCCGAAGCAGGCTATCGGCCAGCGCAACTCTATCTGGCCGGCGGATACGGGAGCGGGTACGGACTTGCTGGCGCTCTTCCGCGCGATCAAGTCGAGGGGCTGAAGTGGATGCTCGTCGCGCAGGCTGTAAATAAGGAGCCCAAGCTGGAATTCGACATCGAGTTGCTTAAGCGGCAAATGACGCCAGCACAGATCGCAGAGGCGGAGCAACGAGCGCGAGCTAAGGCCAGGTAAGACGGCTTACTTGGAGACCCGGGCTTTCAAGGGATGGTGAGGGTCTACGTCCCGCAGATGCTGTACAGGAGCCAGGCGCCCAGCGCTTTTTGGATCCCGTAAACGACAACGCCTCCTAGAAGCAGCGAGCCAAGCGCCGCTTGTCGCCTTCCTCTGCCCAGCATCCATCCGGCAAGGAGCCCCAGCGTGAGCATCGCGACCGGCAGGTAAAGCTTGAGCACGAAAAGCAGGACGGGGTTGGGTACCTTGCAGACCATATGTGCTCGTATACCCGATCGCGCCCGCTGCGCAGGTAATGCTCATTATCACGGAGAATCTGAGCGGCCCGGGCGCGAAACGGCGCTGCGCCGATCAGGACGCCGGCGCCTCTTCATCAGGTCCCTCCAGAATCGCGAGCAGCTCCTTGGGTGTGACGACTTCGAGGATCCCTACGCGCAGGCCGGGCGGGAAGTCCTTGGTATTCCAGGAACAGAGGTAGCGACAGCCATAGCTCAGGGCGGCGGCCAAGAGGTGGGCGTCGCCCATGTCGCGCAGCAAGACCTCGCGCTCGCTCACGACCTCGGTTTGCTTACCTCGCGCGCCGCCGGGATGCGCCCGGATGATCACCCGGTTGTCGACGTTGACGATCGGCACGCCCTCGCCGGACGCCCGACCGATGGGGCCGGGAAGCAACTCCATCTGCTCCAATAACGGGTGAAGGGCCGCGCGGAAGCGCGCGAGCTCGTCCACCGTCGGCACCAGCCCCTTGAAGCCGAGCCGGCAGTGGCGATCGAGCTCGGCCAGGACCTCCGTCGTGATGATCACCTGGTACTCCGCCAACAGAGCCAGGACCAACAAGCGGTGGCTCAAGCCCTTGGGGGTGAGGAAGGCAGCGACGAGGACGTTGGCGTCCAGGGCGACGAGCGGCCCCATCACGAGCTCGGGCGATCGCGATCCAGCATCTCCTGGACGACGTCTGCCTCGGTGAGCTGGCCCCAGGTCGGAGCCATGGCAGTATGAAGGGCATCCAGGCTGGCAAGCTTCGCCTTGTGTGGTTCGAGGGCCGCAGCAGGAATTCGGCGGTGGCCAGACTCGAGCACGACGCAAGGCAGCTTGCCGCGGTCGCACCACTTCGCGATGGTCTTGGGGCTGACGCCGAGATAGGCGGCCGCCTCACCTGGGCTTAGGTACACCTCTGATGCCGGGCTCCTGCGCTTGCGCCGACCCTTGAGCGCTTCACGGAAGGCCTGGTAGCGGCCGTCTACGTGCTCAAGCAGTTCGGCGAGCGAGCCGCCGCGCCCTTCGCGCAGCAGCCCGAGGACGTGCAGACGCAGCGGGCGAATCGCCAGGCGCTCGCCGAGCTGGACGACCTGGAGCACCAACCGCGAGCGCTCGCCGGGATCATTCGTCGCGGCGAGGGCGGCCTCCATGCGCTGAGACAGCAACATGGCGAGTTCGTTATCTGGCGTTGGCAGCGGCATGAGCGACCTCCTGTTCCGATATTTCCAATATATCCATGAAACGCGATCGGTGCCCCCGGGTCAAGAGCCAGCGCCCGGTCGACGCGGAGGTCACAGGGGTCGCGGGCTTCGTCGAGGGCTAGGTGTCGTCGTCATTCAACTGGTCTGCGCGGCCACGGACACGTAGGCCGCGGAAGTCGCGCCAGGTGAGCCCGCTCGGTGTCTTGCGCTTCTGCAGCTCGAGCAGAACGTTGGGTGTGCACGCTAGGAAGAGGCAGAGCGCCTCCATGCTCTCGTGATTGGGGAAGACGACGATGCGCTCGCCGCCGCCCGAGCGAGCGGGCCCCTCGACCCAAGCGTGATGTGCAACCAGCCGGAAGTCATCGCCTACGGCGCCCCATCCGTGTCGTAGAGCGCCCGCCCGTCGGCCGGGCCCGGATAGAAGTACATGAACAAGTTCGAGTGCTCCTCGGTCTCGACGTGCGGCCCGAACTTGATCACGCGATCGCCGTCGTTCACGAACGTCGACGTGTAGAGCAGGCGCTCGCCGGCCCGGAGCGCGAGCGGCGGGTCGTAGGTCTTGAAGGGCGGCTCGTCCCAGTCGTCGCTCGAATAGAGCGCGTCGCCCTTCGCCTCGCCGTCGAGCCGGTTGACCTCGAACTTCTTGCCGCGGCTGTGGAAGTGCCCGGTCATCGCGAGGATCTTCACGTCCTGGTCGTGCCCGAGCCGCTTCAGGTCGACGAACTTCCTTTCCTGGGTGGTGGCCTTCGGGTCGATGTCGAGGTTCTTGTTGATCGCGAAGAGCATGCCCAGGTTCTGCGCCTTCTCCGCGTTCTTGGCGAACCAGAAGTTGATCTTCACCTGCCCCTGGTCGCCGGGCGTCTGCTGGGTCGTGGCGTTCACCCAGTGGGTCTGGACGATCAGCTGCTGGCGCTTCTTGAGCCGCAGCACGACGCCCTCCGGCAGCCGCCAGTCCATGTTGCCGGTCTGCGCGGCCGCGAACATGTCGTAGAGGTCGTAGGCGACGGCGTCGAAGGTGTCCTCGACGTGGTCCGGCGCCTGGTGGCGATCGCTCTTGAAGACGTTGCAGTGGTGGCTGCCGGTCGGATAGCTGATCTGGATCCGCGCGATCGCGACGTCCTGATCGACCGGCAGCTTCATGAAGAAGTTCTTCTGCACCTCGCTGCCGGGCGGCACGGCGAAGGGGCCGATCGACAGCTGCACGCCTTCCCCGGCGGGCGGCGCGGCCAACAGGGCGGCCTGGGCGGCCGTGGCGACCGGCGCGGAGGACGTGGCCGGGGCCGGCGCCATCGCGGCCGGCTGGCAGGCGGCGATCAGGAGGGCGAGCGGGAGGATGGCGGAAGCATGGCGCATAGGGCTGACATACCCACCGGATCGGCCGAAGACCGCCTCATGAGAGGATTCTCACGGATCGCGCTACATTCCTTGACCGGTCGTTCATCGCGAATTAACCGTCCGTTGGCGTCCTTAACCGGCCTCGCAGCCGATAGGGTTCTTGTTCCGCTCGTGCGAATCATTGGAGTTGGAGTCGGCAATGGCAATCCAGACAGTCGGATACTTCGCCCAGGTCCCGAACCGCCAGTACGTGCCCGCCACCCAGGCGCCCACGTACACGCCGGCCACGACCGCCGGCTACACGGTGGACGCGTACCGCGCGAGCCAGCTGCCGCGCTTCCTGCGCCCCGCGGCGCCCCAGCCGACCTACGGCCCGACGCCGGCCGGCTACCCGCAGCCGGGCTACCCGCAGCCCTACCCGCAGCCGGGTTACCCCCAGGCCGGCTATCCGCAGCCCTACCCGCAGCCCAATTACCCGCAGCCCAACGTCCCCCCGACCAACTACCCCCAGCCCAACTACCCCCAGCCCAACTACCCCCAGCCCGGCTATCCCCAGCCCGGCTTCCCCCAGCCTTACCCGCAGCCCGGCTTCCCGCCCGCCGGCCCGGTGCAGCCCGCCGGCCAGTCGCAGTTCCAGGCCGAAATCCAGCGGATGCTCGGCCAGGTGATGGCGATCCAGCAGCAGATCGACGCGATCGTCCGTGGCGTCCAGCAGCCGGCCCCGGGCGCCTATCCCGGCGCGTTCCCCGGCGCGCTGCCCCCGATGGCGCCGCCGCCCCCGCCCCCGCCGCCC
>JAKFEW010000158.1:0-7170 GCA_036675505.1 Candidatus Sericytochromatia bacterium
CATCCCGACCTCGCCACCTGCGCGCGAGGCAGACAGCCACGCCCCCACGACCCTCGCTCGGGACCCCGAGGTGCGCGCCAAATCCGCCGGCCGCGACTTGGCCGCTAGAAGAGAAGGTTCTGAAGGCCAGGAATAGGTTTAAGGCGCATTAACCAGGCCACAACCAAACACCCCCATGGAGGGGCTGGATGTTATCCTGCGGTTAAGGGGACAGAGGCGAGAAGGCCGATGGCTTGGATTCGGACGTGCCGATGGGCGCCGGCGACCCGTTGCCCTGAACGTCGCCCTCGGGCTCCGCGTCCGATTGCACCATCGTCTTGAGCGTCAGGTTCTCCATTGCCAGGAACACGATGCCGAGCAGCGTGACCGGCAAGTACTCCATCACGTTCAGCACCAGGCCGTAGCTGACGGCCACTTCCTTCGAAATGCCGAACATCCCGAGCGAAATCCAGCAGAAGACCTGGAACGTGCCCACGAAGCCGGGAGCGGAGGGGATGAGCGTGCCGAGGTTCACGATCACCATCGCGATGAAGAATGCCCGCAGCGGCAGGTCGAGATGGAACGCCTGGCCCACCAGCGCGTACGTGGTGCCTTCGATCGACCAGACGGCGAGCGAGGTGCCGAAGACGAAGACCAGGGTCTTCCAGCTGCGCAGGCAGCCGACGCCCTCCACGAACGCGCTGAGGATGCTTTCCAGCTTGGACGCGACCCGCGGCGGGGCGAAGCGGTGGATCAGCTTCGCGAGCAAGCCCGGGAAGCTCGGCACGAACTCCAGCGCCGCCACGAAGCCGAAAGCCCCCACGAAGCCCGCGCCGGCGATCAGGCCGGCCAGCTTGATGCTGGTCGGGAAATCATGCTCGCTCGAAATCCAGCCCGTCTCGTGGGCCACGAGCAGCGCGCCCAGGATGAAGAGCAGCGAGAGGCCATCGAAGATGCGCTCGATGAAAATGGTGGCGAGCGTGGTGCTCTTGCGGACGCCTTCCTTGCGGCTCAGCACATACGCGCGCACGAACTCGCCGAGGCGAGCCGGCAGCACGTTGTTCGCCATGTAGCCGATCATCACGACGCCGAACAGGCGGCGGTAGGCCAGCGGCTTGGTCGGCGCCAACAACGCTCGCCAGCGCACCGTGCGAACGAGGAAGGTCGTCATGAAGACGCAGACGGCGGCGATCAGGGCGCGGTAGTCCAGCGAGGCCAGGGCCTGGGTCAGCAGCGCGAGGTCGATTTTCCGGAAGACCAGGAACAGGCATATGGCGGACAGCGCCAGGCCGATCAGGTTGCTCTTCTTGCCGAACATGGCGGCCATGGTACCACATGCGCCGGGGCCGCCCTATCGCCGTGGTCACACCGCTGCCGCGCCCGCCGTCACTTGATTTCCTTGTACGCGTAGCGCACGGTGACAGCCGCGAGCAACGGCTCGAGGGCCTCCTCGACCGCGCGCTCGCGCAACCGCTGGAAGACCTCGGGGTTCGGCGCATGCGGCAGCACGGCCGGCGGCGGCAGCGGGTCGTTGCCGGGCCAGTTCACGGCGACCGCATGGCTCTCGTCGGCGTCGCCGAGCGTCTCCTTGGTCCACACGACCTGGCCGTTCGGGCGCTGCAGGCGCACCACGAGCCGAATCTGTACCGCCTGCTCGACATCCATCTCCCAGGCGTAGGTTTCATTGTACGGGCCAGGCGGCATGGGGACCGACGACCCCGTATTCCTCAAGATCCGCCGGGGCGCGCCGGGCGTCGCCTGCTCCAGGAACGTCGAGACCGCACCCTGCAGGACGAGTTGCCCGCCTTGCTCCACGACGCGCACCGTGCCGCGCCCGAGCGCCTCGCGCAGCCGCGTGCGCGCCTTGTCGGCGATCGCCCAGGCCGCCGGGTCCGCCTGGAAGGTCGGGAGCTCGACGGTGGCGGCCGCTTCGCCGGCCCAGGGCGCCTCGGCCGCCTGGAGCTCGAGCTCGCGGGTCGCGCAGCCGGCGAGCATCGCGGCGAGCACGGCCACGACCACACCGCGCCGCATCAGGAGCCCTCCCAGCTCAAGGTGGCGACCTGACGGCGCAGCCCCACGCGGCAAGGCAAGGTGAGCGTGAGGCGGCCGGCCGGCGCAAAGGCGGGAAACGCCACGATACCCGTGGTTTCTTGGCCGGCAGGCACCTCCCGCTCGACCAGCAGCGTGTCGAGCACGTGCTCGTACGCCGCGCGCCGATCGGCGTCCTCATCGTCGACCGTCACGGCCCAGCCCGGCCAGCGCGCGCGGAAGTCCGCGAGCGTGCGGGCCTGGCGCGACGTCCCGGCCGCATCCGCCAGCGTGGCCCTTTGAGGCAGCAGCACCACGGCCTCGGCCGTCGCCCGCGCCACCAGGCGAACGCGGAACGTGTCGGCGCCATAAGGGTTGACCACGCGGGCCGCGGCGCCCCAGGGACGCTTCGCCGTCACGATGCGCTCGCCGGGCCCGAGCCAGGTGCCCGTGAGCGTCAGCGGGCCGACCGTCGCGTGGACGGTGGCGGGTAAGGGTCCCACCGGATCGCGTGGCTGGGGGACCTCGTAGTGGCCAATCAGCCACGCGCAGCCGGTATTGGCGAGGGCAGCCGCGAGAGCGACCAGGCGCAGCGGGTTCATGATTTCCCTATGGTAGCACCCGGGCACGAAAAAAGGGCGGGGACTCGCGCCCCCGCCCGGTCAGCGGACTTCGTCAGGTCTGCCGCGCCTGGACCGCCTTCACGATGTAGAGGAGGATCACGGCGCCGATGAAGGCCACCAGGATGCTCCACAAATTGAAGCCGGTCGCCGGCGCGCCGCCGAAGGCCTGGAACAGCCAGCCACCGATCACGGCGCCGGCCATGCCGACCAACGTATCGACCAGCCAGTTCTGCTTGCCGGGGACGACCAGGTCGGCCAATAGGCCGGCGATCAGACCCACCACGATCCACGTCAACAGGGACATGTCACCCTCCTTCACACGATCTGACGTCTGTTTCCACCGTAGTCAGATAGTTAAGATATGTAAACAACGTAGCGATGGTCGGGACCCCCGCTTCCTGGCGATTTGAGGCGAAACGTGATAGAAAAGGGCGAAACGACGGAGGCGCAGGGCTGCCCATGGCCGGGAAAATCGCCGTATTCCTCGATCGCGACGGCACGATCAACGTGGAAGCGGGTTACATCCGCGAGCTCGAGAACCTGGCCCTCATGCCCGGGGCCGGCGCCGCGATTCGCCGCCTGAACATGCGTGGCGTGCCGGTCATCCTGGCGACCAACCAGTCGGGACCGGCCCGGGGCTACTACCCGGAGTCCTGGGTGCATGCGCTGCACGAACGGCTCGTGAGCCTGCTCGCGGCCGATGGCGCCCACCTCGACGATCTCTTCTATTGCCCCCACCTGCCGGACGGCACCGTGCCGGAGTACGCGCAGGCCTGCAGCTGCCGCAAGCCGGAACCCGGCATGCTGGAAGAAGCGGCCACCAAGCACGGCATCGACCTCGCCCGCTCCTATATGATCGGCGACAAGGCCACCGACGTGGAAGTCGGCCAGCGGGTCGGCGCGCGCACCGTGCTGCTGCGCTCGGGCTACGGCGAGCAGGTGCTCGACGGCTCGTACCAATGGACCGTCCAGGCCGACCACGTCGCCGACACGCTGGTCGAGGCGATCGACTGGGTCCTGGCCGACATGGCCCCCTCTTCCGCGCCAGGGCGTGGGTAAAGGCCTGCTGGGCGTCGCCTCGGCGATCGCCATCGTCACCTTGCTCGCCAAGGCGGTCGGCTTCGGGCGCGAGCTCGCGATCGCGGCCGTCTTCGGCGCCGACGTGGGCAAGGACGCCTATACGATCGCTTACATCGTGCCGGCCTTTTCGCTCGTCATGCTCGGCGGCCTCACCGGCCCTTTCCACACGGCGACGCAGAAGGTGATCGCCACGCTGCGCCAGCAAGGTCGCGACAACGAGGTCGCGGGCGTCGTCATGGCCATCGCCGCGCTCGTGACGCTCGTGATGGGCGCACTCTCGGGTGTCGCGTACGTGGCCGCCCCCTGGCTCGTGCGGGCCGTCGCGACGAACGCGTCGGACCCCGTGTTCGTGCTCGCCGTCGAGCAACTGCGCGTGATGGCACCCCTGATCCTGCTCGGCGGCTGGGTGGGCATCCTCTGCGGCGTCTCCAACGACCAGGGCGACTACGCCCGCCCCAGCCTCTCGCCGCTCATCGCGAGCATCGCCGTGATCGCCGCCGTGCTCTGGAAGGCCGACCCGATGCTGCTCGCGTGGGGCACGCTGGTGGGCGGCGTCGGCCAGGTGCTGCTCCAGGCCCCCGCGGCCTGGCGGCTGTGGCGGACCCGCCCGGTCACAGCGCCCGGCATCGACCTCAGGCATCCGGAGGTGAAGGGCCTCTGGGGCGTGCTGCTGCCGGCCTGCGTCAGCTCCACGATCGGCACCATCAGCGTCATCATCGGCACGAACTTCGCCTCGAGCCTGCCGGCTGGCTCGATCAGCGTCTTCGACTTCGCCAACAAGCTCATCCAGCTGCCGCTCGGCATCCTGATGACCGCGCTGCTCATCCCGCTGTTCCCGCTGCTCACCCAGGCCGCCGTCGCCGGCGACCGCGCCGAGCTGTTCCGGCGCATGAACCAGGGCCTCGCCACGATCGGCCTCGCCACCTTGCCGCTGATCGCGCTCTTCATCGCGGCCGGCGAGCCGCTGGTCGCTGTCGTCTTCCAGCGCGGCGCGTTCGACGCGACCGACACCCACCTCACGGCCGTGGTGCTCGCCATCTGCGCGCTCGGCATCTGGACCTATGCGGCACGCGATCTGATGATCCGCGTCTTCTACGCGCTGGATGACGGCCGCACGCCGCTGATGGTCAGCCTCGCCTCGCTCGGCGTCACGGTCGCCGCGATGGCCGCGGTGATCGACCCGTTCGGCTTGAACGGCCTCGCCGCGGCGACGGCGGGCGTGACGCTGTTCAATTGCCTGGCGATCGCGCTGCTCCTGCGTCGCAAGCTGGGCGAGCTGCCGCTCGGTGGCTCCACGCCGGTGGTGGCGAAGGCGGCGGTCGCAGCCGCGCTGGCCGGCCTGGCCGCCTGGTTGATCGGGCCCTGGCTGCCGCCGACCGAAGGCTTTTTACAGGCCCTGGCGCGGCTGGTGGGGCAGTCCGCGGTGCTCGGCGTCGTCTACGCGGGCGCGCTGGCGGCGTTCGGCGTGCCGGTCGGGGCCGCGGTGGCCAGCCTGGCGGCGCGGGCGCGGCGGCGGAGGCCTGCGTAGCACGCGCCGAACCGGGTATAAGGGGAGCGCGCAATCGTCCATAATCCTTCTCGTTCCTGAGGTCTCGCGTGTCCATCCAGTCCAATGTCCTGCTCGAAGGCAACCTCGGCCACGTCAGCCTGCCGAACCTCATGCAGCTGATCGCGATGGAGCAGAAGACCGCCTTGCTCACGCTGTCACGCGTCGAGATCGGCCAGTCGGCCGAGCTGGTCTTCCGGAACGGCACGTTGATCAGCGCGCGGGTCAACAACATCCACGGCGACCTCGCGATGTACCGCATCATCGGCTGGTGGAACGCCGGCACGTTCAAGCTGGTGCAAATCGAGGATGAGTACGAGCTGCCCGAGCAGAACGTGACGAGCCGCATGGACTACCTGCTGCTCGAAGGCATGCGCCAGATGGACGCCACCTCGCAGTACCGCGAGCTGGTGCCCCAGCTCACCAGCGCGGTCTCGTTCACCCAGGCGGCGCTCGATTCCTTCGCCTGGGATCGCTCCGAGCCCCCCGAGTGGATCCCGGGCTTCGTGCGCGCGCTGCCGCGTTCGTTCTCGATGGCCCAGGTCCACCAGGCCTGCGACTTCGACGAGATCCGGCTCGCGAACCTCATGCGGATGCTGCTCTCGACCCATGCCGTCCGGGTCCACACCGACCAGGCGAATTACGAGGACAACGGCTACGATTTCGGCACCGAGAAGCCCAGGAGCACGCGCCACGAGGCCTTCGCCCAGCTGCTCATGGAGTACGTCGGCTACGAGGCGGCCTACGGCCTGCTCGACCAGGTGATCTACGACCTCGGCTGGGACGACCTGGAGTCCGCGACGTTCGGCCAGATGCTCGATCTCTGCGATCGCCTGAGCCACGGCCTCGGCCAGAGCATCGAGCGCAAGCAGGTGAACGACGCCATGCGCCGCCTGCGCGCCCGGGCCACGAGCCTGGTGTAGAATGGCGGGCGTCTCCCCTGAGCCGAGGTAAACGCGAGATGCCGATCATCGTCGTCGGGAAGTGCCAACACTGCGAGGCGGAGGTCAAGGCGGACGACCGCCGGGACGCCGCCACGATCCCGGTGCTGCAAAGAGCCGCCAAGCTGGGCCGCCTCACGTGCAAGACCTGCGCGGCCGAGGGCTTGAAGGAAGTCGACCGCGACAACCCGCCGGACGTGAAGACCAGGGAATAACATAAGGCGGAACGCCGCACCTGGCCTGGGTTTGTGCGCTCGGGCACCGCCCCTGGGCGGGCAGGTCGGCTACGATCGCGCCGCCATGATCAACCCCACGTCCAGCTCCGACCTCCGTGCCTTGATGGGCGACGGCGCGCCCGACGCCGTGCCCGACTTCATCTGGTTCGAGCTCGCCATCAAGGCGCTCGAGCCGGAGACCCCACCGCCCACGCGGCTGGCTGCGCTGAGGCTGCTCGCGCGCGCGCCGCGGAGCTGGGACGCCATCATGATGGCGGCGCTCACGACGTCGGACCTGGCCGTGCAGCTGGCCGCGCTCGATGCGCTGGCGGCCCATGTCGAGCTCGAGCCGGAGCGCCTCGGCGCCTTCGAGCGCCTGGGCGATCTGCCGGCCTGGCACCCTTCGGCGCAGGAAGCCTGGGAAGCGACCTGGCGCGCGATGGCCGAGGCCCACGAGGCCGCCCGGCGCGAGCGCCAGCTGCGCGACCTGACGGGTCGCGTCGCCGAGCTGGCGGCCGAGAACCTGGACCTGCGCGAGGCCGGCGGCGCCTTGCAGCTCGATCTCGCGGCGAGCCGGCGGGCCGAGCGCGAGGCGCTCGAGCGGCTGGAGTCGCTCGAGGCCGCATCCGCCGCCGAGGCAGCCCGCCACGAGGCCGAGACCACGCGCCTCGCGGCCGAGCTCGCCGGCGTGCGCGACGGGCATGCGGGCGAGCGCCGCATGCTGGTCGAGGCCGCGCGCGAGGCCGACGGCGCGCGCC
>JAKFEW010000144.1:0-31919 GCA_036675505.1 Candidatus Sericytochromatia bacterium
GAAGTAGTACCTGCCCGCCACATAGGGGTCGAGCAGCGGGTCGAGCTTGGGCGGCACCTCGTAGCCGTTCTTGCGCAGCCAGGTCTTGAGCGCGGCCGGGTCGTTCGACCGGATCACCGCCGAATCGTAAGGACCCACCTTCTCCTGCGAGATTACCTGCACGGCGCTCTGCAACGTGGGGCGGGCGGCACCGTCCTCCCGCGCGCTGGACTTCAGGGTCGGGTACTCGCACCCGCCGAGGTCCTTCATCGTGAGCTGGAACTGCGGCCGGGTGGCATTCTCGAGCTGGGCGAAGAGCACGTCGGAGCCCACGCCGAGCTTGGGCTCGGTGGGCGTCGGCACCACCCAGCTGAACTTCTTCGCGTCGCCCTGGTAGCGGATTTGCACGTGGGCGACCGTCTCGAAGCCGTCGGCCACGAACAGGATCCGTTCGCCGGCCTGGTCCATCGGCATGCGCATGCAGAAGAACCCGCCACAGGCGAGGGCGGGCGCCGAAAGCGCAGGCAGCAGGCCGAGCGCGAGCGCGAGCGTGGGGAGCGTCCGGGCCATAGCCACCTCCTTACCGAACCGAGCAGGGGTCGGAAAGGTCGTATACCCGAGCCGAAAAGGCCCTCCGCCGGATTGGCGGAGGGCCCTGTCGAGTCCGGGCTGCCGTCCGGGCTACGCGGCCCGGACGACGGCCGCTTCGGGCGCAGGCACGTCGAAGACGAAGTGGCCATCGACGTGGTCGACCACGACCACACCGCCCGTCACGCGGCCCGCGAGCAGCAGATCGCCCATCGGCACCTCGAGCTCCCGCTGGATCGCCCGGCGCAGCGGCCGTGCGCCGTAGACGGCGTCGAAGCCCGCGTCGGCGATCGCCACCTTGGCCGCCGGCGTCACCGTGAGCGCCACCCGCTGGTCGGCGAGCTTGCGGCGCGTGGTCTCGAGCATCAGGTCCACGATCGCCACGATCTCGGGCTTCGCGAGGGGCTTGAACACGATCGTATCGTCGATGCGGTTGAGGAACTCCGGGCGGAACGTGTCGCCGAGCGCCTCGAGCGCCTGCGCACGCATCCGGTCCCAGCGGGCCTCGTCCTCGCTCGTCTCGAGCGACCGGAAGCCGATGGCGCCTTGCGAGCCCACGAGCTTCTGGGCCCCCACGTTGCTCGTCATGATGACCAGCGCGTGGCGGAAGTCCACGGTCTTGCCGTGGCCGTCCGTGAGCCGCCCGTCCTCCATGATCTGCAGCAGCAGCTGGTGGACGTCCGGGTGGGCCTTCTCGATCTCGTCGAAGAGCACGACCGAGTAGGGCTTGCGGCGGATCGCCTCGGTGAGCTGCCCAGCGTCGTCGTAGCCGACGTAGCCCGGCGGCGCGCCGATCAGCCGCGCGGCTGTATGCCGCTCGCCGTACTCGCTCATGTCCACGCGGATCATCGCTGACTCGTCGTGGAAGAGCGAGGCTGCGAGCGCCTTGGCGAGCTCCGTCTTGCCCACGCCCGTCGGGCCCAGGAAGAGGAAGCTGCCCACCGGCCGGTGCGCGTCCTTGAGACCCGCGCGCGAGCGGCGAACGGCCCGGGCGATCGCCCGGATCGCGTCGGACTGGCCGACGACCCGCTCGGCCAGCCGCTGCTCGAGGTCGAGCAGGGCCTGCGCGTCCTCGCGGCCGATCTCGCCCGCCGGGATGCCGGTCCATTCGCTGACCACGCGTGCGACGTGGCTGGCCGCCACGCGCGCCTCGCCCGCCTCGCCGCCCCTGGCCTTGAGCGCCTTGAGCGTCTCGACGCCCTGGGCGAGCTCGGCCTGCAGGCGCGCGGCTTCGCCGAAGCGCTCCGCCTCGACGGCGCGCTTCTTGTCCTGCTCGAGGGCGCCAAGCCGCTCGATCAACCCGCGTTCCGCGTCGTAAGGTGATTCACTCGAGAGGCGTACCATCGCACAGGCCTCGTCCATCAGGTCGATCGCCTTGTCTGGCAAGAAGCGATCGTTCACGTAGCGGATGCTGAAGTCCACGGCCGCGTCGAGCGCCTCGTCGGCGATCGCCACCTGGTGGTGCAGCTCGTAGGCCGGCTTGAGGCCGCGCAGGATCGCGCGTGCCTGCTCGGCCGTGGGCTCGTCGACCGTCACCGGCTGGAAACGGCGCTCGAGCGCGGCGTCCTTCTCGATATGCTTGCGGTACTCATCGCGCGTGGTCGCGCCGATCAACCGCAGCTCGCCGCGCGCGAGCGCGGGCTTGAGGATGTTGCCGGCGTCCATCGCCCCTTCGGCAGCCCCCGTGCCGACGACGGTGTGCACCTCGTCGATGAAGAGCACGAGCTGGCCGGCCTGCGCCTTCACCTCGTCCATCACGCCCTTGAGGCGCTCCTCGAACTCGCCGCGCAGCTTCGAGCCCGCGAGCATCGCCGCGAGGTCGAGCGCGAGCACGCGCTTGCCGCGCAACGGCTCGGGCACCGCGCCCTGGTGGATGCGCTGGGCGAGGCCCTCGACGACGGCCGTCTTGCCGACGCCGGGCTCGCCGACGAGCACGGGGTTGTTCTTCGTCTTGCGGACGAGGATGCGCGTCATGCGCTCGACCTCTCGCTCGCGGCCGACCATCGGGTCGAGCTTGCCTTCGGCGGCGAGCGCCGTGAGGTCACGCGCGTAGCGGTCGAGCAGCGGCGTGGCCGAGCCGTTGCCCTCGTCGTCCTGATCCGGGCCATCGCCCGGGAAGCCGGGGAAGCCGCCGTTCATGAACGGCACCTGGCCCTGGGCCGCGCAGGCGCCGCACAGGTCGATGGTGGCGCGGCGACCGTTGATGATCCCGGCGAGCCGCATGTTCGCGGGCCGCTGCCCGCAATTCTGGCATTTCATATGCGTCCTCCTCATGCGGCCGGCGGGCCCATTCGACCCGGCCGGGCTTGCACTGAAACCACTCCATCGGCCTCAACCGACTTGAGTGTGCTCACATCATATGCGATGCCCACACTCAAGTCAATCTACTATTGCATACGAAATATTCGTGGGCGCAACTATGCCGAAATGGCGGTCATCCGACACAAGAAGCGCCCCGCTCCGTGGCGGAGCGGGGCATTGGCGCGCATAGCACTTTAGTTTGGCACACTCACGTAGTCAGTGGCCGATCACTGCCAGCGCAGGACGTCCTCCTCGGCATAGTGGTCCGAGACGGTCAGCGCGTCCGGCGAGCCGGGCAGGCTGATCGACGTGCCGGTGTACCAACGCGAGCGCACCGGCGCGAAGCCGCGGGCCAGCACCCAGTCGATGTTGGTCTTGGACGGCGGCCGGCCGGCGGGGCCCATGTCGACCAGATCGCGGAAGTAGGAACGCACCACGGCGTTCTTGCCTTGCTTGTCAGGATCGGTGTCGGTGTCCGCGGTCCGGACGTTGAGATCGCCCGCCACCACCAGCGGGCCATCACCGCCTGCGCGGAAGGCGTGGTCGAACAGCTTCTTGGCCTGCGGCTCCTGGATGCCGGCCTGGAACGAGAGGTGGGTGTTCAACACCACGAAGCGACGGTTGGTGCGCGTATCGCGCAGCCAGGCGATCTGGAAGCCGCGCGGCTCGGTGAGCTGGGACATGTTGGGCTTGCCTTCCGGCCCGATCCACCGCCAGATCGCCTTGCCGGCCGCCACCACTTGCACCCAGCCGAAGTGCGGATCGTCGTACTTCTCGAGCACGTAGCGGCGCGGGATCAGCATCATGTTGCCCTGGCGCGCCCCGACGCGCTGGTAGCGCCAGGTGAAGGCCGCGCTCCGCTCGCCGAGCCGCGCGACCTCGGCGCGCTGGGCGTTGCCGACTTCCTGCAGGCAGAGGATCGCGCTGTCGGGCTCGCCGGCGATCGTCGCGGCGTAGAAGGGCAGCGTGGGGAAGTGCTTCTGATCGGTCTTGATCTGGGGGTTGCCGATCGCCGTATTGAACGTGACGACCGTGACGTCGGAGCCGTCGTCGGGCGTGGACGCGGCGGCGTAGGCCATGTAGCGACCGCCGTCCGGCAGCGTGACCGGCGCGGCGGTGGGCCCGTCCGGGGCGCCGGCCGGGGCGTGCCGCGTGACGGTCGGCGCGCGGTGCGAGGCGGCGGCGGCCTGCTGAGCCGTGGTGCCGCGTATGGGCGTGGCCCGGCGGGCGGGCGAGGTGGTCGGCGCGGCGGCGCAGCCGGCCAGGACGAGCGCGATCGTGGCGATCGCGGTGACGTGTTTCGACATGGTGACTCCCACTCCAGACAACTCCAGGGTGGTTATCGCCTGGACGGGCTGGAATCCTATTAACGGCGCGTTAATGTTGAGTAAAAGATAGGCCCGCGCGGCACCCTTCTGCTCCCTGGGTGGGTGCGCGGGTGCCAGACTCATCGCCTGCGTGTAAGATCCACCCCATGTTGCAAGCCGCCGCCCTCGCCCTCGCCCTCGTCCTCGCCGCCGCGGCGCCCGCCGCAGCCGACGGGCTGCGGGTCACGTATCCCTACGACGGCCATGTCACGACCGCCGAGCACATCTTCTTCGTCGGCACGGCCGCACGCGGCGGCACCGTCACGGTGAACGGCGCGCCGGTCCACCGCAGCCCGGCTGGCCATTTCGCGCCCACCGTGCCGCTGCGCCTCGGCGACAACCTGGTCACGCTGCGCCATGGCGGGCAGACCCTCGCCATGACGATCAAGCGCCGGGCCGCCACGGCCACCCCGCCCACCGGCGTCACGTTCGCGCCGGGCTCGCTCGCGCCCGCGGCGGACCTCGCGGTGCTGCCCGGCGAGCCTGTGTGCTTCTCGGCGATCGCGGCGGCTGGCGCCAGCGTCGACGTGCGCGTGGGCGGCCGCGTCATCCCGCTCGCGCCGCAACCCGCCGAGTCGACGCTGCCCGACAACAAGGCCGGCCTCACGGACACGAACCGGCCCTCCGCGAGCCGCGCCGTGCGATATGCGGCCTGCGCCACCTTCCAGGCGCCGGGCCGCCTCGGCCGGCCGAGCTTCTCGATCGTGAACAACGGCGCGCGGCGCAGCGAGAGCGCCGACGGCAGCCTCGAGGTGCTGCGGCCGGAGGCGCCCGCGGTGATCGAGGTGAAGGCCGAGGAAGGCGTGACGCGCAGCGGCCCGAGCACGGACCACTCGCGGCTCGCGCCGCTGCCGCGCGGCGCGCGGGCAGCCGTGACGGGCCGGATCGGCGCGTGGCTGCGGCTCGCGCACGGCGTCTGGATCAGCCAGGACGAGGTGCAGGCGTTGCCCGGCGCCGTGCCGCCCCGCACGATCGTGCGCAGCCTGCGCGCGCGGCAGGCGCCCGGCCTCACCGAGATCGTGGTGCCGCTGGAGCAGCCGGTGCCGGCCAGCGTCGAGGAGGGCGACGGCACGTTCACGCTCACGCTCCACCACGCCGTCGCCCAGACCGACATCATCCGGCTGGACGAGGGCCCGCTGGTGCGGCGGATGGACTGGGCGCAGGTGGCGCCGGACCGCATCGAATACCGCTTCCGCTTGAAGGAGCCGCAAGCCTGGGGCTGGACGCTGCGCTACGATGGCCCCAGCCTGGTGCTCGGCCTGCGCCACCGGCCGCCGGCCAGCCGCGACGGCCGGCTGGACGGCCTGCGCGTCGTGTTGGACGCCGGCCACGGCGGCCCTGGCGATGAGGGCACCCACGGCCCCACCGGCCTCGCCGAGAAGGACCTCACGCTGCCCGTCACCCGCCTCACGAAGGCGGCGCTCGAGGCGCGCGGCGCGACGGTGCACATGACGCGCGACGCGGACACCGAGGTCGGCCTCAAGGCCCGCACCGACCAGATCGCGCGCGTCGCGCCGCATGTGTCGGTGAGCCTGCATTACAACGCCCTGCCGGACCAGGGCGACGCCGAGAACACGCGCGGCGTGGGCGCCTTCTGGTACCACCCGCAGGCCCATTCGCTGGCCCGCGCGCTGCATGGCACGCTCACGGGCAAGCTCGGGCGACCCTCCTACGGCATCTGGTGGGACAACCTGGCGCTCGCGCGGCCGCACGTCGCGCCGGCGGTGCTGATGGAGCTCGGCTTCCTCACGAACCCCGAGGACTTCGAGTGGTGCGTCGACCCCGCCGAGCAGCGCAAGGTCGCAGAGGCGCTCGCCGACGGGCTGGCGGCCTGGTTGAGCGACTTTCCATCTAGATCAACGACGGTTGAATAAGTCTTAGTTTTGAGATTTGAGTTTTGAGATTTGAGTTGGGTCGGTGTTCGTGCAAAACCTCCACGGCGGGTTCCTCCGCTACCTTGCCCAACCCAAGGTGCGTGGCTCCAAGTTTTCCGTTGCCCAACTCAAATCTCAAAACTCAAATCTCAAAACTTGATCCCTCAACGCCGTCCGTCATCTTGATGGTAGGGTTGAGCGAGCAAGCGGACTGAATCCTTCGCTCGGCGGGTAAAAGGCCGCCAATCCCTGGAGGTCGCCGATGCCCGCACCACGTCGTTATGTCGCCCTGCTCTTCCCCGCCGCGCTCCTCGTGCTGGCCGCCCCGGCTCTCGCCTCGGCCACCGTGCCGTTGCCGCCGCTGCTGCCGCCGGACGTTCATTCTCAGCGCGTGTTCACGCGCCCGACACCCACGCCCCGGCCCGCCACGCCGGAACCCCTCGAGGCCGCCCCGTCGAACGACTGGTCCCCCCGCGGCGAGCTGAACCGGCCGACCAGCCCACCCGCCAGCGGGCTCACGCCCGCGCGGGGGCCCAGCGTCACCCGGGACAATCTGAATTCCCTCCAGGCGCCGCCGTCGGGCGTGAAACCGAAGCAGCCGGCGGCGCCCCAGCCCACGTCGACGCCGAAGCCGGTGGAGACGCCGCCGCCCGTGGTGCAGCCGCCCGTGGTGCAGCCGCCGAACCCGCCTTCGGCACCGGTGCTGGCGCCGCCCAGCCTCGCGCCGGATCGGTAGGCTTCCTGCGGGCCGGCATGGCAAAGGGGCGGGTCCATCGGACCCGCCCCCTGGCTTGCTTGCGCGTTTGGTTTAGAGGACGGCCTTCACGGCGTCGACGCGGCCGAAGCCAGCCTTGTCGTCGAAGCCCGGGGCGCCGATGTCCTTGGCGGTGTCGGTCAGGCGCTTGCGGATCGCGCCGGGCTCGGCGGCCTGGCCCGCACCGATCATCAGGGCGACGACGCCGGCGGTGATCGGGGTCGAGAACGAGGTGCCGTCGACGGCCTGGTACTTGCCACCCATCGCGGTGGTGACGATGCCGGCGCCGGGGGCCGAGACCGTGGTCCACGAGCCGTAGGTCGAGAAGCTCGTGACCCGGTCGGCCTTGTCGGTCGCGCCGACGGCGATCAGGTTGGGCACCTCGTTGCCGGCGAAGGCGGAGGGGACGTTCTTCGAGCTGCTACCCGTGTTGCCCATCGAGCAGACCATCGGCTTGCCCTTGCTCATCACGTACTGGGCGGCGCGCTTGGTGGTCTCGATCGCGGCCGGGTAGTCGGCCATGCCGGGCTTGATCGAGAGGCTCATCGTGATCATGTCCGCGTGGTCGGCGGCCCACATCATCGCCTCGACGATCGAGGAGGCCGAGTTGCCGACCTTGACCGGCATGATCTTCGCGTTGGGGGCGACGCCCGCGACGCCGATGCCGTTGTCCGCGACCGCGCCGACGCAGCCGGCGGTCATCGTGCCGTGGCCCTGGCCGTCCTGCGGGGGGGTGCCGGGGGCGGCGGCGTTGAAGCCTTCCACCAGGACGCCCTGGAGGTCGGGGTGCGTGAGGTCGACGCCGGTATCGACGACGGCCACGGTGACGCTCTTGCCGACCTTGTTCGAGGCCCACACCTGCGGGATGCCCATCAGGTCGAGGTGCCACTGGTCCTTGCGCAGCGGGTCGGCCTTCGAGTTGCCCTGGGTCGGGCGGGCGACCACGTCGCGGCCCTTCACGGGCTCCTGCTCGGCGACGAGCTCGGCCTCGACGAACTGCACGCCTTCGCCGGCGAGCAGCGCCTTCTGGGTGGCCTTCAGGTTCCCCTTGGTCTCGAAGACCGCGAGGCCGACCTTGGGCAGCGTCTTCACGACGGTGGCGCCGGCGGCCTTCTCGAGCTTGGCGAGCGTGGCCTTGGGCATCTGGCCCTTGAAGCCGACGATCAGGCGCTTCGCGAGGGTGGCCTTGCTCGCCTCGACGCTTCCGGCGGCGTTGGCGCGGACGGCGGAGGGGGTCAGCGAGTTCGCACCACAACCCGCCAGGACGGCGGCGGCAAGGGCGACGGCGACGGTGCGGGAGAGAGTCAGCTTCAAGAGAGGTGCCTCCGGTAGGGGGGTTGGGGGGCGAGAGAGAGAGAGTAAAATGACGATATCATTAAAGGTACATTAAGTCAATATTGTTTTTGCTTTAAACGGCCCGCGATCTGGCGGCGCCAAACAATCGACCAACCGTCACAGACATGGTTGCTCGACCGATATGTTGGGGTTTACTGTGGAAAGGTCCCTCCCGATCGGTGATCAGCCTGATGTCACGCGGCGTCCTCCTCCTTCGAAACGCCCTCTGCGGCCAGCGGCGCCCGCTCGGGCCCGAAGCCTTTCTCGCGGTCTGGGCGACAGCCGTGCAGACCGGCCGGATCGGCGAGGCGGAGCGCGCGTTGCTCGCCGACCTGCCCCTCGCGCCCTCGGCCGAGCCCTTGCGGGAGGCGCTCCTGCGCGCCTGTGCGGCGGATGGCGAGGCGCCCAACCCGGAAGTCGCCGCGGTCCGTCGCGCCGATCCGCACTTCGATCGCAAGGTGGCCGCGCTCACGGCGCACGCGCGGCCCGGCGACCTGCTCTTCTGGCGCAGCGCCGAGCAGCGGTTCCCCTGGAGCGTGATGCGCCGGGCGTACGGACCCTGGATGCACGTTTCGCTCGTGCTCGCGGACGGCCGGCTGCTCGATCCTTATTGGCCCGAAGGCACCACCGTGAGCACCTTCGAGGCGGCGATCGCCAAGAGCGCGCGCCGCATCCGAGCCTGCGAGCTGATGGTGACCCGGCCCGCGGCGGCGCTCGACGAATCGGCGCTCCTGGCTGCGACCGCCCGCGCCTACGCCGAGATCGGCCGGCCGTACGGCCTGCTTTCCGTGCCCCACCGCCCGCACGCGGCGGCCTCCTGCGCGCGCGCCGTCTGGGAGTACTTCCAGGACCACGGGATCGATCTGATGGCGGGCCGCGAGCGCCTGTTCCACACCACCATCGCCCCGCGCGACATCCTTCAGCCCGCCGTGGCGCTAATCCGGGCCGACGGCGCGATCGAGACCGGGGCCTTTCCGTCGGCTGAGCCGAGCCGCTACCTCGGCCGGCTCGCTCGTTTCCTCGAGCAGGTCGCCGTCCACCGGCTCGGCCTCGAGCGCGGGGTGCTCGCGCTCGGCCGGCCGCTGACCTGGCTGTTCATGGTCACGATGCTGCCACGGGCGATCGCGCCGGCCGAGCCCGACTTCGAGGCCAGCGCGGCCGCCAGCCTCGGTTTCGAGGGCTAACTGCGCTGGCCCACGCCGTTTGCCCGTTTCCGAACGGGCGAACGGGGGTAGGTTGGGATCGGGATCCCCGCCAAGGAGGGAAGGGACATGGCCCGTCACATTTCGCGCACCGCCTGCTTCACGGCCGCGGTCGCCAGCCTGACGCTTTCGATCGGCTGCCAGGCGCCGGGCGGCACCGGCTACGCCACCATGCGCTTCGCGATGGACCGCCAAGCTGGAGCCGGCGCCCAGGCGGGTCCGCTCGTGGCGGCCAACCCGCCCGCCGCGGGCGCCGTCGCGCTGGCCGGCTCCGCGCCCCTGGTGATCGCAGCCGACGTGCTCCCCACGGCGTCGAACGTCAGCCCCGCGCAGCCCGGCCAGGCCAGCGGCAGCGGTGGCGGCGGTCGTCCGCGTCTTGTGGTGCCGGCCACCTTCGAAGTGGCCCATCCCGCCGCGGGCCCGGGTGAAGTCACGATCGCCTTCGACCTCGGAGGCCTGGGCTCGCGGGCCGCGCAGCGCCGCCTGCTCGCGACCGTCGCGGACATCGACTACGTGGTCGTCACGATCACGCCGGCCTCCGGCGCCGAGGTGTCCCAGACCATCCCGGCCGCCGGGCTCGCCGGCGGCGCCGGCTCCGTGACCTTCGCAGGCCTGCCGCCCACCACCGCCACCGCCACGATCCAGGCGTTCGACGCGCTCGGCAACGAAATCGGCAAGGGCACCCAGTCGCTCACGATCGACCCGCTGGTGCCGACCACGGTCAACTTCACGGTCACGCTCAACCCGACCTACGTGCCGCTGACCGGCACGGTCAGCGCGAACGCCACGTTCGTGGACGGTCCGGTCATCGCGGGCACGCCGCCGCCGGGCACCGTCTTCAAGACGGGTGACAAGATCGCCGAGAGCAAGGACGTGACGAACCCCGAGGGCATCACCTTCGATCCGTCAGGCACGCTCGTGTGGTTCCCGGGCTTCACCGGCGACCAGGCCGTCGCGCTCGAAAAGACGGTCAAGTTGAAGTCCAGCTTCACCTTGAAGATTCCGGGGAGCTCGACCGCCCTGCGGCCGACGGAGATCGCCTTCGATCCGGCGGGCGGCATGTGGGTGGCCAATTACGGCGCCGGCAGCGTCAGCCAGGTCGACGTGACCACCGGCGCGATCATCAGGACGGTCGTGACGGGGCCCAACCCCGTGGACATCGAGTTCCTCAACGGCGTCATGCACGTGCTGCTCTACCCGGCCGATGCGATCGTGCGCTTCACCACCACCGGCCTGCCAGCCGGCCTGCCGATCGCCGTCGGCCTGCCGCTCCCGGCGCCAGCCAAGAAGCCGTTCCACTTGCCGACCATGATGAAGATCTCGCCCGCCAACGAGATCTGGACCGTCAACCTCCGGAGCGACACCGTCTCGCGCCTGTCGTCGACCGGCGTGTTCATCAAGTCGATCGCGGTCGGCGACGAGCCCGAGGCGCTCGCCTTCGGCGCACCGGACGTCGTATGGGTGACGAACAACCGCTCGGGCACGGTCAGCAAGATCAACATGCTGCTGAACATCGTCGAGACGACCTTCAAGGTCGGCGCGCGGCCGCGCGGCGTCGCGATCGACAAGGTCGGCAACCTCTGGATCGCGTGCAGCGAGGTCAACCAGGTCGTGCGGATGTCGCCGACCGGCGTGATCCTGGGCCGCTACCCGACCGGCAAGGACCCACGACACGTGGCCGTCGATTCGGCCGGTGCCATCTGGGTCGCCTGCCATGCCGGCAGCCTGGTCCAGAAGTTCTCCCCGTAGGGCGGCGGGCTACGCGACCTACTCGAGCTTCTCGAGCTCGAGGGTGGCGCTCGCACCCACCGATGGGTTCGAGAACTCGGCCTTGATCACCCATGGCTTCTGGATCCACCAGGTCCACGTGCGGCTCGCGCCCGTCGTGACCTTGGTGACCTTGAAGCGTCCGGCCTTGACGGTCACCTCTTCCTCCGGGAAGCCGCCCTTCTTGAGCGCCTCGGCGAGGTCGACGCTGCCGTTCTCGAAATCCACCAGCACCGGCACCACCACGCCTTCCGCGAACTGCGGGTAGCCCTTGGCGCCCGAGCGCTCGAGCTTGCCGTCGGACATCGTGCGCGTGTAAACCGCCTTACAGGTGGATTCGCACGCTTCGTACCGGATGTCGTCGGTGCCCTTCTCGTTGGTGCTCTTGGTGATGCTGGTCCAGGCGTAGACCACGTGGCGCTGGGAGCCGGGCGCCGGGAATCGGGTCGCGAGGTCGGTGACGACGCCCCCGGTGGCGCCGCCTGTCTGTCCCGGTGCGGCCGAGGCACCCGGCGCGGCAGACGCACCTGGCGCAGCCGACGCACCTGGCGCAGCGGAGCCGCCCGGCGACGTGGCGGGGCCTGTGGCGCCCTGGGGGCCGCAGGCCGCGAGGCTGGCGACGAGCAGGGTCATGGCGGTAATGGGAAGGGCAACACGCATGGGGCGATCTCCTCGTAAAAGGTGCGCCCTATTCTACCGGTTGGTCGGTCGGCCAGCTAGCGCCCGGTGTAGGCCGCCTCGATTTCCTGGGAATGGCGCTGCACGACAGCGACCGACGCCTCGTCGGTGAGCGCGCCGCTCAGGCCCATCGCCACGTCCGCCCAGCCCTTGTTCTTCGCGTATTCCTTCTGGATTTGCTCCTTCTGGATCCGCAGCTGTTCCTTGACCGCGGCTGGCACCGTGGGATCGGCGAGCTTCTGATCGATCTCCGCGGCGGCCGCGTTCACGGCGCCGTCGGTCTCCTTCATGAACGCCCCGGCCTTGGCCTGGCTGAAGGCCCACGCCACGGCGGCGTTGACCTTCACGAACTCGCCGTAGTCCTTGAAGCCCGCCTGCTTGACCGCCGCGTCGAACTTGGCGAGGTCCGCCGGGCTCGGCTTGCCGCCGCCCTTCTGCAGATCCCCCGCGACCTGAGGGGCCGCCGTCCGGATCGCGCGGTAGGCCTTGACGTAGCGGATGACGTCGCCGTCGGTCAACTTCACCTTGCCGGGCATGCAGCCCGCCAGCGCAGCGGCCAGCAGAATCGCCGCCACCACCCGTCCGATCCGGTTCATCGCAAGCTCCTTCCGGGCCTTCGGCCCGCGGGGGTTATTCCCGCGGCTCGCGCCCGGCGCACGCGACCCGCGTCGCGCGACAGGTTAGAATGGCTGTGCATGAACGAGCCCGATCCGACCCTGGCCGCCTACGCCAAGTTTTTGCACGATCACCACCTCGACGACGTCGTCGAGGCGAACTTGGCCATCGCCGGCACGATGGATATCCCGCTCATGCGGTTGTTCGCGCACCTGTCCCCCGCCGAGCTGCACGCGCTGAGCCGCCAGGGGCTCGGCGAATTCCTGGCGGGGCTCGCCGCCGGCACCGCGCTCGAAGCCCAGGCCCGGACGTTGCGGGCCTGGGAGGCCGACGAGTTGCCCGGCCTGCCGCGCGATGCGATCGAACCGAGCGACCTCGTGCTCGTGAACGCGGCCCAACGCGCGGCGCTGATCCGGCTCATCCCGCGCTATACAGCGGACCAGGCGACGACGCTCGCGATCGTCGAGGCGCTGGATCACTTTTACCAGGTCATTCAGGAACGTACCTTCAAGCTCTTCACGCAGCTGCGCGAGCAGGCCGCCCAGCGCGCGGCGCGGCTCGAAGCCGAAAAGGAAGAAATCGCGGTCCAGATCGAGGAGCTCGAAGACGAGGTCGTGCGCCGCACCTCGGAGCTCGCCGACGAAAGGCGGTTCATCGAAGTGATCGTGGCGAACGTGCCGACGGCCCTGGCCTACCTCGACCGGGGCCTGCGCTACCGCTGGGTGAACCCGGCCTTCGCGGCCCTGCTCGGCCGTCCGGTCAAGGACTTCATCGGCCAGACGGCCCAGCAGATGTTCGGCCTGGACGATGGCCAGGCCATCGCCGAGGCGGCGTTGCGCGAGGGGCGGACTATCGAGCAGCGCGAGTTTCCCTTCACGCTCAAGGTCGACGGCCACACGCGCGAGTCCTGGTGGGATGCCATGTTCGTCCCGCTGCTGGACGGCCATGACGAGCCCGAGGGGGCGATCCTGATCGCACAGGAGGTCACGGATCGGGTCGAGCGCACCCGCCTGAAGGACGCGACGATCGCCCAGCTGCGCGAGGTCGACCGCATGAAAGACGAGTTCCTGAGCGTGATCTCCCACGAGCTGCGCACGCCGCTCAACTTCATTATGGGCTTCGCGAGCCTGCTGGAGGACGAGATCCCCGGGCCTGTGAACGCCGAGCAGCGCCGCTACGTCGAGCGGATCCTGGGCGGCGCGGACCGCATGTTGCTGCTCGTCCAGGACCTGCTGGACTACGCGGCGATGCAGGCGGGCCGGTTCTCGCTCCAGCGCCATCCGGTAGCGCCGCGCGCGCTGATCGAGGAAGTGGTGGCCACCCTCCGGCCGCTCGCGAACCAATACCAGGTCACGCTGTGCGTCGCGGATACGCCCGACGACCCGGTGGACGTGGATGGGGCGCGCCTGGTGCAGGTGCTGACCAACCTCGCTTCGAACGGCCTGAAGTTCACGCCGGCCGGCGGCACGGTCACGCTCGACGCGGCGTTCGAGGCGACGCCCGGCGGCCGCAAGCTCGTGATGTGCGTGCGCGACACCGGCATCGGCATCGCCGGCGACGACATCCCCAAGCTCTTCACGCGCTTCCAGCAGTTGAACATGGGACCCACCCGCGAGGCCGGCGGCACGGGGCTCGGGCTGTCGATCGTGAAGGCGCTGGTGGAGGCCCACGGCGGCACGATCGGGGTGAAGAGCGTGCCTGGCAAGGGGTCGACTTTCAGGTTCGAGCTTCCCCTCACCTGACCCACGGGGGGCCGGCGAAGGTGGTGAGGAGGCTCACGGCGGGCGGCCGTGCCGGTCGAACATAATGGCCCCATGCGCCGCCTCCTCGCGACGATCGCCTCGCTCCTCCTCGCCTCCCCCGTCGCCGCCGCCCCGGCCCCGCCGGAGCCTGCCGCAGGGCCGCCGGCGCTGACGGACGACGGCGATCGCGAGACCTTGCTCGCGGCGATCGCCCGCACCCGCACCTGGCTCGCCGGCACCCCGCGCAAATCGCTCGTGCTCGCCGGCAAGCCCGTGCCCGCCGAGACCCTGCGCCGCGGCCTCGCGGATTTCGAGGTCCTCGTGCGCACCCGCTGGGGCGAGCCCGGGTTCGATGAGGCGGTCCGCGAGCGCTACGAGTGGGTGCCGATGGCGGGCAAGGACGGCCAGGGGGCCGTGCACGTCACGGGCTACCACCAGCCCCTGCTCGAGGCGCGCGAGGCGCCCGACGACACGTTCAGGTTCCCGCTCTACGCCCCGCCGACCGACGCGCTCACGGTGGACCTCGGCGCGTTCCGCCTTTCGCTGGCCGGCCAATCGGCGATGGCGCGCCTGAAGAACGGCCGCGTGGTGCCCTACTACTCCCGGCGCGAGATCGACGACGACCGGGCGCTCGCGGGCAAGGGCCTCGAAATCGCGTGGGTGGCGGACGCGCGGGCGCGCGCCTCGCTCATGCTCCAGGGCTCGGGCCAGCTGCGCTTCGGCGACGGGCGCGTCGTGTGCGTCAACTACGCCGGGCAGAACGGCCACCCGTTCGTCGCGGGCGACGCCAACCCGAGCTTCGTCTTCTTCAAGCTCGCGGCCGAGGGCCCGTTCGGCTGCGACGGCGTGCCGCTCACGGCGGGGCGGGCGATCGCCACCGACAAGCGGCTCTTCGGCACCGGCACGCTCGCCTGGATCAGCTACCCGCGCGCCCGCTTCGACGCGCGTGGGGCGATAGCCGGCTGGGAGCCGGGCGGGCGCTTCGTGCTGGACCAGGACACCGGTGGCGCCATCACGGGGCCGGGCCGCGTCGACATGTACATGGGCGGCGGCGAGGACGCCGCCCGCCGCGCCGCCACGCTGCATGGCGGCGGGCGGGTCTGGTTCATGCTGCCGCGCGAGGTCAGCCCGCCGGGAAGTAGTGGGTGACGAAGTTCTCGCGCGGCGGGCGCTTGTCGCGCCGGCGCTCTTCGTAGCCGCTGTGCTCGCCAGGCGTGCCGGCCTCGATGATGTCGCTGCCGGCGAGCGGCATGCCGACCTGGAACGTCATGGCGGGCAGCAGCTCGCGGCGCTCCAGCCGCTCCTTCCAGGGCCGCAGGTGCGGCAGGCCGTCCGGGTTCTCGGCCAAGATCGCGCCGATCGGGTCGCCCGCGAGGTCGATCGGACCGGTCTTGATGATGCTGCTCGCACCCTCCGCGCGCGACAGGTAGGTCAGCACGGCGGCCGCCTTGCCGACCGCGCGCCAGGCGTGGTGCGGGTCCGGGTGGGTGGCGTCGGCGAGCAGCACGGCATTCTGCGGATGGGTGTTCTGGAACTTGAGGAAGAAGTTGCCGAAGGTCGCGGCCAGGCTCTTGAACATGCGCACCAGCAGCATCACCGTGAGCGGCCGGCCGCGGTCGTCGACGACCACGTCGCCCTCCACGCGGTACTTCCCGTCGCGCAGGATGCGCTCGAGCATGTAGCGGCCGAGGTCCTGGCGGCGGAAGGGCAGCTCCTTGGCGGCCTTGCGCAGCGCCTCCTCGTCGAGCTCGCGCCAGCCCGCGGGCAGGCGCTCGTCGAGCCAGGCCGACGACGTCTTGTCCGCGTGACGCAGGTAGTTGCCGAAGTTGATCGCGGTCAGGAGGCCGCCCTCTCCGCCCGCCTTGGTGTCCGGATCGGCGCCGGGGCCGTAGAGCGCCTCGAACATCGCCTGGCCGATGCGCGCCGGCACCTGCTCATGCCAGGAGAAATCGGCGAACTGCACCAGGTCGCGGTCCGCGATCGGCAAGGTGTCGCGGCTGACCTCCCAGATGCGCATCACCGCGTCATGGCCGAATTCGGCCGCGGGCGAGGCCACGCGCTGGGTGGAGTGCTCGGCCACGAGCCGGTCGAAGGCCGGGTACGGCGACACCGGGGCGGTGGCGTACCCGACGGCCACGATCGCGTCGGGGTGGTAGCGGCCCTTGGCCAGGAACTCGCGCACGCGCACCAGCGACGCGCGGACCGCGCCGTCGCCCTCGTTCGGCGCCGCGAGGCGCTGGTCGATCTCGGCGAGCACGATCGGGCGGGCGGCCTCGCGCTCGGCCGGCGCGAACTCGTGCTCCCTGGCCGTGAGCCCCTGCGCGAGCGCGCTCATGGCGAGCGTGTGGGCGAAGATGCCCGCGTCGATCGACTCCTCGCGGGCCGTGACTTCCTGCCCAAAGGGCTCCAGCACGTCGCCCAGCAGCGACTCGTAATGCTCGCGGCGCAGCAGCAGCAGCAAGGGGAAGTCGTTGGACGGCACCTCGAAGCCGGCGATCGCCGCCAGCGCATCCCGCGTCTCGCCGGTCACTTCGATCACCCGCGTGGGCTGCCAGTTCGTCGCCGAGGGCGACCAGAAGGCGTTGTACGCCGCCTCGAGCAGCATGGCGCGCGGCGGGGCCCGGTGGTAGTCGAGGGCCGGCGGGTGGGCGAGCTGGGCGAGGAAGGCGTCGAAGCCCTCGTAGCGCGAGTATGCACGGGTCATCCGGCCGTCGGGCCAGACGGTCCAGGTGTCGCCGCCGTCGGTGAGCGAGATGGCGGCGCCATCGACCGAGACCGGCCGGTCTTCAGCGTGGGCTTGATCCTGGGCCCAGGCGATCGCCGCGTCGAAGCGTGCGAACTCGGCGGCCAGCACCTCGTCCCGCTGCGGCAGCCCGAGGCCGAGCAGGCGGCCCGTCAAACTGGCCTGGCGCTTGGCGTCGGTGAACGCGGCGACTTCGGCGTAAGGGTCGATGACGGACATAGGGAGCTCCTGTGCGAGCACGCGGCGACGTTTAGGTAAATCGAGCGTCGGGCAAGATGAAATCGCCCGTGGGGGAACGGGCGGCGCCATGCTACACCATCTACGCCCGCCTCGCGTGCGGCAGCCGGAACCCTTTATGCTACGCCAATTCTGCGCATTCGCCCTGCTCGCGGCCATGCTCACGGGCTGCGTCGAGACCTTGCCCAATGCCCCAGGCGACGCATCCGGAGTGGCCGCCCCGGGTGCGATCGCACCTGCCTCATCCGGCCTCCAGATCAGCGACATGACCCTCGCGTCGCGCACCGTCACGGCTGCCGAGGCGTTCGGCGTGACCTTCAAGGTGCGAACGCCGGGCGCAGGCAAGCTCGTCGCCTACGGGCTCGCCACCCGCCTCGGCGAGCAACGTTACGAGATTACGACCCCGCTGCCGGTGATCGCGAACGGCATGGTCGAGCTCGGGGCCGCGGGCCCGCTGCCGAACCAGCGCGAGGCGGGCCGGTTCACGGTCGAGTTCTGGGTCGAAGACGCGCTCGGCGCGACCAGCAACCGGCTTACGGCCGACCTCAACGTGCAGTAGGCGCCGGGTCGGCGAGCTTCCATTCGTAGACGTTCCAGAGGTTGCCGGCGCTGGTGGGGTTGGGCCGGAAGCCCTCCACGCGGTCGCGCACGGCGTCCAGCACCGTCCAGTAAAGCAGCGGCACGTTCGGCACGTCCTGGGCGAGGATGCGCGAGACCTTCTGGTAGGCCGCCTTGCGCTCCGCCTGCACGAACGTGCGCGTGGCGGCCTCGAGCAGGTGGTCGACGGCGGGGTTCTTGTAGCGCGTCTGGTTCGAGCCCTTCGGCGGGATGCGGCCCGAGTGCCAGGTGTTCAGGTTGTCGGGGTCGGGGCCCGTGTCCCAGGCCCACATCGCCAGCTCGAACTTGCCGCTCTTGATCACGCCGTTCGGCCAGGCGCCGAAGAGCGAGACGCCCGGATGGTTCTCGATCTTCACCTCGATGCCGACGCGGCGCAGGAAGTGGCGGATGAGCAGCTGGGCGGTCTCGCGGTTCTTCTTGCCGGCGGTCGTCGAGAACGTCACCGAGAAGCGCAGCCCGTTCTTCGCGCGGACGCCGTCCGGGCCTTTCGTCCAGCCGGCCTCGTCGAGCAGCTTCTCGGCCTTCGCGGGGTTGTAAGGCAAGGCGTTCTCGAGCGTGGGGTCGTAGGCCCAGGAGAGCGGGTTCTGGTCGCACCACGCGGGCTTCCAGAGGTTGTCGTAGACCTTCTCCGCGAGGATGTTCTTGTCGATCGCGTGCGCGACCGCCCGGCGCACGCGGGCATCCTGGAAGTACGGCTTCTCGGTGTTGAAGCTCAGGTGCTCCCAGAGCAGCGCCGGCGTCCGGAAGATCGAGACCTCCGGGATGTGCTTGAGCGTGCGGTACTGGTTCAGGTTGACGCTCTGGTAGATATCCACGGCGCCGTTCTTGAGCTGCACGAACGCGGCGTTGTCGTCCGGCACCACGCGGAACTCGAGCGTCTCGAAGGCGGGCTTGCCACGGAAATACGTGGGGTTGGCCTTGTAGGTCAGGCGATCGCCCGACCGCCAGGTGGCGAACGCGAAAGGCCCAGTGCCGATCGGCTTGCGGTTGAAGGGATCCCGGTTGAGATCGGCCGAGCCCGCGAGCACGTGCGCCGGCAACACGGCCTTGAACAGCTTCTGGTACGGCGCGAAGACCTCGCGGAAGTGCAGCCTGGCGGTGTAATCGTCCGGCGTCTCCACGCGGTCGATCAGGTCGTAGCCATCGCGCTCCACGACCAACACCTCGGGATCGGCGAGCGCCTTCGCGGTGTAGGCCACGTCACGGCTGGTGAAGGGCTTGCCGTCGTGCCAGGTGACGCCGCGGCGCAGCTTGTACGTGACGACCATGCCCTTGCCCTCGGCGGCGACGCCGCCGTTCTCGGGGGTGGGGACCTCGGTCGCGAGGTCGGGCACGAAGTGCATCTTGTCGTCGACCGCGAGCAGGCCCGAGAAGATCGGCTGGCAGGCGTCGTTGGCCGCCGACATGCCGGTCAGGAAGGGGTTCAGGCTGTCGGGCTCCTGGGGCGATCGCACCACGATCGTCCCGGGCGGCGGCCCGCCCGTCTTGGCGTTGCGGCTCGCGCATGCGGACGACGAGGCCGCCACGAAGGTGGCGGCCAGGACAACTTTGGAGATTCGGCTGGTAATGACCACTTCAGTTTTCGACGACCTCGCGCAGCGCTTCGGCGTTGAAGCCTACCACTACTCTCTCGCCGGCGACCAGCAGCGGGCGGCGGATCAGGCGCGGCTCCTCGAGCATGTGCTTGATCATCTCGTCCGGCGCCAGGGCCTTGTCGGTCAGGCCGAGCGCCTTCACGGACGGGCTGCGGAAGGAGAACACGTCCTCGATCGGCTGCTGGGCGATCACCGCACGGAGCTCGAGCTCGTCGAGCGGGTGCTTGAACATGTCGCGCTCGGTGAACGCCACCCCCTGGGACAACAAGAACTGCCTGGCCTTGATGCAGCTGGTGCAGCCGGCCTTGGTGTACAAGGTGAAGCGCTTCACGAAGGAGCTCTCCGAACGAAGGGGGGTCTCACCGGCGGAGCGACGTGGCGATCCCGTTTCCGTGATCGAGCCTGGCGTGCCCATTTCCAGGAGCGAGGGTTGTGTTTTCTCGCCCAAGGCAGTTTTTCCCCGCCACGTGGATGTTAAACCTGACGATGAACCGTTAAGCCTGGGAACCCGCGCCCTGTGCGGCACATTGATTATGTAAAACCGTTGAGCGGCGCCAACCACTATAATGACGCCGTTACCCACCCGGTCACCCGGGGAAAAATGGATAAGCCCTTGATCTCGCTACGTTAGCAGGAGCCCATCCCCGCTATGGCGGAAAGCCAGACCACCCCCGTCGACGACACGAGCTTCTCGCAGCACTTGCTCGGGGAGTTTCTGCTGCAGCAGGGGCTGATCAGCCAGGACCAGCTCGAGGAGGCCCAGGAGCGGCTCGCCACGCTGGAAGCGCCCGATGCGATCCCGCTCGCCCCGGCGTACGTGCCGGCGGCGGACGGCAAGAGCATCCACGTCGTCGACCCGCGCAAGGGCACCACCCAGACGACGATCGGCCTGTTCGCGGGCGACGCCGGCGACGGCGAGGAGACGCCCACGGGCTGGACGCGCTACAGCGACGGCCAGATCCTGCTGCTCGACGACCTGGACGTCGGGCCGCGGCGCTGGCTGCCCACCGCGCAGTACCCGCGCCTGGGCCTGATCACGACCACGCAGGGCGCCTACCTGTACGTGGGCGAGGAGCCCCGGCGCGACTATAGCCCGCGGCTTCACATGCTGCCCTCGCCGTGGCTCAACCCGCCAGGTGCGAGCGGCCCGCTCGACCTCTTCCCCGCGCCGGGCGGCGAGTACGTGGTGGTGGCCAACCGCGGCTCCGGCACGATCCATGTCATCCTCACCTCCACGCACGAGCAGCGCGGCGCGATCTCGGTGCGGCCGGCCGGCCACGCGCGCGGCATCGGCGTCGCGATCAGCCCCGACGCCCGCACCATCTACGTGAGCGACGGCCTCACGCCGCGCCTCGCGGTCCTCGACGTCACCACCTTCAAGGTTCGCCACCAACTCTTCCCGACCGGGCCGCTGGGCTCGCTGCTGCTGAACGGCGAGGGCAACCAGCTCCTGGTGTGCTTCACCAAGAGCCCCACCGAGATGGGCCTGATGACCATCTCGGTGCCCGACCTGCGCGTGCGGCACCTCATGAACATGCCCGGCAAGGGCGAAGGCGAGCGGCCGAACCTGCCCTTGCTACCCGGGGCGGCGGGAGCGGACGACAACTCGGCGTTCCTCGTCGCCTACTCGTTCGAGACGCGCGACCCGCACTACCTGCTCATGATCGATCGCGGCAGGCACCGCGTGACCAAGAGCTTCGCCTTGCGCGAGATGCCGCTCGTGGCGGCCTACCCGGCGCCTGCGGCGTGGTGCCCGGAGCCGCCCGACCTCGGCACGATGCTGATGGAGATGGGCCTGCTCAGCGAGGACAACCTCAAGTTCGCGCGCAACCACCTGGGCGGCGGCGAGGACGCGCCGCTCACGCTGGGCAACGTGCCGATCAACCCCGGCATCCTCGCCCAGCTGCCCGAGCGGCTGATCCGCGACCGCGGCGTGATCCCGCTCAACCAGCTCGACGGCCAGCTGATCGTGGCAATGGGCAACCCCAACGATCCGCGCGCGCGCCAGTTCGTGCAGGACCTCGCCGGCGAGCTGCCGGTGCGCGTGATCCCGATGGCGCCGGCCGAGTACGAGCTGTTCATGGAGGAGCGCTACCCCAAGCTGATGGACGCGTTCTACACGTCCCAACAGCCGGGCGCCGCGGCGCAGGCGACCCCCGCGGCCCCCGCGCAGGCGCCGGCCCGTCCCGAGGGCGGCGACGATGCCGAGCTGACCTCCACGGTGCCGCCCGCCGCGGGCGGCGCACCCATGGCGGCGCAGCCCGTCTCGGTGGCGCCGCGCACCCCCGCCCGGCCGCCCGCGAAGGCGGTCGCCAAGTCGGCCGCGACGCCGCTCGCCCACGATGAATGGGGCGACTTGCCAGGCTCGCGCTTCTTGCTGATCAACCCGCTCAAGCGGCAGGTGGCCGAGCTCGATCGCACCGGCAAGGCCTACTGGCTCTACAGCCCCGAGGGTGACACGCTCACGCGCCAGTTCTCGGGCTTCATGCACGCTTCGCGCCTGCCTTCGGGCAACACCCTGATCGTCGACATGGGCGCGAACCGGATCATCGAGGTGACGCCGGCCAAGGAGATCGCCTGGCAGTCGGTCGACGACGCCAAGCTCAAGGGCCCGCGTCACGCGGTGCGCCTCGCGACCGGCGGCACGCTGGTCGCGGACAGCGGCAACAACCGCATCGTCGAAATCGATCCGCAGGGCCACGCGGCCTGGACGTACGGCGAGATGGGCTGCAGCGGCAATGGCCTCTTCAAGCCGAACCATGTCTGCGTGCTCACCAACGGGCGCCTGCTGATCGCGGACGCCGGCAACCACCGGGTGATCGAGGTCGACCCCGCCAAGGGCGTGACCTGGCAGTACGGCAACACCGCGAACCGCCTGGGAGGCGGCCAGGGGGCGGCGGCGAACCAGCTCAACGAGCCGGCGTCGTGCTCGCGCCTGCCGAATGGCAACACGCTGATCGTCGACGCCGGCAACCAGCGCGTCCTCGAGATCGACTTGCTCGGCGCGATCGTGTGGATGTTCAAGCCCGCGCTCGCGACCGGTGGCCAGGGTGTGAAGGACCCCGTGCTCGCGCTGCGGCTCGAAAGCGGCAACACGTTGATCGCGGGCCGCCAGGGCGTCTGCGAGGTCGACCCCGAGCTGCGCGTGGTCTGGGAGTACCACCTGCTTCCGCCCGGCGGCCCGAGCAAGGCCCCGGCCGTGCGGGCGGCGGCGGACGCCGCGGCGAGCTCCGCCGCGCCGCAACCGGCCGCGCGCGTGGCCGCGGAGAGCGACGTGCCGATCCAGCTGCCCAACCGCTTCCTCCAGGCGGACCGCATGGACCACCGGGTCTGGGAGGTGGACCGCCAGAAGCAAATCACCTGGCAGTACACCGGCCTCGGCGTGGCCGGCTCGGACCGCAGCCAGCTCGACCGACCGCACTACGCGAAGCGCCTGCGCAACGGCAACACGCTGATCACGGATACGGGCCACCACCGCGTGATCGAGGTGACGCCGCAGGGGGCGGTCGCCTGGGAGTTCGGCCAGTTCGCCAAGATGGGGGCGGGCGCCAAGCAGCTCGCCAATCCGCGCAGCGCCGAGCGCCTGACCAACGGCGACACGTTGATCGCGGATCAGTCGAACCGCCGCGTGATCGAGGTGACCCATGGCGGCGAGGTCGCCTGGGCGCTCGACGCCACGCAGCTCAAGCTGCAGGCACCGACCTACGCGACGATGCTCACCTCGGGCAACCTGCTGGTCGTCGACTGGGGTGGCCACGTCGTCTACGAGGTCACGCCGCAGGGCAAGGCGGTCTGGAGCTACGGCGAGCTGGGCCGCAGCGGCGACGGCGTGGGCTGCCTGTTCCACCCCGAGCACGCCGCCAGGCTGCCCAACGGCCACACGCTGATCGCGGACACCCAGAACCACCGCGTGATCGAGGTGACGCCGGCCGGCGAGATCGTCTGGCGCTACGGCGGCGACCCCCAGCACCTGCCCCGGGTGGGGCGCTTCGGCCTGCAGTACCTGACGCCGATCGCCGCCTGGCGCCTGGCGAACGGGCATGTGGTGGTGCAGCATGCGGGCAAGGGGCACGTGATCGAGGTCGACCGCGACCTCAACATCCTCTTCCAGTTCGCGCCATAGAGGTTGTCTGTGAACCCCTCGGCCCTCCCTGGATGGGAGGGGTGCCGCGGCTTTACAGACAAGGTCGCTTAGCGCGCTCGTCGCTCCCACTCCGCCATGGCGGCGGCGTAAGACTCAGGTCGGATCGGATACCATGGCGGCGAGGCAGCCTTGTCGGCCGCCGCCCGGATCTTTGCCACCTGAGCGAGTTCCACTTCGTTGAGGTGCCTGTCGAAAGGCTGCACCACTTTCGGATACCGGTACTGGAACCAGGTCTCCTCGCGGGTGAACTCGTTCGGGGTATTCGGCGCCCAATTTTGCGGCTTGCGGGACTTGCGCGTGGCGCGCTCGAACCGTGCGTCAGCCGGAAGCACCCAGAAGTCGATGCGCGCCCGCAGGTCCGCTGGCGCGATCTTGCGGATTCTCTCGATGGAGGTCCGAATTTGGAGCAGGTCAGAGTATGTGTCCGTATGCGGCCTCCCCGTAAGGATTTGTTCAACACCTAGGATCCAGCCGTGGACTCGAATGTCCAGCCGCACCCCTATGTTGGCATTGTCGGCCCTGAGCTTTCCGCTCAGTTCGTAGGGCGACCTCTCGCCAAGTCTAGCGTTGTATAGAGGAGCGAGAAATTCATGATCAGCCTCAGTCAGCGTCGGTCCCAGCACGGGCGTTCTACTCACTTACCAGCCTTCCTTGCAGCTTTCTCGGCCTCACGGATTGACTTGTCGACAGCCTTCTCGACTTCCTTTGTCGGAACGAAATTGCCTGGCGCGCAGCCGGTTTGGCGATAGAAGTACAGAGGACCGTCGCCGTCGTCTGGCTTGAAATAGGAGCCAATCTTGTTGGCCTGATCGTGTTTAATAGCAAGAAGATTTGTGCCTATATCAAGGAAGAAAGTCCGCGGATCGTTCAGTACGTTCGCGAATCCTGGGCACTTCGCAACGCTAGCATCACCCGCCTGCCCCCCTCGCGATCAGCGACCGTGCGCCCTCGTAGTACTGTCTCAGACCTCTCGGTTGGGTCTCGTCCGCGATGACTCCGAGATCCCGCCAATGTCGCCGATAGTGGTCCATCAGTTCGCCGTTCGGCCAATAAGGCCCGATACCAATGCCCTGTCGAGGCGCGCCGGTACGTTCAACGTCCTTCATCACGAACGCATCCGGTGAAAGTGAAAGTGGCTGGTTCCGGGCGTCCGCCAAAAGATCGACGACGGCGGACGCGGTTTGCCCGCCGGATACGAGTATCAAGCGGTACTCGCCACCAGGCAGCAAGGCGCCATTCGCTGTGCCGTACCACAGCAGCCGATCGAATCCGCTGCCCGTGGCGATCAGGGTGGACACGACCGGAGTCTCGACGTACAAGCTCCAAGGCTTGCTCGTGAGGATCTCGACGTTGTCCCAATCGCTCTCGCCGTCCCAGACATGCGGCGTGAAAGCCGGCTCCGAGATGACCTTGATCGGCTCCTCCGTCGGCGTCGGCGTCGGTACCGGAGTCGGCTCTGGCGTAGGCGCCACCGTAGGCAAAGGCGTCGGCCCGATGGTGGGCACGGCCGTCGGCGTAGGGGCGGGCGTGGGTGAAGGCGAGGGCTCAGGCGAAGGGTTCGTTTCGATGCCCGTCCCCAGCGTGGCAGAGTTGTAGGGCACCTTTTCCCACGAAGTTCCGTCCGCGGTCGGCATCCAGGTGAGCTCCCCCTCGGCCGGCGCGGTCGGCGACAGGCGGTAGGCTTGGGGGGCGCCGTTCGGCAGGTCGGGATCCTCGGCGAAGATCACGGGATCGCCGTCCTCGGGGATGCCGTTGTCGACAGCCTGCCTGCGGTTGCCGTCGTTGATCGCCTTCGGGAACGTGATCGAGCCATACGTCCCGCCGTCCGGCCGGTACCGGAAGGTCTCCGGCATACGAGTCGGATCGGGGAATTGCTCTTCACCGAACAATCGCCCGAGCTCACGGCCCATGTAGTAGCCGCCCTCGGCCAGCAGGGTCCAGGGCGACAGTAGGCTGGCTTTGGGAAACATCTTGAAGACCTTCCAGCCGGTCTCGGAAGGAATCATGACCGGCGAGAAAGGTAGGTCTCCGGGGGCTCGAGTCAAATCGAGGTAGTCGGACTCCATCCGCCTGGTCAGGTCGGGCAGCTTCTCGATTTTGCTGTCCGGGATCTGCCGTTGGCGCATCTTGTCGACGACCTTGAGCCACTTGGTCGGCAAGTTGAGCGCGAGTAGCTTCCTGGCTGAAGTGCCGCTCGCCTGCGGGGTGCGATCCAACGTGAGCCCGCCGGGCATCGTCGTGGTCGCTGAACATGCAGCCAGGGCCAGGACGATGGCCAGGCTAAACGGCAGCCGGGCGGGCATTGAAGAAAACATCCGGGCTTCCTGTATCTCCAAGCGCTCGACGTGCATGGATGGGTGAGCGAGGCGTTCTCGGACCCAAAGTCGAAGGACAATATCCGTGCTATTTTGGAAATCACAGAAACGGCCCGCAGCATACAACCAGGCCAGAACTCAGGTCAAGAGCATGCCGAAGGTATTTCAAGCCGATGCCGAAGGGGGCACACGCCACACTCCCCGAAGGCGGGGCCGGAGAACCGCTACGCGCCGCGGCGCTGGGCCTCGTTCCTCTCCCCCGCGGGGAGAAGCGAGGGGTGCCGGGGGGTTGTCGAGGGGCGGCCCGAGGCCTATAGTAGGCTTCCACGGAGGTACCCCCCCATGTCGCTCGCCATTCGCCTCGCCGCCATCTTCCTCGTCTGCGCCGCCGGCCCGGTCTCCGCTACATGGGAGGCACGCCGGGTCACGCCGGCCCAGCTGCGCCAGGCCATGCAAGACGATCAGGCCATCACCATCGTCGACGTGCGCGTCCCCGAGGCCTACGCCCAGGGCCACATCCCGGGCGCCATCAACGTCCCGTTCGCAGATTTGCGGCGCGGCGGCCGGCCGCCGGCGACGCTCCGAAAGGACAACCCCGCGTATTTCTACTGCACGTGACCGGACGAGCATTCGAGCGCCGGTGCGGCGACTCTCCTGCATGACCGGTTCGGATACACGCGGCTGAACGTGCTGCTGGGCGGCCTGCACGCCTGGGAGGATGCGGGGTACCCGCTCGAGAAGGGCAAGCCGAAGGCGACGCCCCGCCCGGCGACCGCGCCGATCACGCTGCCGACTCTGCCGCCGCCCAGGCTGCCATCCAGCCTGCCGACCCTCGCCCCGACCTCGGCGCCGAGCCAGGACCCGAGTCCATTGCCGACGCCGCTCTCGCCGTCCTTGCTGCCGAGCGTGGGGCCGCTGCCGGGCGGGCGCTGAGGCGCGCCGCGGGGCGACTACCTGTCCTTGACGGTCTGCTGCAGAATGGCGGCGGCCTGGCGGTCGTTGGCAAGATTTTCCTGAAAGTTCGGATAAGGAATGGTAAATCCACCTGGAGGTCACCCGATGTCCGTCGCCCCGCTCCGCCCCACAGCCCCTGTCGCCCAGCGCCCCCTCGTCGCGCCTGCGCCCACGCAGCCCGGCACGGCGCCGGCGCCGAAGGCGAAGGCCAAGGCGCGTGGCGACGCGGACTTCGTCGACACCTCGAGCCCCGACGCATACCAGCATTCCGTCGTGAAGTGGGTCGGCTACGTGCAGGACGCCCGTGGCCGCGTGACGATCGCCAAGGCCAAGCTCGACGAAGCGCGGGCCGGCGAAACCACCCAGATCCGCGAGCTCGAAGGGCCGCTGGTGGCCGCGAAGCAGGCGCTCGCCCGCGTGGAAGGACCGCTCCAGGCCGAGGTCGACCGCCGCACGCAGGCGCTCTCGGACGCCCGCAACGCGCTCGACGACGCGGTGCATCCGAACAAAGCCCGGGCGATCGCCCTGGACGGCGAGGCCTCACGCGTGCAGCGCGAGATCGAGGGCCACGAGCAGTCGATCCGCGACCTGCGCCGCGCGATCGAGCGCCTCGATCCCGGCTCGTCCTACTACCGCTACGAGACCTCGCGCCTGAACAGCGAGATCAACAGCCACCAGGATTCGATCGACAGCCTCTCGCGCCGCCGCTTCACGCTGATCCAGCAGGCCAACGAAGCGCGCAACGTCCAGCGCGATCCGGGCGACCCGACCGTGGTCGCTGCCCGCGCCCGCGTGCACGACGCCACCGAGGCCGTCGCCAAGGCCCAGGCCGCCCACCGCGACGGCGTCGAGCCTCACGTCGGCAAGGTCGACGACACCCAGCAGGCCTTCAACCGCGGCATGGCCGCCTCACGCGCCGTCACGGCCGACGCCGAGCGCGGCGTCTCGCTCGCTGAAGGCGAGGCCAGGCGCGTCGAGGATACGATGCGCACGGTGCCCAAGAAGGTCGGCTTCTTCAAGCGCTTGAAGTGGAAGCTCTTCGACCACTTCGACGCGAACGCCTTCTGGAAATCGCAAGCGAGCCTCGCCGGCCTCTGACGCGATGAAGGCGAGCAGCGGCGCCGCTCAGCGCTCGCTCGCCGGCGCCGCCTTCGCGGTCCGCATCGCGTCCCAGGCCACGAACGGCCCGAAGCCCACGGCGCCCAGCGCGCCGCCCCAGATCACGCGCGACAGGCTCTCGGCCGACGTGCCGGGCCAGAGCGACACCACGCCGACCGCGAGGCCCGCGCCGGCCACGGCCGCGCCGTAGCCGCCGGCGCTCATCGAGAGCGCGCGCCAGGGGTCGCGGGCGTACATGTGGCCCGCGCCGTAGGTCGCAGGCACGAGGAACATGAGCTCCTTGAAGGGCGTCGCCATCGAGATCGCGAGCATGCCGACCGGCGCGCCGAGCGAAAAGCCGGCGGCGATCCAGGGATCGGGCTGGCTGGTCTCCGCGGGCTCGGCGGGCTCCGGCGCCGCGGCGGCAGGCACGCACGTCGCGAGGATCGCCACGGCGACCATCCAGAGCGCATCTCGAGCAACACCCATGCGGTACCTCCTCAAGGCCCCCGCAGTCCTATACCCGGACGACGCCGCTCCCCCTTGGCGAGCCGGACCGGGTCAGCGCTCCTTGCCCCAGCCCCGCTGGTAGTAGCGCAACAGCACCGGGCTGAACGTCGTGTTCAGCGCGAGCTGCGGCAGGATGGACCCGTCCTCGTCCGCCGCGAAGCGGAAGAGGCCGGGCAGCAGGTCGGCCGTGAGCCACTTCACGGGCACGCCCGGCCGCCAGGCCGCCGGGCTCGGCAGCACGCGCGGCGAGCCGATCACGAAGCCCCAGTCGCCGAACGTCGGCACGTCGAGGTGGTAGGTCTGGGTGGCGAGGTCCGCCGCCGCGACGGTCTTGGCGATGCACCAGTAGGCCTCGCGCGCGAAGTACGGCGAGCTGGCCTGCACCACCAGCGCCCCGGCGGGCCGCATGTGGCGCGCGGCGAGCTGGTAGAACTCGCGCGTGTAGAGCTTCACCAGCGCCTCGGCGTTGGGGTCCGGCAGGTCGATCACCACCAGGTCGTACATCCCGCGGTCTTTTTGCAAGTATTGCATCGCGTCGAGGTTGTGGATCGCGACCTTCGGGTCGCTGAGGCTGCGCCCGTTCAGCTCGACCAACGCCGGGTGGGTGCGGTGCAGCCGCGTCATGGCGGGGTCGAGGTCGACCAGGTCGATGCGGCGGACCCGCTCGTACTTGAGCAGTTCGCGCGCGGCGAGGCCGTCGCCGCCGCCGAGCACCAACACGTCGCGTGGCACGGCGCCCATCCGGGCGATCGGCACGTGGATCAGCGCCTCGTGGTAGCGGTACTCGTCGATCGAGGAATACTGCAAGTTGCCGTTGATGAAGAGCCGCGTATCGTTGTCGTCATGCGTGACCGTGAGCCGCTGGTAGTGCGTCTGCTCGGCATGCACGATCGTGTCGCGGTAGAGCGCCTGCTCGAGCGCCGTCTCGACCGAGGGCGCCTCGACGAAGAGCCAGGCGAGCAGGCCGATCGACGCCAACGTGACGGCGAGGAAGGCCTGGCGCGCGCGCAGGAAGCGCGGCGCGTAGGCGACCAGGCCGAGCACCACCACCGCCGCGTTCAGCAGCCCGGTGAGCAGCGCCGCCTTGATCAGGCCCAGCGTCGGCAGCATCAACAGCGGGAAGGCCAGCGAGCCGACCAGGCCGCCGGCGTAGTCCAGGCTGAGCACGTAGGCCGCGTTGTAGCGCAGCTCGGCGCGGTTCTCGAGCATGCGCAGCAGCAAGGGAATCTCGAGGCCCACCATCGTGCCGATCGCGAGCGTCAGGCCGTACTGCAGCGCGGGGTAGGCGTCCGGGGCCGCGGTGTAGCCGAAGAAGAGCAGCAGGGCCGAGCTGCCACCCACCAGGGCGATCGCGAGCTCGGTGGCGATGAACGTGGCGAACAACCGCGAGGTGACGAGCTGCGAGAGCCAGGAGCCTAGCCCCATCGCGCTCAGGAACAGGCCGATCGTGATCGAGAACTGCCAGATGCTGTCGCCGAGCAGGTAGCTCGAAGCCGAGCCGATGATCAGCTCATAGACGATGCCGCAGATGGCGATGATGCCGACCGACAGGTAAAGAACGCCGGGACGCTCGATGGTCGGCGTGGCGGAGGTGAGGGCCAACGATCAGTCCCAGTCTAGTCCCAATCGATTTCCGGATTTGCGAGGCCGCCGAAAATCATCGCGACCACGCCTGTCAAGATGGCCATGCCGGTCATCGAAATCCAGAGGTTGAGCCACACCTCGACCACCTGGTTCATCGCGAGCTTCAGGTGGAACTTCGAGAGCACCGCGATGATGAAGGCTTCGACGGACAGGAACAGCAACAGGCCGCCCCAGCCGAGGTTGGTGGTGGTGGTCAGGAGCACCAGGACCGGCAGGAGCCAGCCCAGGATCGGCAGCAGTTCCTCCACCTTGGCCTGCTGATAGGCCAGGCGCTCGTCGCTGTCCTGGCCGAGCAGGTCGAGCGGGAACATCAGGTAGTAGTAGTAGCCTCGCCAGCCGTTGACGTCGAGGATGGTGACGCGGTTCGACACGCTACTTCCCTCCGGCGCCCGGGCCGCCGCTGCGCCAGCCGCCCACGCCGCCCACGCGGTCGTAGTCGTAGCTGCGATGGCCCCAGCCGTAGCTGTTGCCGAGCCAGCCGCCATGGCCGCCGCCATAGTAGTAATAGTGGCTGTGATAGTCGTTGTAGTGGCGGCCGTAGGTGCGCGTCACGCCGGTCTGCGAAGCAGGGCCGCGATCCGACGCCCACACGATCGCGAGCGGGGTGAAGGTCATGACGGTCGCGAGACCGACGTACATCAGTCGGATCAAGGGAAGCTCCTGCCTAGCTCGCCGGGAAGATCTTGATCTCGTATTCCTCGATCTCCGACCCGACCGAAGCCTCGTAGTTCCCGCCGAAGCGCAGGATGCTCAGGCCGGAGTCATTCGGCCCCTCGAAATCCCAGTATTCCACCTGGCTCGAGGTGTCGCGGTCCGCCTCCTCGCGCTCCAACGTAACGTTGGCGTGCGAGTGTTCGACCTGGCGGTAGGTCTTGCCCTCATGGGTGATGGACTTGCCGACCGGCGGTACGCCGTCGAGCTGGATTTCGCGGTAAATGCCGATGCTCACGCCGTCGTCGTCTTCGGCCGAGAGCCAAATCTCCGAATCGGAGGCTTCGTCGACCAGCATGAAGTCGTACCAGTAGAAGCCGTCTTCCTCGTAGGTGATCTTGTTCTTCACGAGGTAGTCGATGTCGTCGTAGCTGACGACGTCGCCGACCTGCAGGCCGAAGACTGTGGCGCGCCGCATCGAAGGCGTCGTGCTGCTCACCCGCCGCGCGGGGGCGGTCTTTTGCTCGGGCGGAGTGCCCATCAACCAATCCCAGAAACCCATCGGCACCTCCGTCGGGCGGCGATCGAGCGTCGCCGGATGCCGGTAGTATACCAGCAGACGGCGCTGGGTGGAACGTCGCCGCAGGCGGTCCCGCCGGGCGCGCCTCGCCTCACCACAAGGCCGGGTTGCCTTTCGGTGAGGCCACGCGACAATTCCACCATCCAACCTTAACGCAAGTACCAGGAACAGCCCGTTGACCAGCTGTTAAGAAGCCCCTATGCTGGAAACCTAGCCCGGTCGCCCGCTGCCGCCGCCGCCCTCGAGCGGCATTCCATCCCCCGGCGCGCGATCTCCCCGGTCACCACTCCCGGCCCCCGGTTCTCGCACGAGGACCGAAGGTCATACGTACGCGTGCGTCTTCGACCGTGTAGGAGGAGGATCAATGGCTAGATTCCCAGCTGTGTCCGCCCGCCTCGGCCTGGCCTCGCTCCTCGCCGTGGCTCTGCTGGCGCCAGGCTGCGCGGCGGTGCCGACCGCGGACCTGAGCATCCGGCCCGCCGCGGCGCCGGCCGCGCGCAAACGCGCGGAGGTAGTGACGATCGGGAAGCCCCGGGCGGCCGGCGATTCGGCCGCAGCGGCGGCCTTCGGCGCGGCCCTGACGCCCGCGCGCGCCGCCTCTGCGCCGGTCCGGGCGGCCGCCGGCGCG
>JAKFEW010000141.1:0-254811 GCA_036675505.1 Candidatus Sericytochromatia bacterium
GCCGCGGCCCGGCACCACCTGCGCGCCGAGGACCCCGCCGCGGGCGCGCCGTGGGCGATCGCCGCCGCGCGGCTGGCGCTGGCGCTCTTCGCGGCGGGCCCGATCGCGCCGCTGCTCGAGCGGGCCCGCGCGGTTCCCGGCCTGCCTGTGGCCACGAAGCTCGCGCTCGATCGCCTCTGGGCGTCCGCGCTGCGCTACCTCGGCCGGGTCGACGAGGCCTTGGCCTGCTTCGACGCCGCGATCCTGCCCGCGATCGAGACCCTGCCGCCGGCGGAGGCCGCCCAGGCGCGCACGACCTATGGCTCGCTGCTCCAGCAGAAGGGACGCTACGCGGACGCCGGGGCCGCCTTCCAGGCCGCGCGCGACCTGGCCGAGGGCGCGGGCGACCTGCCAGGGGCCGCGCGCGCGGCCTTCTACGCCGGGCGGGTGGCCTATTTCGCCGGCAACGCGACGGCCGCGCGCGTGGCCCTCGCCGACGCCGCGACGCTCGCCCGTGCGGGCGCGCACCGGCTGCCGCCATCCCTGACTCCGCCGGCATCAGCGCTTCCGTGTGCAAGCCCGCCGGAGCTGCTCGCCGCGATCCTGAGCCTGCGCGGCTACGTCCTGGCCTCGTCCGAGCCCCGGCAGGAGGCCGAAGGCGCGGCGCTGCTCGAGGAGGCGGTGGCGCTCGCCCGCGGCGCCGACAACCCCTATGGCCTGCACGAGGCCCTGAACAACCGCGGCAACCTCGCGCTGCACGCCGGCCGCTACGCGGACGCGCGGTCCGACTTCACGGAGACGCTCGCGCTCTGCCGGCGCATGGGCACGCCCAACGAGCTGTTGTTCGCGCACCTCAACCTGGGCGTCGTGCACCTCGAGCTCGGCGAGCTGGCGGCCGCCCGGCGCGAGCTCGGCGAGGCGCTGGGGCTCGCGCGGGCGCAGGGCCGCAAGTACCCGGAGGGGTTCACGCTCGGCTACCTGGGCGTGGTGCGGGTGCGCGCCGGCGAGCTCGCGGACGGCCTCGCCGACCTCGACCGCGCGGCCGTGCTCGCGGCGGAGGTCGGCAACCAGCTCATGGCGGCGGGCGTCGCGACGTGCCGGGCGGAAGCCCTGATCCACCTGGGTCGGCTCGGCGAGGCGGCGGTGGCCGTGGCCGAGGCCCAGGGCATCGAAGCGGCCAGCGGCTCCAGCGAGCATGCGGCGCGTCACGCACGGCTGGGGGCGGCGATCGCCGTCCTCGGCGCCGCCGCCGATGCCGACGCGCGCCTCTCGGCGCTCCTCGCCACAGCGACCGGCAGCGAGGCCGCCCACGCCCTGCGCTGGGCCGCCGAGCGCGCCCGCGCGACGGGGGACGCCGTGCAAGCGCGGGCACACGCAGAACGAGGCCTCGCCGCTGCGGAGGCCGCCGGGCTGGGCCTCTTGGCCGCGGAGCTGACCTGGCTGCGGGCCACGCTCGCGGCCGATCCCGACGAAGCGGAGGCCGCGTTCGCCGACGGTTACGACCGGGCGACGGCCTGCGGCGACCCCCTGCTCGTCGCCCTCTGCGCCGCGGGCCTCGAGCCCCAGGGCGGACCTCGTCGCCGCGGCGCCCGACGCTGGCTACGCGACGCCCTCCAGCGCCTGGACGCGGAAGCCCGGGAGGCTTTCCTGGCGCCGCCCGAGCGACGCTCCCTGCTCGCCCACGACGCCCCGACCGGCGACGGCATCGACCGCGAGCGCCTCTTCGAGCTCGCGGAGCTCGCGGTGCGGGCCGCAGCCCAGCCCGACCTCGACGCCGTGCTCGGCGAGTCGGTCGCGGCCCTGGTGGAGCTGGCTGACGCCGATCGCGGCTTCTTGCTGCTCTACGAGGACATGGTGCTCACGCACAAGGTCTTCGTGGGCATGGGCGCCGGCGAGGCGGACGCGCATAGCAGCGGCCTGGCCCAGCAGGTGCTCTGGACCGGCCGGCCGCTCTTCGTCGAGGACGCCCTGACCGATGCCCAGCTGGCGAGCCAGGCGAGCGTCCAGATGCTGGCGCTGCGCTCCGTGGTGGGCGTGCCTCTGATCGCCCTCGGGGCCGACGGTCGCGGCGAGGTGATCGGCGTGATGCTCGCGGACAGCCGGCGCGTGAACACGGCGTTCCGGCCGGCGGACCTCGACGTCGCCGAGGCGCTCGGGCTGCATGTCGGCGGCATCATCGCCAGCGCCCGGCGCAGCGCCGTCGCGCGCGCCGAGGCGGAGCGCCAGGCCGCGGTGAGTGCGGTGGCCCGCCGGGCGCTCGCGGCGCCGGATCGCGCGGCGGCGCGGGTGGCGATCGCCGCGGCCGCGCTGGACCTCTGCGGCGCCGAGCGCTGCCTGCTCCTCGCCGGGCCCGACCTCGCCGTGCTCGCGGGCTGGGGCCCCGGTGGCGCGCCCTTGCGGGCCGACGACATGGCCTTCTCCGCGAGCCTGGCCCGCTGGGTGCGCGAGCACCGCGAGCCCCTGCGCATCCTCGACGCCGAGGGCGAGCCGGACGGCTTCCAGCCCGGCCAGAGCGTGATGGCGCTGGGGCTTCGCTCGGTGTGCGCGGCGCCCGTGGCGTTCGCGGATGGCGAGCTCGCGGTGCTCTACCTCGACAGCCGGCGCGTCGTGGAGCAGCCGGCCGACGCGCAGGCGCAACTCGGCGCGCTCGCGGATCTCCTCGGGGCGCTGGGCCGCCGCGAGTCATAGATCGCGGGTGATCACGATCTCTTCATGCACGCGCATCTTGCGCTTCTCGAGCTCCTTGAAGAACGCCTGCGGGTCGAAGGCCGCCTCGCACGCGATCACGCCCGGCCGCATGGCCTGGCCCTTCGCGATCAGCTGCGCGCCGATCGACGCCGGGATGCCGGTCACCCGCGAGGTGCAGCTGTGGCCCCACTCGCTCTTGGGCGGGTGCGAGAGGTTGTAGGTGGCCTTGACCGTGGCGTCGCCCTTGCGGCCCTCGACCTCGACGTTCAGCAAGAATGCCCATTCCTGGTCGTCGTCGCGCGCCCAGTCGCGCTGCAGGAAGTACTCGCGCAGGTAGCTCTTGGGCGACTGCAGGCCGTTCGCGAGCGGCTCGTGGTCGAGTAATTCCAAGTCTTTGAACATCTGCAGCATCGCCATCGTCTCGGGCCGCCAGCAACCGCGCACGTCGACGCGCTTCACGCCGGGGATGAAGCGCGGCAGGGTGCGCGTCTCGGAGTGCGGCACGAAGTAGGCCGTGGTCTCGCCCACCGGCTCGCAGAAGCGGAGCAGCTTGGCGCCGGTCAGGGGCGGCACGTCCTTGAACTCGCCGTTTTCGTAGTAGAAGCGCTTGATGCCGGGCGAGAACTCGTCCATGACGGTGTCGAGCAGGCCGGGGGAGGGGGCGATCGCCCTGTAGGTCGCGAAGGCGACGTGGATCTCGTTAACCGCGTCCATATGCTCGGAGCCGCGCTTCGCCATCAGGTTCGTGACGCCGGGCGTCGCGCCGCAGCCGAGCACGATCGTGACGCCGGCGGCCTCGGCCTTGTCGCTCATATCGAGCTGCAGCGGCGTGTTGTAAAGGCCGCCGAGGTCGAGCAGCGGCTTCTTCGCCTCGATCGCCGCCTCCGTGATCGGCAGGCCGAACTTGTAGCTCGTGCAGTTGACGACGACGTCGTACTTGCCGAAGAGCTCGATGAGACCAGGCTTGTCGGTCACGTCCACGGCCAGGGGCTGCAGGCGACCGCCGCCGAGCTCGTTGCAGAGCTTGGCGGCGGCGTCGAGGTTCACGTCGGCGACGGTGATCAGGTCGAATTCGCTGGTTTCCGCGAGGTCGCGGGTCGTGGCGGTGCCCATGGCGCCGCAACCGCCGAGGACGAGGACTTTGCTCACGGGAGGACTCCTTGCTGCGATGAGGGGGCGAACGGGTGCGTCCCTCATACCCACGGCGGCGGCGCAGCGTTCAGGGCGCCTGGCTAGGAGGCCGGGCCGCCTGCGCTTCCCCGTTCCATCCTGCGCCCGCTTCCCGGGTACATGATCCGCGTTCGAGTCCCCAGGTCGTGTGACTTCCGATGCCTGTCCGCCCTTCGCTCAGGTGGCTGCCGAGCGCCGTCCTCGTGGCGGCGTCGATCGCCGCCGCGTGCGCACCGGCGCTCCCGGTCCAGCCGACCGCCTCCCGCCCCCCGGGCTCGAGCGGCAAGGCCTCTCCCCGGCCCTCGGCGCCTGGCGCCAGCGCCACCCTGCCCGGCTCCCCCGCGCCTTCCGCCAGCGCCCCGGCGAGCGCCGGCCCGACCGGCCCGACCCCGTCCGCCGCCGGCGGCTCGCCCGCCGTCGCGAACCCGCGTTCTGCGCTCGCCGATCTGGTCGCCAACAAGCTGCTCAACCTCGCGAAGGTGGGCTTCAACCAGAGCCGCAGCGAGCTCGCCTCGACCGGCGACACGGCGCGGGCGGGCCTGATCGGCAACAACGCCGCGGGCGTGATCAGCAACAACGCCGGGAGCCTGCTCTCGGACAAGGGGCTGGGGCTCGTCGCGAACAACGGCGGGAGCGTCGTGGCGAACAACGGCGGGAGCGTCGTGGCGAACAACGGCGGCGGCCTCGTGACCAAGACGAAGCTCCGCCTGCTCCAGGCCACCGCGCTGCCCACGCTGCCGCCGCGCGTCGAGATCGCGACCACGGCCGAGCCAGGCGAGACGCTCACGCAGCGCCGCGTGTACCCGGACGGCACGATCGGCCTGCGCTTCACCCGCACGACGAGCGTGGACCCGGACGCCTACCGCCTCATCCACATGCGCGACGGCAAGCCCTTCCGCGCGTACGCCGCGGAGGTGACCGAGCGCTGGCCGAACGGCAAGGACCGCGCAGGCCGCTCCAACAGCACTGAAATCCACGGCGACGGCTCGCTCACGGCGCACGTCGAGCTCGTGACCGTGAACGACGAGGCCGGCAAGCCCACCCGCATCTCGGTGCAATCCCCGAGCTACCTCCGCGACGAGGCCAGCGGCGCCGGCGACCTGATCGAGGAGCTCGTCCTCGACTTCGCCACGGGAACCGGCACGTTCCGCTTCGTCTACCCGGCGCTCGGCATGGTGGAGACCGGCATGCTCACGGGCGTCCGGCTCGATGGCACGGGCCGGGTCCTGATCCCTTACTGGGACCCGCTCGCAACCTTCGACGGCACGGCCACGGCGAAGGTGGGGGAGGTCACGGTCTACACCCGCACGCGCGCGACCGCGGGCGGCACGCGCACCACCACCTACGACCTCGCCGACGGCATCGGGCTCACGCTCACCCCGGACGCCGTCCTGCCCGGCGCCACCGCCATGGGCTTCGAGGGCCGCCTCTCGAAGGACGGCGTGGCGATCGCCCAGGTGCGCCTCGACGTCGCCCCGTCGGGCACCGCCACCTTCACCGCGACCTTCGACGACGACCCGACCCGGCCCCTCGTCGTGGGCTTCGGCGTCGAGGGCGCGCCGACGGTGCCGACCGCGACGCCCCGGCCCGAGACCGCCACCACCACGCTCCTCGGCCGCGCGGGCCGCGGCTTCGCGGACGGTCTCGCGACGCTCGCGAAGTTCGGCTCGGTCGCGGACCTGGCCGCCTCGCGGAAGAAGCCGAACACGATCTACATCGTCGACGGGGGCAACCACCGCGTGCGCGTCCTCGACCAGGCCGGCCTGACCGTGGGCACGCTCGCGGGCGACGGCGTCGAGGGCTACCAGGACGGCCCGGCCGCCAGCGCCCGTTTCTCCGGCGCGCGTTCGCTGGCGGTAGCCGCCGACGACACGATCTACGTCTCGGAGGCCACCAACCCCCGCATCCGCGCCATCGCGGGGGTGGGTGGGCCGAATCCGACGGTCTCGACGCTGGCCGGCAGCGGCACCAAGGCGTTCGCGGACGGCACGGGTGCTGCCGCGTCCTTCAATGGCGCGGGCGGCTTCGCGCTCGACGACGCGACCGGCGCGCTGTACGTGGCCGACTACTACAACCACCGGATCCGCCGGGTCGGCACGCAGGGCCCGGATCTCGGGATCGTGACCACCGTCGCGGGGACGGGCACGGCGGGGCTTGCGGACGGGCCGGGCGCCGCGGCGACGTTCAACGGTCCGCTGGCGCTCGCGATCGGGCCCGACGGCGACCTCTACGTGGCCGACACCGAGAACCGCCGCATCCGGCGGATCGACCTGGACGACCCCGCGCACCCGGTCACGACCGTGGTGGGCACCTCGGACCCGGCGCGCCAGGGGATGGACGGGGCCGCCCTCGAGACCGGCATCGAGCCGCCGCGCGACCTGCTCTTCGACGCCGCCGGGCGCCTGATCTTCGCGAGCGTGATCGACGTCCGCCGGCTCGAGGCCGACGGCCAGGTGCGCACGCTCGCCGGCAACGGCCTGAGCCAGCACGCCGACGGGCCCGGGCGCGCCGCGTCCTTCTCGGCCCTCAACGCCCTCATGCTCCACGGTGACGGCACGCTGTTCATCGGCACCGGGCACCGGGCCAGCCTCGTGACGGGGCTCTGAGGCGGCGCCCGGTCAGCAGGCGTGCGCGCTCAGAAGATCTCGCGGACCCCTCGCTCCAGCACGTCGAGCGCCTCGTCGAGCTGGGCGTCGGTGATCACGAGGGGCATCAACGTGCGCAGCACGTTGGCGTGCGTGCCGGCCGTGACGGTGATGACGCCGTGCTCGTAGGCGTATTTCTGCAGCGCGGCCATCTCGGTGGTCGCGGGCGTGCGCTTCCCGCCGGCCGCCGGGTGGGCGAAGACGATGCCGATCATGGCGCCGAGGCCGCGGATCTCGGCGATCGCCGGCACGTCCCGGCCGAGCTTCTCGAAGCGCGCCCGCACGGTGGCGCCGATCGCGTTCGCGCGGCCACAGAGGTCGAGCGCCTCGATCTGATTGATCGTCGCGAGCGCCGCCGCGCAGGCCACCGCGTTGCCGCCGAAGGTCGAGCCGAGGCCGCCCGGCGCCGCGGCGTCCATGATTTCCGCGCGCCCCGTCACAGCGGCGATCGGCAGGCCGCCGCCCAGCGACTTCGCGCTGGTGAGCAGGTCCGGCACGAGGCCGAAGTGCTCGCAGGCGAAGAGCTTGCCGGTGCGCGCCATGCCGGTCTGGATCTCGTCGGCCACGAGCAGGATGCCGTGCTCCTTGCAGAGCGCCGCAAGCGCGTCGAGGTAGCCCTGGGGCGCGGCCGTGAAGCCGCCCTCGCCGAGCACCGGCTCGAGGATCACGCAGGCCACGGTCTTGGGGTCCACGTGGGTCTTGAACATCGAGGCGAGCTCGGCCACGTCGTCGGCCGAGCGCGGATACGGCGCGCGGTAGACCTCGGGGGCGAACGGGCCGAAGCCCTGCTTGTAGGCCGTCTTGCTGGTCAGCGTCATGCCGAGCAGCGTGCGGCCGTGGAAGCCGTGCTCGAAGGCGATCACGGCGGACCGGCCGGTGGCCGCGCGCGCGATCTTCACGGCGTTCTCGACGGCTTCCGCGCCGCTGTTCAGCAAGATGGTCTTCTTGGCGTGGTCGCCCGGCGTGAGGCGGTTGAGCGCCTCGGCCAGCGCGATGTAGGGCTCGTGGCCGAGCACCTGGAAGCAGCTGTGGGTGAACGCCAGCGCCTGGGCCTCGATGGCCGCGAGCACGGCCGGGTCGCCGTAGCCCACGTTCATGACGCCGATGCCGCCCGCGAGGTCGACGTACCAGTTGCCGTCGACGTCCTCGACCAGCGCGCCCTCGCCGCGCGCGATCGCGATCGGCGTGGCGGCGCCCACGCCGCGCGGCACGGCGGCCTGGCGGCGGGCCTGGAGGGCCTGCGAACGCGGGCCCGGGATCGGCGTCTGGATGCGGATTCCGGCGGGGTGGGCGGTGGTCTGACTCATCGGCGGGCCCTCCTCTGGCTGGGGATGTGGGGCGGGGCTTGGCAGGCCCGGGCTACGAGATCTTGTTGCGGCCGGCGTCCCAGTTGTAGGGGAACCAGTAGCCCTTGCGCTCGACGGCGTAGTTCACGTGCACGTGCTTCGACTCGCGGAAGGCGTCGAGCCCCTCGGGGCCGAGCTCACGGCCGAGGCCGCTCTCCTTCATGCCGCCGAAGGGCGCCGCATGGTTGTCGGTCAGCGGGTCGTTGATCCAGAAGGTGCCGCTCTTGATCTCCTCGGCGGCCTTCATCGCCGTCTCGAGCTTCGTGGTGAAGATGGTCGCGCCCAGGCCATACGGGGTCCCGTTCGCGACGGCGATCGCGTCGTCGAGGTCCTTCACCTTCACGAGCGGGCGCACCGGGCCGAAGACCTCCTCGGTGAGCAGCACGCCGTCGCGCGGCGAGTCGGCCACCAGCGTGGGCTCGAAGTAGAAGCCTTTGGCCTGGCCGGCCGGTCGCTTGCCGCCCGTGAGCACCCTGGCGCCCTGGGCGAGCGCGCGCGCGAGCTGCTGCTCGACCTGCTCACGCTGCACGGCGCTCACGATCGGCCCGAGATCGACGTCCGGCCCCATGCCGGGGCCCTGGCGCAGCGCCAGGATCATCGGCACGAGCTTCGCGACGAACGCGTCGTAGACCGACTCGAAGACCAGGATCCGCTTGGCGCTGGTGCAGACCTGGCCGTTGTTGAGGAAGCTCGCCCAGCAGACCGCGCGGGCGGCGACGTCGAGGTCGACGTCGTCGCAGACGATGATCGGGTCGCTGCCGCCCAGCTCCAGGTGCGCGACCTTGAGGCGCTCCGCCGCCGCGACCGCGATGCGCCGGCCGGTGGCCGTGCTGCCGGTGAAGGTGATCAGGTTGGTCAGCGGATGCTCGACGAGCGGCGCGCCGACCTCGCCACCGAAGCCGGTGACGACGTTGAAGCAGCCCGCCGGCAGCACGTCCTTGAGCACCTCGGCCACCGCCAGGCTCGAGAGCGGCGAGACCTCCGAGGGCTTCACCACCACCGTGTTGCCGGCGGCGAGCGCCGGGGCGGCCTTCCAGGTCATGAGCAGCAGCGGGTAGTTCCAGGGCGTGATGGCCACGACCACGCCGTAGGGCTCCTTCACCGTGTAGTTGAGCTGGCCGCGCTGGCCAGGGCTCACGGTGCGGCCCACGTCGGAGCGGCCGAGCTCGGCGTAGTAGTCGAAGATCAGGGCGCACCACTCGACCTCGTCGAGCGTCTCGACCAGCGGCCGGCCCATCTCGCGGGTGATCAGCGTGGCGAGGCGGTCCTTGTGCGCGCGGAAGGCCGCGGCGACCGCGTGCAGCGCCAGCGCCTTCTCGATGCCCGGCGTGCGCGCCCAGTCCTTCTGCGCGGCGTGGGCCGCGGCGAGCGCGGCCAGGGCGTCGGCGGCCGACGCGCGCGGGACCTCGGCGATCACCTCCTCGGTGGCGGGGTCGACGACCGCGAAGGTCTGGCCGGAGGCCGCGGCGACGGCTTCGCCGCCGATCCACATGAGGGGACGCTGGGTCTCTTGGATGGTCAAGGACATCGGGATCCTCCGGTTGCGCCGGTGCGAGTCGGGGTGGCGGGTGGCCTCTTCGGCGTTTCTACCCCATACCCGCCCGGGGGGCGGGTTAACGATTACGTCACACTAGCGAGCGGCCGTCGGGGTAGAAGGACGGTGAGACGTGAGCGCGCAAGGAGGCCCAGCCATGTCAACCGGTTCATTTTTTCGCCCGATCGCCCCGTTGCTCTTGTCGGCGGCGCTCGCGGCCTGCGTCGTGGCGCCCGGCGGCTCGCCGCCGGTGGATGCGCCCGTGAAGGTGAAGGCGGCCGCCACGGCCAAGCCCGGCCACGCCGTGATCGCCGGGCGCGTGCTCGCCCCGCCGGGCCTCGTCGCGGCGGGCGGCGGGAACGTGATCGTGAACAACACCGGCAACGCCGTCAGCCACGAGGCCGACGGCATCCTCAGCCACAACGGCGCGGCGCTCGTCGCGGCGGGTGGGCTTGGCCTGCGCCTGCTCGCCGTCGAGGAGCGGCCGCTGGCAGGCACCGAGGTATTCCTGGCCGACAGCGCCGGCAGCCCGTTGCCCGGCCGCAAGCCGGTCCAGACGGCGGCCGACGGCTCCTACACCTTCACCGATGCGCCGGCCGAGATGGCCGTCGTGGTGGCGGCCCGGGCCCGCACCGCCGATGGGCGCGCCGCGGTGCTCCAGACCATCGCGAAGCCTTCGGCCCAGGGCGCCATGGCGGATGTCTCAGGCGCCTCGACGATGGTCGCGGCCTCGCTCGTGAGCGGGCGTCCGAACGCCCTGGAGACGTTCAACCCGGCCGCCTTCGCCACGGCCACCGCGGCCACCGCCCGCAACCTGGAACTCGCCGACCTGCCGGACTTCGCGGACCGCGCGGCGGTGGTGAGGCGGATGAACGAGCTGGCCGCCCGCATCTCGGAGATTCAGGCCGCGCTCGACGATCTACGCAAGGAACTGGCCGAGATCAAGGCCTCGCTCGCGGACCTCAAGACGTTGATCGCCAGCCTCGGCGAGGCTCCGACCGTCGCGGGCAGCCCGCCATCCGGCACCGCCCCCTCCTCAGGGCCCCGCCCGCCGGCACCCGCGGCAGGCTGCGAGGGCGTCTTCGGCTATCTCGACGCCGATGCCGACGGCGGCGTGACGCTCGCCGAATGGTCCGCCCGCTTCCGTGGCGGCCCTGGCGAGCCGCCGGCCGGCGAGGTCTTCGGGTTCATCGATGCTGATCGCGACGGCCGCCTGACGGCCGCGGAATTCGTGCCGGCGTGCGAGGCCCACGGCGGCGCGGACCGGCCACCGGCGCCCGGCACAGGCCCTGGGCCCCAGGGCCCTGGCGGCACGCCGGACTGCGACTCGGTCTTCGCGCACTTCGACCGCGACCGTGACGGCCGGGTCACCGAGGCCGAATGGCGCGATGCCCCGCCGGGGCCGGACGGGGGGAAGCCGCCCCTGGATCACTTCGGCCGCCTGGACGGCGACCGGAACGGGTTCCTCGGCAAGCGCGAGTTCGCGCCCATGTGCGAGCCGCGTGAACCTCCCCTGGGGCGGTGAGGCCGCTCGATCAGGGCGCGGGCTTCCAGGCCCGGATCGCCTTGATGCCTTCATCATGGGCCCCATCCTTGTTCGCGAGCAGCGCCCCCACGATCGCCCCGCCGATCGCCAGCGCGCCTGCCTCGATCTCCTTGCGGCGCGTGTTCGTGCCATCCGCCTCGGTGGGTCCCACGGCCAGGCTGTTGAAGACGTTGTCGACGCCCTCCGTCGAGCCGCGCGTGGTGAGCAGGTACTCGCGGATCACGAAGTCGCCGAGATCCGCCGGCTTGTCGATCCGGAACGCGTCGGCGGGCGGGCGGCCCGCGTTGGCCTCGCGGAAGTAGCCCTGCGACTCGAAGAACGCGGCATCGCGCCGCAGCGCCTCGGTCGCCTTCTCGCGGGTCTCGCGCAGCACGGTCACCATGGTGGTGACGGCCGGGGCGGGGGGCTTGGTCCAGTAAGCCGCGACGTCACTGGTGATCGTCACCTCGGGCAGGTTCACGGTCGCGAGGATTACGTCGGACATGCGGCGCGCGACCTTCTCGGACTCCGCGCGGGGTGCCGCGCGCAGCCCGACGGCCGCGGATTCGGCGTTGATCTCTTCGAGGAAGGTCCGGACGACCACCCTGAGCGATTCGCTCACGGCGCCCGTCTTGATGACGATTTTCTCGGGTCCCGACACGCTCATCGCATCGGCCATGATGCCGACCAGGAACTCGCGCATGAAGCGCGAGGCCAGTGCCGTGTCCTCATCGACGGCGGCCGTGTCGCCGCTCGGGGCGGTGACGAGGTCGAGCGCGAGGCGGCGGTCGATGCGCGCGATCGGCGGCACCGCCACGACCACCACGTTGGTCGCGAGCGCGGCCGGCAGGTGCAGGGTGTAGCCGCCGCGGTCGTCGGTGTAGATCGCGAGGACCGGCTCGCCGGCCGGATCGCGGCCGATCGGGATCAGAGCGCCCGTGCGCAGGTCGACGACGCCGATGACCATGCCGGCGGCGGGCAGGATCTCGCCCACGGCGGGCGCGGCGCCGGCGGACGGCGTGGCGGCGGGCGCTGCGGCGGCCTGACGCAGGCCGAGCCCGGCGAGCGCATAGCCGGCACCCTTGTCTGAAATCAGGCCCGCGCCCTTATCCGAGATGATGCCAGCCCCCTTGTCCGAGATGATCCCTGCGCCCTTGTCCGAGATGATCCCTGCGCCCTTGTCCGAGATGATGCCCGAACCCCAGGCCGCGAGCAGGCCACCGCCGTTGTTGGCGATCAGGTTGCCTGCATTGTTCGCGACGAGGTTGCCGCTGTTGTTCGCGATCAGCGACGCGTCCGCGAACGCGACGGCCGAGCCGCCGTGGTTCGAGATCACGCGTCCGACGCCGGATTTGACCGCGTAGCCCGCGTCGAGCCGCACGGTGCCGGTGAGCGTGAGCGTGTCGGGCGCGGCGGTGAGCGCGGCGGGCGTGCGCGAGGCCGTGGCGGCGGTCGGGGTGACCGTGGCACGTAGACCGGCCGGCGCCTGCGACGCGGCCGGTGCCGGCGGCTTGCTCGCGCGGGCGGCGGGCACCTTGGCCGGCGAGGTCACCTGGCAGGCGGTGAGCAGGAGCGCTGTCGCGAGGACGAGGCGCGGGAGGGCGGAACGTCGGGAGGCCATGATCGCTACATACCCGACGCCAGTCCGGCTCGTTCACCCGCGCTTAAGGCGGAATGCCCAGCCGGCGATTGATTTTGGCCAGCGCCTTGATGATCTCGTGCTGCACCTCCTTCTCGGCGGACAGCGCCACGCCGATGAGGAACAGGCGCGCGCGCTCGCGCCCCTTGATGCCGAGCGCGGGGACGGCGGCCAGCGGCATCTCGGCATAGAACCGCTCGAGCAGCTCCGTCGCGTCATCGACCGGCAAGGTCCGCGCGACCAGGGTCGCCATGTAGAAGCGGTGGCCGCCCAGGCTCTGGTCGAGGATGCGCGCCCCGGCCCAGTTGCCGAGCTCGACCGAGCGGAACCGGCTCATGAGCTGGACGATGAAGCCCCGCAGGGTATCGCCCTCGGCGTCGTCCTGGTCCCACTTCTCGTAGAGGGCGAGCAGGGTCGGCCGGGCCAGCATCTTCCTGAAGTGCTGGCTGATGCCCAGCAGCCGCTCCACGAGGCCGAGGTCCGTGATCGCGAGGATGTGCGCGTGGGTGATGCGCTCCATCTCGGGCGTGAAATCGACGGTGTCCAGCTCCCATTCGTCAGTGATGTCGCCACCACTGCGGTTGATGAGATCGACGAACTCGCGGGCATTCATCCGCGCGACCTCCAGTGCCCGAGTCGACGGGCGTGGTCGCTTCATACCCGGCGAGCCGACTTCCCCCCGCCGAGCGCGTGTTCGAAGCAGGCCAGCAACGCGACGGGATCCTCGAGCCCGACGCTCACGCGCACCAGGTGCCGGCTGACGCCGCAGGCTTCGGCCCAGTCCAGCTCCTGGTAGTGCGCGAGCAACGTGTACGGGCAGGCCAGCGTCGTGCGCAGGCCGAAGCTCGGGCCCTTCTGCACCGCGAGCCGGTCGTAGAAGCGCGGCGCCGTGTGGGCGGCGTCGCGCAGCAGCAGCGAGAACATGCCGCCGTAGCCGCCGTGCGGGCGCAGCGCCGTGCGATACAGCTCGGGCGTCTCATGCTTGGGGTGGTAGACCCGCTCCACCGCCGGGTGCGCCGTGAGCGCGTCGGCGATGAGCTCGGCGTGGCGGTTGATGCGCGACATCCGCGCCTCGAAATCGGCCGACCCGCGCAGCAGCGCCTCCGCGTCGTCGCCGAAGAGCAGCTCGTCGCCGTCCCGCCCGCCGCGGCCGAACGCGGCCGCGAGGCGGTCGTGGAGGGGCGATGCGGGGTTGAGCACGAGCGCGCCGCCCAGCGCGTCGCCGTTGCCCGAGAAGGCCTTCGTGAGGCTCGCGACCAGCACGTCGGCGTAGGGCTCGAAGTCGTGGTTGAAGAAGGTGCCCGTCGAGTCGTCGACCACCAGCGGCACGCCGGCGGCGCGCGTCAGCGCGGCCACCCGGGCGAGGTCGACGCTGCGCATCAACGGGTTGCCCGGCAGCTCCAGGAACACGCCCGCCAGCATGCCTGCCGCGAGCTGGCGCGCGAGGGTCGCGAGGTCGGCTGCATCCGCGTGGGGGTAGAACGCCGCGCCTTCACCCAGGCGCTGCTGGAGCTTCAGGGTGTCGATGTAAGGGAAGCCGAGCTGGGCGGTGGGGCGGCCGGGGTGCAGCGCCTGCATGAGCCGCAGGGCCTGCGCGAGCGCGGCCATGCCGGAGGGGTACAGCGACACCTGCGGTGCGGGCATCCCGGCGATCGCCGCCACCCGCGCGCGCAGGCCCGTGCGGACCGCGGCCGCGTCGGGGCGATCGCCCCGCCCCGCGAGCGCCGCCGCCGCCCGCCGCGACGAGACGATCTCGCCCGCATGCTGCCAGAACTGCTTCGCGACGCCCCAGGCCGCCGCCGGCAGGCGCACCGCGAAGACGCCCGCGTACGCCGAGGCCGTGCCGCTCGCGCCGTGGCGGGCCAGGTAGGCCAGGCAGCGCTCGGCGACGATCGCCGAGGGCAGCACCAGCACTCGCTCGCCGGGGCCGGCCAGCGCCTCCTCCGCCGCGGCGATCAGCGCCTTCACCTGCGGGTGGAACACGAAGCGCGGGTAGCCGGCCTGCAGCGCGTCGACGACCCGCGGATCGCCTTCCTCGTAGCCCAGCACGTCGGCCCAGGTGGGCATCGAGACCGAGACCGCGTGCGGCACGTCCGGGATCGGCCGGCCCAGCGGCGTCACGGCGTGCGCGCTCACCGGCCGGCCGCCACGTCGAGCGCCTGGGCCACGTCGCGGATCAGGTCGTCGGGGTGCTCCACGCCCACCGAGAAGCGCACCAGCGTCTCGGTGATGCCGAGCTTGGCACGCTCCACCGCCGGCATCGCCGCGTGCGACATCGTGGCCGGGTGGCAGACCAGCGACTCGATGCCGCCCAGGCTCTCAGCCAGCGTGAAGCGGTCGAGCGCGCGCAGGAACACGCGCACGCGCTCCGGCGGCAGGTTCAGGTCTGCCGTCAAGACGCCGGAGCCGCCGTGCATCTGGCGGCGCGCGAGCTCGAGCTGCGGGTGCGAGTGGTGGAACGGGTAGCGCAGGTAGGTCACCTCGGGCCGGCCTTCGAGGAACTCAGCGAGCAGCAGCGCATTCTTCTCGTGCCGCTCCATCCGCAGCGGCAGGGTCTTGAGGCCGCGCGTGATCAGCCAGGCGTCGAAGGGCGAGGGGTTGAGGCCGAGGGCCTTCTGCGCGAAGACCATCTTGCGCTTCCAGTCCGCGGAGTTGGTGCAGACCACGCCGCCCAGGCAGTCCGAGTGCCCGTTGATGTACTTGGTGGTGCTCGCGAGCGACAGGTCGGCGCCGAGGTCGAGCGGCCTTTGGCAGAAGCTCGAGGCGAAGGTGTTGTCGACCACCAGCGTGGAGCCCGCACGCCTGGCGTACTTCGAAAGCTCGCGGATGTCGATCACCTTGAGCAGCGGGTTGGTGGGCGACTCGATCCACACCAGCGCCGGCTGCTTCTCGAGCACCAGCCTGTAGTTCTCGGGGTTCGAGAAGTCGACGTATTCGATCCGCACGCCGAACTTCGCGAAGACCTGGTCGAACATCCTGTAGGTGCAGCCGTAGATGACCTCCTCCGCGAGCACGAGATCGCCGCTCTTGAGCGTCGAGACGACCGCCGTGATCGCCGAGACGCCGCTCGCGAAGACCGTGGCATGGTCCGCGTTCTCGAGGTTGGCGAGGATCTGCTCGAGGTTGACGAAGTTCGGGTTGCCGCTGCGCGTGTAGTCGAAGCCGCTCTCGTTGCCGCTCTCGAAGGTGGAAGTGAGGTAGACCGGAGGGATCAGCGCGCCGGTCTGCTCGCGGTAGCCGTGGCCGCGGTGGATCGCGCGCGTGGCGAAGCCTTCCACGGCCTGGGCCGGGTAGAGGTGGCGCACCAGGTCGGGCACGGAGGCCTCGAAGCGCTCGTTGAGGAAGTGGTCGTGGCCGTTGACCTCGTCGTTCGCGAAGTAGATCTCGACCAGCTCGCGCTGCACCTCGGGCAGCGCGTCGCGCACGTCGCGGTAGAAGTCGAACTGGCGGTCGGGGTCGAAGAGCACGTCGCCGCCGATCGAGAAGCCGACCAGCTGGCATTCCAGCGCCGCGAGCCTGGCTGCGACCTCCTCGGGCGTGCGCACGTGCGCTTCGGCCACCATCTTGCACAGCGAGGCCAGGCCGTCGGCCGTGAAGCGGCGCTCGAAGGCCTCGCCCTGGTGGTCGATCCAGGCCGCGAGGCTGGTGAGCGCCGCGGCCTCGTCGGTCCAGCGCGCGAGGTCCTCGTCCAGGCGCTGCTGGAAGAAGCGCGGCGTGACGAAGCGGAAGAAGCCGATCTTGCGCGCCAGCCGGAGTGCCGTGCGGCGATCGTAGGTGCGGGCCAGGCCGTCGAACTGGCCCATCACGTGGGCGTAGACGTGGTCGAAGGCGCGCGTGCGGCCGAGCAGATCCTGGAAGCTCTCGTGCAGGCAGCGCAGGAGGCCCGGGATCGCCTGCGCGTCGGCATCGAGCAGCTCGGCCTGCAGCGCGAAGAACGTGCTGGCAGGCCCGCCGATGCAGGAGTTGCCGGAGATGTCGAGGATCCGCTCGACGTGGATGCGGTCCTGGAACAGCCACTCGAGGCCCTGGCCGCCGCCGATCGAGCCGCCCACCACCGCATGGATCCGCGTGACGCCGTGGGCCTCGAGCACGCGCGCGGTGAGCGCGATCGTGTCGCGGAACGAGAGCGGCCCGAGGCCCGCGAGCTCGGTGGCATCGGAAGACCGGCCATTGCCGCCCACGTGGTCCACGCAGATCACCTGCACGCGGTCCGTGTCGAGCAGCTTCTGGGGGCCCACGCAGCGCGACCACCAGCCGTCGCCCTGGGTGCTGCGGCCGTTCACGAAGGCGCGCGACGTGCCGGTGAGCGCCGGGTGCAGCACGACCACGGGCTTGCCTTCGCCGGCACCAAAGACGCAGTAGGCCAGCCGGGCCTGCGGCACCACCGCCCCCGAGGAGAGCGCGAAGTCCGCGATCTCGCTGAACTGGACGACGGGATCGCCCCCGTCGTCGTTTTGCTCGACGAAGGACGAGGTGGTGGTCGGTCGCGGGGCTGTGGTCATGGGCGTGGGTCCTCCAAAACGATAGCCCGCCGTTCGCTTCACGGCGGGCTGCATTTTGTCGGGGGGCTTCGAGCCTGGCCCCCAAAAGGCCAGGAAGAAGCGGCCACGGATGGCCCCCACGCTTTAGCAGTTTACGCCCGCAAGCTGTGATCAAATCGGCGTTGTATTCGGTTGTACGGCTACTCTAACCAATGGTCGGGAGCCGGTCAAGTGGCAGGAGGGGGCGAAAGCGGGGCGCCATGCCGCTTGGGCGGTCGATTTCCGGTTGAACCGGCGGTGCACCCCTTGTCGCGCGGGGCCGGGTTGCCTACGCTCGGGCTGATGATGTCCGGTCGAAGAAGGAGGGCGCCATGCCTATCACCGAAATCCCGCGCGAGAACTGGCAGTATTACCTGGACGCGCTGAGCAACCGCGAGACCTCACACGCGGTGACCGTCTGCCTCGAAGGGGCCGAGCCGCAAATCCGCTCGCTCGCCCAGGACCTGCCGTTGATCGGGATCTCCCGCATCGGGAAGGGCAAGGACGCGGACGACATCGAGGTCGTGGTCGGTGGCGTCGAAAAGGGGTCGCCGAACGTCACCCACGTGGTGAAGGCCCCGACCCGCGTGGTGGTCGAGGAGACCGAGGACGGCCGCGCCTGCCGCGTGGACATCGAGGACGGCGCGCAGGTGAAGACCGTCATTTTCTTCGGGGAAGTCGCGGGCGGCGGGACGACCCGGTAGGCGTCGCGCCGCGCCGAGCGGTCGGCTGGTCGCGCCGACCGCTCAGGGGCAGGTCGACCCTGTGACCTCGAAGTCGCCCTCGTGGATCCAGGCGTCGGCGAACGAGAGGGCTTGCGAGTCGAGCCACATGACGTCGTGGACGTCCTCGCCGGTGGTCTTGGTCGCGTGGTCCGCGATCGTGAGCGTGAAAGGCGTGCCGTCCGACCAGGTGCCGGTCACGGTGGCCGTATCGCCGGCGATCGTGATCCGCGAGACCGTGCCCTTCAGGTGGAGGGGCTCGGGCAGCGGATTCGGCGCCTGGAACAGGATGTCGTTCATCACGTAAAGCGAGACGGTGCCGCGCGTGCCCTTGTCGGTGCTGGTCGCGTTGACGGAAAGTCTGTAGAACTGCCCATTGCCGATGTGCGAGTCGCCGGTGCCGCGCACGCTCGCGCAGGTCGTCGGGGCCGCGAGCAACGAGCGGGAGGACGAGCGTTCCGCCGAAGCCTCCGGTGGCGCCACGCCAGGGCCCTGGGGGGCGCTGCAGGCCGCGAGCAGGAGCGTTGCGCAGACTGCGAGGGCGGGGAAACGCATGGATGTTACCTCCGGAGGATGCGGGTAAACCTTTATGAAGGTACGTGAGGCCCCCGCATGATCGCAACGCTCGGCTCCCTGCCAGGCACATCGGCGCGTCTCCGGGTATAGGGGGGAGACCAGCCAAGCTGGCCGTCGCACCTACCCTGTGCCTACTCCGACGGAGCCCGTGCATGTCCACCTTCCCCGACTGGGTTCCCTTTCTCGCCGCCACCGTGCTGTTCTACGGCCTGGCGCAGGCGCTCACCAAGCAGTACATGGCCAACCTGACGGCGGCCGCGTTCATCGTGCTGTACGTCCTCGTGAAGGCCGTGATCAACGCCGGGGCGTTCTTCACGCTGGGCACCCAGCCGCTGCTCGACGTGGTCGCCGGCGCGTTCATCACGTACGCGCTCATCGGCAACGTGATCAACGGCTTCGCGTGGCTGTTCTTCTACAAGGCCCTCGAGAGCGGCAAGGTCTCGCTGGTCGGGTCGGTCACGGCGGGCTACCCCGCGCTGACGGTGATCCTGGCCTTGATGTTCCTGGGCGAGAAGCTGGCCTGGTACCAGGGCGTGGGCGTGGCGCTGGTGATCGGCTCGGGCATCCTGGTGGCGCTGGGCCCGACCGAGCCCGGGCCCGACGGCCCGGCTGGCCCCGCGGCTGCGCCGGAGGTGGCCGCGACGCACACCGAGGGCGGCGCCCATGTGGCGACCTCGCCCACCCGGCCCGACAACCGCTGGCTGGTCTACAGCCTGCTGGTCTTCGTCGGCTGGGGCGTGTTCTCGGCCTTCATCAAGGCCGCCTTCAACGCCCCGGGCGCCGAGACCTACAACTTCTTCGTCTGGAATGCCGTCGGCGCGCTGCTCGTGCTGCTGCCCTACGGGTTGTGGGGCGTCTACAAGGAGGGCGGCATGGGGCGCCCCAGGGACCTGGCCGTCGCGCTCGTGCCCACGCTGCTCTTCGCCCTCGGCGACCTCGCGCTGTTCCGCGCGTACGCCACCGGCCCCGCGACGATCGTGTCGCCGCTCTCGGTGGTGTATCCGCTGATCACGCTGCTGTACGCGGCGCCTGTGTTGAAGGAGCGCATCTCGCTGGTGCAGTGGGTCGCGGTCATGTTGCTGCTCGCGGGCATCGTGGCGGTGTCGATGCCGGCGCCACCGGCGGTGGCGGGCTGAGCGGCGAAGTGAGGCTGTGCGCGAGGCTCGTCAGGATGTCGGTGGGGCTCGCAGCGGCCTTGCTGCTGGCACGTCCTGCCCTGGCCGAGCCGACTCGCGCATCGCTCGAGAAACTCGCCGACACCCCTGACCTTATGCAGACCCACCCCGAGGCCGGCTTGCCGGGCGGCGGGGCGGCGTACTGCGGGCCGGTGGCGGTCTCGAACTCGCTCGTGTGGCTCGCGAAGCACGGGTACCCCCGCCTCGCCCCGTTCGACCAGCCCGGGCCCGCGGGGCAGGGAGCGCTGGCCGCGCTCCTCGGCGGGCCTGCCTACATGAAGACGAGCACATCGGAAGGCACGGGCGCGCGGGCCATGGCGAAAGGCCTGTCGCGCTACCTGAAGGACCACGGGGTGGCGGCCCACCAGGTCCGCTTCCGTGGCTGCGACCCGGTGCCCGCGGCATACAGCGCGGGCATGCGGCCGCCGGACCTGGCCTGGCTCAAACGCGGCCTGGCCGGCCACGGCGCTGTGTGGCTCAAGATCGGTTGGTACCACCATGAACGCGCGACCGATACCTACAGCATCTTCGCCGGGCACTGGGTGACCCTGGTCGGGTACGGGCAGGACGCGCACGGCCGGCCGGACCCCGCCGTCTTGATTATCCACGACCCTGCGCCGCGCAGCGGGCCGGCGCTCAGCCATGACTACGTGCGCGCGATGCCGATGGCTAGCGGCACGGTGCTGGCACATGGGCGGGTCGCCACGCATCCTACCCGTGGCTACCACCGGCTTGGCGGCGGGCTGCGCATCAAGGCTGGCGCGGATGCCGGGATTCTCGATGGGGCGTTGGTGCTGACGCTCTGAACGCCTTCGCCGTCACGATTCCCTTCGGCGTCGCGAGCCTTCCTCCGCCGCTGGGCGGCGGGCGGATCAGAGGATGCCGCCGCCGAGCATCAGGCGCATCGAGCCGGCCACGATCGCGATGCTGCAGCAGATGATGCCGGCCACCGCCATGTTGTTGTCGCCCTCCGGCGTCTTCGCGAGCAGGCTGATGATCAGGCCCACGATCGCGAAGGGGATGTTCAGCCAGTTGTACCAGCCCACGCAAGGCAGGAAGCCCAGGCCGAGGCCGAGCAGCGAGAGGATGCCGAAGACGAGGGCTACGACTTGCATTGGAATCTCCTGAAGAGTCCTGGTCCGGCGAGCAGAAACGCCACCGCGTTCAGAACGAACATCCCGTAGAGTACCGGGGATGCCGGGTTCGCCGCGCGGGCGCGCGTCACGTCGCCCGCACTCAGCGCCAGAAATCCCGTGGTGAGGCCGCAGGCCGGGCACGGCACGCCGTGCTTCACGCGCGACTCGCAGGGCGGCAGGGTCGCCTGGATCGTGTCCGCTCGCACGACGAACGGCAGCGCCAGCACGGCGATCGCCGCCAGGCTCACGATGGCCCAGACGATCGCGAACGCCTTGAGCACATCGGCACGGAGGGCTGCGGTCATCGCGTCATCATACCAGCCCGCTTGATTCGCGGTCGCTCCTTCGGTATCCTGGCGGTCGCCTGCCGCCCCACCCACCCACCCCAAGTGGAGAGTGTATGATCCCGCTTCGCTCGGCCTCCCGCGTCACCATCGTCGCGTTCCTGCTCACAGCCAGCCTCGGCGCAGGGCCCGGTGCGGCTGCCCTCACGGCGCCCTCCACGGACGTCTTGATCATCGGCGCCGGCCTCGCCGGCCTGAGCACGGCGTACTACGCCAAGCAGGCCGGGCTCAGCTACCGCGTGCTCGAGATGACGCCGCACATCGGCGGGCGCATGCGCTCGGCGAAGTACCCGCAGGGCGTGGCCGCGGAGGCGGGCCTGATGGAGTTCTGGGAGGGCAACCCGGCGCTCGACATCGCGCATGCGCTGAAAGTGCCCACCGATCGGGGCGACACCTCGTTCTCGAGCTTCTACTACCAGAAGAAGTTCATTCCCTTCACGCAGGACACCAACGAAGAGTTCCTCAAGGCGCTGCTGCCGCCCGCCGAGCGCACCGCCTACGCGAAGTGGGACGCCCGGATGGACGCGATGTACAAGCGCGTGAAGGCCACACGCCCGCTCCCCGCGGACTTGTTGAAGCTCAAGGACGTGGCCTTCAGCGACTGGATCAAGCAGTCGTCAGGGCTCTCGCCGAAGGCCCAGGCGCTCGTGCAGGGCGCCACCGAGCCCGAGTTCGCGACCAGCTGGGAGCGCATCTCGGCGCTCGACGGCCTCGAGGAGTGGCACATCTTCTCGGGCAAGGGCACCGGCAACCAGCACATCCAGGGCGGCAACCAGAAGCTCGGCGAGGCGATCGCCGACCACGTCGGCCGCGACAAAGTCGACCTCAACCGCCAGGTCACCAACGTCACGATCGGCAAGGACGGCGTCCAGGCGCTCGCGATGGACCCCTCGGACTACCGCTTCCACCACTACGAGGCCAAGCACATCGTCACCACGATGCCGCTCTACCGCCTCTACGAGATCCAGTTCACGCCGCCCTTGCCCACCAAGGTGCGCGAGGCGATCGATACGCAGTCCTGGGGCGCCTACTTCACGGCCCATGTGATCGTGGCCGACGCCGCGAAGAAGTTCTGGGAGGTGGATGGCTCGAGCATCCTGCCGATCCTCACCACCGGCCCGCTGAGCGTCATCTACGAGGGCGAGAGCGAGAGCAAGGACCACCAGCTGCTCAACATCCTCGTCACCGGCGACCACGCCGAGACCTTCAACGCGCGCACGGGCTCGCTCGACGAGGTGAAGCGCCAGCTGACGGCCGCCTTCGACCAGCAGTGGCCGGGCTTCTCGAAGCACATCCAGCAGATGACCTTCGTGCGCTACCACCCGCGCGCGATCGCCTCGTGGCCGGTCGGCCGCTCGCGCTGGGACGGCCTCTCGGAGCTGGTCCGCCAGCCGCAGCTCGGCCGGCTGTACCTCGCGGGCGACTTTACCGAGGGCACGCACTCCGACGGCGCCGTGCGCTCGGCGCAGCGCGTGGTGCAGCAGATCACGAGGGCCGAGGGCCGCAGCTGGACCCCGCCCGTGCGCGCCCACTGACCCGCTTGCGGCGGAAGCGCTATTCCGGCACGAGCGTCAACACGCTCGCCTGCGCCCGGTTGAAGAACCGCAGCGGCGCGATGCTCGTGCCCAGCCCCGAGTCGATGTAGAGCTTGCGGCGGCCCGGCAGGTCGTAGAGGCCCTTGTCCCAGCGCGGGCAGAAGCCCTGGCCGGGCGCGACCAGCGCGCCGACGCCCGGCACGCGCACCTGGCCGCCATGGGTGTGGCCGGCCAGCACGAGGTCCACGGGCGCGTCGCCGAGGCGGTCGACGAGCTCGGGCGCGTGGGTGATCGCGATCGCGCAGCCGCGCGGATCGAGGCCGGCGGTTGCCAGGTCGAGGCGGTCGGCGCCGGTGTAGGCGTCGTCCACGCCCACCACCTCGACGCCGGGCACGAGCGGCGCGTGCCGGTTGACCAGCACCGTGACGCCGCGCGCGGCGAGCCCGGCCGCGAGCTCCGCGAGCCGGCCGGACCAGTGCTCGTGGTTGCCCGGCACCCAGAAGACCTTCGGCGACACCACTTTCAGGCCCTCGGCCCAGGCGAACGCGCGCGCGAGGTCCTTCGTGGTGTGGTCGATCAGATCGCCGGTCACCACGATCGCGTCCGGCCGCTGGGCGCCCAGGTCCGCGAGGAAGCGCGCGTTGCCGCCGGGCAGCAGCTTGTCGTGGATGTCCGAGAGGTGCAGGAGCCGGAGCGTGGTGCCGGCCGGCAGGTCGCGCACGGCGATGCGTTGCTCGGCGAGCTTCGGCAGGTTGCACTCGGCATAGTCCCAGGCCACGAGCACGAGGCCGGCCGCCGCCCAGCGGCGCAGGGTGCGGGTCCAGGGGCGGGCGGGGGTGGGCGCGTCGGACATACGGGCATGATACCGCCGATTCCGGCCTTCGGCGCGCCGCGGCCGTGCGAGCTGGGTATAATGCGGCAGCCGACCGCCATGACCTCTGACCCCCTTCCCACGCCCCTTCCCGCCGCCGCGCCGCCCACCGCTCCCCCCAGCGGGGCGCTCGATGTGCACGCCGTGGTGCCGCAGGCGCCTGCCCGGCCGCGGCGCAAGCCGCCGGTCGCCCTCGCGATCGTGCTCGCGACCGGCATGGGGCTCGGCCTCTTCCTCGATTTCCAGGCGAGCGGCGCGGTCACCGCCATGAGCGCGCAGGCCGGCGGCCCGATCGTCGTCGCGGCCGCCCGCGCGCCTGGCCAGGTCGCCGAGGTGCGCGTCGAGGAAGGCGCGCACGTGAAGGCGGGCGACGTCCTCGCGCGGCTCGACGACAGCGACGCCCGCACCCTGGTGCTGCAGGCCGAGGCGGACCTCGCCGCGGCGCAGGCGGCGCTCGCGGCCTCGCGCGCGAACGACGTGCTCGAGGGCCGGAGGCTCGCGACGAACGTGGCCCAGGCCGCCGCGGCGCTCGCCGCCACGCGGGCCGCGGTGCGCGGCGCCGAGGCGACCGTGGGCCGGGTGCGCAGCGAATACGGCCGCTTGCAGGGGCTCGAGCGCAAGGGGCTCGTCTCGGCCCAGGAGCTCGAGACCGCGCGCGTGGCGATCGCCACCGCCCGCGCCGACGCGGACGCCGCGCGGGCGCGCGCCGCGAGCGGGGAAGAGACGCTGCGGCTCGCCCGCGCGGGCGGCGCCGAGGCGGTCGCGACCCTCGACGACGTCGACGTCCTGCGCGCCCAGGCGAAGCGCGCCGAGGCGCTGCTCGCGATCGCCCGGCTGCGGCTCGGCCAGGTCGAAGTCAAAGCCCCGATCGCGGGCGTGGTGGTGCGCCGCCAGGCCCACCCCGGCGAGGCCGTGGTGGCCGGCCAGCCGATGCTCGCGGTGGTGGATCCCGCGCGCGTGTGGGTCACCGCCTACGTCGACGAGGTCCAGGCGCCGCGCGTGCGCGAGGGTGCCGTGGCGACCGTGCGCTTCGACGCGCTGCCTGGCAAACGCTTCGCCGGCCGCGTCGCCTTCGTTTCAGCGGCCACGGGCGATGGCGCGACGCTCGCGCCGTCCAACGCGATGCCGGTGACCGGCCTGCGCGTGCCCCAGCGCGTGCCGGTGCGCGTCACGCTCGACGCGCCGGATCCCGCCGTGCGGCCCGGCATGTCGGCCCTGGTGCGCATCGAGGCGCGCTAGCGCTTTTCCGCGCCGCGGCGCGGAAATAAACCTAGGCCGCGTCCTCGGCCTTGGCCTTCTTGCCCTTCTTCTCTTTCTCCACCACCGGCGCCGCCTCGAAGATCGTGCGCAGCAGCACCTGCACGAGGCACAGGAACAGCGCGCCGGCCACCGCCAGGCGGATCATGCCGACGCCACAGGCCATGCCCACCGCTACCGACGAGAGCAGCGTGGCGGCCTCGGCCGAGTTCTTCACGTTCGAGCGGAAGCGGATGACGCTCAAGATGCCCACCGCGCCGAAGGCGCGGCTGATGCTGTCGCCCACCACCATCAGCACGAGCGCCATGATGCAGGCGAGCAGGATCTGCGACTGGGCGATGTCCGGCTCGTACTGCTCGGCCGAAGAGACCTTGTAGACGTAAGCCATCAGCGCGCTGAGCCCGAACGCGGCCATGAACGACACGAACATCGCCACCGGGGTCGCGCCGGGCAGCAGGACGTCGAGGCTGGATTCAAGGTCGGGGAACATCGTGCGGGCTTCATACCCGCGGGGTACAAGGCCGGCACCTCACGCCCGCTTGCCAGGAAGGTGTCCATGAAGCAGCCCGCCGAGCCCTCCCGCCGCCAGTTCCTGCAAGGCTTCGGCCTGGCCTCGGCCGCCTTCGCGGCCGGCGTGCTGCGCACCGACGACGCGCTCGCGAAGGTCGCGCGCGTCGGCCTGCCCGACGTGAAGGTGGTGGTCGGCGGCGAGGACAACCGCGTCGGCCACCTGATCCGGGACGGGCACCCTTTCGTCATTCCCGCGCCGTCGCGGAAGGTCGACGTGGTGATCGTGGGCGCGGGCATCAGCGGCCTCACCGCGGCCTACGTGCTGCGCACGGCCGACCTCCTGATCCTCGAGAAGGAAGCCCGGCCGGGGGGCCACGCGCGCAAGGCGAGCTGGCGCGACGTCACCTACGGCGAGGGCGCGGCCTACGTCGAGGACACCGCGGGCTACGTCGGCACGCTGATCGACGAGCTGCGCATCCCGCTCGTGAAGATCGCCGATCCGGGCGACGCTTACTGGGCGGGTGGCCGGGCGGTGCCGGACTTCCTGGGCGACGGCGCCGACCGGCTGCCCTTCGCGCCGAAGGCCCGCAAGGCCTTCAAGGCGTTCGTCGCCGACATGGCGAAGATGAAGGACCTGCCGCCGCTGCCGGTCGAGGACGCCTCGTCCGCGGCGCTGCGCTGGGACGGTATCTCCTTCGGCCACCACGTGCGCAAGGCCTACGGCGCCGAGGTCCACCGCTTCGTCGATCTCTATTGCCGCTCGGCCCTCGGCGGCCCGGCCGACGAGATCTCCGCGTACTGGGGCCTGTGCTTCCTCGCGGGCGAGGGCGGCGAGCGCTACACGGCGCCTGGCGGCAACGCGGTCTACGGCGAGGCGCTCTACAAGGCGGTGGGGCCCTCGCGCGTGACGACCGGCGCCACCGTGATCCGCGTCGAGCCGAAGGGCGACGGCGCGCTGGTGTCTTACGTCGTCGGCGACGAGGTGACCACGGTCGAGGCCAAGGCCGTGATCATGACCTGCGCCAAGCACATCACGCGCCGGGTGGTGGCAGGCTTGCCCAAGGACCAGGCCGACGCGATGGGCCAGGTGCGCTACGAGCCGTACGTCGTGGCGAACGTGCTGGTCGAAGGCGCCGTGCCGCGGCCGGCCTTCGACACCTGGGTGGGCGACGGCAGCCCCTTCGTGGACCTCGTGGTGGCCGACTGGGCCAACCCGGACAGGACGCGCCGGCATGGCGTGCTCACGGCCTATTGCCCGATCGGCTTCGGCGACCGCTGGCGGCTGCTCGACGACGGCTGGATGAAAGACCACGGCCGCCGCGTCGTGCGCCAGCTCGACCAGATGTATCCAGGCCTCGCGGGCCGCGTGGTCGAGGTGCGCACGTTCCGCTGGGGCCACCCGATGGTGACTTCCACGATCGGCGCGCTCACGAAGCTGCGGCCCAAGGTGGTGCGGCCCTTTGGCGCGATCCGCTTCGCAGGCTCGGACAGCCAGATGACCGCGACGATCGAGGCCGCGGTCTGGGAGGGGCGGGCGAACGCGCTCGCGGTGCAGGCGAAGCTGGTCGGGAAACGCTGACCGCTCCACCGAGGCCGGGGCACGTTACTGGACTTCGACCACCCGCAGCGCATAACGCGAGAACCCCTTCGGGACGCGCACGTACCACTTGTCGAGCCGCACCTCGCCCGGCCTGAGCTCCATGCCCTCGCCGGACACCACCAGCCGCTCGTATTCGCCGATGCGCCGGCTCGACGCGTCGAGCAGGGCCATCTCGAGCCTGAGCGTGCGGATCGCCGCGCCCTTGTTGTGCAGCTCGAACTGGCCGATCGCGATCGGGTCGGCCTTCAAGAAGGTCATCTTCTGCACAGTGAGCGTGCGCTCGCGCACCTCGAGGTCCAGGTGCGCGGGCTTCGCGATCGCCCATTCCAGCGGCGCGACCGGGGTCGTGCCGTAGCGCGCGGGCGCCTGTACCTCGTCGCGCGAGCGCACGGTCAGGCGCACCTTGCGCAGCGCCGGGGTGGTCTCGCGGATGCCGCCGAGCAGCTGCATGTCGCCGGGTCGCAGCGTGGCGGTCTGGCTGCCCGCCACCTCGGTGGTGTAAAGCGAGAGGGGGCGATCGCCCGCGTCGAGCAGCGCCACCTCCACGAGCAGCCGGGCGATCTCGGTGCGGCCGTCGTTGCGGACCTCGGCGGCGAGCTTCCAGAAGGAGCGTTCCGGGTAGTTGTTCAGGCGGCAGAAGCGCGGCGTGACGCGCAGCCCGGCGGCCTGGGGGCCGGGGGTGAGCTCGAAGGGGATCTCGATTTCGGCGGGCACGGCTTCGGCCTGGGCGGTCGGCGGCCGCTCCCGCGCGGCCGGGGCCTGGCGGGGCGACGAGACGCCCAGGTACACGACGGCGACCACCCCGAGCGTCAGCAACACGATCGCCCAGGCGATCAGCCGCGCGGGCCGCCTGGGCCGTTGCCGCGGCCGCGCGTCCAGCTCGTTCAGCAACCCGAAGCCCCGCTGCCAGCCCGGATCGATCGCGAGCGCCCGCCGCGCGTGCCGCCCCGCCGCCTCGCGATCCGCGGCCCGCCCTTCGGCGCGCCAGCGGCCCAGGTGCGCCTCGGCCTGGTCGCAGGCCACGGCGTGGTCCTGCGGGCGGAGTTCGGCGGCCGTCGCGAGCTCGGCGATCGCGTCCGCCCAGCGGCCATGCGCCAGGTGGCCGCGCCCGCGCTGGTGGGCGGCCTGGGCCGCGGCGTCGATTGCCGCGAGGTCCGCGTCGGTGAGGCCGAGCTCGCTCGCGATCGCCCGCAGCTCGTCGGCGTCGAGCGCCTGGTCGCGCGCCGCCTTGAGCGCCGCGACCCGTGCGAGGTAAGCCTGGAGGACGTCCTCCGCCGCGCGATCGGTCATGGCCGCATTCTACCCACGGCGGGCCGCCGTGGTGGCTCTAAGCGCCCCCCAGCACCCGGTCCAGGTGTGCGTTGCCGAACCGCCCCTGCGGGTCCAGCCGCCGCCGCACCGCCTGGAAATCCGCCCAGCGCGGGTACCTTCCTGCGAGCCCCGCGGCGTCCAGCGTGTGCAGCTTCCCCCAATGCGGCCGGCCGCCCGCATCCTGGAAGATCGCCTCCATCAACGCGAAGTACGCCTCGTGCGGCATGCCCCTGTACATATGCACCGCCACGTACGCCGTGGCGCGGCCGTGCGCCGGGCTCAGGTGGGCGTCGTCGCCGGCCCCGAAGCGCACCTCGATCGGGAAGCTCACCGCGAAGCGCTCCCGGGCGATCGCCGCCCGCATGGCGCCGATCACCGGCACGAGGGCCTCGGCCGGCAGCGCGTACTCCATCTCCAGGAAGCGCACGAAGCGCGGCGTCGCGAAGACGCGGTGGCTGGCCTCGACCTCCTGCGAGTCGCCGATGGCCGCGGCCATCACGTGGCAGACCGCCTGGGAGGTGGCCGGCACCAGCCGCGAGATCTCGCAGAGCAAGCCCAGCGCCCCGTTCTCGAGCACCACGTCGTTGAACGCCTTGAAGAAGCCCTGGCCGGCAATCGGCTCGTCGGTCTCATCGAGCGTCTTGGCCTGCACCTGGTCGGCGTGCGGCAGCCAGAAGAACTCGAAGCGGCGGTGCGAGGCGTTCAGGCGATCGAGGTCCGCGAGGCACGCGTCGAGCGAGAGCTTGCGCTTGGTGGCCCGCAGCCGGAAGGCCGGCACGCAGCGCAGCCGCGCGCGGGTGATCACGCCGAGCGCGCCGAGGCCGACGCGCGCGGCGGCGAAGGCCACGGGGTCGCTCGCTTCGTCGAGCCGCAGGGTCTCGCCGCTGGCCGTGACCAGCGTGAGCGCGACCACCTGGGTCGCGAGCCCGCCGAGCGTCGCGCCGGTGCCGTGGGTGCCGGTGGAGAGCGCACCCGCGACGGTCTGGACGTCGATGTCGCCCAGGTTCTCCTGCGCCAGCCCGAGGCCCGCAAGCAGCTCGCCGAGCGCATGCAGCCGCGTGCCGGCCCAGACCTCGACCTCGCGCGCATCGGCGTCGGCCGCGATCAGGCCGCTCATCGCCGAGATGTCGAGCATCACGTCGTCGGTGGCGACCAGCGGCGTGAAGGAGTGGCCGGCGCCGACCACGCGCACGCGGCGCCCGGCGGCTGCGGCGTCTTGGACGGCGCGCGCGACCTCGGCCTCGCTGGCGCAGGCGATGCGGGTGGGGTGGCAGGTGACGTTGCCGGCCCAGTTGGTCCAGGTGGTCATGGGGCCTCCGAGCGAGGTGGCGGGCGCTGGTGACACTTTGAATGGCCGGGCGAAGCAAGTCAAGCGCCGGTGATGGCCCGCTCCCCGATTTCATAACCGTTCCTTTACCTGTCCTTTGCTACCCCTTTACCCCATTTTCGTGGCTCCCCCCGATAGAGACCTCACGACAAAGATGCGAGGCGCGGGCTGAGAACCGCGATACGAGACGCTGAAGGAGCCTGCCGCCATGTGCCCGACCCCGATCCCGCCCACCCCCGGCCAGCGCCCCGCTCCTCCGCCGCCCAGCGGCCGCCGTCCCGCGCCGCCGCCGCCGGGCGGTCACCGGCCGCCGCCGCCGCAGCCGGATCCGGAGCCGATCATCGGCAGCGACGTCATGGCCTTCCTCACCCGCAAGGCCGACCGCGACGACAACAACGTGATCGAGGAGAACGAGGCCCGCGTCCTCGGCCGCGTCGGCAACCAGAACGGCGTGAGCGGCACCGCCGAGACCGCCCGGGCGCTCAACGCCGGTGAGGCGATGCTCTACGGCTTCCAGCTGGCGCGCGACGCGGCCGGCGCGATCGCCCGCAAGCTCGCAGGCAACGACCCCTGGGTCTCGCGCGAGGACCTCGCCATCTCGGCCGACGCGCGCCAGCGGCTCGACGCGAACCGCGACAACCGCGTCTCCGCGGACGAGCTGGCCGACGGCCTCGGCCGCGGCGGCCTCGCGATCAACGGCAAGGAGCTGCTCACCACCGACGAGGCCAAGGCGCGCTTCTCGCGGCCCACCCCGCCGCGGCCCGACGGCGATCGCCCCACCCCGCCCCGCCCGGACGTCGATCGCCCGCGGCCGCCACGCCCGGACGGCGATCGCCCAGCGCCGCCGCCCGCCTACTCGCGCACGCCGGCCGAGGTCGCCGACCGCTTCTTGAACGCCCACGCCGAGCTCAAGCGCGTCTACGACACCACCTCGATGTCGCGCGCCGACTACGAGGCCGCCGCCCGTCGGCAGGTCGGCCAGGCCGCCGAAGAGCTGATCACCCAGACTGCCGGCGCCCCTTTCGCCGCCCGCAAGGCCGCGCTCACGCGCATCTACGACGGCTCGCCGATGACCCAGGCCGAGCGCGGCGAGGTCGAGAAGAAGCTGCTGCAGGGCGCGATCGCGGACCTGCTCGCCAAACACGCCCCTTTCACCAGCGCCCGCGCCGAGCTCGCCGCCCTCTACGACGGCTCGGGCATGTCCCAGGCCGAGCGCGGTGAGGTCGAGCGCCAGCTGATCCGCAAGGAAGTCGACAGCATCGTCTTCGGCGACTTCCCCTCGTACGCGGCCCGCCGCGCCGCCCTGGAAGCGCTGTACAGCGGCTCCTCGATGTCGGGCTCGGAGCGCGACGAAATCGGTCGCCGGCTCGAAGCCGAAGAAGCCCGCCGCGTCACGCGTTACTGATCCCGCGCCGCCGACCGCCACGCCAACCTCCACAGGAGTCTCGCTATGACCTTCCGTACCTCCCTCGCCGCGCTCGCCGCCGCGATCGTCCTCGCCGGCTGTGGCACCACGGGGACCCTTTCCCCGCAGCCCCGCGCGGCCGCCACGCTCGCCGCCCGTGGCGATGCGGCCAAGGCCGATGACCGCAGGGAACCAGCGAAGCTGGATCGGCCCGCGCCGCCGACCACCGGCGACCAGGCCAAGCCCAAGCAGGGCATGGCGGCCCGCCAGTCGGTCCGCTCTGCGGAGCGCGCCCTCTATCGCTACGCCGACATGCTGCGCCAGTGGGAGCGCGCGCGCACCGACGCGGAGAAGGATCGCATCGAGCAGGACATGCTCGTGGAGCTGCACAGCACGCTCGACGACATCGTGCAGGTCACCTCCCAGCAGGGGCATGACCGCGCCGATCGCGAGGCCTACGACCTCGCCGCTCACTCGCTCGATCGCTACGATCGGCTCTACCGCGAGTGGGACCTCGCCCGCACGGACGAGGAGAAGCGCCGGATTCTGAACGAGATGCTGACGGACATGGTGCGCGCGCTGAACAGCATCAAGCGCGTCGCCTGAGTACCCGACGCCGGGGCGGCGGTTACCAGAAGCAGAGGCCCTCGCCCCGGTAGGTCTTCACTTCCTCGACCACCTGCTCGCCGTCCACCAGCAGCAGGGTCTGGAACCGCTCGCACAGCTCCCCCGCCTTCGCATGGCGCATGAACACGGGGTCGCCCAGCGTGAGCGACTCGCCGCCCGCGAGGCGCACAGGGGTCTGCACCTCGCCCGCGCCCTCGAGCGGGATCAGCGAGGCGCCGCGCGGCAGCCACACCGCCGGCAGCTTACCCGGCCCGGCCTCGCCCGAGGCCACGTAGCCGCCGCCCGCGCAGGTCACCACGCCCGGCTCCGGGCGGCGCGTCACCTCGATCGCGAAGCCCGCCGCGGGCTGGTAAGAGAAGGCCTTGTAGCCGTCGAAGAGCGCCGGCGCGTAGAAGGCGGAGCCGGCCGCGAGCTCGGTGACCACGTCCTCGCGGCCGGTGGACTCGAAGCTGCCGGTGCCGCCGCCGTTCACGAAGCGCAGCTGGGCGCCGGCGCCGCGCAGGGCGTGCACCACCTCGCCGCGGCGCTTCGCGACCTCGCCCGCCGAAGCCGCCTTGAGCGCGCGGACCGCCGCGTTGCGTGGCCCCTGGCCCGGCACGGCGTCGGGGACGCCGGCGATTTGCGCCTCGTAGCCCATCACGCCCTCGAGCCGCAGGCTCGGGTAGGCCTGGATCAGCCGGTAGAGCGCCAGCGCCTGGACCGGGGTCGTCACCGACGAGCGGCGCACGCCGAAGTGCAGGCCCGGGAAGCGGCTCGACATGTCCACGTCGAGGCAAACCGGCAGCACGGCGCCCAGGCGGGTGGCGATCAACGCCAACCGCTCCACGTGCTCCGGCAGGTCCACCATCGCGGTGATCGTCGCGCCGTCGCGCACGGCGCCGCACACGGCCGCCACGTGCTGCTCGTGCCAGATCGGGTAGCCGATCAGGATGTCGTCGAAGCCCTGGCCGGCGAGCCAGACGGCCTCGAGCGGGTGGTAGGCCATCAGGCCGCGGAAGGCCGGGCTCGCGTCGAGCGCGCGGCGGATCAGCTTCGCCGCGCGGAGGGACTTGGTGGCGATGCGCACGGGCTTGCCACCCGCCCGCGTGGCCGTGCGCGCGGCGTTCGCGTCGAAGGCCTGGAGGTCCACGAAGGCGAAGGGCATCGGGCGGCCCGCGAAGGCGGCCTTGTAGCGCCTGTAGCGTTCATGTGCCAAAGCGCGACCTCCGCCAGGCCACCGCCGCGGCGTGGCCGATCGCCTCGATCTCCGCGGGGCTGAGCCGCTCGGGCGCGAGCGTGCGCCGCGGGCGCTCGGCGGGCGCCATCAACAGCTCGTGCGCGAGCTGCTCGAAGAAGGTCTGGTAGGCGCCCAGCGTCCAGCGGCCGAAGTGCGTGCTCGCGCCCTCGTAGTCCTGGCGGTCGTACTCCTCGGGCGTGGTCACGTAGCCTGCATAGGCGTTCGCGTAGCCCGTGAGCTGGACGCGCGTGACGCCGCGCTCGGCGAGCACCTCGGCGATCGTGGCGCGCAGCCGGCGGCCGGCCTGGGTGGTGAACTCGGCGGGCACGGCGGCGATCGCCAAGGGGCCCACCACCGCGAGCTGCAGCGGCAGGATGTGCGGCGTCCAGGGCCGCTTGCCGAGCACGCCCTGCTGGTGGAGGTACTTGAGGTAGCCCACGGCCGGGTCGCGGCCTTCCGGGAACGGCAGGCGGTCGATCGCGGCGATGCCGAGGATTTTCAGGTCGGTCGGCTCGATGAAGACGTCCTTGTTGCCCTGGGCGCGGTAGCGCGCCGCCAGCTTGCGGTAGGCCTCGGCACCCGTCGCGAAGGCCTCGACGTGCGCCCGCAGCCGCGCGGCGCCCGCCATCACGCGCGCGAGGTCGACCTCGACGCTCGTGATGCCCGGCCCCTCGACCGTGCCGCCGAGCATGCGCGCGCCGATCGCCGCGGCGCCCGTGCGGACGCCCACGTAGCCGTCGGCCCAGCGCGGCGGCACCTCGGCGTCGACGAAGTCGAAGTAGCCGCTCGCGAGATCGATCTCGCCCGTCAACGCCGGGTTCTGGCCCGCCGCGGTGAAGAGCGTGATGGCGAGCTCGGCCTGGGCCTCGCCGTTGTAGCGCGCGCTCTCGAAATCGTCGGCGTGGCGGCCGCGCATCATCGGCCGCGGCGGGAAGAGCTGGTAGTTGGGCGACACGTCGGCCGCCGCGCCCTGCGCGAAGGCGGCCACGAACCGGTGGCCGAAGGCCCGCTCAAGCGCCGTCGCGGCGAAGCCCTTGTTGTCGGGCGTGATGAGCCGGTTGTCGTTGTGGACGTTGATCGGGTGGACGGCGAACCAGTCGATCGCCCCGATCGGGTTGCCGACCTCGTCTTCGAGCCGCAGCAGGTACATCTCGCGGTCGACCGCCAGGTGGGCCTCGTCGGGGCCGAAGCGGCGCGGCAGGTCGCGGTTGGTGTTGTGGGCCTGCAGCGAGCGGTTGAAGGCCACCGGCACGTCAGGGTCGAACGACCCCGCCGCGGGCCGCACGCGCCCCGGCACGGCCCGCTCGGCGGCGTCCAGGATCGCGGCCGCGATGCCCGTGACGATCGCCTCGAAGACCTCGGGCACGAAGCCCGGGATGGTCATGTTGTAGAGCACGTGGTGCGAGTAACCGCCCGGCCCGCTGTGGGTGTGGGTGGCGCAGAGCAACACCTCGCTCGCGTCCCAGCCCGTGAGCCGCGCCATCACGCCGTCTTTGACGGCCTGCGTGACGAAGCAGATTTCGGCGCAGACGAAGGCCAGCCGGCGGCCGTTCTCCTGATCGACGAACACGAACGCGCGGGCGTGGAGCGGCTGGGCGACGCCTTCGACGACGTTCTCCCAGTTCGCCCAGCCCATCATGCCGACGCCCGGCACGACGGCGGTGATATCGCGGCTCGCTGCGCCGATCGCGTACAAGACCGGGCCCCGCGCGGCGCTAGTAGTGGATCCGCAGGCCGACGAGCGTGCCGCCGCCGAGCGTCAGCTCGTAGCGGTCCATCGCCGTCAGGCCGACGCCCAGCATCGTGTTGGGGCCGAGGATCAGGCGCTGGAAGACGTTGCCGCGCGGCGTGGTGTCGAGGTAGTTGCCGTCGGGCGAGTAGGGCGACATGGGCATCGGCATGTTGCCCTGCTGCTGGCCCTGGTCCACGGTCAGCGACACGTTGAAGCGCGCCGTGATCGGCACGTCGTTCCACTTGAAGGTGTAGGCCACGCCCAGCCCGACGTCGGGCACGACGAACGAGCGGCCGCCCGGCACGCCGGGGTCGAACTCGACGCCGACGAGCGAGGCCACCTTGATGTCCTGCGCGTCGAGGAAGCGCCAGGTGGCGCGGGTGCCGGCCTTGATGCGCCCGTTCATGTTGCCGCCCCAGGCCGCCGGGTTGCCGATCTGGGCGCCGATGCCGAGCCGGTTGAAGCCGTAGTCCCACGAGACGCCGGCCAGGCCGATGCCGAGCGTCTGGCCCGCGCGGAAATCCGCCACGGGCGCGGTGGCGGCCAGGGCCGGCGCCTGGGTGGCGAGGACCAGGCAGGCTGCGAGGGGGGCGATGCGACGGATGGGCATTGGGGCTTGCTCCTCGTGGGGCCTAGAGAACCGTGGTGACGGTGGTCGGCGACGGGCTCGGCGTCGGGCTGCCGCCCGGCGAGGTGAACCCGCCCGGGCTCGGCGACGCGGCGGTATCCGGGGTCGGCGTCGCGCCGGCCGAGGGCACGGGCGACGCGAGCGGCGCGGCGTCCTGGGCGGCCTTCGTGCGGCCCAGGCCGGCCACGAAATCGTCCTTCAGGCGCTTGAGCGCGATCTCATGGGCCGCCTTGCGCAGGCGGTACTGATCGGCCCCGAACGAGCCGGCGTTCGGGTCGAGCGTCTCGGGGCCTGCTTTGCCCACGACCTCGTAGGGCGTGAGGAAGGTGCCGGAGTAGACACCGACCGCGAGGCCGGTGAGCGTCGAGCGGGCCTCGAAGGCCGTCTGGGAGCCGAAGTTGAAGATGCCGGTGGCGGGCTGGCTGTCTGCGCGGTCGAAGCTCTGGCCGCCGGAGACGAGCAGCAGCACGTCGACCTGGAAGCGCGCCGCCAGCTTGCGCAGCGCCTCGAGCGAGTCGCCCTGGCGCGCGAGGTTGCTCGGGAGCTGCGCGACGTTCGTCACGAGCCCGCCAGCGACCATGTCGGCGCCCAGTTGGTCGAGCACGACCTGGTGGTCTTCCTTCTTGAGCGGGTCCTGGTACTCGTAGAAGAGCACGCCGACGCGGGCGGGGAAGGCGATCGCCGTGGGCCGCTTCTGCAAATCGCGCAGCTCGGCCTCTTCCTGGCTGACCACGTTGGAGCTGCCGACCAGCCCGGCCAGGCCGCCGGGCGCCGCCGAAGGCGCGGGGAAACGGGCGCCGGTCGGCACGCCGATGTCATAGAACTTCGGCGATGAGCACGCCGAGAGCATGAACGCCAGGGCGAGCGGGGCGGTGCGGGCGAGGCGGGCGAGCATGGCGGCTCCTCCGAGGCGGAACGTGCGAGCGGGCGCCATCATATCACGCATGTGAAGCCGTGAGCAGCGGCGGAACCCACGCCCGGGGCGTGACGTCTGGCACATGGTAATCTGCTGACCCGGAGGTGAACGATGATGCTCAAGGCTCGACTCGGCGCGCTCGGCGCGATGGCCGTCCTGGCGGGCGGCGCGGCCAGCGGCGGCTGCGCGGAGCTGGCCGCGGTGCTGCCCCTCGTGGGCTTCTGCGGCGCGGAGACCCGCACGCAGGACCTCGCGAAGCTCGGCGAAGGCCCGGCCCTCTTCGTCGACGCGATGCGCATCGTGGCGACCGAGGTGAGCCAGCAGGCCCGCTCGCTCGCGAATGGGCTACAAAGCGGCCTTTCGGTGGACCAGCGTGCGCTCGAGGCGCTGGGGCCCTACCAGTGGAAGGGCACCGGCACCTACCAGCGCGAGGCCGCCGCCGACCGCGCGTTCAGGCTGCGCTTCTTCTACGGCGACGGCGTGGCCGGCAAGGCCGCGGGGACGCCGGTCGAGGCCGACCTCGCGAGCCTCGCGAGCTACCTGCCGGACGTGCGGGCGCTGATCGATCCTTCGCTGCCGAAAGGCCCGCTCTTCCCGCTCGTCGAGGCCGCCGGCCTGAGCAGCTCGGGCCGCCTCGGCCTGCGTGACGAGGCGCTGCGCTTCGACGTCGGCTCGCTCGTGAGCACGAACCTCAAGGGCTACGGCCTCAAGCTCAACGTCGGCACGACGAGGAGCACCGTGAGCGGCCTGCTCAAGCAGCTCGGCGAGCGCAAGCTGGCGCTGAGCCTCGAAGACACGTTGATGGAGAACCAGGCCGCGGGCTTCCGCCTCGCGATCAAGAAGTTCGACCTGGGCGTGGGGCTCGACGGGAAGGCCGACCTCGGCGGTGATTACCTGTTCGAGGTGACGAACGGGCCGCTCAAGTACTTCGGCGCCGTGAAGACCGTGGCCGGCATTCCGTCGGTCTCGCTGCGCTGCGGCGAGACCGACGCCACCGAGTTCGCGACGATCAGCTTCGTCGAGGGCCGGGCGGACGTGAAGTTCAAGACCGAGAACTTCCCGATCTCGCTGCCTGGCCTGCAGCCGCTCTACGACGCCGTGAAGGGGAAGTGAGCGTTTAGAGCGGGTCAGCGGTTTTCGTTGCGGGCCTCGGCGCCCCGCTTGCCGATCGCCGACATGTGGTCGCGGTCCCGCGCGACGGTCTCGCCGCCTTTGCGGCCGGCGGTGCGGGCTTCGAGCGCGGTGAACTCGTGGGCGACCCCCAGCTTGTGGGCGGCGCGGCCGCCCTTGGCCGCGATCTCGCGTTGCTTTTCGCGATCCATCGACGCGAAGCCACGTTTGCCGTTCGCCATGTCGCCCTCCTTCGAGCGGACCGACCCCTGATGGGTGCATCGTAACGCGAGGCGCGAACGCGTTCGAGCGACATGTGACTCATGATCCTAGGACGAATCGTCGTTCTGGTGTCGATGACGGTGATTCTCTCAGGCTTTCCTCGTCGTTGCGCCCGCTCACGCTCGTCTCTCGTCGCGCGCGGGCCTGCTTGCACCGTGCATCGCCTCGCGTCCACCTATACGATGGGTGAGGTCGGGAAGCCAGGCCGGGACCGACGAACTGGGGGGCGCTCGCGGCCGGTGGTTCGCTGGGCAAGGGGAGAGCGGTGATGGAGGTCCACGAAACGCGCGTGCTGCGCGGCCCGAACATCTATGGCGATCGCCCCGCGTACCTCGTGGTGATCGACCTCGACGGCCCCGAGCGGCGGCCCTGGGCCGAAGCCACGGCGGCGATGCGCACGCTGGCGGCGATCGCCCCGGGCATCGCCGTCGACGTCGAGACGCCGGTGGGCGCAGCCCTGATCCAGCTCCTGCTCATCGGCCTGCAGCGCGCCGCGGGCGTCGAGGTGGCGGCCGGGCCATGCCGCCCGGTGGCGGGCCGCCCCCAGCGTTGGGAGGTGGTGAGCGGCTACGAGCACGAGCGCGTGGCGGCCGCCGCGCTCGAATACGCGCTCGCGCTCACGTCGGCCGCGTTGCGGGACGAGCCAGTGGACGTGGAGGCGGCGATCGCCGACCTGCAGGACGAGGCCGCGCGCTGCGCGGTCGGCCCGAGCACGCGGGCGATCCTCGACGCGGCCCGGCGGCGTGACATCCCGATCATGCGCGTCGTCGAGCCGGGCAGCCTGTTCCAGCTCGGCTGGGGCCAGCACCAGCGGCGCATCCAGGCCACCGTCACGGGCGCGACCAGCCACATCGCGGTCGAGATCGCCTCCGACAAGGAGCTCACCAAGATGCTGCTCGAGGAGGCCGGCCTGCCCGTGCCGCGCGGCATGGTGGTGCGGAGCGAGGACGCGGCGGTGCGCGCGGCCGCGCGGCTGGGCGGCGCCGTGGTCGTGAAGCCGCTCGACGGCAACCAGGGCAAGGGCGTGAGCACGAACTTGGTGGGTGCCGAGCAGGTGCGCGATGCGTTCAGGCTCGCGAGCGGGTTCCGGCGGCGCGTGATCGTGGAGCGCCACATCGAGGGCCGGGACTACCGCGTGCTCGTGGTGGGCGATCGCGTCATCGCGGCCGCCCACCGCGTGCCCGCCCACGTGATCGGCGACGGCCGGCGCACCGTGCGCGAGCTGGTCGCGCTCGCGAACGAGGACCCGGAGCGCGGCGAGGGCCATGAGAAGTCGCTCACGCGCATCCGCCTCGACGAGGCGGCCGAACAGACGCTCGCGCGCCAGGGGCAGCGCCTCGACAGCGTGCCCGCGGCCGGGCACTTCGTGGCGCTGCGCGAGAACGCCAACCTGTCCACCGGCGGCTCGGCCGAGGACGTCACCGACCAGCTCCACCCGCGCGTCGCCGCCGCGTGCGTGCGCGCGGCCCGCGCGATCGGGCTCGACGTCGCCGGCATCGACGTGGTGTGCGCGGACATCGGCCGCCCGCTCGAGGCGCAACATGGCGCGCTGATCGAGGTGAACGCGGCGCCGGGCATCCGCATGCACCAGCACCCGAGCGTCGGCCAGCCGCATGACGTCGGCGTGGCGATCCTCGACACGCTCTTCCCGGCCGGCCGGCCGAGCCGCATCCCGATCGTCGCGATCACCGGCACCAACGGCAAGACCACCACGACCCGCCTGATCGACCATGTACTGCGCGCCACGGGCGTGCGCACGGGCATGACGACCACCGCGGGCGTGTACGTGGGCGGCCAGCTCGCCCAGCCGGGCGACTGCACGGGCTACTGGTCCGCGCGCGCGGTGCTCAGCGACCCATCGGTCGAGGTCGCCGTGCTCGAGACGGCGCGCGGCGGCATCTTCAAGCGCGGCCTCGCCTTCGATCGCTGCGACGTGGCCGTCGTGACCAACATCGCCGACGACCACCTCGGCCAGCATGGCGCCGAGACGCTGGAGGATCTGGCCCATGTGAAAGGGTTGCTCGTGGCCGCCGCCACCAGGGCGGTGGTGCTCAACGCCGAGGACCCGCGCGTGATGGCGATGGCCGACCGCCGGCGGGACGGCTGCGAGCTGGTGATCTTCGCGGTCGACGGCGCGCCGGCCTCGCTCGCCGGCCACCTCGCGGCCGGCGGACGGGCCGTTTACTGCCGCAAGCGGCCGGGCTGCGACATGTTGATGCTCGCGGTCGGCCACCACCATGAGCCGCTGATGGAGGTCGCGCACCTGCCCGTCGCGCTCGGCGGCCGGGCGCGCCACAACGTGGCGAACGCGCTGGCGGCGGCGGGCGCCCTGTGGGCGCTCGGCCGCGAGCCCGCCCAGATCGCCCAGGCGCTCGAGACGTTCCGCACGGACGCCGAGCAGAACCCCGGCCGCCTCAACCTGATCGCCATCCGCGACTTCCATGCGCTGGTGGACTACGCCCACAACCCGGCCTCGTACGAGGCGCTCGTCGCGACCGCGCGCGCGATGGAGCACCGGCGGCTGATCGGCGTGATCGCGGCGCCGGGCGATCGGTACGACGAGAAGCTGCGCGAGATCGGCCGGATCGTGGGCGCGGCCTTCGACGTCGTGATCACGCGCGATCGCTGCTACGACCTGCGTGGCCGCGCGCGCGGCGAGGCGGCCGAGCTGCTGCTCGAAGGCGTGCAGGCGCTGGGCCGGCGCGACCTGCTCGCCTGGGCGGTGCCGGACACCTACGAGGCGATCGACCGGGCGCTGGCGCTCGCCGAGGCCGGCGACCTGGTGGTGATCGGCGCCGCGGACCCGGAGGAGGTGCTGACGCACGTGCTCGCACGGGCCGCGCCGAGCAGGGTGAGGGGGCCCGGGGCACACTGAGAGACCTCCCCTCACCCGCTGCGCGGGAGCTCCCCTCCTTTCCAGCCCCCCCACGAGCCCACCCAGGGAGCGAAAGGGTTCACTGGGTTCAATCAGGGCCCCGGCCTAGTCAAGCCGCGAGCAAGAAGTGCTCGCCCTCGACCCACCCCCGCGCGACCAGGACCCCCCGGATGAAGTCCCCCGCGCCCCGCCTGCCCACGTACGACACCACGAACTCGTCGCCGGGCGGCCCCAGGTCCTCGTAATACCGGATCGGCGTGCCGCGGCTGTGGCTGCCGCCTCGCTTCGGGTCGATGTCGATGAACGCCCGGATCGCGATGCCCTCGGCCACCAGCGAGGCGGCGCGCTGCCTGGAAGACTTGCCTGCGCCCCAGACCACGATCTGCTCATGGCCCCTGGACCGCAGCCAGCGCGCCAGGTAGCAGGCCTTCACGCGATAGAAGGCCTCGACGTCGTAGCGCGTATGCGTGCGGGAGAGCCGGTCGGGCCGGTCGCGCCAGACGAGCAGCACCTCCGGCACCTTCGCCATCGCCACGCCCGCGTCGAGCCAGCGCAGCCAGAGCTCGTAGTCTTCGGGGAAGGGGCCATCGCGGTAGCCGCCGAGACGCTCCACGAGCGTGCGCCGGAACATGACCGAGGGATGCGCGAAGGGCGACTCCACGAAGCGGTTGAGCTGGATGGCCGCGGGCGCCACGAGGCCGTTCAGCCAGGCCACGTGGTGTGCGTAGCCGCGCGTGTCGCCCGCGAGGCCTTCATGCGCGACCAGGCACGCCACCAGCCCGAGCGCGGGGTCGGCGTCGAGCGCCTGGCGCTGGGCCGCGAGGCGGCCGGGGGCCGAGAGGTCGTCCGCGTCCATGCGCGCGACGTAGGCCCCGCGTGCGAGCGCGAGGCCATGGTTCAGGGCGGCCACGATGCCGCCGTGCGGGAGCCAGACCGGCCGCACGCGCGGGTCGCGGGCGGCGGCGGCGGCGGCGATCGCTGCCGTCGCGTCGGTCGAGCCGTCGTCGAGGACGATCAGCTCGAAGTCGGGCTCGGTCTGGGCGAGGATGCTCGCGATCGCCTCGCCGAGGGTCGCCTCGGCGTTCCAGGCGGGCAGGACGACGGATATTCCAGGCACGCCGCCATGTTACTCGTTGCGCAGCGGTCCCGTGAAGGCGTAGCCGACCGAGCGGTGCTGGTGCAGATCCAGGCCTTCGGCCTCGACGTCGTCGTGCACGCGCAGGGCCTTCACCAGCGAGATCAGCTTGAGGATCGCAAACGTGCCCACCGCCGAGAAGATCGCCACCGCACCGACCGCCACGAGCTGCGTCACGACCAGCCCGGGGTTGCCGTACAGCAGCCCGTCGGCGCCTGCCGGGTTGAGCGACTTGCTCGCGAACACGCCCGTGAGCAGCGCACCGATGATGCCGCCCGCGCCGTGCAGCGTGAAGGCGTCCAGCGAGTCGTCGATCGACGAGCGGTTCTTCCAGTGGCAGGCCGTGTAGCACGCCGCCGCCGAAATCGCGCCGATGGCGAGGGCTGCGAGCGGCGAGACGAAGCCCGCGGCCGGGGTGATCGCGACCAGGCCCGAGATGGTGCCCGAGACCGCGCCGATGACCGTCACGTTGCGCGTCTTCCACCACTCGATCACCATCCAGGTCAGGGTCCCGGCCGAGGCGGCGGCGTGCGTCGTGACGAAGGCCAGCGTGGCGATGCCGTTGATCGAGAGCGACGAGCCGGCGTTGAAGCCGAACCAGCCGAACCAGAGCAGCGAGGCGCCCAGCACCACGAAGGGGATGTTGTGGGGCTGGTGGGCGCCTGCGCCGTGGTCGCGCCGCGCGCCGAGCACCATCGCCGCGACCAGGCCCGACACGCCGGCCGTCACGTGCACGACCGTGCCGCCCGCGAAGTCCAGCGCGCCCAGGGCGCGCAGCCAGCCGTCCGTGGCCCAGACCCAGTGGGCGACCGTGTCGTAGACGAAGGTGCTCCAGAGCAGCACGAAGACCACGAAGCTCGTGAACTTCACGCGCTCCACGATCGAGCCCGAGATGAGGGCCGGCGTGATGATCGCGAACATCATCTGAAAGATCATGAAGGCCATGTGCGGGATCGTGGCCGAGTAGGCGGGGTTGGGCTCGAGGCCGACGCCGGTCAGGCCGAGCCAGGGCAGCGTGCCGAACCAGCCGGGCGCGAGCGACCAGCCCGGCGCGAAGCTCAGGCTGTAGCCGAGCGCGATCCACTGGATGCTCACGATCGCCATCGTCGCGAAGCTCAACATGATCGTGTTGAGCACGTTCTTGCCCTTCACCATGCCCGCGTAGAAGAACGCGAGGCCGGGCGTCATCAGCAGCACGAGCGCCGCCGAGAAGAGGACGAACACCGTGTCGCTGCCGTTGATGCTGTACGGTGCCTGGGCCCAGGCGGGCGCCGCGGCGCCGAGCAGGAGGCCGGCGGTGGTGAGGATCAACCTGAGTGGGCGCATGGGGCCTGACCTTGGTGAGGGGAGGGAAATCGACGCATCTGGACGCGCGATCCGAGGCTACCAGCGCCGGCCTGAAGAAGGTCTGAAGATTCAAGCGTGCGAGCGTCACACGGGTCTCGCCGGGCGGATTTGGTCCAACCCTCACGAGAATCCCTGTGGGGTGTTTCCTCCTCCGCACAGGGCAGCGCGACTGTAATGGGCAAGGTGATGCGGAGTCAGGACGATGAGGGGGTCGTGATATCATGGCTCAGCCCGGCAAGCGCAAGACCACGCATGTGGAGATCATCCGCCAGGCGGCCGAAAGCTGGACGGTCGCGGAGCTGTTGGACTGCTTGCCCGGCCCTGCAGCGTGCCTGGATGCCGGCCTGCGCGTGAGCCTCACCAACCGGGCCTTCGCGGCGCGCTACCAGGTGGAGCCCCAGGACCTGCTCGGCAAGGCGGCCGCGGACCTCCACCCGCCACCGGACGACAGCCTCGCCCAGCTCGCCCGGCGCGTCTTCGAGAACCGCCAGCCCTGGCGCGTCTTCGCCTCGACCCTGCTGCCCTCCGAGGGCCACGAGCCCGGCGACGAGGACGTGCTGGTCGTGCCGATCGGCGCGGAGCGCGACGGCGCGCCGCACGGCGTGCTGTTGCTGGGCCTCGACGCGCGCGACCGCCTGCGCCTCGAGCGTTCGCTGAGGGTCGGTGATCGCCGCTACGAGCGCCAGGAGCTGCTGCTCTCGCGAATCGTCGAGGCGGCGCCGGCGGGCATCGCCTTCATCGATCGCGACGGCGTGGTTCGGCGCGCCAACGCGGCCTTCGCCCGGATGGTGAGCCGCGAGGTCGCCACGCTCGTCGACCGAACCCTGAGCGAGGTCTTCCCAGCGGCGTGGCAGGCGCTGATCGCGCAGGTCTTCGAGCTGGTCGCGCACCGCGGCGAGACCTACCGGCGCGAGAGCGCCGTGGTGCCCTGGGTGGTAGGCGCCGAGACTTACTGGGACATCGCCTGCGTGCCGCTCCAGGACAGCGAGGACGCGCCGACCGGCATGGTGGTGGTCGCGACGGACGTGACGGCGCGCGCCGAGCGCGAACGGCTCGTCGACGAGCAGCTGGCCCGCGTGCGCCACCTGGAAAAGCTCAAGACCGACTTCCTGGGTGCCGCGTCGCACGAGCTGCGCACGCCGCTCTCGGCGATCCTGGGCTACGCCGAGCTGCTCGCCGAGGGCGTGGTGGGCGAGCTCGGGCCGCAGCAGCAGGCGTTCGCCTGCGAGATCATGCGGGCGACGGAGCGGCTGCACCACCTCATCGACGATTTGCTGGATTTCGCCCAGCTCGAGTCGGGCGCGCTGGTGGTCCAGGCGACGGAGGTCGAGGTCTGCGGGCTCGTGCAGGCGGCGGTCGCCCAGGCCCGCCAGGTCGCGTCGGACCTCGGCATCACGCTCGACGTGGCGGTCGTGGAGCCGCCCGTGCGGGTCCATGGCGACGCCCGGCGCCTCGGCCGGGCGGTCATGCACCTGATCGACAACGCGTTGAAGTTCACGCCGCGCGGCGGCCGGGTCGGCGTGCGGGTCGAGCGGCACGGCGCGTCGTGCGTGATCGCCGTGCGAGACAGCGGGATCGGCATCCCGAAGTCGCACCAGCCGCACGTGTTCGACAAGTTCTACCAGGTGGACTCGGGCTCGACGCGCCGCACCGGCGGCACGGGGATCGGCCTGAGCCTGGTGCGGGCGATCGTCGAGGCGCACGGCGGGCGAGTCGGCGTGTCGAGCGAGCCGGGGAAGGGCAGCGAGTTCCGGATCGCCCTGCCGGCCGCCTGACCCCCCGCCCCCGCCCGGCGCGGCCTATTGGATGTCCGCGTCCACGGCCTCTTCCTCGCTCATCCCGCCCGCCGGCGCGGGCTCGGCGGGCGCCAGCGGCGCCGAGCGGATGCCGGTGTGGCCAGGCAGCGTCAGGCGGATCTCGCCGTCGGCGACCCGCACGTCCACCTCGCCGGGCTTCGCGAGCGTGAACGCGAGGCGCGTGAGCGTCTGGCCGGCCGCGATATGGCCCGCCATCTTCCAGCGCACCAGCTGCTGCCCCGGGTACTCCGCCGAGCGGGTGCCCGAGAACGTCGGCACCGCGCCCGCCACGTCGAGGTAGGCCCGACCGTCGCCCAGGCGCTTGAGGCGCAGCGAGGCGGCGTCGACCGAGCCGTCGATCGGCAGGCTGAGCACGCCGGCCGCCACGTCGTAGCGCGCCTCGCCCAGCTTCGTGCCGGGCGCGGCCTTCGCCGCCGCCACCTGGGCCGGCGCCGCCGCGCGCGCCCCGCCGGTGCCCGGCGCGAGGGCGATGCGCACCTCGCCGCCGCCCACCTCGAGGCGCGGGATGGCGCCGCCCTCGAGGCGGAAGGCCACGCGGGTGACGGGCTCGCCGGCCGGGCCCGCGTGCGCCGCCATCACCCAGCGGCTGATCGGCGCCTCGCGCACGTTCTGCGCGCGGCTGCCCGAGAAGCTCGGGCGCGTGCCGGGCAAATCGACGTAGGCCCGGCCGTCGTTCAGGCGGTGGATCACGAGGCCACGGCGGCCGAGGCGGCCGTCGACCGGGATGGCGAGCGCGTGCGCGGCGACGTCATAGCGGGCCTCACCGATCTCGGCGATCGCCGCTGTCGCCACGCCCGGCTTCGCGTCGATGTGGCTGGCGTTCTCGCCGCGCCAGATCCGGCCGACCGGCCGCCAGCCCACCGCGGCGCGGCGGACGGGCGCGGCGGCCACGGCGGGCGCCGCCGCGTCCATCGCGGCCAGCGTCACGAGCGGCGCGCGGCTGGCCGGCGCGGGCGCCGCGTCGGCCAGCGCCGAGGCGCCGGCAGCGCCTGGCTCGAGCGGGGTGTCCGCCACGCGGGCCACCGCCGGCGCCTGGTCGCCCAGGTCCGCGCCGGCCAGGGCCATCTGCGTGGGGCCATGCTTGCCGGCCTTCGGATCGCGCAGCTCGTCGGTGTCGGCGACGCTCAGCTCCTGCAGCGGGTCGACTGGCGAGGGCTCCGCCACGCCGATCGCCGCGAGCTCGTCGGCGGTGGGCTCGGCGAGCAGGGCCGGATCGCCCGGGGGCTGCGAGGCCGCCAGCGGCGCCTGGTACCAGGCCGCGGCGGCCAGGAGGCCCGCGGAGGTCCCGAGCACCCCGAGGGTCATGGTCAGACGTTTGATGTTCACGCGGAACTTCTTCATGGCGGTGGATATGACCTTTCGGTCCCCGTCCGGGCCGGACGGGGAGCAACAGGGGGTTCAGCGGGTCCATGCTAGGCCTCGCTGCCCCCAGGATGCCGTGATCGTGTCCATAACGAGCCGGGATGCCCGGAAAATTCGTCCGGGCCGCAGTTTCGCCCGGCCCGCCGGGCGGCTAGGGTGGGGGAGGTGGGCAGCCGGCTGCCGGCTCGCCCGTGCCCCGATGCCCGACGAGAGGAGGAGCCCATGCGCACCATTCGAGAGGTCATGACCCCGAACCCCGTGTGCTGTCCCGCGGACGCGACGATTCAGGTCGTGGCCGAGAAGATGAGGCAGGAAGACACAGGCTTCATCCCGTTGGTCGATACGGCGACCGGCAAGGTGTGTGGCGTGATCACGGACCGCGACCTGGCCGTGCGGGCGCTCTACGACGGCGCCGATCCGTTTCGCGCGACCGCGCGCGAGTATTGCAGCGAGAACCTCGCGACGATCGGCCCCGGCGCGAGCCTCGAGGCCGCCATCCACGTGATGGAGGATCGCCACGTCAGGCGGCTGATCGTGATGGACGACGGCCAGGCGATCGGCGTGGTGTCGCTAGGCGACCTCGCGGAGACCACGCCGAAGCTCGCCGAGGAGGTGTTGGTCGCGATCTCGAAGTCGCCCAAGACACTCGCGCACAAGAAGCGACTCGCGTCATAATGGCCGGGTGAATCACACCCACCTTCCCGACGTCGTTTCCGCGTTCATGCCCCATGGCCACTGTTGGGCCTGGACGCCTGGTATCTTGTGGATGATGGTGATCGGCAACGCCCTCGTCGCGCTGTCCTATTACTCGATCCCGATCGTGCTCTTTCGTCTGGTGCGGGGCCGGCGCGACCTGCCGTACCCGCACCTTTTCGTGCTTTTCGGGCTCTTCATCCTCTTCTGCGGCACCGGCCACCTCATCGACATCGTCACGATCTGGCACCCGGTCTACTGGTTCGACGCGACCTGGGACACCTTCACCGGCGCCATCTCGATCGCCACGGCGGTCGTGCTCTGGCCATTGCTGCCCCGGCTCTTGAAGGCGGGCACGATCGAGCAGATCGTCGAGCAGGAGACCATCGCCGAGCTCGAGGAGAAGAACCAGGCCCTGGCGGAGGCGAACCAGCGCCATGCCGCTGCCAACCGGGCGCTCCAGGATCAGATGAGCGCGATGAACCGGGCCGTGGACCTGATGGCCGAGCGGGAAGCGCGCATCGCCGAGCTGCGGGCGGAGCTCGCGAGGCTGCGGGGCGACGACGCGTGAGCTTGCCGCAACGGCTCGCGAGCCACGCCTGGCTGCTGGTCGGCCTGTTCGCGACGAGTGGCGCTGTGATGTTCTACACCAACGTGTGGCTGCTCGGCGAGCCCGCGCTGGTGCGCGCGATGGGGCCCGTCGCCGTGTGGGTCTCGCTGGGCCGCCTCGCCCTCGCGATCCTGCTCCTGGGCGCGGCCTTCTACTTCGCGTTCTGGCTGCAGAGGGCGGTGCTCGCGCCGATGGCCGTCATTCGCAAGACGCTCGACGCGATCCACACGGGCCACGCCGAGGCCGAGGTCGCGATGCCGGCCCACGCCGCCACCGAGCTGCGCGAGATCGGCGCGGACCTCGCGCGCGTGGTCGCGCGGCTCCACGACAAGCGGCGGCAGCTCGCGGAGAGCAGCCAGGCGAGCCGGCAGGCCTTCGACGCCATGGTCGCGGCGCTTGCGGACGCCGTCGAGCTCAACCGGCGCGCGAACGACCTGAACGAGGCGCTCACGCGCCAGAAGGACGCGGTCGAGGTCGAGGTCTGCCGGCGCACCGAAGAGCTTCAGGCCGCCAACGAGGAGCTCACGACCCAGGCCGAGGAGCTCGAGGCCGCCAACGAGCAGTTGCAGCAAATCGACCGCATGAAGGACCAGTTCCTCGCGATCCTGTCCCACGAGCTGCGCACGCCCCTGAACGCCGTGGTGGGCTTCGCGAGCGTGCTCGAAGACGAGCTGGCCGGCCCGCTCAACGCCACCCAGCACGCCTACCTCGCCAAGGTGAACAGCGGCACCGAGGTGCTGATCCGGCTGATCAACGACCTGCTCGACATGAGCCGGATCCAGGCCGGCAAGTTCACGCTCGCGCCCGAGCCCGCGGCGTTCGAGCCGCTGCTCGTCGAGGCGCTCGGCAGCCTGGCGCCGCTCGCGACGCGCAAGGGCCAGGACGTCACGCACGAGACGGTCGGCGCCCTGCCGCCGATCACGATCGACCCGCAGCGCATCCGGCAGGTGCTGCTCAACCTGGTCGGCAACGCGATCAAATTCACGCCGGAGGGCGGGCACATCCGGGTCGTCGCCCGCATGGAAGGCGATCGGCTGCGCTGTGAGGTCACGGACAGCGGGCCCGGCATCTCGGCCGCCGATCAGGCGCGCCTGTTCAAGCCCTTCACCCAGCTCGACATGAGCAACACGCGCCGGGCCGGCGGCACAGGCCTGGGGCTCTCGATCAGCAAGGCGCTGGTCGAGGCGCATGGCGGGGAGATCGGGGTGGTGAGCGAGCTGGGCCGGGGCTCGACCTTCTGGTTCACGCTGCCGACGCCTCAAACGGGAGAGATGCGGTAGGCGCAGCGACGGGCGCCGGCCACGATGTGCTCCGTGCGCTCGACCCGCGCGAGCGGGCCGAGCGCGTCCTGGAACGCGCGCAGCTCCGCGCGGCAGAGGCCGGGCGAGAGGGAGGCGGCGGCACAGATGGGGCAATGGTTCTCGATCAGCAGCCAGCCATCGCCCTCGGCGCGGGCTTCAGCCATGTAGCCTTCGCGCTCGCGCATGGCGGCCAGCCGGGTGACGCGCTCGCCGAGGTCGGCGATGCCTGAGAGCGCCTGGGCGTAGAAGGCCTTGGCCTCGGTCTCGCGGCTGCCGATCACGCGCTCGAGCGCGTCCTCGCCCAGCGTGGCGCGGATCGAGCGGATCAGCTGGGTGGCGAGGTCGGCGTGGGCGTCGGGGAAGCGCTGGTCGCCCGCCGGGGTGAGCCGCCACACCTGGCGCGGGCGGCCCACGCCGCGCGCCTCGGCGCTGGCCTCGACCAGGCCCTCGGCGGCGAGGCGCATGAGCTGCTGGCGTGCGGCCTCGCCGGTGGTGCCGAGGGTCGCGCCGAGGACCGCGGCCGTCTGCGGTCCACGGGTCTTGAGCTGGAGCAAAAGCCGATCAGCAGCTGTTTTCCCGGCACCTGCCGGGTTTCCCGAGTTTTCTGTTGACATACCCGCTCGCCCCCAATAAACTAAGGCCCACCTTGGAAAATACACCGGCGGATGCCATCGCGCAACCGCCGGGCACGAGAGGAGACACCGATGGCCTTCACGCTGCCCGACCTGACGTACGATTACTCGGCCCTCGAGCCGCACATCGACGCGCGGACGATGGAGATTCACCACACGAAGCACCACCAGGCCTACATCACGAACGTGAACAAGGCGCTGGAAGGGCACGATGAGCTGGCTTCGCTGAGCATCGTCGAGCTGATGCGCGATTTGACGAAGGTGCCCGAGGGCATCCGCCAGACCGTGATCAACAACGGCGGCGGCCACCTCAACCACAGCCTGTTCTGGAAGATCATGGGCCCGGGCAAGGGCGGCGAGCCGGGCGGCGAGCTGAAAACGTTGATCGAGGGTGCCTTCGGCGACTTCGGCCAGTTCCGCGAGAAGTTCAATGCAGCGGCCGCGACGCGCTTCGGCTCGGGCTGGGCCTGGCTGTGCCTGGGCGCGGACGGCAAGCTGCACGTCGAGAGCTCGGCCAACCAGGACACGCCGCTCTCGCACGGGCACACGCCGATCATGGGCATCGACGTCTGGGAGCACGCCTACTACCTGCACTACCAGAACCGCCGCGCGGACTACGTGCAGGCCTGGTGGAACGTGCTCGACTGGGACGAGGTCGCGAACAACCTCACAGCCGCCAAGGCCACCCCGGGCGTCCTGGCCTCGGTGAAGTAGCACCAGGCAGGGTGATGGGTCAGTGCTGCGCGAACCAGCGCAGCACCTGACCGCCCCAGCCATCCAGCTTGCCGCGCATATACACGTCCGCCGCCCGCCGGTTCGCGAGCGACCACGTCGGGTAGGCGTGGATGAGCCCGCTCACGCCGGAGAGCGGCACGCCGCGCCGCATCGCCATCGCGAACTCATGGATCAGCTCGCCCGCGTGCGCGCCCACGATCGTCGCGCCGAGCACCCGCCCCTTCGGCGACGCCAGCACCTTCACGAAGCCGCGCGTCTCGCCGTCGGTCACCGCGCGGTCCACGTCCGCGAACGGGAACACATGCGCCGCGAAAGGCGCGCCGGCCGCCTTCAGGCTGGCCTCACCCGCGCCCACGCGCCCGACCTCGGGGTCGGTGAAGGTGGCCCAGGGCACCACCGTGTAGTCCATCTTGCCGGAGAACGGGAACAGCGCGTTGCGCAGCGCGATCTTGGCCTCGGCCTCGGCCACGTGGGTGAACATCAGGCCACCCGCGACGTCGCCCACCGCGAACACGCCGGGCGCGCTCGTCCGCATCGCGGCGTCGACCGCGATGAAGCCGCGTTCGTCGAGTCGCACGCCCGCCGCCTCGAGGTCGAGGCCCTCGAGGTTGGGCTGGCGGCCCACCGCGACGAGCACCGCGTCGAAAGGCACGCTCGAGCGGACGCGGCCCGGCCCCTCGAGCTCGAGCAACCCTTCGTTGGCGACGACCGGCGTCGTATCGAGCCGCACGTCGATGCCCTCGGCGCGCAGCGCCTCGGCCACCACGGCCGCCGCCTCGGGCTCTTCCTTCGGCAGCAGCTGGGGGCCGCGCTGGACGATGGTGACCTGCGCGCCGAGCCGCGCGAAGGCCTGGCCCAGCTCGCAGCCGATCGGCCCGCCGCCGATCACCACCAGGCGCCGCGGCAGCGTCCGCAGCCCATGCCAGAGCGTGGTGGTGTCGTACCAGGCGCCAGCGGGCAGCCCGGGGATCGCCGGCGGCGCCGGCCGCGTGCCGGTCGCGATCACGATGTGACGCGCCTCCAGCACCCGGTCGCCGGCCTGGAGCCGGCCTGGCCCCAGGAACCGGGCCGGGGCGTGCGTCAGCACGTCGACGCCCAGGCGCTGGAACCGCTCGACGCTGTCGTGGACGGCGACCGTCCGAACCGCGCTGTCGACGTAGTCCATCACCGCGCCCAGGTCCGCCTCGACCGGCCGGGCCGGCAAGCCGTAGCGGTCGGCGGTGCGCAGCGCATGGGCGGCCTTGGCGGCGCGGATGAAGGCCTTGCTCGGGATGCAGCCCTCGTTCAGGCAGTCGCCACCGAGCTCCGCGCACTTCTCCACGAGCGCGACCTTCGCGCCGAAGAGCGCCGCGCCGGCCGCCACGACCAGGCCGCCGGCGCCGCCGCCGACCACGACCAGCCGGTACTGCTCAGCCACCGAGCACTTCCTCGACGGCGGAGGCGGACGTGGCGGGCGTGGGCTTCTTGCGCACGAACACGGGGATCAGCGCGAGCACGCCGAGCGCCGCGAAGGCGTACAGGATCTTCCGCGGGTCGCCCTCCGAGGCGGCCGCGCCGAGGTAGGTGAAGACGGCGGCACCCGGCATGATGCCGAAGAACGTGCCGAGCAGGTAGTCGCGGAACGAGACGCGCGTGAGGCCCGCGCCGTAATTGATGCCGTTGAACGGGAAGAGGGGCACGAGGCGCAAGAATAGCATGAAGGACAGGCCGTTGTGGGCGAGGCCCTCATCGAGCTCCTTGAGGCGCCCGCCCAGGCGCTTCTCGACCTCCGTGCGGCCGAGCCTGCGGCCGATGAAGAAGGTGCAGCAGGCCCCGAGCGTGGCGGCGAAGACGTTGATGGCCGTGCCCCAGCCCAGGCCGAAGAGCAGGCCGCCGGCGATCGTCACGGGCGCCGAGGGGATCGCGAGCAGGATCGTCATGACCTTGAACGCGACGAAGGCGATCGGCGCCCACGGCCCCAGGGTCTGAAGCGCCGCCTGGAGCTGCTTCTCGAAGCCTTCGCCCGAGATGCCCAGCTGGCGAGCCAGCAGGAGGCCGATGGCGATGAAGGCGGCGAAGCCGATGAGCTTGAGCGCGAGGCGCATGGCTAGCGCTTCCCGTTCAGCGACCAGTCGTACTCGAGGTACCTGATCACGGTGCCTTCCGCGGCGATCCAGTCGCGCACGCCGGCCGGCGCGAGGCGCTGGACGTAGCGCGGCACCGAGCCCGCCGCCCGCTCGAAGTCGGCCGCGTACCACTTGAAGAGCATCGAAAGCTGCGCCGACTTCTTCGCGGCGTCGAAGCGGTTGCGCTCGGCGCTCGCGAGGAACCAGCGGCCCTGATCGTCGAGCTGGGCCTCGAGGCGCGGGCCCGTGTAAGCTTCCGAGCGCAGCTTCGGGCAGCTCTTCGCCGCGCAGACGAGCGCGAAGTGGACGCGCGGCTCGTCGAAGCTCGGGCGGATCTGGGCGTGCTCGAGGTCGTTCAGGGTCAGCGTCTGGCCGAACACGCGGTAGCGGTCGAGCTTGAAGAACGTCTGGCGGCCGAAGAACGAGGCCGGCGATTTGCCTTGCAGCACCGCGTCGATCACCAGCGCGTTGTAGGCGTTGAGCCAGGCGGCGAGCTGCGCGGGGCGATCGCCCTCGGCCTTCGGGTCGGCGACGGCGACAGCCGCCACCAGCTTCGCGAGCACCGGCCGCTCGGCCGCGAGGCCCGCGTAGTCGACGACGCCGTCGCGCACGTGCGTGCGCACCAGCCGGTCGTAGCCCGACCAGTCCACCTTGGCCCAGGCGGGGCCCGCCGAGAGCCCGAGCACGAGCCCCAACGCCGCGGCGACCTGTCTCATGGCGTCCTCCTCTTGCAGGGATACGCGGGCGCCCCTCCTGCCGGATTTCGCTTTACCCCGCGCGCCGGCCCGTGCCACCTGCGCGGAAGAGGACCATGGTCCTGGACGCGTTGGGCCGAAAGCCGCTCAGCGCACCTCCTGGCGCACCCTAGAATGGCTTCTGAATAGGAGGATTGCCATGAACACATTCGATCCACGAAACCTCGCCCAGATCGCCACCCTCGTGGTGCTCGCCGGCTGCCAGGCGGCCTCGCCGGCGAGCACCACAAGGGCCGTATCTCCTGCTGCCGCCCTCGAACCAGCGGAAGCACCGGCAAACAAGCCTTCGCTGGTCTCCGTGGGCTCGGGCGCCATGGTGGCCGCAGGCGCGGGCAACGTGAAGGTCGCCTATGAGCTCCCGCGGCGCGCTGCTGACGACGCCAGGTGCGGCGGGGCGCCCGCCGGCTCGGCGCCGGCGAGCTGGGAAGCCGATCGCGCGCAGGCCGCCGGCTGCCTGGCCATCACGAACGGGACGATCGTCGACACGCCGCTGGCCGAGACCTTCTAGCACGCAACCGGCAGCGACCATCCAGGCGACCTCGGCGGCCGGGCGAAATGCCCGGCCGCCGAGGTCGCCTGGATGGTCGCTGCTCAGCCCGGCCGGGGCCCGATCAGCGCGTCGATGGCCTGCAACAAGGCGCGCCGACCGATCGGCTTCGCGATGTGGCCATCGCAACCCGCCTCCCGCGACGCTGCGAGTTGCTCGGGCATCACGGACGCCGTCAGGGCAACGATCAGCGTCGGCTCCAAGCCGAGGGACCGCTCCCACGCGCGCAGCGCCATGGTGGTCTCGAAGCCATCCATCTCGGGCATGTGCAAGTCCATGAGGATCAAGTCGTAGCGCGCGGCCCGAAAACGCGCGAGCGCCGCCGCGCCGCCCGCGACGATGTCGACGTGATAGGTTGAGTAGTAGAACATCGCCTCGAAGACGATGCGGTGGTGCTCGTTGTCCTCGACCAACAGGACGCGGCCGGACATTGGAATTGGCGTGCCCTCATCGGCGCCGCCACGCCGGCACGACGTGGAAGGGGTGGCATCCATGGAAAAATCCTCCGTATCGCAGCCCACGGCCCCGAGCCTCGAGGCGCGAGCTTCAAGGCGGCCTCCAGACTGAATGCGGTCAGGTTACGCCAACGGGGCGCTGGCACCGAGGGACGATCCTCGTGCCGGCGACGTGACCTTCTTCCTGATTACAGTGCTCCCAGGCACGCCCAGGCCGCGCGGCCCGCGTTCAGAGCAAGCCGAGGCCCTGGCTGACCAGGACGGCCTGGACGCGATTCGACACGCGCAGCTTCTCGTAGATGCGGGTCAAGTGGTTCTTCACCGTCTTCTCGCTCAGGAAGAGCCGAGCGCCGATCTGGCGGTTGTCGAGCCCAGAGGCGAGCAGCCCGACGACCTCGATTTCGCGGGGCGTCAACGGGTCGACCTCCCCAGCCGCGGGAAGGCCTGCAGCACGCACCACGGGCGCTGCGGGTCGTGGGCGTGCATGGACCAGCGCGCGCGCCAGCACGTCATTGAGTGCCTTGAAGTCGCGAATGGGCTTTTGAAGGAAATCGAAGGCCCGGCCCTCACGCAGCGCCACGATTGCGTCTTCCATGGTGCCCTGGCCGGTGAGGAACACGACGGCGATCTCCGGATGGTACTCCTTGAGGAGGGACAAGAGCTGCAGGCCATCGAACCCCGGCATCCGGAGGTCCGTCAGGACGACGTCGAGCGGGAACCGTCTCGCGATCTCGAGGGCGCTCATGCCCCCGCTCGCGGTATGGACCTCGGCACAATGAAGGCTGAACCACTCGCCGAGCACGCTCAAGAGGTTCTCGTCGTCATCGATGATCAGCATCCGTGCCTGGAGAAGAGGCTCGACCGAGGCGTCAGTGCGCGAAGGCGAGGAAATCGGATTCTGCGTCATCATTAGCCCCCTCGATGGCGACCATAAGATTTAACGACCGAAATCGTGCCGATTGATCGCTTGTTAATTCGTAGATTATAGGGGGTACGAGGTTTGGACACAAGTACATTGAATGGCCCTGGCCCAGCCCATTCCTGTCTCAGTGGAAGGAGGGAAACGCCATGAAGCTCACGGGAGCCGCCCTTGCGACCTTGTTTCACGACATGCGCACGCCGCTCATGGCCGTCACTGGCGCCCTATCCGTGATGGAGGCGTGCTTCGACGAAGGGTTGCCCCCCCATGGCCAACGGGCGTTCGACGCCGGGATGCGGGCGGCCGAGTCCCTGAACGGGATGCTCACGGACTTCGAGTTGCTGCTTCGGGATGCGGCCGTCGCCGCCGATGGCCCCGCGATCGGGCCCGGCGCCTCCGTCGCCTCCGGCGAACCGCCCTGTGGTGCTTGAGGCGCAGCCGGGGCTGCTCGTGCGGGTGGCCCGGCGGGTCTGCGTCCTTCCCCTGGGCGACGTGATTGAAGTCATGCGGCCGCAACCTCTGGTGGCCCTGGCAGGCGCCCCAGACTACGTGAGGGGCCTGGCCGTGCTGCGGGGGGCCGCCACGCCGGTGCTCGATCTGGCCGCGCTCCTCGATGGCAGGCCGTCGGCGGCACCCAGGCGCCTCGTGCTGGTGCGGGCCGGGGCGAGGCGGGTGGCCCTCGCCGTGACCGAGGCGATCGGCGTCCGCGGCAGCCTGCCGGCGTCCGAGGCTCTGCCGCCGCTGGTTCGGGACGCCGCCCTGGCCCTGGAGGCCGTGGGCACGATCGACCACGAGCTCATGCTCGTGCTCGCCGCCGCGCGCCTCGTGCCGGAGGCGCAGTGGAGGTCGCTGGACATCGAATTCGAGGTGGAGCCTTGACGACCCTGGTAGCTGAAGAGGAACTTGAACGCTTCCAGGTGCTCGTGGCCGAGCGGCTCGGCCTCCTGATCCCGGACATGCAGCTCGAGGCGCTGGCGGCGCTGCTGCGAGAGCGGGTCGACGCGAACGGTGGGATCGACGTCCTGACCTACCTGGCAAGCTTGGCGGCAGGCCCGAACGCGGAACGGGAGCTGAGGACGATCGCCGAAGCCCTGACCATCGGCGAGACGTACTTCTTCCGCACGCCGGATCACTGGCGCGCCTTCGGCGAGCTCGTCCTCCCGGCCTTGGCGGCTGCCGCCGGGCCGACCCGACTGCTGCGGCTGCTCTCCGCGGGCTGCGCCTCCGGCGACGAGGCGTACACGATGGCGATGGTCGTCCGAGCATGCCTGCCGGCCGAGGCGCAGGCCCGGGTGGAAATCCTGGGCGTCGACATCAACCAGGGGTTTCTGGCGAAGGCCCATGAAGCGCGTTACTCGAGCTGGTCCCTGCGGGGCGTGCCCGAACATGTGTGCCGGGGCTACTTCCGGCGGGACGCCCACGGGTTCCGACTGGACCCGGGCTTGCGCGACATGGTCACGTTCGAGGTGCGCAACCTCCTGGCGGACGACCCGGAGTTCTGGCGGCCCCAGGCGTTCGACGCCATCTTCTGCCGCAACGTCGGCATCTACTTCTCGCCGGACGCGACGCGGCGGCTCATCGCCCGCTTTGCGCGCGCCCTGGTTCCCGGCGGCTACCTCTTCCTGGGGCCTGCCGAGAGCCTGCGTGGCATCTCGCGTGACTTCCACCTCCAGCACACCCACCAGACGTTTTACTACCAACGTCGCGAGGCGCCCGGCACCGCGGGACGCCCGCTCGACCTTGCCTCCTGGACGAACTCGACGGCCACGGCGGCCTCGACGGCCTCGCCTGTGCCGTTGGCGCTGGAAGACTCCTGGGTGGAGGCGATCCAGCATGCCTCCGAGCGAATCTCGCGCCTGGCCGAAGGCGTGGCGCCACCGGCCAATGCCCAGGCGGAAACGCCGCGGAACCACGGCTTGACCGAGGCGATCGAGAAGTTCCGGGATGAGCGCTTCGGCGAGACCTTGACCATCCTGCGAGGCCTGCCGACCGAGACGTCCGCGGATCCGGACGTCAAGCTGCTCATGGCCACGGCGTTGACCAACGCCGGGGAGCTGGCCGCGGCGGAGGAGGTCTGCCGCGAGGTCTTGACGCTGGACGAACTCAGCGCCGGCGCGCACTACTTGCTGGCGTTGTGCCGTGAACATGCCGGCGACCTTCCCGCGGCGGTCGTCCATGACGAGACGGCGATCTACCTCGACACGGCTTTCGCCATGCCGCACCTCCACATGGGCTTGATGGCGGCGCGCGCCGGCGAGCAGGCCAGGGCCCGGGCCGCGTTCGAGCGGGCCCAGGCGTTGCTGGCCCGCGAGGACGCCGCCCGGATCCTGCTCTTCGGCGGCGGATTCAGCCGTGAAGTGCTCCAGGTCCTTTGCGTCGCGGAGCTTCGCCGCATCGAGGGCCGGCCATGAAAGCGGACGGCGAGAACACGCTGGAGGCGCTTCGGCAGGACTTCGACCAGGCCTTCGCCCGCGCGCCCCGACAGCAAGCGGACGACTTGGAGCGGCTGGTCGGCATGCGCGTGGGCACGGGGCGCTATGCGGTTCGCCTCGACGACCTGAGTGGCCTCCATGGGCGCCCGCCCGTCACGCCCTTGCCAGGCGGAGCGCCGGCGTTGATGGGCCTCGCGAGCCGACAGGGCCAGATCCTCGCGGTGTACGATCTCGCGACGCTCCTGGGCTTGCCCGACGGCCGTGCGCTGGCGCGGTGGATCGTCATCGCGCGGGGCGAGCCTTCGGTCGCGCTCGCCTTCGCCGAGGTCGAGGGCCACCACCTCGTGAGCCAGGTCGCGCTCGTCCCCGCGCCCGACGGCTCGAGTCCGTCGGTTCCCGAACTCCTGGCCGTCGAGGAGACGGTCCTGGGCGTGTTGAGGCTCGAGGCCATCATCGCGTCCATCGCTTCACCCACCGGCCAGCCCGACGCATAAAGGAGAACCACGCTTGAATTGGACGTTCGGACAGAAAATCGCTGCGGGCTTCGCCACCGTCCTGGTGCTCACCGTGCTCCTCAGCGTGGTCTCCGCCTTCACCGTCCGAAACATCGTGGCGGAGAAGGATCGCTTGCTGACAGACTACACCGCCACCATGCTCTTGGTCGAGAAGCTCAACACGAGCGCTGCCGAGGCGATGGCCTTCACCCGCGGCTACCTGCTCACCGCGACGGAAGAGCAGCTGACGAACGTGCGGCTGTCCCGCGAGGAATTCGCCGCGGCGTCGTTGCAGCTCCAGCCGCAGCTGGTCGGCGAGGATCGAGCGCTCATAGACCGGATCGATCAGGCCCGACGCGAACACTGGGCGGCCGCCGACGCGGTCATGCAGGGCCGCCGCGCAGGCGTTCCCGGCGATGCGACGGCCCGGCGCTTCGACCGGGAAGTCGCCCCGGCGGCCACGGCGCTCAGGCAAGCCTTGGAAGGCGCGAGCCAGCGCCTGGCCCAACGCATGGAGGCATCCAGGCGGGAGACGAGTGAGGGCGCCAACCGCGCCGTCACGCTGATGATCGGCCTCGCCGGGCTCGCCGTCCTGCTGGGAGCCGGCGTCGCCAGCTGGCTCACGGGGCTGGTGACGCGCCAGATCGGCGAGGCGACGACCCACCTGCAATCCTCCTCGACCGAGCTGCAGGCGGCTGCCAGCCAGCAGGCCGCCGGCTCCGGCGAGCAAGCCGCCGCCATGAACGAGGTCTCCACCACCATGAAGGAGCTGCTGTCGACCTCCAGGCAGATCGCCCAGAGCGCGCAGCGCGTGGCGGCCATCGCCGACGAGACGGCGAGCTCCGCCGACCAGGGCGATCAGGCGGTGGCGAAGGCGCTCGAAGCGATCCAGACGATTCAGCGCCAGGTCGAACAAATCGTCCACCACATGCTCGAGCTGGGCAAACGAACCCAGCAGATCGGCGCCGTGCTCGAAATCATCAAGGAGCTGGCCGAGCAAACGAACATCCTCTCGATCAATGCCACCATCGAGGCCGCCGGCGCCGGCGAAAACGGCAAGCGCTTCGGCGCCGTCGCCGAGGAGATCCGCAAGCTCGCGGACCGCGTTGGCAACTCCGCGGGCGAGGTGCGGTCATTGATCGAGGAGATCCGCGCGGCGGCCAATACCACCGTGATGGTCACGGAAGACGGCTCCAAGGCCGTCGAGCAGGGCACCCGCCAGTTCGGCGAGCTGGCGAGCACATTCCACCGTATCGTGAGCCAGGTCGGCACGACGGCCGAGGCGGCACGGGAGATCGAGCTGTCGACCAAGCAGCAGGCCAGCGCGGTCGAGCAGGTCAACCTGGCGATCGCGGACGCGGCCCAGGCGGCCAAGGAAACGGAGGCGAGCTCGCGTCAGACCTTGCAGACCTCCTCGCAGCTCGCTGCCGTCTCGCGGGCGCTGAGCTCGCTCGCCGTGCGTCAGGCCCGCGCCTGAAATGACGACCGATCGGTACAAGTACTTCCGCATCGAGGCCCGCGAGCTGCTGGAGGGGCTCAGCCAGGGACTCATCGGGATCGGCCAGGCAGAAGGCACCCCCGAGGCTCTCGACCGGCTCCTGCGGCTCGCCCACACGCTCAAGGGGGCCGCACGGGTGGTCGGCCAGGCGCAGATCGCCGGGTGCGCTCACGACCTCGAGGACCTGCTGGTCCCCTACCGGCAGACCGGGGCCCCAGCCTCCCGTGAGCTCGTCGACGATGGGCTGGCGCTGCTGGATAGGGTCGCGCACGACCTCGCCGCGCTCACGGCGCTGGACGCGGCGGGGCCGCAGCTCGAGGAGTCTTTCGAGACCGTTCGCGTGGATCTTTCGGCCATGGATGCGCTGCTCGCTGGCCTCTTCGAGGCGCGAACTCGCATGGACGGCCTCAAGCGGCAGGCGGGCGCGCTCCAGCAAGTGCGCCACCTCGCCAAGGCGCTCGCCCGGGAGCTCGGGGCCGCTCCCAGGCTCGGCGAGGTCGCCGAGGAGCTCGATGCTGCGCTCGCCGGCGTCGTGATGGCCATCGGAACGGGGCTCGACCAAGTGGATGCCGAGCTGGACGCCGCGCACGAGCGGGGCAAGAACATGCGCCTGATGCCCGTGAGCACGATCTTCTCCCACCTCGAGCGCGCGGCGCGCGATGCCGCCGATAGCGAAAACAAGCGCGTGGTGTTCAGCACGAGCGGGGGCGATACGCGCCTGGACGGTCATGTGCTGCTTCGCTTGCGCGACGCGCTGATCCAGATCGTGCGCAACGCGATCGCGCACGGCATCGAGCCGGAGGCCGAGCGCCAGGCCGCGGGGAAGCCACCCGTGGGCCGGGTGAGGTTGCACGTGGAGCGCATGGGCCCCCAGGTATGCTTCCGGTGCCAGGACGACGGCCGTGGCCTCAGCGCCGGGCGCCTGAAGGAGGCGGCCGTGGCGTCGGGCTTGATGACGCCTGGGGACGCGGCGGCCCTGGATGACGAAGCGGCATTGGATCTCGTCTTTCTGAGCGGCTTCACCACCGTGCGGGCCGCCACCCAGCTCGCGGGCCGGGGGATCGGGCTGAACGCGGTGCGCGAAGCCATCCGCGCGCTCAAGGGCCAGATCGCGATCGACAGCACGTGCGGGCGAGGCGCCTCGGTTACGGCGGTCGTCCCGCTCTCGTTGGCATCGTTGCCGGCCCTCCTGGTCGAGGCGTCCGGCCTGACGGCCGCCGTCCCGCTCGACGCCGTGGTGGGTGCCGTTCGTGTGCCCGGCTCCGAGATTGCCCGGACGGGCGATCGCGAGACCGTGTTGTACGAAGGCGCGGCGCTCCCCTTCATGCCGCTGTCACGCGCCTGGGGGCTGCCAGACCCGGCCCGGCGTCCGGTGGAGTCGGTGATCGCGATCCGAACGGAGCGAGGGCTCGCGGCGATCGGCGTCGATCGGTTGCTGGGCACCCGCGACGTGGTCGTGCGCCCGGTCCCCGTGATCGTGGGGCGGATGCCGCTCGTGACGGGTGTGCTGCTCGATGCCGAGGGTACGCCGGTGCCGACGCTCGATCCGGGGGAGCTCGTCGCCGCGGCCGCCGGGTCTTCGGCGCCGCCGATTGCCGCTGCGCCCGTGCGTGCCCCGATCCTCGTCATCGACGACTCGCTGACGACCCGCATGCTGGAAAAGACCATCCTGGAGTCGGCGGGTTACGAGGTCGAGCTGGCGACTTCGGCCGAGGAGGGGCTGGAGAAGTCCCACCAGCGGGACTACGGGTTGTTCATCGTCGACGTGGAGATGCCGGGCATGAATGGCTTCGAGTTCGTCGAGCGCGCCCGCCGCGACGCACGGTTGCAGGGCATCCCGTCGGTGCTCGTCACCAGCCGCGGCGCCGAGGCGGATCGCCGACGCGGCGTCGAGGCCGGCGCCCGCGCGTACATCGTGAAGAGCGAGTTCGACCAGGACGCGTTTCTCGCGCTCGTCCGCGGGTTGGTGGGGTAGACCATGGGCAAGATTCGGGTGGTGGTGACGGACGATTCCCTGACCGTCCGCAAGCGCCTGGTAGAGGCGCTCGCGCGAGACCCGGACATCGACGTCGTCGGCGAGGCTACCGATGGCCATGACGCGGTCGAGCTCTGCCGGCTCCTCCGCCCGGACGTCGTGACCCTGGACATCGTGATGCCGGTGATGAGTGGTCTCGCGGCCACCGAACAGATCATGGCGCACCACCCCACGCCCATCCTGATCGTCTCGGCTTCGACCCACCGAGGCGACCTCTACCAGACCTACGACGCCCTGGCCGCGGGCGCGGTGGAGGCCATCGAGAAGCCTCGGGAGGCCGACGGCCGCGACTGGGACAACCGCTTCATCGCCATGGTCAAGCTGGTCTCGCGGATCAAGGTCATCACGCACCCGCGCGCCCGGCTACGCCGCCCGCAACTCCAGGCGCCCCAGCCGGCCCGACGGCGCGAGACGACGCCGGCTCTCGTGGTGATGGGCGCGTCCACCGGCGGCCCTGGCGCGGTCATCCGGGTCTTGCGGGGGCTACCGCCAGACTTCCCGCTGCCGATCCTGCTCGTCATCCACATCGGCGAGCTGTTCAGCACGGCGCTTGCGGAGTGGCTCAACGACCAGTCGCCCATTCCGGTCCGCCACGCCCAGGACGGCGAACCAGTGCCGGCGCGTGGCCGGGCCCAGGTGTTGCTCGCGCCCGCCGATCGCCACCTGGAAATCCGGGGCGGCGAGCTTCGCCTGACCCGAGATCCGGAGCGAAACTTCTGTCGGCCTTCGGTCGACGTGTTGTTCGAGTCGGCGGCGCGCGAGTTCGGCGCACGCGCGCTGGGGTGCCTGCTCACCGGGATGGGGCGCGACGGCGCGAGCGGTCTCCTGAAGCTCCGCCAGGCGGGCGCCCCGACCTTCGCGCAGGACGAGGCCACCAGCGCCGTATTCGGCATGCCCCGCGAAGCCCTTCGGCTGGGGGCCGCCGAAGCGATGCTGCCGCTCGAGGAGATCGGCCCGGCCATCGGCGCCCTTGTGGGTGGCCAGCAACGGAGGAACGGCGCATGAGCCCACGGGTCTTGATTCTCGATGACAGCCTGACGGTTCGCATGGACCTCCACGACACGTTCTCGGCCGCGGCTTTCGAAGCCACGGCGGTAGGCACCGTCCAGGAGGCCCGCCACGCGCTGCGTGAAGGCACCTACGGCCTGATCGTCCTCGACCTGATGCTGCCGGGGCCCGAAGGGGTCGCCTTCTTGAATGACCTGAGGCGCGATGCCGGTACCGCCGAGATGCCCGTCATCCTGCTTGCTTCCGCTTCTGACGTCTTTCACCGGCTTCATGGCATGGCGCTCAGCACCGAGGACGTGTTCGACAAGCCCTATGATCGCGCGAAGATCCTAGCCCGCGCCCGTCACCTCCTCCGCGTCGGGCGGCCGCAACGGGAGAGCCCCGTCGTACTCGTGATCGACGACAGCGCGACCCTGCGCCACGCCATGCGCGATACGCTCGAAGCGGCGGGCTACGAGGTGGTCCTGGCGGATTCCGGCGAAGAAGGCCTGCGCGTGGCTGAGGCCATCCGCCCCGATCTATTCATCATCGATGGCCACCTGCCTGGCATCAGCGGGGCCATGGTCATCGGCCGAATCCGCATGGATGCCGCGCTCAGGCGCATCCCATGCCTCCTCCTGACCGCCTCGGAGACCGCCCTCGATGAGCTCGAGGCGCTCGAGGCCGGGGCCGACGCGTACGTCCGCAAGAGCGAAGGGACCGGCCTGATCCTTGCTCGTGCGAACGCCTTGTTGCGTGCCAGGCCAGCTCCCTCGGCCATCGACAGGCAACGGACCGCGGACAAGATCTTGGCCGTCGACGACAGCCCGACTTACCTGGAGATGTTGGCGAACGAGCTGCGGGCCGAAGGCTACGAAATCCTGCTGGCCAGCTCGAGCGAACGGGCGTTGCCGATCCTGGAACGGGAGTCCGTGGACGCCATTTTGCTCGACATGATCATGCCCGGCCTGTCCGGCGCGGACCTGTGTCGCATCATCAAGGCCCGCTCGGATTGGCGCGACATCCCGCTCGCCATCCTCTCGGTCGCGGACAAGCCGTTGGACATGATCGACGGGCTCAACGCAGGAGCCGACGATTACATCGTCAAGACCAACGATTTCGAAGTGCTCAAGGGGCGGCTGCGTGCCCAACTCCGCCGCAAGCACTTCGAAGACGAGAACAGGTTCATCAGGGAGGAGTTGTTGCGCAAGGAGCTGGAGGCGACCGAAGCCCGGGCCGCCGCCGACCTCGCCGAAGCCCGGGCGCTGCTTCTCGCGGATCTCGAGCGAAAGAACGCCGAGCTCGCGATCGCCAAGGAGCGGGCCGAGGCGGGCACCCTGGCCAAGTCGCACTTCCTCGCAACGATGAGCCACGAGATCCGCACGCCTTTGAACGCGCTCATGGGCGTCGCGGACCTGCTCGCGCTATCGTCGCTCGATCCGCGACAACAGGGCTACGTCGAGTTGATGAAACGCTCGGGCGAAAACCTGCTTACGATCATCAACGACATCCTCGATCTCTCCAAGATCGAAGCCGGTAAGCTGGAGTTCGAGCAGACCGGCTTCAAGCTCAGCGAGCTGATCCAGCGGGCCGCGGCGCTCGGCGCCGTGATTGCGGACGAGAAGCGCATCGCGCTCGACTGGCGCCTGCGGCCGGAAACGCCCGACGATTTGGTCGGCGACCCGCACCGCGTGATCCAGATCCTGAACAACCTGTTGGGCAACGCGCTCAAGTTCACGTCGGCAGGGTCCGTGACGCTCGAAGCCGGCCCCGATCCGCGCGACCCGACGCCAGGTGCGCTGCGCTTCACGATCGCCGACACCGGGATCGGCATCCCCGAGAGCCACCAATCTGCGATCTTCGACAACTTCACGCAGGCCGACGCCACCACCACTCGGCTATATGGCGGGACTGGGCTCGGGCTCCCGATCACGCGGCGGCTCGTCGAGGCGATGGGAGGCGCCATCGAGGTCGAGAGCACCGTGGGCGTCGGCAGCACGTTCGTCTTCACGCTCAAGCTGCAAATCGGCCGGCCGCCCGCATTGGCGGCAGCGACGTCGGTTCCTTCGCGGGCCATCCGGGCGCTCGACATCTTGTTGGCCGAAGACCTGGAGGACAACCGCATCATCTTCCAGGCGTACCTCGCCGGCACTGTCCACCATTGCGAATGGGTCGAGAACGGCCTCGTCGCGCTGGAGAGCTTCAAGGAGGGTCGGTTCGACCTGGTCCTCATGGACATGCAGATGCCGATCATGGACGGCTACGCGGCCACGGCCGCCATCCGCCAGTGGGAGCGCGAGCACGGGCGTGACCCGACGCCTATCGTTGCCCTGACGGCCTCGGCCCTCCGGCACGACATCGCCCGGTGTAACGAGGTCGGGTGCAACGGGCACCTCTCCAAGCCCATCACGCGGCGGGAGTTCTTGCGCGCGTTGGGGGACTACGCCTGAAAGGGACCTTGGTCCCGCGGGATTTGAGCTGATGCTCCCTCGGTCCTGCCTCGGAAACATCCTATATTCGCTCTTGTAAGGGATGAACCGAGAGGAGCGATTCAAATGGCAAGCAAGAACGACGTGCGCGTCAACCTGTTGGGATTCAGCGCGCTGAGCATCGCGGGCAGCGTCGTCATCGCGCTCAGCATGGCGTCGACGGCCTTTCCGCTCGACGTGGCGGCCGCGGATGAAGTCGACGCCCGCCGGGAGACGCTGCGCATCGTGGCGGAAGCCTACGGCTACCGCCTCGAGGATCAGGCGCGCCGGTAGCGGCGCTCGGGGCGAGGGAGGAATAGACGATGGCGAAGCAGAGGCGGATGTTCGACCAGAACAAGGGCGTCGAGCGCGTTCAGAGCACGCTCGACCGCATGGCGGCGGAGGCCCGGCAGGTGTTGGGCGACCCGTTCACGCAAGTGTACTTCAGTGTCGCGTTCCGGCGCGAACACGTCGAGGAGCTCTTCCGAAAGGCGGTACGTGGCCTGGACGCCCTTTGCGAGCTGCTGAACGCGGCGAGCGGGCCGTTCTCCGGGACGGTCGAGCTGGAGGCATTGGCGACGTGCCTGGTGACCGCCGACGGCCCGACGCTTCATGCCGTCGGCCTGCGGCGCGGCGCCTCCGGCGCCTGGGAGACAGATTTCCTCGCCCTCGAGTACGCGCTCGGGCAGGACCCCGAGCGGGTGTTCGGACTGTTCGAGGCGGTCGCCCGAGACCATCTGCGCCCGCTGTTGCCGGGGCCGCAGGTGGCCGCGGCCTGAGCCGGGAGGAGTTGGCCATGACGATCCGTAAGGTCCTCATCACGCTCGCCACGTCGCTCGCCGCGCTGCTCGCCGCCGGGTGCTCGGACGAAGCCCCGCCCGGCTCCGCCGTGGGCGGTGGGCCCAGGCTGGCCTACTCGGAGGCCCTCGCGGAGGACCTCGGCCATGCGTTCGCGGTCGACGCGGAGGCCGAACTCTCGAGCCAACTGCTGGTAGGTGCCGAATGGTTCGACGTCCGGTTCACGATGCGCACGCGCGTCGGCCGCTTCGTCAAGGCGTACGGCATCAAGACGCCCTACGAGACGTTCGTGAAGCCCGTCAGCCCGCGCTTGCCGCTGGCGATCGAGGGCGGCGCCATGGTTTTGCGGCAGGTGCACTTCAACCGGGTGCCGGTAGCTGGTGACTATCCGCTCGAAATCTGGTTGATCAACGACATCGGCCAGGAGAGCAACCGCGTCTACGGCCGCGTCACAGTCCAGTGACGAACGCCCGCTGACCCTGGGGCCCCCGCCTGCTAGCATGGCGCCATGACCGAGCTGGAAGCGCCCTTCAAGCACGCCGCGAGCTACCTCGAAATCGGCATCGAGGCCTGCGCCGCGCTGATCATCGGCTGGGCCGTGATCCAGGCCTTCGGCCTGACGCTGCGTGCGGCGGTGGGGCCGGAGTCGCAGCACACGCGCGAGTCGATCCGGCTCGGGCTCGGCCGCTGGCTGGCCCTCGCGCTGGAATTCGAGCTGGCGGCGGACATCCTGGGCACGGCGGTCGCGCCGAGCTGGGAGGAGCTCGGGCAGGTGGCGGCGATCATCGCGCTGCGGACGGCGCTGAACTTCTTCTTGCAGCGCGAGATCCGCGAGCTCGCGGCGGAACGTCGCGAAGCGTCGATACCGCTGGACTAGCCCCGTTCGGCCTTCTCCCTCCCCGGACGTGGGAACCGGGCTGCCTGCCGGGTATGACATGCCCGGAGGCACGATGCGCGAGTGGAGCCGCACTCTCAGGCCCGCCGTCTCGGCCGCGCTCGCGCTGGCCGCCGTCGCGGCGTGCGTGCCGCCGACCACGACGCCGACCGGGCCCGCTCCGCGCTCCCGCCTGACCACCGGCCCCTCGCCGTCGCCCGCCGAGGCGAGCCCCAGGACCGGGACCGCGGCCTCGGCCAGCCCGGAAGGGGCGAATGCCGCGTCGGCATCGCCCGGTGTGCCGGCAAGCATGCTCCCCGGCCCGACCTCGCCCGCACCGACGGCCCTCGCGTCGCCGGCGCCGCTTGCGTCCGCCGATCCCCGGCGCAGCCTGATCGCGTCGAAGCTGCTCACGCTCGCCCGGGTGTCGTTCAACCAGAACCGTGGTCAGCTCGCGGCGGCGAAGGCCTTCGAGGGCACGGGCGCCGCACTGCTCGGCAACAACGGCGCGGGCATCATCAGCAACAACGGCGGCGCGATCATCGCGAACAACGGGAGCGGCCTCGTCTCCAACAACGGCGGCGGGCTGATCACGGACAACGGCGCCGGGATCGTCGCGAACAACGGAAGCGGCTACCGCCTGACCCAGGCCGCCGCGCTCGACGTGAAGATCGAGACCACCGCCCAGGCCGGCGAGACGCTCGTCGCCAGGCGGCTCTGGCCGGACGACGTGGTCCTGTACCGCTTCGATCGCCCGGGCGCGACGGACGAGAAGGTGCGCCGCATCGTACATGTGAAAAACGACGAGCCCTTCTACGAGGAGACCCGCGAGCTGCTCGAGCGCTGGCCCGACGGCACCGAGCGCAAGGCCCGCACGACCACCGTCGAGCGGATCGCCGGTGGCCGCTTCGTCTATCGCCTCCTGCAGCTCGGCGAGGGCGACGACGACGGCGCGACCACACGCATCCGGCTGGAGCCGGGCTCGGTGGTACGCGACGAGGCGACGGGCGGCATCACGGCGATCGAGAACGACTTCGACCTGGTCGCGAACACCGCCACCTTCAAGTACGACTACGTCTCGCTCGGCCTGATCGAGGCCGGCACGCTCGCGAACGTGACGCGCCAGCTCGGCGGCGGCATCCAGATCGCGTTCTGGGATCCGCTCGCGATCCACGACGGGGACAGCACCGTGACCGACGCGGCCGGCAAGACGGTCTACACCAAGAAGCAGCGCACGGTCTCAGGCGAGGTGCATCGCGACTTCGACCTCGGCGACGGCATCACGCTCGCGGTGACGCGCGTGGACGCCGACCACTACGAGGGCCGGCTCGCGGAGATCGGTCGCGAGACGGCGAAGGTGGCGCTCGAGGCCCGCACGGACGGCTCGGCGGTCTTCACGGTCACCTTCGACGACGCACCCACGACGCCGCTGGTGGTGGGCTTCGGCCTGCGCGACCAGCCGCTCGGCACGCGCCCGACCTCGCCGCCGCAGTACGTCGTCTTCACCTCGATGGGCACCGCGCAGGCCGCCGACGTGAGCGGCTCCAGGTCCGCGACCCGGTTCAACCAGCCGATGGCGCTGGTGCGGTCGCGGCTCACCGACGCGAAGTTCTACCTCGCCGACACCGCGAGCCACCGCGTGCGGCTGGTGAAGAAGCCCTTCGAGACCGCGCAGTACGCCGGCGACGGCACGGCCGGCCACCGCGACGGCGAAGGCGATGAGGCGCAGTTCAACGAGCCCTTCGGCATCGCCGTCGGCCCGGACGACACGGTCTACGTCACGGAGCACGCGGGCCACCGCGTCCGGGTGATCACGCCGAGCGGCGTCGTCTCGACGCTCGCGGGCGATGGCGTGGCCGGCCGCGTGGACGGCGTGGGCGAGGCCGCCCGCTTCGACCACCCGACCGGCGCGGCGCTCGACGACCAGGGCCGGCTGTACGTGGCCGACGCCCTGAACCACGTGATCCGCCGCATCGAGACCAGCGGCCCGGACAAGGGCAAGGTCGTCACCGTCGCGGGCGACGGCACCGCGGGCTTCGCCGACGGCACCGGGACGGCGGCGCGCTTCAGCCTGCCGATGGGCCTCACGATCGGCCCGGACGGCGCCGTCTACGTCGCCGACCGCGACAATTACAGGATCCGCAAGCTGACGCCCGAGGGCGTGGTCACGACCGTCGCCGGGACCAGCGACCGCTCGCGGAGATACTTCGACGGCCCGGCGCTCGAGGCGGGCTTCAACGGGCCGCACTTCGTCGCCTTCGGCTATGACGGCCTGCTTTACTTCACCACCGCGGCGGACATCTACTACCTCACCGCGGGCGGCGAGGTCCGCAGCTACGCCGGCGTTGGCGCGCCCGGCTGGGGCGACGGCGTCGCCAAGTTCTCGGCCTTCACGGACTGCAACGGCCTGGCGTTCGCGAACAACGGCAGCATGCACGTGATGGACGGCAACCGCTTGCGCGCGATCGTGCCGCCGTCCGCCATCGGCCGCTAGCCCGGGAGCCTAGACCGGCTGGCGGGCCATGTCCTCGACCCACTTCTGGCGCTTGAGGTCCAGGCTCTCCTCGTCGTCGGCGAAGCCCACGAACGCCGGCAGCTTGGCGCTCGCGCCGCCGGCGGCCTGCCAGCAATCGGCGAACCAGTCGATCAGGTACTTGCCCGTCACCTCGTAGGTATCTTCCAGCGCGTCGTTCAGCGCCTGGAAGCGCTCGGGCGACATCGCGTCGAGCGGGATCACCGGGTTGACGTCCGCCACCAGCGCCTGGCTGCCCGAGAAGCCCTGGCCGTCTTCGGCGCAGACCAGCCAGCCGTCGCGGCCGAGCGTGTAGAGCTTCACGCCGAGGTCGGCGCCCACGCCGTAGGGGTAGCTGACCTCGAAATCGAGCAGCGCCACGTCGGGGTGGTAATCGCGCGCCATGATCGCCTTCATCTCGTCGATCATGGGCGCGCGTAGCTTGTCGAAGTAGCGCTCGACGAGGAATTGCCACTCGGCCTTGAGGCTGAGCGGGCCCGTCAGGCTCTTCATCTTCGGCTTCGGCGCGGCCGGCACGACCGCGGCCACACCGCCCCAGTCGTCGGGCTGGCCGGCGTAGCGCTCGACGCGGCTGTGCAGCCACGGCACGACCATCTCGTGTTCAGGCTTGAGCAGGCACGAGCGCAGCACCGTGACGGTGGGCTGGTCCCACTCCACCTTCGGCGCGCGTTGCTCGACGAGCGCGCGCGGCAGCACCATCTTGGCGAGGTAGACCGGCTCCTGCGGGTCGTTCATGAGCAGCTGGAAGATCTGCTCGGTCTCGGTGCTGATGGCCGAGGCCTTCCAGCCTGCGCCGGTCGGGAAGAAGGTGAGGATGTCGAGCTCGGGCGGCGTCACGAGGTGCAGGTGCGGGCTGGCGTCGACCAGGTTCGCCCAGGCCACGGCGGCGCGCCGGCAGGCCTTGAGCACCGGGCCGAGGCCGTGGTTCGGCGCGAGCGGGAAGACGCGCAGGGTGGTCCACAGCGCGGCCGCGGCGGCGCCCGCGCGCGAGCACTCCAGGCTGATCTCGCCGAGGTGCAGCTCGTCGGACGTGAAGTACGTGTAGGGCGAATCGTGCTTGTAGAAGCGGCCGACCGTCGGGTCCTTGAAGATGATGCAGCCGCAGCCGTAGGGCTGCAAACCGTGCTTGTGCGGGTCGATCACCACGCTGTCGCAGTCGGCGATCGCCCGGAAGGGCGCCGGGTCGATCACCGGCGGCTCGGTCTCGGCGAGCAGCATGTAGAAGCCGCCGTAGGCCGCGTCCACGTGCACGCGCACGCCGTGGGCCTTGGCCCAGGCCACCACCTCGTGGATCGGGTCGATCGCGCCGATGCCGGTCGTGCCGGGGGTGACGACCACGGTGCCGATCGGCGTCTGCCGATGGACCTCCTCCAGCGCGCGCACGGAGAGCTTGCCCTGCGCGTCGGCCGGCACCTCGACCATCTTCGCGCCGATCACCTCGCCGATGCGGGGGTGGGTGTAGTGGGCCTGCGAGGAGTAGGCGATCGCCTTGTCCGGGTGCAGCTTGCGCGCGACCCAGAGCGCCTCCATGTTCGCGGTGGTGCCGGCCGAGGTCAAGTGGCCGAGGTGGTCGGGGAAGCCGAACATCTGGGCGAGCTTCGCCACGGCCTCGCGCTCGAGCTCGGCGGTGGCCGGGCCGCCGTCCAGCGCATGGTTGTTCGGGTTGATCTGCATGGCCATCGCGTAGGCCATCATCGCCACCGGGTGCGGCGGCTTCTGCATCTGGCCCGCGTACGCCGGGTGGTGGAACGGGTAGTTGTCGCGCAGCCGGCGCGCCAGCTCGCCCAGCGCCTCGTCGATCGCCCCGTCGGGCAGCTGCAAGCTGGCGGCGGTCGGGAACTCGGCCCACCGCGTCTGCCACTCGTGGATGGCGAGCAGGCCGCGTTCGAGCTGGGCGAGGTGGTCGAGCATGGGTTCACTCCGGGTGGGGTCGTGGGGCAGCTGGCAACGACGGGCGCTTGGGGCTTTTTACCCGGCACCCTTCCCCCTCTCCCCGGCGGGGGAGAGGTCCCCGCAGGGGGGTGAGGGGGGTTCGGGGGAGGCGTGCCGGTCTGCTCGTGGAATCGCGGCCATGCCGTATCGTCGAGCAGTTCCACCGTGAGGAGGTACTGGAGACATGGGCCTGCGATCCTTTCTGACCGGCGTCGGCGTGGGCGTCGGCCTGGCTGCCGCCCTGGCCGCCAACGCGCGCCGCCGCACCACCATGCGCGAGAGCGGGCTGCGGCTCGTCGACGCGATCGGCGACCTGCCCGAGCGCGCCGCGGGCCTCGGGCGCCGCGTCCGCGACGAGGCCCGCGATTTCGCCTACGAGGCCTGGAACCGCCTGCAAGACGGCCCGGTCCCCGACGAGGTGCTCGCGGCTCGCGTGCGCGCCGAGGTCGCGCGCGTCGCGCAGCGTCCCGGCTACCTCACGGTCCTCGCCGACCGCGGCAATGTGGTGCTCACTGGCTGGGCGTCGACGGAAGAGTTCGATCGCCTGATCGACGTGGTGAAGGACGTGAAGGGCGTCGAGCGCGTTTCCGCCCAGCTGGACGCCTTCGGCTCGCCAGGGCCGGAGGCCGGACCCAGGATCCTTGAGGAGCGTGATACCGAGGATCGCGAAGCGCAGAATCTCGGCGGGTGGGAAGCCGTCGGTGAGTCGCCCGGTTGATCGCGGGCCGCGTGTTCGCGAGCCGATCAGGGCGATTCATCGCCATGTGGCGGCATGTCAATGACATCCGATCCTATAATGGTTTCACTTGCGCAGTGGTTGCCGGTGAAACCAGGGAGGGCCAAGCCCATGTCGGATCGTGATGAGCTTCATCGTCTGGTGGACGAACTGCCGGATGACCTCGCTGGCCAGGTGCTCGATTTCGTCGAGTACATTCGCGAGCGTCGCCAGGTGGCTGGGCCGCGTGACGAGGACCGGGCATGGGAATTCACCGTGGCGTCCGACCTCGCCGATCGACTCGATGCCTTCGAGGCGGATGTTGATCCGGAGGTCAAGCGAGCTTGGTTCGAGGCGTTCAGGCAAGGAGGTCGGCCGTGCCGGTATGTGCCGGGCGAAGGCTTCATTGCCCTATGACAGTGACAGGTCAAGTAGTCGATGCCAGGTTGCCACGCCGCATGCCGCGCGGACGAGAACAAGAGGGCGTACGTCCTTGCGTGATCGTTGGGGACTTCTCGGCGCTTGGATCCATGCGCTTCCCCATGGTGCTGCTGGTGCCGCTGACGTCCGCGAACCCCTCGCGAGAAACCTGGGCTTCGACGGGTGCTTCGCTATACCCGCGGCAGGCCGCTGGCGCTGGAGGTGGCGCGATTGTCGTCGACTCGTTTGCGCTTCTCGATCAGGTGTCGGCGATCGATGCAACGCGCGTGACTGCCGTGCGCGGCAAGCTGGATGCCGCGGAGGTACAGCCCATACTCGATGGCCTACGGCGTGCCATCGGGAGTTAGCCTCTACGCGAGAGTGAATGGCGACTACTTCGGGTTCTGCGCGCCCCGATTGAATCTCCGTGTCGATTCCGCGGCGTCCCATGCCGCCCAACAACCATATGCGAAGGCCACATTCACGAAGGCGAAGAGTGTATAGAAATAAATGCCGGAGGGATTTTCGTCGGCTGCCAGAGCGGGATTGAGCCTTGGGACGAGGGCGGCTGCACCGAAGGGTAGGACGACACCGCCCAGGCCCACCAAACTGCCTCGAACGGGATCGCCGGCGTAGAACTGCCCAGCACCTGCGCCAACGAGGGTCAGGGTTCCGGCCGCACTCAGAAAGCTGGCCAGGCCGGGGCTACGGATTTCGGGCGCCTCGGGTGGCGCCGGGTCGGCTCCGATAGTCGGGCCGCCGTTGATCGTCACGGCTGCGAGGGAGGCCAGGAGAATCTTCATCCCCATCAGAAATACGTGCCGAATTCCGTGAAGACCGTCGGCCCGAGGAACTCCGAGCCTGACCCGCCCTTCACCGGCAACACCGGCTGGGCGATGCCAAGCCGGAAGATGCCGGATGAGTCGTTGAAGGCGTTCAACGCCGGCACCGCCTGGCGGGCGATCGTCGCGAGCGGCGTCGTGTTCAGCGGGTTGTTCGCGATCTTGAAGTTCAGCCGCAGCTCGCCGCCCACGCTCGCGCGCAGGTCGTCGAGCGTCGGGTAGGCCTTGGCGGCCTTGTCCGCGGTCCGGCCCACCAGCGAGAGCCAGTTGTTCGTGAAGCCCGTGCCGAAGTCGAGGAAGCCCACGCCCGCGAGGCGCTCGGCGAAGAGCGGCAGCGTGCCCGGGCCGTGTTGGATCTCCATGATCGGGAAGCGGTACTCGCCCGAGAGCAGGCCCACGGTGTTGCCGCCGGCCGTGCCGAGCGGGTAGCCGCGCAGCGCCACCAGCACGTCGTCCGGGTCGCCGGCCACGCGGATGTCGGGCGTGCCGTTCTGGTTCACGGAGCGGTTGCCGCCCAGGTAGAAGTCGCCCTGCGGCTTGCCGAGGTTGAGCCCGAGCAGGCTGCGCACGCCGAGCACGTGGTGCGTGATGCCGGTCGGGATCCACCAGCGCCGGTCCGTGAAGGCGCGGTAGAAATCCAGACCGTCCTCGGAGCCCAGCCACGGGTGCGAGACCTCGGCGCCGTAGGTGGTCATCTGGCCGTATTCCGGCGAGATCGAGTATCCGTACTTGCCGTTGTCGTTGTACTTGTAGGTGTAGCTGACGCTGTGCGACCGGCCGGACTGCGGGATGAACTTGGCGTCCACGGCCTCCTTGTTAAGGTCGGCGGGCGTCAGGTCGCGGATGAGCTTCACGTTGTAGCCGAGGTTCTGGGTGTCGCCGCTCTGGTAGCTCGCGTTGGTGAGCGGCGACGGCACGTTGTTGAAGCCCAGCGAGAAGGACGCCGAGGTGAAGTGCTGGTAGAGATCGAGCGTGGTGCCGTTGTTGAGCGGCAGCCCGTACTTCACAGGGGTGGCGGCCGCGAAGACGCGCATGTTGGTGTCGAACTGGCTGTTCTCGTAGAGGAAGGTCGAGACCACGCGGTCCAGCGGGTTGAGCGCCACGAACTCCTTGCTCGTGGGATCCGTGTAACCGTCGCCCGCCAGGCTCCAGCCCACCTGGGCGAAGACCGTGTTGGTGATCAACACGTCGTAGCCGATCGTGAACACGCCGATCGAGGCCGGGCTCGACTGGTAGAGCGGGCTCCAGAACTTCGGCATCAGCGAGGGCAGGGCCGAATAAGGGTGGCCCGGGTACTGCTCCTTCTGCACGAACACGTAGGGCTTGATCGCCGGGTCGACCCGCGGCGGCGTGACCTTCCACCACTTGCTGGGATCGTAGGGCATCGTGTGGATGTCGAAGCCCACGCCGCGGCAGTAGGCCATCGCGATTTCCTTGCTGTCCGGGCTGACGGCGGGCTCGTAGACGCCCGTGAGCACGTTGGTGATCTGCCAGATCTCGCGCTTCTTCCAGTCGTAGGCGAACAGGTTGAAGACGCCGCCCTCGCGGTCCGACGCGAAGATCACGTACTGGCCGTCCGGCGACCAGATCGGGCCGCCATCGACGTCGTCGTCCTTCCAGAGCGGGTAGGTCTGCCAGGTCGCCGTATCGACCATGAAGAGGTCGCGCGAGGCGCCGCGCCACGCCGACATCACGATCTTCGAGCCGTCCGGGCTCCAGCGCGGCGCCGTGAACTGGGTGTTGTCCTCGAGCGCCGTGAGCCGCCGGACGATCTTGCCGGTCTTGTCGAGCAGCACCAAGTTGTTGTGGCCCTTGCCATTCTGCACGGCCATGATCCAGTTGCCGTCGGGGCTCACGCCCGGCTGGCCGATGCGCGCGAAGTCGGTCAGGCTGACCACCTCGCCGGTCTCGAGGTCGCGCCTGAAGACGTCCTCGTAGCTCGAATAGTTGTTCTTGCCGTGGCTGTTGGCGTAGTAGATATGCTTGCCATCGCGCGTGATGTCGTAGTCGCCGAACTGGCCCTTGTTCATGATCTTCTTGAGCACGGGCTGGCCGTTGTCCCAGCCGGCGAGCTCCTTGAGCGCGGTCGGCGAGTGGCGCAGGCCCTCGACGAAGATCAGCCGGCCGTCCGGCAGGTAGGACGGGTGGCGGTGATGGTAGGCCGAGGTGGTGAGGGGGCGCGTGGCGGTGACCGGCTTCTTGCGGATCTCGGCGAGCTGGGCCGCGGCGCGCCGGCGGATCCAGTGCAGCATCTCGTCCCAGATCTGCGGGGTGTCGCGGCCCGGGATGATTTTCGCGACGGCGACGTCGATGCCGAGCCAGGGAGCCTTGGAGTACTCGCGGGCGATCAGCGGCGGCTTGTCCGCGCCATAGGTCTCGACCATGTACTTGTAGAAGAACGTGCCGTAGACGTACGGCGCGTCGCCGCCCGGGAAGTCCGTCAGGTAGTAGCCGCCGACCTGGTCGATCGTGAGCTGGCGCCCCTCGAGCACGTCGCCGCGCAGGTACATGTCGAAGTAGCCGTCGTGGCCGCGGCCGCCTTTCCCTCCGCTGGTCCACATCGACTCCGTCGTGACGGCCAGGCCCTCGATCAAGAAGGTGGGCTGGAACAGGCAGGGGAAGAGCATGCGGCCGAAGATGTCGTTCACGACCTTGCTCGCGCCGTCCGTCGTCTCGAAGTGCAGCACGTGGGTGTACTCGTGCGTGATGACGAGCTTGAACCAGTCGTCGTAGCGGCCCCACATGAGATCGGCGTCCGGCGTGGTCAGGTAGACGTACATCGCGTTGTTGACGTACGGCAGCGCCAGGCCGTTCACGGTGTCCTCGTGGTCGAAGATCGTGAACTCGGTCTTGTTCTTGGGCACGGTCTTGAAGTAGGCCGAGCAGAGGTCGTGGGCCTCTTCGGCGAAGGCCGCGCCCTTCTGGGCGATGCGGTCGTAGCCTTCCGGGTAGTTCACGCGGAAGTGCGGCGTCTCCAGCGTGTGCATCCGGATGTTCGGGTCGAGCGTGGCTGCGCGCGCGGGCGCGGCGGCGAGCGTGGCTGCGAGCGAGGGCACCGTGGCCAGCGCGATCGCGGCGGCGGCGCGCAGGACCAGCGGGCGGTAACGAGGTTCGATGCGACGAGACATACCGGGAGCGCGGCGGGACGGGGCTTCCATGGATCTCTCCTGCCCATTTCGGCGGGGTTATAACGTGCTGGCCTCATCTGCGATATCATGCACGCCATGTCCCGCTTCAGTCGCTACGCTCCTTCCAGCCGCCCCACCCACCCACCCCAACCTGGGAGTTCTTGATCCTGCTTCGCTTGTTTTTCGTCGTCGCCGTCTCCCTCAGCCTGCCCGGCTGCGCCGCCGTGCTGGCGCGCCAGGACTTCGAGCCGGCCGACTTCTCGATGGCGTACATCCGCCCGGCGAGCCGCGCGGAGGCGCCGACCGTGGCCACCCGCGCCGTGAGCGAAGAGCTCAAAGGCTTCGACCGGGCCTTCGGCCGCGTCGATGCGGCGGCGAGAGGGCTGCCGGCCTCCGACGCCACCAAGGTCAAGGCCCAGGCCGCGGCCGTGCGCACGCTGCTCGACCGTGACTGGCGCGGACGGCTCCAGGCGGTCGCGACCCAGCAAAAGGATGCCTTCTCGCGGCTCGTGCTCGCCCACGACGTGATCGGCGGCGCCGGCCATGTGCCGATCTCCCGCACCCCGGGTGACGACCCCGAGTCGCGCACGGCCAACGCCGCGCTCGCCGAGGCGGACCAGGCCGTGAAGGCGGCCGCGCGGGCCGAGGCGATGGGCGACCTGGCCACGAACATGCTGAGCCTCGCGCGCCAGGACCTCGAAGAGGCCAGGTTCGCGCCGAGCCCGCTGCAGGCGGCCGTGGTGGCCTACTCGGCGATCGTGGCGGCGCGGCTCGCGCTCGAAGCGCTGGGTGAGAGCCAGGCGGCGATCGGCAAGCTCACGGCGGCCGAGAAGCGGCTGGCCGGCGCGGCCATGGCCAACGCCACGGTGGGCATGCGCCTCGGCAGCGCGCCCAACCGGGTCGCCACGGCGCGTGGGGCCCTCGACGCCCTGCGCGCCGGGATGCCCGGCACGCTCGAAGGCGCCGCGCGCGCCCTGGCGGACGCGAAGGCGTTGAAGCGCTGAAAACCGGTGCAGCCTCTTTACAGTCGAACCCTCGCTCGTTAGGATGTCAGCGCGCCCAAAGGGGGGCGCGGAGGTAACGCCGTGGCTCGAGCCCTGGCCCTCGTGGCAGGGGTCGCTCTGCTCTACTTTCTCGGCAGCCTGGCAGGCAAGCTCGTTGCGCTGCCGCCGGGCTACATCAGTGCGGTCTGGCCGTCCGCCGGCATCGCGTTGGCCGCGGCGATGCTCTACGGCCCGCGGGTCCTCCCCGGCGTCTGGCTGGGCTCGTTCGCGAGCAACCTGCTCATGCCCACAGGCCTTGCGCCGGTGTCGACGACCGCGTTGCTCGCGATGGCGATCGCCACCGGCGCCGTCGCCCAGGCCCAGCTAGGCGCCTGGCTGGTCGGACGCGACGGCTTCCGGCCGCAGCTCGACCGGGTGTCGGACGTCTTTCGGCTCGCCGTACTGGGCGGCTTCGTCGCCTGTACGCTCAACGCGACCTTTGGCGCCGGCGCGCTCATGCTCGCAGGCCTGACCGGCCCTGTGACGCCGTTCCATGCATGGGCGACCTGGTGGCTCGGCGATGCGGTCGGCGTGGTGCTCGCGGCGCCGGTTTGCCTCACCCTCGCCGTGCCGCGCGACGACGACCTGCAAGTGAACGTCGCGGAATTCGTGGCCTGGCTGCTGCTGGCCGGCGTCGTGGCCCTCGTCGCCTTCTCGCGCGCCGTCGAGCTGCCGATCCTGCTCGTGCCGCTGCTGGTATGGGCGGCGCTGCGTTTCGGCGAGCGCGAGACCGCCATCGGCCTCGCGGGCGTCGGGTTGCTCGCGGCGGTCACGACCTCGCGCAGCGGCGGGTTCTTCGAGCGCGGCTCGACGCCGGAATCCCTGCTCGCGCTGGATACGTTCTACGTCGCGATGGCGGTGCCCACGCTCGTGCTGGTCGCCGCGCTGACCGAGCGCCGGCGCGCCGAGGCCGAGCTGCGGCGGCAGGCGAACCTTTTCACCTCGATCGTCGAGAACATCCCCGACATGATCTTCGTGAAGGAAGCCAAGGACCTCCGCTTCGTGCTCTTCAACCGCGCGGGCGAGGAGCTGGTCGGGCACCCGCGCGAGGCCATGATCGGCAAGAGCGATCGCGACTTCTTCCCGCCGGACCAGGTCGAGTTCTTCATCGCGAAGGATCGCGAGACGCTGCGCGGCCGCGCGGCCATCGACATCCCGGAGGAGCCGATCGACACGCCTGCCGGCAAGCGCTGGCTGCACACCAAGAAGGTGCCGATCGTCGATGAGCGCGGCGAGCCGGTCTACTTGCTCGGCATCTCGGAGGACATCACGGAGCTCAAGGATGCCCACGCGCAGATCGGGCGGCTGAACGACCAGCTCGCCGAGCGGGTCGCGGAGCTCGAGACCACCAACGCCGAGATCGAGGCCTTCACCTATTCGGTCTCGCATGACCTGCGCGCGCCCGTGCGGGCGATCGACGGCTTCTCCGAGGCGTTGCTCGAGGGCTACGAAGACGTCCTGGACGAGCGCGGCCGGCGTTACTTGAAGCTCGTGCACGACGGCGGCCGCAGGCTCGGCAGCCTGATCGACGATATGCTCGGGCTCTCGCGCGTCACGCGCCGCGAGCTCGCGCCGACGACGGTGAACCTCTCGGCGATGGCGCAGGCGATCGCCGACGACCTCGCGCGCGCCGAGCCTGCGCGCCGCGTCGAGTGGGCGATCGCCCCCGGCCTGATCGCCCGGGGCGACGAGGGCCTCCTGCGCGTCGCCCTCGTGAACCTGCTCGGCAACGCCTGGAAGTTCACCTCGAAGCGCGAGGTCGCGCACATCCAGTTCGACCGGGCGCCCCAGGGCGAACGCCCGGCCTACGTCGTCCGCGACGATGGCGCCGGCTTCGACATGGCCTATGCCGAGCGGCTCTTCCGGCCGTTCTCGCGGCTGCACACCGAAGAGGAGTTCGAGGGCACTGGCATCGGCCTCGCGACCGTCGCGCGGGTGGTGCGGCGGCACGGCGGCCAGATCTGGGCCGAGAGCGCACCTGAGCGGGGCGCGAGCTTCTACTTCACGCTCGGCGAGCGCGCGCCATGAGCACCGCGCTGAACATCCTCTTGATCGAGGACTCGCCGGCCGACGCCGAGCTGCTCGCGCTGCGGCTGGAAAAGGCCGGGTTCGCGCCTGCGATCACGCGCGTCATGACGGCCGAGGAGATGCGCGCGGCGCTCGCGAAGGACGATTGGGACCTCGTGCTCGCGGACTACCAGCTGCCGCGCTTCAGCGGCCTCGAGGCGATCCGGCTCTTGCGCGAGAGCGGCCGCGATCTGCCGATCATCGTGGTCTCCGGCGCCGTGGGCGAGGAGGCGGCGGTGGCGGCGATGAAGGCCGGCGCGCACGACTTCGTCCGCAAGGACAACATGGCGAGGCTCGGCCCCGCGATCGAGCGCGAGCTGCGCGAGGCGCGTGAGCGGGCGGGGAGACGCGAGGCCGAGGAGCGCTACCGCCAGATCGTCGACCTCGCGAACGAGGGCATCACGACCGTCGACGCCGACCGCCACTTCACCTTCGTGAACCGCCAGTTCGGCGAGATGCTCGGCTACGCGCCGGAGGAGCTGGTGGGCCGCGCGAGCCTGGATCTGGTTGCGCCCGAGGACGTCCCCCATGGCATCGCCCTCAGCGAGCAGTCCAAGGCGGGGGCGCCGGTCCTCGATGAGCTCACCCTGCGCCGGCGCGACGGCACGACCCTGCCGGTGTTGGTCGCCTCGCAGCCGTTTCTCCGGCCGGACGGCTCGTACGGGGGCGCCGTGACCATGGTGCTCGACATCAGCGCCCGCCGGCAGGCGGAGGCCGAGGCCCGGCGCCAGACCGAGCGCGTGCAGCTGCTCGCCGAGCTCTCGCACGCCTTCGCCGCGGCCACCACCGACCTGCCGCTGCTGCTCGACCTCGTGGTGCGGCGGCTCGGCGAGGTCGTGGGCGACATGGTCTCGCTGCGCCTGGCCGTGGCCGGAGCAGAGAACTTCGAGACGGCCGCGATCTACCACGCGGATCCGGCGCTCGCGGAGCTCTCCCGGCAGTTCTTCAACGTGGAAGCCCAGGGCCTCGAGGAAGGCCTGACCGGCCGGGTGCTGACCGAGGGGCGGCCGTTCATGGGCGCCTGGGACACGCCGGAGGAAGCCGCCGCGCAAGCGACCCCGCGCTACCATGACCTGATCGTGCGCACGCGCACGACCTCTGTGCTGATGCTGCCCTTGCGCGCGCGTGGGCGCAACGTGGGCGTCATGACGATCTCGCGCTCGGGCGGGAAGGCGCGGGCCTTCACCGAGGACGACCTGGGGCTCGCGCAGGACGTCGCGGACCGCGCGGCCCTCGCGCTGGACAACGCCTTGCTCTACACCCACCTCGAGGAGCGCGTGGCGGCGCGTACCGCGGAGCTCGCCGCCACCAACGAGGCGCTCGAAGCACAGAAACAGGAGTTGCAGGACGCTTACGGCCAGCTCCAGGAGCTCGACCGGCTCAAGAACAACTTCGTCAACTCGGTCTCACACGAGCTGCGCACGCCGCTGACCTCGATTTTGGGCTATGCCGAGTTCCTGGAGGACGAGATCGGCGGGCTCCTCACGCCCGACCAGCACAAGTTCGTCACCCAGATCCAGGCCGGCACGCGCCGATTGCAGCGCCTGGTCGACGACCTGCTCGATTTCGCGCGGATGGACGCGGGCACGTTCACGCTGCGCATCGAGGCGGGCGACTTCTGCGCCAAGGCCGATGAGATCGCGGCCAGCGTCCGCCCGATGGTGGGCGATGCCCAGCTCACCCTCGAGGTGAGCTGCGAAGGCCCGCTGGTGCTGCCGATGGACGGCGTGCGCATCGGCCAGGTGCTGATCAACCTGATCACCAACGCGGTCAAGTTCACCCCCGCCGGCGGGCAGATCGGGGTGCGGGTCACGACCTCGGGCGACCGGATCCGTTGCGAGGTCACGGACTCGGGCGTCGGCATCGCCGCCGAGGACGTGCCCAGGCTCTTCCAGCGCTTCAGCCAGCTCCATGGCGGCCGCGCGGGCGGCACCGGGCTCGGGTTGAGCATCTGCAAGGCGCTGATCGAGGCGCACGGCGGGGAGATCGGGGTGGTGAGCCAGCCGGGCCAGGGCTCGACCTTCTGGTTCACCCTGCCGACTCACCGCGGGCTTCCTTAGAAGTAGGTCCCCAGCTCGAAGAACACGATCGGCCACTGGGCCCCCCGCCCGGTCGCGACCAGGCCCTGGCCGATGCCCGCGCGGATCTCGGTCGGCGCCTGCTGCACGTGGGCCTGGGCGCGCAGCTCCACGCCCACGTCGGCCAGGCTGCGGCGCCAGTCGAACCAGCCGTCCCAGGCCTGGCCGGCTTCCGCGAAGACCGCGCCGTGCAGGTTGCGCACGAAGATCGGGTAGACCCCCAGGCCGCGCTGGACGTCGTAGACCGGGAAGCGCCACTCGGAGGAAACCGCGAGCGCCGACGCGCCCGACTGGGCCGCGAAGCCGTAGCCGCGCAGCGGCATGAAGCGCGTGCCCACGCTGCTCGCCGTGCGCAGGTCGATGTTCGAGAACAAAGTCGAGGACTCCGCGCCGCCGAGGTAGAAGTCGCCGGCCTCGCGCCCCACGTTCGTGCCGCCCGAGAGCCGCACGGCGAGCGCATGGTGCTGCCAGGGCAGGCCGGCATACCGCCGCACGTCGACCCACACGCGGTCGAAGTCGTACCGCGAGCCGATCGCGGGCAGGGCCTTCTCATAGCCGAGCGTCGCGAGCGTGCCGCCCTCCGGGCTGATGCTGTAGGCGAACTTGTAGTTGTCGCTGTACTTGTAGGTCGCCGCGAGCGTGTTGGTCTGGCCGGTGCGCGGGCGCACGCGCTCGGGGAGGTTGTGGTCGGCGACGTCGTTCTCGTCCTGCACGTGCTGCGCGTTGAACGCCAGCGACAGGTTGTCGCCGGTGGCGGACTGGGTCTGCAAGAAGATGCTCGGCAGGCCGGGCAACGTCATCGAGAGGCCCTGGTAGCGCGCGCGCTGGACCACCCAGAACGGCACGCCGTCCATCGTCGGCGCCGAGATGAGCGGCGTGTCCATCGCGTAGGCGTAGAAGCTCGGGTAGAGCACCTCGTTGCTGTAGCCGAGCGAGTAGAACGGCCGGCCCGAGGCCAGCCCGAGCCCGAACGCGCCGAAGACGTAGTGGCGCATGAGCACGTCCTGGCCGAAGGTCTGGAAGCCCCAGACGGGCCCGCGCTCGTCCATGAAGCCGAAGGGCGCCCAGGTCTTGGGCCTGAGGCTGGGCAGCGGGTCGTAGACCTGGGCGGGGAAGGCCGCTGCCGAGACGGCCGGCTCAGGCTGGGCCATGCCGGGCTCGTCCACGGGCGTGGGCACCTGGCGCCAGGCTTTGGGCTCCCAGGGCAGCGTGGCGATGTCCCAGCCCTTCACGCCGAAGCTCGCGCAGGCCAGGGTCTTGCCGTCCGGGCTCACGGCCGGCTCGATCAGGCCGCCCACCACGTTCGTGATCCGGAAGAGCTTTTTGGTCGCGAGCTCGTAGGCGTAGAGGTTGTAGACGCCGTCCCTGTCGGACGTGAACACCAGGTGGCGACCGTCGGGCGTCCAGGCCGGATCCTGGTCTACGTGGCGATCACGCCACAGCGGCGTGAGCGTGCCACGCTCGGGATGCACCAGGTAGAGGTCACGGCCGCCCGCGCGCCAGGCCGAGACCGCGATCGCGTCGCGGCGCGGGTGCCAGGCCGGCGAGGAGAGCTGCGAGCGGTCGGTCAGCGTCGTGAGCGGCGCCGCCTTCGAGCCGTCCGCCCGCATCTTCACGAGGTTGGTCTGGCCACGGCCGTTCTGCACCGCGACCACCCAGCGCCCGTCGGGGCTCACCGCCGGCATGTCCAGGCGCGCGCGGGTCGACAACCGCTCGATCTTGCGGTTCTTCAAGTCCCAGCGGAAGGCGTCCTCGAAGCCCGTGAAGCGGTTGTCGTCCCAGCTGCGCGAATGGTAGAGCCAGCGGCCGTCGCGCGAGACGTCCCAGCTGCCGAAGGGGCTCTTCGTGATGATGCGGCGCGGCTTCGCGTCCTTCTTGTGGGGCTCGCTGCTCACCAGGTGCGCGTAGCCATGGCCGGTCCATTCGCCCCAGGCCAGATCGCCTTTCGGCAAGAAGCGCGGGTGGCGGTGGTGCATGCCGCTCGTGGTGACCAGCGTGACCGGCGTGAGCGGACCGCGGGCGATCGCCGCCTCGCGTTGCCGCCTGGCGTCCGCCTTGAGCTCGGCGCGCATGTCGGCCCAGAGCTGCACGGCGGTCCTGCCGGTGATCGCCTTGAGCTCGTCGTCGAGGCCCCAGACGCCGACGTACGGGTTCGCCGCGTGGTCCTTGGCGAGCCTCGCCGGCGCGTCCGCGCCGTAGTGGGTCGCCAGGTGGCGGTAGAACGCCATCCCGTAGATGTAGGGGATCTCGCCGCCCGGGTGGTCGATCGTGAAGTAGCCGCTGGCCTTGTCGATGCCCGCGAGCTGGTCTTCGAGCGCGGCCACCCGCAGGTACATCTGGTAGGCCGTGTCGCGCCCGCGCCCGCCCGAGCTCCAGCGCGTCTCGGTGTGGACGGCGAGCCCCTCGATCAAGAAGATCGGCAAGAACAGGTTGGGGTAGTAGCTGCGGCCCACCACCTTGTTCACCAGCGCGGCGAGCCCCGCCGTCTTCTCCATGTGCAGCAGGTGCGTGTACTCGTGGATCACGAGGTCGCGCAGCCAGCTGTCGTGGCGGCTCATCAGCTGGTCCGAGGCCGGGCTCGTGAGGTAGAGCCAGATCTGGTTGTTGGGCAGCGGGAAGCTGTAGCCCTGGACCATGTCCTCGTGGTCCACGATCGTCATCTCGGTGCGGTTCTCGGGCACCTCCTCGAGCCAGGGCGAGAGGATCTGGTGCGCCTCTTCGGCGTACCCCGCCGCGAGCCGGGCCACTTCCTCGTTCTCGGCCGCGTAGTTCACGCGGAAGTGCGGCGTGACGATGGTCTTCCACGCGAGCGACGGATCGAACAGGTTCGCGGCGTCGGCCGGCAGCGCCCACAAAAGGGCGGCCGTGGCTGCGAAAGCGAGACGACAGGCGAGCTTCACGGGGGCCATGCTACCATAGACCCCCTCGGAGGGAAGCATGCCCATCAAGGCCCGCGAAATCCACGTCCTCATCGGCTGCGCCGACGCCCGCGACCTCGGCCAGGCGCACGTCGACGCCGTGTCGAGCACGATCGCCGAATGGGCGACCCGCGGCACCGACGTCGAGCTCCACGTCATCCGTGCGGCCGGCTCCTTCGTCACGCGCGACGTGGTGGCGGACATCAAGGGCATCTTCGAGGACGCCCAGCGCGAGCAACCGGACGGCGTGCCGCTGGCCTTCTTCGTCCACATCACGACGCACGGCGAGCTCAAGCCCGAGTCGGACAGCAGCTACGCCGGCCACATCCACCGGATGGCCGTGGTGGAAGGCTCGCCGCTCAACTGCGGCATGTTGAACGCCTCGCGCGTGGGCGTCGAGCTCGAGCAACTGCTGCTCGAGCACCGACCTGAGGTGATTTGGGCGGGACAGCGCTTCCGGGTCGAGGACGAGGTGGGCATCCGCAGGCTGCTGCGTGAGGTCTACGCCCACGACGGCTTCCTGGCGGGCGACTGGGTGCGCGGCATCGATCTGTTGCGCGCGCACCCGCGCACGCAGCGGGCCTCGCTGGAGCGGGCGATCGCCGCGGACCCTGAGCTGAGCGCCCTCGCCATCTGCATCACGGCGGGCCTGCAAGATTACGCGCTCCACGCCCTGGTGCGCGTGGACGGCGGCGACCCGGCCGCGCCCTTCTGGGATGAGGTGCAGGCCCGCATCCGCGCCACGCACGCGTCGATGGGGCATGGCGACCTGTCGCTCAGGAGCCAGGCCGATCGCCAGCAGCCGCTCGCCGGCCTGATCAGCCTGACCGACCCGCGGCGTTCCTCCCGCACCGACGCCGCCCGGCACTACATGCGCCTCAAGGGCCTTTCGTCGGACCAGGGCTACCTGCCCAACACGGTCTTCAACATCGCCGGGCGTGGCTTCGACGTGCCCGGCACGCCATTCGGCGCCTACGTCATCGCGGGCTTCTACTACGGCGTGCGCATCCTCGGCCTGCGCGACCAGATGGTGCTCGGCTACGACGCCGCCCAGACGGGCCGGATCATGGCGAAGCTGCGCCACGACCCCCTCATGCGCCTGATCATCGAGACCTGCGACGTGAACCTGATCCCGCTCAACCAGGTGGAGCTCCCGCCCGCGTGACCGAAAAGGGCCCGGCCTCCGCGGAGGCCGGGCCCTTCAACTGGGAGTGGTTTAGCGGAAGCCGATGTGGCCAGTGACGCCCAGCGTGCCGACCGCGAGGCTGAACGGGGTGACCATGACCGTGCCGACCGTGAAGTCGACGTGCGACAGCGCCGTGGGCGAAAGACGTGCGCCGACCGTGATCGGCATCCCGAACGCTTTCGCGCCCAGGTCGTACGCGGGCCGCACCTCGCCGAGGAAGCTCCAGAAGTTCGCCATCGGTGCCTGCAGGCCGATGCCGGCGCCGACCGAGGTGGTCGTGCCGAACGACGAGACGTCGGTCGACCACAGACTCGGGTGGATCGAGAGCAGCGACGCACCGATGTCCATCGTGATCGGCAGGCCGGCCATGATGCTGATCGGGACCGCGCCGCCCTTGCCGATGTTGGCAATGCCGCCGCCGACGTTGAAAGCCATCGCCATGTTGCCCGCGCGGGTCAACTGCTGCTTGTAACCGGCACCGACGTTCGCCCCGAAGGCAGTAGCCGGCGCCGTCAGGAGGCTCGCGCCCACGTTGAAGCCGACTTCACCGCCGCCGCCGAGACCGTAGCGGAAGTTGATGGCGGGCCCGCCGCCGGAGATGTACTGGACCCGCGGCGCCAGGACCGCACCCATTTCCGTGTTGAAGTAAGAAGTCGGCGCTTCCTGCGTCCACATGCCGCCCATCTGGCCACCGGCCGGATTCTCCTGCGCAGCCAGCGCGGGGGAGGCCGTGAACACCGCGGCCGCCGCGGCCGCCAACATGGCAAAACGTCCGTTCATAGGGCTACCATCCTTTCTGTGAATCTCGCAACATTTCGTTACAAAAATAACCCCCGCATGACGCCCAGTCAAGCGAGGGTTGTGGACATAACAAGGGAATTCGCCATTGAATCCACCTCCGAGGTGTTGCTAGCGCCGACCGAGAGGGGCTCTGGGAGCTTGTTTCCGGTCGGCGACCGCTTCGAAGCGGATCGAAATTTCTTCGCCCTTGAATTTGCCGATTTCCGTTTTGAGGATGTACCGGCCCGGGGCGGGGATCTCCACGTTTTCGAAGCTCGAGCGGAACCCGATGCCGCCCGGCTTATCGAGCGTGGCGGGCTTGTGGACGAGGGTCACGAGCTCCCGCTTGCGGTCTTCGGTGATCAGCGTGTGCCGGCAGACGTAGGCGCCGGGCGGCAGGTCGTAGGCGCTCGAGAGCACGGCGAAATTGAATTTGATCGGGAACGGCGTCGCGACGAGACAGCGGTGGATCGGATGGATGCAGAGCTGCTTGTTGGTCTGCACATCGATGTCGATGTCTTCGAAGATGATGGTCTGGATCGTGGGCATACGCGTCCCCTTCAGGCGCCAACGGTCGCCAGGTCCAATATACCCGATATACCCTCGGCTGCCGATGTGTCCAGGAACACCTCGGCGGCCGGGTGGACCTCCAAGAGCGAGGCGGGGCAGGCCGGATCGACCCGTCCGCTCAGCATGCGCGCGACGGCGTCGGCTTTCTTGCGGCCGGTCGCGATGAGCCAGACGCGCGGGGCGGAAAGCAGGGTCCCCACGCCCATCGTGAGGCCGCGCGGCGCGACGTCGGCGGATGGCTTGGCGAGCGCGGCCACGTGGGTGCGCGCCGTGAGCGCCGGGCCGGGCTCGTTGAAGGCGATGTGCCCGTTCACACCGAGCCCGAGCAGCGTGAGGTCGAGGTGGCCGGCGCGGGCGATGCGCGCCTCGTAGTCGGCCGCCTCGACCACCGGCTCTGTGGCGAGGCCGTTCAACACCCAGGCGCGTTCGGGCGCCACGCCGAGCGGGCCGAAGACGTGGCGGGCGAAGAAGGCCGCGAACGAGCGCGGGTCTTCTGGACCGAGACCCAGGTACTCGTCGAGCGCGAAGACCGTGGCCTCGCGAAACGCCGCGGGGTCCTGGGCCAGCAGCTCGTAGGTGCGGAGGGGCGTGCCGCCGCTCGGCAGCGCGAGCACGGCGCGCGGGAACTCGTGCAGCAGCGCGCGCAGGCGGCCGGCCACCTCCCGGCTGACGGCCTCATGGTCCTGGAAGACGTGGATCTGGAGGGTCATTTGAGTGAGAGCCCGACCTTCTCGAAGGCCTCGCGCACGGGGTCGTAATCCGCCGAGGTGGCCGGGGCGAAGGCCTCGATCAGGTACATGCGCGAGAGCATCTTGCGGCCCTCGCCGGTGGTGCCCATGTCCAGGAAGGCGCGCCTGATGCGCGCGGTCAGCGCTGGCGACAGGTGCTTGCTCACCGCCACCGCGCCGTTCGGGATCGGCTTGGAGTAGGCGATCGCCCGCACCCTGCCCGCGTCGGCCTTGAGGATGTGCTTCCAGGGCACGTCCTCGCCGCGGTTGTCGTTCGCGAAGGTCGCCGCCGCGTCGACCTTGCCGTTGTAGACCGCCAGGATCGAGGCGTCGTGGCCGCCCGCGTAAATCACCCGGCCCAGATCGCGCGCCGGGTCGAGGCCCGCGTTCATCATCATGAGCTTGGGATACACGCTGCCCGTGGTGGAGCCCGGGTCCACGAAGGCGAAGTTCTTGCCCTTGAGGTCGGCGAGCGTCTTGATCGGGCTCTCGGTGCGCGTGATGATCGCCGAATAGTAGTGGGAGCGCCCCCTGTAGATCGACTTCAGGATCACGCGGGCGCCCGCGACCCTTTCGGCCATCACGAGGGCGGCGGGCGAGTAGAAGGCCACGTCGAGCTTGCCGCCTTTCATCGCCTCGACCACGCCGGGGTAGTCGCCCGCGACGAAGGGCGTCACCTTCACGCCGAGCGACTTCGCGAGCGCGTCGACCACCGGCCCGGCCTTCTTGAGCACCTCGCGCTGGTTTTCGAAGGGCGCGAAGCCGATGCGCAGGTTGGTCGGGTCCGCGGCCTCAGCCGGCGGGGCCGAGGCTGTGGCGAACGCGAGGCCGAGGCCTAGAGCCAGGACGATCCGGTGCATAGGGTCTCCCAGACAGGAATGAGGCCGGATGCGGGTGCATCCGGCCTCATTATACCGATGAAACGTTCAGGGGGTAGGGCTCGGCGGATTAGATCCCGTCGCCGCCATCATCCGCCGCGCCGTCGTCGGCCGCGCCGTCGTCGGCCGCGCCGTCATCGGCCGCCCCGTCGTCAGCCGCGCCGTCGTCGGCCGCGCCGTCATCGGCCGTACCATCGTCGTTTGCGCCATCGTCGTTCGCGCCGTCGTCAGCCGTGCCGTCATCGGCCGCTTCGTCGTCGATGTCGTCGTCGCCATCGCCGTCGTCGTCCTCGTCGACGGTGTCGGCCACGCCGTCGCCGTCGTCGTCGGTGTCGTCCTCGTCGGGCGTGCCGTCGTCGTCGAGGTCGCCGTCGTCCGCGAGCTCGGCGCCGTCGTCATCCGAGGCGTTCGGGTCGTCGTTGGTCCAGTTGCCGTCGGCTTCCCATTCCTCGCCGGACTCCTCGTCCTCCCAGTCGGGCATCTCGAGGGCGGACTCGTCCGAGGTGTCGAGCGTGCCGTCGTTGTCGTCGTCGAGGTCGTCCCAGTCTTCCGTGCCGTCGCCGTCGTCGTCGGCGTCGTACCAGTCGTAGACGCCGTCGCCATCGTCGTCGGCGGTCCAGGCGCCTTCGTCGATCGCTTGCTCGTACGAGCCGTCGTTCTGGTCGTCGGTGTCGTAGAGGTCGGGCAGGCCGTCGCCGTCGGCGTCGGCGCCTTCCTCCGCGAGCTGGTCGGGGATGCCGTCGCAGTCCCCGTCGAGGTCGTCCGAGTCCCACCAGCCGTCGCCGTCGTCGTCGTTGTCCTGGCCGTCGTCGGTGCCGTCGCCGTCGTCGTCCGGATCCTCGCTGGCGTTGACGAAGTCGTAGTCCCAGTCGTCCTCCCACTGCTCGTCCCAGTCGGCCCAATCGAACGCGAGGGCGATCGCGAAGGCACTCGCGTCCTCGTCGGCGGGGTCGAAGGCGTCGCACACGCCGTCGGCGTCCTGGTCGACGGCTTCCTCGGTGTCGAGCCCGCCGTCGCCGTCGTCGTCGGCGTCCACGGTGTCGGGGATGCCGTCGCCGTCGTCGTCGGTGTCGGTCGCGTCGTTCGTGCCGTCGCCGTCGTCGTCGGCGTCGGCCTCGTCGGGCAGGCCGTCCTCGTCGAGGTCGTGGTCCAGGTCCTCGAGGTCGGCCGTGGCGTCGTCGAGGCCGTCGCCGTCGTCGTCGTTGTCCTGGGCGTCGGGGATCTTGTCGCCGTCGTCGTCCTGGTCGTTGGCGTCGGCCTGGCCGTCGTTGTCGTCGTCCGAGTCCTGGACGTCGCCCGTGCCGTCGTGGTCGTTGTCGCTGTTCTCGGTCTTGTCGTAGCTGAGGACGCCCTCGTCCTGGGCGTCCGACGCGCCGTCGCCGTCGTCGTCGGTGTCGACGTCGTTGCTCTGGCCGTCGCCGTCGGTGTCCATGGTCTCGAGCGGGTTGAGGTTGCTCGTGGCGTTGGTCTCGTCAGAGTTCACCTCGCCGACGTCGTAGGTCTTGCCTTCGTCGGCGTCGAGCCAGCTCTCCTGGTCGCCGCCGCCTGACGCGAAGCCGAGATCGACCTTCTTGCCGGACGGGTAGCGCACGACGATCTTGCCGATGCCCTTGCCCTGGCGCTTGCCCCTGGGCAGGACCGAGAGCTTGAAGTAGCCCTTTTCGTCCGGGTTCTCGCTGAACGAGGAGCCGTCCTCGAAGATGAACGAGACGGTGATCTTCTTGGCGTCGACGGCCTTGAGGCCGTAGCGGTAGTTCAGCGCGCCGGCGGCGACGATGTTGCCGCCGATCATGAACCCGCCCTTCGGCGCGGTGAGCTGCGGGCGGGCCGACGTGGGCGCCGGCGGCTTGACGATGGGCGGCCTGGCCGGCTGGGCGGTCGTGCCGCCGATCGGCCGCGCGGCCGTGCCGCCGGGCGTCGCGGCGCCGGGCGTCGTGGCCGCGGCGCCGCCGGGCTGGGTGGCCGCCGTGCCGCCGGGCGGGGTCGGTTGCGCCGTGTTCGGTGCCGGGCAGCCGGTGAGGGCGACGGCGATCGAGAACGAGGCGGCCGTGGTCAGCGGCTTCGCGAGCCAACGACGCAGGGTGGTCTGGGACTTCATCTTGAAAGGAACCTCCTCAACTCGCGGAGCATACGGTTACCCGTCTACCCGACGAGCAAGCGTTTCGAATGGTTCCCTTCAGGAATTGTGCAAGGAACCGCAAGATTGGACCGGCGGGCGGCTCAGATCGAACCGGACCAGGGGCCTTCGAGCACCACCCGGCACAGCTGCGCGGGGCGCTCGGCGTCGTCCGGGTCGGTGATCAGCCAGGCCGCCGTGAGGTCCGCGTCGGGTGCGAGGCCCTCCACTTTTCGCACGCTGGGCGTGCCGTCCGCCTCCAGCAGCGGCGTCCAGCGCGCCACGGCCCCCGCCAGCACCCCGATCGCCGCGCCCACCACCGGCCCGTCGGCGATCGCGTCCGGCGTGTCCTCGGCCGCGGCCAGGTAGAGGTAGCGCCCGTCGGGCAGCGCCGCCGCGTCCGTGAACGACAGCGGGACCGCGCCGACGCCGCCGAGGTCGACCTCGAACGCCGCGCCGATCGGCGGCCGCGGGCCTTCCGGCCCGAGCGCGACGTCGAGCACCCAGTTGCGACAGGTCCCGCGACCGGCGCCGCGATGGAAGAGGCGCATGCCCTCCCCGTGGATCGCCGCGCCCTCGATGTTCGGCGTCTCGCCGATCGCCGCCGCCACCGCGTCGTACAGCGCACCGGCCTCGAACCAGCGCACCTGGCCCTCCGCCGGGTTCAGGCGCGCGACCCGCCGCCGGCGTGGCGCGGAGCCCGAGCCGAGCAGCCAGAGGGCACCGTCGCGGGCGACGGCGATCGCCTCGAGGTCCGGCTTCTCCAGCTTCGCCTGCCGGCCCGCATCCGGCGCGAGCGGCAGGAGCGTGATTTCGAGCGTCAGCGGGTCGATGCGGGCCGCGGCCGGCGCGTCGTCCTGGATGGCGACCAACGCGCGGCCGGCCCACACGAGGCCCGAGCCCGCGCCCACGCCCGGCAGGTCCCGGACCTCGACGATGCGCGCCGTGAGCGCGGCGTCCTGCGCGGCCATCGCCTCAGTCCTCGGCGATCACGATGATGCGGTCGGCCGCCTCGTACGTGAACGCGCGCGACTTGGCCGGGTTCAGCGCCACGCCGTCCATCGGCCCGAGGCGTGCCTCGGGCGACATCAGGCGGTGCCCGATCGTCACCTCGCCGCGCCGCCTGGCGGCCTCGACCACCGTGTAGAACTCCACGGGCCGGCCGAGCGCCACGTAGTCCGCCGCCGGCTTGAGGTAGATTTCCTGGCCCTGGGTGTCGAGCAGATCGGTGAAGACGGCGTTGAGGTGCTTGTTCTCCGAGACCTGGGCGAGCATCAGGCTGATGATGTTGTTGCTGACGATGAAATCGTCGACCTTGGTCACCTTCGCGAGCTCGCGGTTCCGGATGTCGAGCATCTCGGAGACGATGTTGACCTTCGCGCCCGTGCGCTCCGCGATCGTGCGCAGGTAGAGCAGCGTCACGAGCGTGCGCGCGTCGGCCTCCTGCTGGCCGAGCAGCTCGGTGTAGCCGAGCACGATCACGTGCTGGTAGCTCCAGATGTCGAGCGAATCGAGCGTGGTGAAGTCGGTGGTGTCGCCCCGCCAGAAGCTCACCGTCTGGTTCTGCAGCAGCGGCTGGAGCCCCGCGAGATCGTCGGCCGGCTCGGGCACGTCGGCCACCACCGTCACCTCGGAGCCGTCCGGCACGTAGTAGTCCATCTCGCGGATGATCGCGGGCGCCCGGCGGTTCCAGGCCAGGATCAACGTGCGGCGCGGCTTGCCCTTCGGCTCGCGCTCGCCCGTGCGGATCGCCTCCTCGTCGAAGCGGGGCGCGCCGCGCAACGCGAAGTGCGCGGCGTCCGCGGTGATCGCGAAGAGCTGATCGTCGGCGGCGATCACCGTGTCCATGGGCGGGTTCAGCACGATGCGCCCATCGCCGCGGCGCATGCCGATGACCGCGCAGGTCTCGTAGGCGAGCAGCGCCTCGCCGAACGTCTTGCCCACCAGCGCCGGCTCGCCCTTCAAGTAGATCTCGTCGCCGGCGAAGTCGAAGAGCTCCGTGTAGACGTGTGAGAGGCCCGATTGGAAGCAGGTCTGCACCGTCAGGCGGGTCACGACCTCGCTCGACAGCACGATCTCGAGCTCGTCGCCGCCGACGAGCTCCGCCACCTCACGTTTCTTGGAGTCTTGCAGCTCGGCCACGATGTGGTACTTGCCGGCCTTGCGGCCCGGGTTGTTGGTGATCGCGAGGATCGTCTTGAGCACGTGGGTGTCGGCGTCGCCGCCTTCGGGCGCGAGCACGATGATCGCCCGCGCGTCGTCCGGGTTCACGATCGCGAGGTCGTCGAGATCGATCGGCAGGCCGGTGCGGCAAATCACCCTGGTGCGCTTGAGGTCGGCGACCTTGGTGCGGATCTCCTGCTCCATCTCGACCTTGTCTTTGTCGGCCAGGATCACGACGCGCGAGCGCTTGTCGCCCTCGTGGGCGGTGGCGAGCTCGGAGAGGATCGTGAACACGCTCGGCGACCAGCCCAGGATCAAGGTGTGGTCCGTTTCCATGACGAAGGTGCGGCCGCGGCGCGCCTCCTCGAGCTTGTCGACCAGGCCGGTGGTCAACAGACCGATGAGCGCCGACACGATCAGCAGGCCCGTCAGCGTGACGAGCAGCATGAGGATCCTGAACTCCCAGTCCGGCGGATCGTTGCCCATCGTGCCGCCGTCGAAGAGGTGGGCGAGCGAGGTCCAGATGGCTTCGCGCGTGTCGAAGCCGTGGGCGCCGTCGGGCGTGATGCCGGAGGCCACCAGGAACGTCACGGCCAACGTGACGACCAGCGCGGTGATCACGCCGAGGATGCCGACCTGCGCGAAGGTGCCGAGCCCCAACAAGCGGTCGGCGAGGTAGCGCAGGCGGGCCCACGTTAGGTTCTTTTTGGCGGGATGCGACATCAATGCTGCGAGAAGGAGCGTGAGCCCGAACATTATAGACGCATCTGCTAAGATGAGAGCGTGTCGCGCTCCCTCTGTATCGCCGCATCGCTGCTCCTGACGCTCTCGGCCTGCGATTTGCCGCCCGGGCGACCGGCCACATCCAGCCCGCCGCCGGGCGCGGATGAGCCCGTGCCGATCGGCCGCGGCCCTGACCCCACGCCGCGGCCGATGTCGAGCCCGCGGCCGACGCCCGTGCCGTTGCCGGTCACGGCCAGCCGCGGCGTCCCCACGGGCGATGCCTGGTTGCTCCACCGCGGCCCGATCACCCAGCTCGGCAACCTGGCGACGGTCGCCGCGCGCTATTCGCTGATCGTGGTCGAGGCCGACCCTGAGCTCAAGCGCATCACGCCCGCCCAGATCACGGCGCTCAAGGCGAATGGCAAGAACCGGGTGCTCGGCTGGCTGAGCCTCGGCGTGGCCGAGGCGTCGCGGCCGGTGTGGCAGCGATCGGCCGCGGTCGTCGAGCGGGCGGGAATCGGGCCACGCGCGGGCCGCGCGGGCGAGACCTGGATCAACTCGGACGACGGCTCGATCACGAGCATCATCGTCAAGCAGCTCGCCAAGGCGATCGCCGAGACCGGCGTCGACGGCTTCATGCTCGGCGACGTCGAGCTCGCCGAGCACCTCGCCGATGCGGCGGACGGCCCCTGCCAGGCCAGCTGTCGCCAGAGCCTGCTCGATTTGATCGGCATCCTGCGCACGAGCTACCCGGACGCGCTGCTCGTCGCCTACGGCGCCACCGGCGACGCGTTGCGGTTCGGCACCGCGGCCGACCAGCAGCCGATCCCCGCCATGCTCGACGGCGTGGTCGGCGAGGCGGTCTATGCGCCGGCCTACGACGAGCTCGCCGAGCTCGAGCTCAAGAGCTGGCGGGACATGAAGCTCACGCTGAACGGCCGGCCGCTCTTCCTGGGCACGGCGGACGCCGTGGCCGATTGCGACGCCGGCGTGGTGGGCGCCGCCGCGACGCGGGCCCGCCAGGCCGGCTTCACGCCGTCGCTGGGCACCGCGCTCGACGCGGCGCGCAAGCCGTGTGCCGGCGAGTGACCGGGTAGGGCCGCCGATGCGCTGGGTCTTCGTCCTGTTGTTCGTCGCCATGGCCGCCGCGGGCGCCGGCTGGGCGGCCTTCGAGCGCCTGCTCGCGCCCGTCTCGGCGGCGGACCGCGCCCAGCTCGTCGAGGTGCGGCCGGGCAGCGGGGGGGCGGCGATCGCCCGGCAGCTCGAGCGCCAGAAGCTGATCCGCTCCGACGCGGCGTTCTCGCTTTACTTGCGTTACATGGGGTACGACCGGGCGATCAAGGCCGGCCTCTACGCGATCGCGCCGAAGCTGGGCGCGCGCGGCGTGGCCGAGGTGCTCGTGGAGGGCCGCGGGATGGGCACCCGCATCACGGTCCCGGAAGGCCTGATGCTCGCCGACATCGCGAAGATCGTCGAGAAGCATGTGCCGGGGGGCGGCGCGCGCTTCCTGGCCTACGCGGGCCGGCCGTCGGCGTTCAGGGAGGACTACCCGTGGCTGCCCGCCCTGCCTGCCGGCGCCACGCTCGAGGGCTTCTGCTTCCCCGACACCTACGTGGTGACGCCGGGGCCCGGGGCCGCGGCCGACTTGCTGCGCCTGATGCTCGCGCGCTTCGAGCAGGCCGCGCTGCCGGTGCTGAAGGAGCCCGGCGCGGACCTCGACCTCTATCAGCGGGTCGTGATGGCTTCGATCGTCGAGAAGGAGGCCGTGCACGCCCGCGAGCGCCCGACGATCGCGGGCGTGTTCCACAACCGCCTGGCGAGCGGCATGCCCTTCGGCTCGGACCCGACCGTGGAGTACGCGCTGGGCCGCCACCAGGACGAACGCGGGCTCACCTTCAAGGACATCGCGATCGACTCGCCGTACAACACCTACAAGCACGCCGGTCTGCCGCCCGGGCCGATCGCCAACCCGGGCCTCGCGAGCATCCAGGCCGCGGTGCACCCGGAGAAGACGCCGCTGCTGTACTTCGTCGCGAAGGGCGACGGCTCGCACGTCTTCACGCGCACCTACCAGGAACACTTGGCCGCGCAGGCGAGAATCCTCGCCGCGCGCCGGTAGCCTACTTCTTGGTTTCCCTCGGGGTCGGCGCGATCTCGACGACCTTGCGGACGTTGGACGCGGAGACCTGTTTCTCGACGACGGGTTGATCGAAGTGCGGATTACAAGCCATTTTTTGGACTCTCCTCGTATCGAGGATTTTATACCTCGTGCCGACCAGATTCATGCTGCTTGGTTACACGTCTTTACACATCAGCGGAAACCACGAAACCGTTATGCCACCTTCAGCCGGGCCTCGATCCAGCGGGCGAAGAGGCTCGTCGGATACGAGATGGCGAAGTAGATGGCCGCCGCCACCAGGCCGAAGCCCATGTAGTTGTAGGTGGCCGACGCCATCATGCCGTAGGCCTTGGTCAGCTCCACCAGCGTGATCACGCTGACGACCGACGAGTCCTTGAAGAGCGCGATGAAGTCGTTCGTGACCGGCGGGATCACGATGCGGAAGGCCTGCGGGAAGACGACCTCGCGCAGCATCTGCCAGCGGTCCAGGCCGAGCGCCATCGCCGCCTCGATCTGTCCCTTCGGCACGGCGAGCAGCCCGGCGCGGTAGTTCTCGGCCTCGTAGGCCGCGTAGTTCAGGCCGAGGCCCACCACGGCCGCGACGAAGGCGTCGAGCTGGATGCCCAGGTTGGGCAGGCCGTAGTAGATGAGGAAGAGCTGGATCAAGAGCGGCGTGCCGCGGAAGACCTCGACGTAGGCCGCCGCCAGCCAGGCGATCGGCCGCGCGCCATAGACGCGCGCCACCGCGAGCGTGGCGCCGAGGGTCACGGCGAGCAGCATGCCGAGCACCGAGACCGTGATGGTCATCAAGGTGCCCTGGGCGAAGAGCGGCGCGGCGTCGCGCAGCTGCTGGGGAAAGGTCTTGGTCAGGGCGGTGGGCGCGAGGTCGGTCGCGGCGAGCGCCTGGTCTTCGGGCAGCGACAGCTTGGCCTGCGCGTCGTTCCAGAGCTCGTACTTCCTCAAGATGGCGGCGAGCTCGCCGGTGACGAGCAGCCGCCCGATCGCCCGATCGATTTCGCGCTTGAGCGCCCCGTCCTCCTTGCGCAGGGCGATCGCGTAGAGCCCCTCGCTGAACGGCTGGCCGGCGAATTCCATCCCCTCGCGGCGGCCATAGGCCACGGCGATCGGGAGGTCCTGCAAGACGGCGTCGAGCCGGCCCACCAGCAAATCGTCGTAAGGCTGCACGCTGCTCGGATAGATCTTGATGTCGACCCCGCCGGTCTCCTGGAGCAGCCGCTCGGCGACCGTCGCGCCCAGCGTGCCCACCTTGAGGCCCTTCACCGATTTCAGGTCCGCGATCCGCCTGGGGTTGCCCTTCCGCACCACGAATTGTTGGGTGTAGACGTAGTAGGGGCGCGAGAAGAGGATCTCGCCCTGGCGGTCCTGCGTGATCTCGATGCCATTGAAGGCGATGTCGTAGTTCTTGCGCGTGAGCGCCGGGATCAGGCCATCCCAGGCGTTGTGGACGATCTTGCCCTTCACGCCCAGCTCGCGCGCGATCGCGCGGCCGATCTCGGTCTCGAAGCCCGAGGCGCCCTGGGGATCATGCGGATCGGCGATCACGAAGGGCGCGCCGCCTTCGAGGTCCGTGCCCCAGCTCAGCTCGCCGCGCTGCTTGATTTCGGCGAGCGTATCCGCCGCGGCCGCGGGGCCGTGAAGCAGCACGACGAGGACGGCCAGGAGCGAGAGCAGGAAGGCGGCGAATGGCGGTGGAGCAGGCACGCCATTAGTGTACCGGCCCCGGGCGTGGGGTCAACCAAGCATAGGAAATCAGCCCGCCCGCCCGGCCGGCAGCCGTAGCGTGACGCGCGTGCCCTTGCCCGGCTCGCTCGCGAGCGTGACCTCGCCGCCCATCGCCCGGGCGAACGAGCGCACGATCGTGAGCCCGAGCCCGGTGCCGCCGAAGCGCCGCGTGATCCCGCTTTCGGCCTGCACGTACTCATCGAAGACCCGCGCCTGGTCGGCCTCGTTCATGCCGATGCCGGTGTCCGTCACCTCGAAGCGCAGCCAGGTCGCGTCGCCCATCGCTTCCGCGCTGACGGCGCACACCACGTGGCCGCCGCGCGTGAACTTGTGGGCATTGTTCAACACGTTGGCCAGGCATTGGCGCACCTTGCCGGCGTCGCCGCGAAACGCGGGCAGGTCGGGTGCCACCTGGACCTCCTGGGTGTTGCCGTTCGAGCCGGCAAGCGGCTCGACGCACGCGACGACCTCGCGCACGAGCTGGGCGACGTCGGCGACCTCGAGCGCGAGCCCGATCGCGCCGGCGTCGATCTGCGCGAGGTCGAGCAGGTCGTTGATCAACCCGAGCAGGTGGTGGGCGGCCTGGCGGATCTTGGCGAGGTCCGGCACGAGCTTCGAAGCCCCGAGCTCCGCGGCTTCCTCGCCGATCAGCTCGCTGTAGCCGATGATCGCGTTGAGCGGCGTGCGCAGCTCGTGGCTCATCTTGGCGAGAAACAGGCTCTTCGCCCGGTTCGCTTCCTCGGCCGCGTCGCGGGCCCCCTCGAGCGCGACCCGCGCCTCGCGCTCGGCCCGTCGCAGCGCCTCTTCTTCGGTGACGTCGCGCGCGACGCCCACGAGCAGCATGCCGCGCTCGGGGTCGAACACCTGGGCGGCCAGGCACGACAAGGTCCGCTCGGCGCCGTCCAGCCGCGTCATGCGAACCTGGTAGGTGACCTCGAACCCGACGCCGCCGCGCGCCGCCCGTTCGAGCGCGTCCGCGACCACCGCATGGTCCTCGCGGGCGAGCATGGCGCCGAACACGTCCATATCGAGCGCGAACGCCTCCGGCTCGTGGCCCATCAGCCTGTACATCTCATCGCTCCAGGTCACCTCCCTGGTCGCGAGATCGAGCTCCCAGCTGCCGACATGCCCGACGCGCTGGGCCATCTTGAGTCGTGCCTCGCTCTTGCGGAGCCGCTGCGCGAGAGCTTCCCATTCGCTGTCTGGTTGCAAGCCCGCCATAAAACCCTCATGCCGAGCTTAGCACGAGGATTGCCAGGGGGGGAAGCCCTGACGCGGATTTCCGACTCAGCGCTTCGAAGGCTCCGGCGAATCGAGCTGCAGGTCCCACTGCCGGATCGGCTCGAGCATCGGGTAGTGGGTCATGTCGTACTGGATCGGCGTGATCGAGACGTAGTTGTCGCGCACGGCGACGACGTCCGAGTCGTGGTCCTCGCCTTCCTCGCTGGCCTCGCCGGCCAGCCAGTAGTGCGTGCGGCCACGTGGGTCGGTGCGATGCTCGAAGACGTCCTTGTACTTGCGCACGCCGAGCTTGGTCACCTTCACGCCGGCATAGCCGTCGCCCTGCATCGCCGGGCAGTTCACGTTCAGCAGGAACTTGGGCGGCAGCGTGCGGCTCGCGAGTTGCCTGACCAAGTTGGCGGCGAAGGCCGCGGCCCGTTCGTAGCCCTGGTCCGAGAAGGTCGCGAGCGAAAAGGCGATCGCCGGCGCCCCGTTGATGACGCCCTCGAGGGCCGCCGACACGGTGCCCGAGTAGAGCACGTCCGTGCCGAGGTTCGGCCCGCGGTTGATGCCCGAGCAGACCAGGTCCGGCGGCGCCGGCATGATCGCGCCGAGCGCCAGCTTCACGCAGTCCGAAGGCGTGCCGGTGATCGCCCAGGCGCCCTTCACGTGGCCGCCGAGGTCGTACGGATCCGCGCGCAGCGGGCGGTGGAGCGTGAGCGCATGGCCGGTCGCGCTGCGCTCGCGATCGGGCGCCAGCACGTAGACGTCGTTCTCCTCAGCGAGCGCGAGCGCGAGCGCGGCGATGCCCGGGGCCTTGATGCCGTCGTCGTTGGAGACCAGGATCCGCATAGCGCCTCTTTCTAGGGGTGCGGCTCGTCGGGTGAGCGAGGGAGAACGGGGGTGGTCGGCGCTTCCGGCGTGCCGGCCTGCATCGTACCCGCCTGGCGCTTGGCGCGCCAGACTTTGAAAGCGAGCCAGACCACGAGCAGGACGACGAGCCCCAGCAGCGTCAGGCCGAGGCTGTGCAGCAGCTTGTGGGCGTGCTCGCCGAGCTTGTACGCGACGCCCACGACCACCGCGGCCCAGATGATCGCGCCGCCGGCGTTGAAGGCGAAGAAGCGCGGCCACGGCATGTGGATCATGCCGGCGAGCGGCCCCGCGAAGATGCGCAGCAGGGCGACGAAGCGGCCGAAGAAGACCGCCCAGTCGCTGTGGCGTCGGAATTGCGCCTCGGTCGCTTCGAGCTGCGCCTCCGTCACGTGGCCGAGGCGGGCCAGGCGGTAGAGCAGCGGTCGGCCGCCCTTGAGGCCAACCCAGTAGCCGATGTTGTCGCCCAGGATCGCGCCGCACACGACCGCCAGGTAGACGAGCTCGACCCGCAGGATCTTCTGGCCCGCGAAGACGCTGGCGATGACGATGATGGTCTCGCCGGGCACCGGGATGCCGGCGTTTTCCAGCATAATGCCGAGGAAGACGGCCAGGTAACCCCATTGTTGGACCCATTCGGCGACGGGCCCGCCGAGGTCCAGGATCTCCTCCATGACAGCCCCACATCACGGTTTCGGGGAACACGGACGCGAACGCCCCGCGGCCCTCATCTTAGCACAAGGGGATCCGCGGGGCGTTGACGGCGGTCACGCCGTAAGGGCTTACGCGAGCGCCTGGTTCAGGTTCCGCACGTCCTGCGCGAACGCCTGGTAGCCGTTGAGGCCGCCGTTCACCGCGCGCCGCACGCCTTCCCAGTCGCCGGCCTGCGCCTTCGCCGGGATGCCGCGGTCCTTGAAGTACTGCACCAGGATCTTCGCGGCGACGTCCGGCCGCAGGGCCAGGTCCGGGTTCTGCTCGAGCGGCAGGCCGAGCTTTTCGCCGTACGCCTTGTAGTTCGCCCGGCCGGTGAGCTGGATGAAGCCACGGCCCTTGAAGCGCGGGCCGTCGCCCGGCTGGGTGTTGCCGAGGTCCGCGCGGCCCTCGTAGGCCTGGCCGCTCGCGATCTCCGGGATGGGCTTGAAGCCGCTCTCGACGGAGATCGTCGCGAGGGCGGCGATGACCGTGTTCTTGTCCGTGATGCCGGCTTCCTTGAGCGCGTTGGAGATCCAGGGCCAGCATTCCTTCACGGCGGCCTCCGAGGCGCCGGTGGCCTGGGCGATTTCGGCGGGGCTGATGTCGAAGTCGAACTTCGCGGCCGGCGGCGCGGGCGGCGCCGGGGGCACGTTGCTGTTGCCCTCGCCGTTGATGGCGTTCTGGATGCGCGCGTTGCTCGCCTCGATCTGGCGCTGGTTGTCGCGCATCGCCGATTCATTCATGAAGTTCAGGCCGCTCGAGCGGCCACCGCCGCCGACGCTCGCGCTGTCGCCGCCACCGCCCGCGGAGCCACCGCCGCCGGACGAGCCGCCACCGCCCGAGCCGCCCGAAGGGGCGTCCACGGGGATGCCGGTGGTGTCCACCGCCGCGCCGGCCTCGTCGAAGACGCGCCGGGCCGATTCCCAGCCGTCGACCGAGCTGACCTTGACCACGTCGCCGGTCTTGGGCGCGTGCAGCACCTGGCCGTTGCCGATGTAGATGCCGACGTGGTACGCCGGGTTGCCCTTGAAGACGAGGTCGCCGGGCTTGAGGTCGCTCATGCTGACCGGCTTGCCCTTGCGCTGCTGCACCGCGGCCGTGCCGTCGAGGTTGATGCCGGCCATGCGGCCGGCCTGCGTGACGAGGCCGGAGCAGTCGACGGGGCCTGGCTTGCTGAATGTGCCGCCCGCGTGGCCACCGCCCCAGAGGTAGTTCTGGCCGCGGAAGCTCATGGCTTTCTCGAGGAAGCGATCGGCGTCGTTCTTGGGAGCCTCGGGCTTGTTGTTCGCGCCCGCCGTCTCGGTGGTGCGGTGCGTGCTCACATGCGTCATCGGGCTTCCTCCAACTCTCCGTGGGGCACTCCACCCGCCCCGGTTCGATGGTTATACCGCGCGCCCAGGCTCCCCCTGCGTCATTTGATGCAAGCGAAAAATGCTTTTAACAATTACCAAACAAACCGGCGAACGCCGATCAAGCCTCGCTCGACCCGCCGGATTCGTCCGTCGACGGCAGCTCTTCGGGGCGCAGGCCCAAGCGGAGCCGCGTGATGCGATGGCCTTCCAGCTCGTGCACGGTGAGCTGGGCGCGGTCGAGCTCGACGACGTCGCCCACCGCGGGCTCGCGGCCCACCTGGCCGAACACCAGGCCGGCCATCGTGTCGTAGTCGTCGGTGGGGAGCTCCGTGCCGAAGCGATCGTTGAAGTCCGCGATGCGCAGGCTGCCGTCCAGCAGGTAGATGCCGTCGCCCACCAGCTGGATCTCGTCCTCGGGCTCGTCGAACTCGTCGTCGATCTCGCCCACCAGCTCCTCGAGCAGGTCCTCGAGCGAGATGAGGCCAGCGGTGCCGCCGAATTCGTCCATCACGATCGCCATCTGCGTGCGGCTCTTCTGCATCTCGGCCAACAAATCGTCGACCTGCTTGCTCTCCGGCACGAACGGCACGTCGCGCAGCAACTTGCGCAGCTGGAACTCCTCGGGCGACTTGTTTGCGGCCATGAACTGGAAGAGATCCTTGGTGTGAAGCACGCCGAGGATGTTGTCGATCGTGTCTTCATAGACCGGCATCCGCGAATGCTGCTCCTCGCAGACCAGCTTCACGACGTCGTGCCAGGTCGCGGTGGCAGGCAGGACGACCATGTCCGGGCGCGGCACCATCAGCTCGCGCGCGCGGCGGTCGGCGAAGCCGAAGACCTTGTGGAGCATCTCCTGCTCCTGGGCCTCGAGGATGCCGACCTCGTGCGACGCGCTCACGATGCGCTTGAGCTCGTCTTCCGTGTACACCAGGTGGTGGTGCGGCGCGGCCTCGATCCCCAGGCGATCGAGCATCCATTGGCCGGACTTGTTCAGCACGTGGATGAAAGGCGTGCAAACGGTCGCCATCAGCTCGAGCGGCAGCCCGGTGAAGAGCACGGTGGCCTCGGTGCGTTGCAGCGCGAGCGCCTTGGGAATGTACTCGCCCAGCACGATGTGCATGTAGGTGATGATGATGAAGGTGATGACGGTGGCGATGGTGTGCGCCAACGCGAGCGAAATCAGGCTGATCACGCCGATCTTGGCGAAGCCCACGACGATGAGCGACGCGACGGTGGGCTCCGCCACCCAGCCCAGGGCCAGCGAGGCCAGCGTGATGCCGATCTGCGAGGCCGACAGGAAGCGGTTGGGGTCCGCCTTCGCGCGCTTGAGGACCTTCGCGACCCGGTTGCCCTCTTCGGCGAGTTGGTCGATGCGGGTCGCGCGCATGCTGACCAGCGAGAATTCGGCGGCCACGAAGAAACCGTTCGCTGCGACCAGTACGAGCACGATCGACAGGTTCAGCGCGATCGTGAAGGGGTCGAGATGGGGGAGCGCTAGGGCGGCGTCGGCGGGCGTCATAGGATGCGAAGTATCTTAACATATCTGGTCGGAAGGCCCGTCCGGACGGGTATATCGGACACGGCGCTCCCGCGCCAGATCGATTCGCCTGATTAGAAGGAGATTCCGGTGCTCGACGAGCTTCGTAGGTTTATCGGCCAGATGCCCATTCTCGCCGACCAGCTGCAGCAGGCGGTTTACCAAAACCGCGGCAACGCCACGAACACCGAGGAACAGCGCTTCTACCTCGAAGAGCTGCACCAGGGCATCGTCAAGCGCCTCAAGGAGGACCGCAGCCTCTATGGCGTGGTCTACAACCCGGACCTCGAGAACCACTGCCCGATCTGCAGCAAGGAATACAAAGGCTCGTACTTCGAGCTCAACAACGCCGCGACGGGCAAGGCGATCGTCAGCTCGATCCGCCTGATCCACGCCCTGGTCGAGCACGAGCAGCTATTCTTCCAGGAGCAGATGATCAACGTCAGCGGCACGCGCGTCGGCGAGATGCGCCTGGTCCTCGACGTCAAGGCGATCCGCAAGGTGATGGACGGCGGCGACGTGCCTGCCGACGTGCTGGCGGAGGCCGAGCAGGCGATCGAGATCCAGAAGAAGCAGCTGGCCGAGGTCGGTGAGCTCACCGCCTCCGGCGGTCATTAAGCGCCTGCGGCTAATGCCCGGCACCATGTAATCCGATCGCACCCGAGAGCAAAGGAGAGGCGCGATGAACGCCATCGAATTCCAGGAACAGGTCGTCAAATCGCCTCTGACCGCCATCATGCGGCAGGCGATCGAGGAGGGCGCGGCCGACGTCCACATCAAGGCCAACCTGCCGCCGATGTTCGTCATCAACGGCCAGGTCGTGCCGATGAAGGGCTGCCCCGCGCTGCCGCCCGAGGGCGTCGTCAAGCTGATGTACGGCATCCTGCCGGAAGCCAAGCAGCGCATGTTCGAGGAGAAGCTCGAGATCGACACCTCGTTCGCGGTGCCCGGCCTCGCGCGCTTCCGCGTCAACCTCTTCCACAACGACCACACGGTGGCGGCCGTCATCCGCATCATCCCGCCGGACATCCGCTCGGTCGAGCACCTCGGCCTGCCGCCGGCAGTCAAGAAGGTCATCTTCGAGCGCCAGGGCCTGTTCCTGGTGACCGGGCCGACCGGCTCGGGCAAGACGACCACGCTCGCCGCGTTGATCGATTACTACAACGCCAACAAGTCGGGCCACCTCGTCACGATCGAGGACCCGATCGAGGTCATGCACACGCACAAGAAGTGCGTGATCTCGCAGCGCGAGGTGGGGGAAGACACGCACTCGTTCACCGCCGCGATCAAGTCGGCCCTGCGTCAGGCGCCGAACATCATCCTGATCGGCGAGCTGCGCGACCGCGAGACGATCGAGCTGGCGCTCAAGGCCGCCGAGACTGGTCACATGGTCTTCTCGACGCTCCACACCAACGACGCCGTCCAGACCATCTACCGCGTCATCAACGTCTTCCCGCCGCACGAGCAGGGCCCGATCCGCCTGGCGCTCGCGAACTCGCTCAAGGGCTGCCTCGCGCAGCGCCTCGTGCCGCGCTGCGACCGCCCCGGCCGCGTCCCGGCCGTCGACTTCCTGATCTGCACGCCCACCGCCAAAGACGCGATCCTCAAGAACGAGATCGACAAGCTCTACGATGTCGAGAAGCAGGGCGTGCTCGAAGGCATGCAGAGCATGAACCAGTCGCTCTACAACTACTACAAGATGGGCGTGGTCGACTGGGACACGGCGATGAGCTACTCCGAGAACCCGGCGGAGCTCGTGGCGCTGCTGCGCAACCAGGTGCGCGCCGCGTTCCAGCCGGCGGGCTCGGTCGTCTAGCCGTCCCGCCCGTCAGCCGACCGAGCGGCCGGTGCCGCTCTGTTGGTTGATCACCAGCTTGCGCCGGCGGATGCTGATCGAGAGCAGCAGGCCGATCGCCACCATGTTCGTGAGCAGGCTCGTGCCGCCCGCGCTGATGAAGGGCAGCGGGATGCCCGTGACGGGCATGATCCCCGTCGTCATGCCGATGTTCACGAAGAAGTGGAACATGAACATGCTGACGACGCCGATGGCCATCAGGCTGCCGAAGTCGTCCTTGGCCTTGAGCGCGATCATCACGCCGCGCCAGGCGAGGAAGAGGAAGACGCACACGAGCGCCGTGCCGCCCATGAAGCCGAACTCCTCGCCGATGACCGAGAAGATGAAGTCGGTGTGCTGCTCCGGGATGAAGTGCAGCTGGGTCTGGGTGCCCTCGAGGAAGCCCTTGCCGTACATGCCGCCCGAGCCGATCGCGACCTTCGACTGGATGATGTGGTAGCCCGACCCCAGCGGGTCGGCCTCGGGGTTCATGAATACCACCAGGCGCTGGCGCTGGTAGGGCTTGAGCAGGCCCCAGAGCAGCGGCAGCGTGAACGCGGCAGCCGCGTTCGCCGCCACCAACGCCACCTTCACGCCCCAGTGGATCTTGAAGAAGCGCCAGGCCCAGACGCCCAGCGCGACCAGGTACGCGACCCAGAGCGGCCAGCCGATCAGGCTGAGCGCCACGCTGATCGCCGGCGTGACGAGCGCGAAGAGCACGGCGAGCGGCAGGCCGGCCCAGAAGAGCATACCGAGCGTGATCGCGCAGAACACCAGCGAGGTGCCGAGGTCGGGCTGCTTGAAGATCAGCGCGAACGGGACCGCGACGTGCAGCGCCACCGGCAAGAGCACCTTGGGGTCCTTGGCCGGGCGCAGCGAGAGCAGCTTCGCCAGCGTGATGATCAGCGCGAGCTTGGCGAACTCGGAGGGCTGGATGGTCATGAAGCCCAGGTTGATCCAGCGCTGGGCGCCGAGCGCGGCGTGCCCCGCGAAGAGCACGAAGCCCAGCAGGGCGATGTTGCCCCAGTATATCCAGCGCGACAGGTTGAACAACCAGGCGTAATCGTAGAACAGCACCATCAGCATCGCGATGGTCGCGGGGACGAGGTAGATGAGCTGGCGCTTGAACTCGGAAGCCGCCCCGCCCGTGCCGCCCGGCGTGCCCTGCGTGGCGCTGTAAATGGCCATGAGGCCCGTGCAAACCAGCAGCAGGACCGTGACCAGCAGGCTCCAATCGAAGCTGCGCCACTGGCGATTTTCGGCGAGGGCGGTGGCCATGGGGTTTGGGTTCCGGACTAGGCTGGTTGAGGGGACCTGTAATGAACCTCGGAACCCGGAGGCCCCAACTTAATCGCTGGCCTCGGCGCGCTCCGCGATCAGATCGCCCGTGCCGCCCGCGCTCTTGAGCTCGCCCGTGTCGCGGGCATCGCGGTTGGTCGCGGGGCCATCCTCATCTTCGACCGTCGCGAGCGTCACGGGTTCCGGCTTTTCGTCCGGCAAGCGCAGGCCGGCCTGGACCGCGTGCATCGCCGCGAGCGCATCGGCCGCCTCCGCCTCGGACTTGACCCGGCGGATCGGGATGTTGAGCACCAGGCCGATCGCGCCCTGCTCACGCTCGAGTTGGACCTCGAGCGCCTCGGTGTCGATCTCGACGTACTTCGAGAGCACGTTGATCATTTCGGCGCGGATCGCCTCCATCATCGTCGCCGGGATGTCCGAGCGATCGTGCATGAGCACGAGGCGCAGGCGGTCCTTCGCCGTGTTCTTGCTGGCGTCCGGCGTCTGGCGGCCCAGGATACGGTCGAGCAGTGTTGCCAATCCCATCGGTCAATCCTCCTGCCCTACGTAAAGAGCTTCTTCAGCTTGTCGAAGATGCCGCTGCCCACTTCGAGGTTCATGAACGGCACATCCTCGCCGCGCAGGCGCCGCGAAACATTGATGTAGGCCTGGCCCGCCCGCGAGGACGGCTTGAGTACCGCCGGCTCGCCGCGGTTGGTCGAGGTGATGATCGACTCGTCGTCCGGCACCACGCCGAGCAACTTGACGCTCGCGCCCAGGATGTCGAGCACGTCTTCGACGCTCATCATGTCGCCGCCCTTCACCATCGCCGGGCGGATGCGGTTGACGACCAGCCGGTTGGTGGTGATGCCCGCCGTCTCGAGGAAGCCGATCACGCGATCCGCGTCGCGCACCGACGAGACCTCGGGGTTGGTCACGATGATGGATTCCTGGGCGCCGGCGATGGCGTTCTTGAAGCCCTGCTCGATGCCCGCCGGGCAGTCGATCAGCACGTAGGTGAAATCCTGCCTGAGGTCATCGATGATGGCGAGCATCTGATCGGGCGTGATCGCGCTCTTGTCGCGCGTCTGGGCCGCCGGCAGGAACGCCAGGTTGGGCGAGCGCTTGTCCTTGATCAGCGCCTGCTTGAGCTTGGCGCGGCCTTCCACCACGTCGACCACGTTGTAGACGATGCGGTTCTCGAGGCCGAGCACGAGGTCGAGGTTGCGCAGGCCGATGTCCGCGTCGACGAGGGCGACCTTTTCGCCCATCGAGGCGAGGGCCATGCCGATGTTGGCCGTGGTCGTGGTCTTGCCCACGCCACCCTTGCCGGACGTCACGACGATGACGCGCCCGGGAGCAGCCTGGGATTCGTTGGTCACGGTGGACCCGGTTTCCGACGACATGGTGGAATCAGCCTCCGTAAAGGTTCTAGGTCATTTCCCGCAGCGGGATGATGTGGATTTCCGATTCGCTGACCCGGGCCACCTCGGGGTACTTGGAGAGCGGCGGCGCGGCGGTGTCCGGGCTGCGCGCGATGTAGCCGGCGATGCGGATCTGGGTGGGGCGCAGGTTGATCGCGATGATCTGGCAGTCTTCGTCGCCCGCCGCGCCCGCGTGAGCCACGCCGCGCAGCGTGCCGAACACGATGATGTCGCCCGTCGCGATGACCTCCGCGCCGGGGTTCACGTCGCCGCAAATGACGATGGTGCCGTCGTGGCGGACGGACTGGCCCGAGCGGATCGTCTGGCGCAAATAGAGCGCGTTGTTCGGCGTCACCGCGGGCGCGTCCGAGGCGCCGAGGCCGGACACGATCTTGGCGCGCTCGGGCGCCATCGTGGGCTGGGACGCGGTGAGCGAGATGCCGCAAGCCTCGGCGGCGTTGCGCGCGGTCTCGTGCGTGCCGATCAGCGCGGCCGTCTCGAGCGCGAAGCGCGTGGTGAGGTGCTTGAGGAGCTTGCCGAGCTGCTCGGAGCTGACGGCCCGATCGCCGACGTCGAGCTGGGCCTTGGCGCCCGCGATCAGCCCCTGCGCGGCCGCGAGCTTCGTATCGAGCTCGCCGACGACCTTGTCCCACTCCTGGTCGTCGGGAAGGACCAGCAGGATCCCCTGGCGGACGCCTTTGATGGCGACCTCACGCATGGGCGTGGGCCTCAGGCGGGCAGGCGATTGTGAAAGAGAACACAGGGGGAACCTCGGACCGATGGACCTTTCGAGCCCTCTGGCTGCGGCGGATCCCCCACATTGTAGCGGGTCGGGCGTCAGTCCGCCATCTCGGACGGCCTGATCTTGCCCTCGCGCAGGCCGAAGTACTGGTCGAGCACCTTGCGGGCGATCGGCGCGGCGATCGAGCCGCCGTGGCCCGCGGCCTCGGCGAAGGTGCAGATGGCGATCGTCGGGTTCTTCTCGGGCCCGTAGCAGACGAACCAGCCATGGGTCTTGGGCTTGCCGCTCTCGGCCGAGCCCGTCTTGCCGGCCATGCCCTTGCCGGGCAGGTCGACGACGGTGCCCGTGCCGCTCGAGACGACGAGCCGCAGGCCCTGGCGCAGAAGCTTGAGGTTCTGCGGCTTCCAGTTGCTGGTCTTGCGGAACTGCGCGCCCTTGCCGTCATCCACGATGCGCGGGACCGGCACCTTGCCGCCAGTCGCGACCGTGCTGATCATGACGGCCGCCTGCAAGGGCGTGACGGACACGGCGCCCTGGCCGATCGCCACGTTCGCCGAGTCGCCCGGCCACCACTTGTCCTTCCAGACCCGGCGTTTCCACTCCGGGTCCGGGATCAGCCCCTCGCTCTCGCCGCCGAGGCGTACGCCCGTGAGCTCGCCGAGGCCGAACTGGTGCGCGTGCTTCGCCATGGTCGCGCCGCCCATCTCGACGCCGAGCTGGTAGTAGACGGTGTCGATCGACCACTGGAGCGACTGCACGATGCCGACGTTACCGAAGCCGCCCGGCTTCCAGTCGTGGAAGACCCGGTTGCCGACCTGCAGCGAGCCCGTCGAATGGAACCGGCGCCCGGCGGTGGCCCGGCCGGACTCGAGGGCGGCGAGCGCCATCGCGACCTTGTAGACCGAGCCCGGCGGGTAGGCCGAGAGCGCGCGGTTCACGAAGGGGTACTTCATCTTCTGGAGCGCCTTCCACTCGTGGGGCTTCACGCGGCGCGAGAAGACGTTCGGGTCGTAGTAGGGCCGGCTCGCCATCGCGAGCACCTCGCCGGTCTGCGGGTTCATGGCGACGACCGCGCCGATGTACTTGCCGTCCTCGAGCGCCTTCTCCGCGACCGCCTGGAGGTCGGCGTCGATGAACAGCTGCAAGTCCTTGCCGGGCACCGCCGGGATCATGCCCATCATCTGCACGGGGCGGCCGCGCGAGTCGACCTCGACGCGCTGGTAGCCGTTGCGGCCGCGCAGGTGCTCGTCGAAGACGCGCTCGACGCCGGCCTTGCCGATCATGTCGCCCTGGCGCATGCCGCGGTCGGTGAAGCGGGCGAGCTCGCCTTCCGTGACCTCGCCGGTGTAACCGAGCACGTGGGCCGCGAGCGTGCCTTTGGGGTAGTAGCGGATCGTGTCGGGCTCGATCGAGACGCCCGGCAGGTCGGCCTGGTGCTCGGCGATCTTCGCGATCATGCGCTGGTCGATGTCCGGCAGCAACTTGATCGGGTGCGGGCTCTGGTAGCCGAGCTTCTGCACCTTGCGGCGGATCTCGGTGGCGTCGACGTTGAGCAACTGCTTGAGCTTGTCGATCACCTCGTCGACCTGCTCGCGCTTCATCTTGATCGGGTAGAGCGCCAGGCTGTAGCTCAGGCGGTTGGAAGCCAGCATCCGCCCCTGGCGGTCGCGGATCACGCCGCGCGGCGCGAGCTGCGGGATGACGCGCAAGCGGTTGCCTTCGGCCAGCTTGAGGAAGCGGCCGCCTTCGTAGAGCTGCAGGTGGGCGAGCCGTGCCGCCAGCGCGCCGCCCATGAGCACGGCCACGACCATGACGGCGACGCCGCGAAGCGTGCGTTCTTCCATACCTTTACGTTTCCCGCGCTTCGGGGGGCGGCAAACGACCCAACCAGGCGTAGAGCAGCACGATCAGCACGGCGTTCGCGAGGCCGAGCGGCAGGGACTGGGCGGCGAAGTGGTCCCAGACCGCCGTGCGTCCCTGGGCGAACAGGTACAGGGCGACGAGCAGCCCCTCGCCGATCGTCCAGATCAGGCCGACGAGGGCCAGGCTGAGCGCGTCCAGGCGGTAGATCTGCGGCTGGGCCAGGCCGGCGACGAGTCCCGCGAGTCCCTTGGTCAACCCGTAGACGAGCCCGCCGCCGATCAGGAGGTCCTGGCCGGCGCCGGCGGCGAGGCCGAACCACACGCCGTGGCGCGGCCCGAGCAGCAGCCCGGCGAGGATCACGAGCGCGAGCGTCGGGTCGAGCCGCCAGTGGAAGTAGGGCAGCACGGCGAGGTCGCTGGTCTGCCAGACCAGCGCGACGGGGATGAGCAGCCAGAGCGCCTGGACGAGCGTGATCGGCATAGGCTCAGGGCGACTTGCGCGGCGACGGCCGGGGGCCCGGCCTGGCCGTCGGCCTGGCGCCGGCTGCGCCGCCGGGACCTGCCGCGCCGCGAGCCTTGGCGCCGGCCGACGGACTCGGCTTGGGCTTCGGCGAGGGCGGCGGCGGCGGGGTCGGCACCGCCGTGAGGCCGGGCGGCAGGACGAGGATTTCCTCGAGCTTGTCGAGGTCGACCGCCGCGGCCACGCGCAGCTCGGGGAAGAGCAGCGCCTGCACCGGGGCGCCGGGGGCGCCTTTCTCGTTCTTGAGCCGCACGATCTTGCCGACCGGCAGGCCCTTGGGGATCGTGCCGCCGAAGCCGCTGGTGATGAGGCGATCGCCCATCTTCCATTTCTCGGGCTGCTCCATGTACCTGAGCGCCGGCCAGGCGTCGCCCTGGCCCTGCATCACGCCAGCCGAGCGGGTGCGCGTGTTCAGCACGGACACCGAGCTCGCCGGGTCCGTCACCAGGGCCACGTTCGCCGTGTTCGACGAGACCGCGACCACGCGGCCGATCAGGCCACGGCGCGTGACGGCGACGCCGTTCAGCCTCACGCCGCCCGCGCTGCCCACGTCGAGCACGAGGCGCTGGTGCCAGTTGTCGGGGTTGCGCCCGATCACGCGCGCGATGATCGGCTCGACGTCGGGCGGCATCTGCATCTTCAACAGCTCATGGAGCCGGGCGTTCTCGGCGTATTGCTCGCCATAGGCGCTGCTCTGCGACTCCAGCTCTTCGACGCGCTGGCGCAGCACGTGGTTGTCGGCTTCGAGCGTCTGCAGCGCCTTCACGCGGTCGACCGAGCGGTTCCAGGCGCCGGTCACGTGCTCGACCGCGCCGAGCACCGGCGCGAAGATCTCGTTGAGGACCATCGTGCGGCCGGACGCCCAGCTCACGGCCACGGCCGCCCCGAGCAAAGCGGCCAGGAAGAATGCCTCGCGAAACGGGAGCCTGCGTTGGGGGGCGCGCTTGTGGGACTGCATGCCGGTTCCGGCGAGCCCCCTAGTGCTCCGAGCCGGAGCCGAGCACGCGCTTGAGGGTCTCGAAGTCCTCGAGCACCTTGCCCGTCCCCAGGACGACACAGGACAGCGGGTCGTCGGCGATGTGCACAGGCACCTCGGTGTCGTGGCTGATGAGCTCGTCGAGGCCTTGCAAGAGGGCGCCGCCACCCGCGAGCACGATGCCGCGGTCGATAATGTCGGCCGCGAGCTCGGGCGGGCACTTCTCGAGGGTGTCGCGCACGGCCTCGACGATCGTGTTGACCGGCTCGAGCAGCGCCTCGCGGATCTCGTTGCTGGTGATCGTGACCGTGCGCGGCAGGCCGGACACCTGGTTGAGGCCGCGCACCTCCATCTTGAGCTCCTCGAGGAGCGGGTAGGCCGAGCCGAGGCGGATCTTGATCTCCTCGGCGGTGCGCTCGCCGATGCTCAGGTTGTGGACCTTCTTCATGTACTGGGCGACCGCGTCCGAGAGCTCGTCGCCCGCGATGCGGACGGATTTGCTGACGACGATGCCGCCGAGCGAGATGACGGCCACTTCGGTGGTGCCGCCGCCGATGTCGACGATCATCGAGCCCATCGGCTCCGAGACCGGCAGGCCGGCGCCGATCGCCGCCGCCATCGGCTCCTCGATCAGGTACACCTCGCGGGCGCCGGCTTGCAGCGCGGCGTCCATGACGGCGCGGCGCTCGACGCCGGTGACGCCGGAAGGGATGCCGATGACCATGCGCGGGCGGAAGACGCCCTGGCGCTCGTGCACCTTCGTGATGAAGTGCTTGAGCATCACCTCGGCGACCTCGAAGTCCGCGATGACGCCGTCCATCAGCGGCCGGATGGCCACGATGTTGCCCGGCGTACGGCCGAGCATCTGCTTCGCCTCTTCGCCGACCGCGAGGGCCACGTTGCGCTGGCCTTGCAAGATCGCCACGACGGACGGTTCGCGCAGGACGATGCCCTTGCCGCGCACGAACACGAGCGTGTTGGCGGTGCCGAGGTCGATGCCCATGTCGCGGGAGAAACGGCCAAGGAGGCTGCTGAACACGATGACGACTCGCTTTCCAGGTGAATTCGAGGTGACGGCGCGGCGATAGGACCCCGAGGGGTCGCCCCGTATTATGCGCCCTCGTGGCGAATCCGTCCAAGTGGTAGGATTCACATCCTTGCGCGCTGTGGTCGGCCGCCCCCCCGAGCGGGTCCGCGACCGCTTCGCTCAGCCCTGACCCCGCCAGAGCCCGGTCGTCTCGCGCAGCGACACGTAGCGTCCCGCGCCGATCACGACGTGGTCGAGCACGACCAGGCCGAGCACCTCGGCGGCGTCGAGCAGGCGGCGCGTGAGCACGTGGTCTTCCGGGCTCGGCGTCGGATCGCCCGACGGGTGGTTGTGGGCGAGCAGCACGGCGGCCGCGCTGCGCCTGATCGCGGGCTTGAACACCTCGCGCGGATGCACGATCGTCGCATCCAACGTGCCGATCGCCACGACCTCCACGCTGAGCACGGCATGTTTGCGGTTGAGCAGCACCACCACGAACCGCTCACGGTCGAGGCCTTCCAGTCGCGGGGCGAGCAGGCGCCAGGCGTCATCGGCCGAGCCGATCGTGGCCGGGCCCGGGCCCGCGCGCTCGGCGAGCCGGCGGCCCAGCTCGCGGGCCGCGAGGAGCCGCCCGACCTTGGCGGGGCCCAGGCCCGGGAGCTCGGCGAGCTCGCCGGCGGGCGCTGACGCCAGGCCGCGCAGGCCGGTGGGCTCGTGCTCGCCCGCGAACCGCGCCAGCAACGACTCGGCGAGGGCGAGGGCCGAGCGCTTGCCGTCGCCGGTGCCGAGCAGCAGCGCGACGAGCTCGGCGGCAGACAGCACTTCCGGGCCGACGGCGGCGAGGCGCTCGCGCGGTCGGCTGGCGGGGGACAGGTCGGTGATGCGCATGGGGAGCCTCCTCCTCTTGGCATCGGCCGGCGCGGGGCCGCGGATTCTTATCCCGGGGCTAAGACCGTCCCGGGTGCCGGGTTGCCAGGGCGGGCACCTGGGTTGTATCGGCGTTGTATCCGATCGCCGATCGGCTGGGCGATCGACCCGCATGGCGCCTGCCGACACCGTAATCCCAACTTAACCACCAGACCGCGTGGTTGAGCCGGGCGGGCGCTAACGTGGGTCGTACGGAGGACCTCGATCCATGACCAACGCCTTCTTCGATCATATCGGCCGGTTGTCGCTCGCCGGCTTCGCGAGCATCTGGTTGCTCGGCGGCTGCGCGACGCCCCTCGTCCCGCTGGCCGCGAGCCAGCCCGGCGGGCTCCAGGCCCTCGACGTCGTCGTGCGCACGTCGGCAGGGCCGCGCGCGGGCTACGTGGTCACCGTCACGAACTTCATCACCGGCGCCACGCTGCCGCGGATGGACAGGGCCCCCGCTTCCGGCGAGACCGTGGTCGCGGCGGACCTGCCCGAGACGGATGCCCACGGGCACTGCCGGCTCTGGCTGGCCGGCGTCGCGCCCGGGACGGTCCTCAAGGTCGCCGCGGCCGGCGAAGGCGCAGTGCTCAAGGCGACCGTGGCCTTCGCGCCGGCCGAGGTGGCGCTGCTGGAGCCGTAGCTCGGGCGAACGGGCTCAACATTTTCGTAACAAGGCGGCAACCTGGTGGCCATCTTCCCGCTCTACCCTCGGTTGTGGGGATCAGGGGAGGATTGGCCATGTTGCTTTTGGGCGCAGCGCTCGCCGCCTGGTGGGGCGGGAGCTTCCTGTTCATGTGGGGCCTGTGCGTCGCGGCGTCGGGCCGCGCGATCGCCGAGCCGGCATCGGTGGCGCTGCTCGGGGACGAAAGTCCGCTGTTGGCGTCCTGACGCCCGCCGGGCTCGTTACCTGCCTGGTCGCCAAGGGCTCATAGCAGGCCCCAGCCCAGCTCGCGCCACGCCGCGTCAACGCTCGGCAGCGGCAGGCCGACGATGTTGGTGTAGTCGCCCTTGATCTGCGCGACCAGCAGCGAGCCGATCGCCTGGATCGCGTAGCTGCCGGCCTTGTCCATCGGTTCGCCGGTGTCGATGTAGGCCTCGATCTCCTCCGGGCTCATCGGCCGGATGTAGACCTCGCTGGTGGCGTGCCCCACCACGCGGCGGCCCTCGCGCGGCGCGAGCAGGGCGTAGCCCGTGTAGACCACGTGCCAGGCGCCCGCGAGCATGCTCAGCATGCGGTGCGCGTCGCGCCGGTCGACGGGCTTGTTCAGGATCTCACCCGCAAGCACCACCGTCGTGTCGGCGCCGAGCACCAGGTCGGCGTCCGGGTGGCGGCCCGCCACTTCTTCGGCCTTCACGGTCGCGAGGCGCTCGACCAACTCGGCCGGGGAGATCCCTGGCTCGAAGGATTCGTCCGCGCCGCTCGCGTCCACGATCGGCGTGAAGCCGAGCTGTGAGAGGAGCATCGAACGGCGTGGCGACGCGGATGCGAGGATGAACTTGGCCTGGCGGAGGTCGCGGAGAATCATGGCACACACTATAGCGACCGCCTGCGGCGCTGTCTACCAAGAGCCAGGCAGGATCCGCGTTTGAGGCATCTTAACACCTTAGTTATACCTTAACGCAAGTCAAAGCCAAATCGCGGCTATAACTGATTTAAGAAATGGTGAAGCCGCTATGACGACCGAGCAAGAATTAAGAGCGAACACGGCCCGCCTCGGGGTCGACAGCTACCAGGCTGCCCGCCACCAGGCGGCGCCGGTGGTCCGCTCGGTGATGGCCTCGCCCAGCCGTCCGCAGACCCGCGAAGAGCGCCTGCACCTCGCGATGAGCCCGCTGGCCGACGAGGCCACCTGGTTCAAGCTCGTCCAGATGAACGACGTCGAGGTCCAGGTCGCGGTCGCGCTCAACCCCAAGGCCACCCGCAACGTGCTCGAGCTGATCGCCCGCACGGCGCACGAAGAGGCCCAGATCTGCGTCGCGGCGCACCCCCAGATGACGCCTTCGATGCTCGCGGTGCTCGCCGCTTCGAAGAGCGCGCGTGTGCAAGAAGCCGTCGCCGGCCACCCGCTGACGCCGCCGGCGCTGCTCGAGACCCTCGCCACCGCGCAGCATCCCGGCGTGCGCGCCGCGGCGCTGCGCCACCCGCGCCTGTCGCCCGAGACGATCGCCGACGCCGTCTCCGGCAACATCGCCCAGCGCGAGGCGATCGCCCGCAACCCCATGCTCGAGCGCGAGCAGATCGAGGCGCTCGCGGCCTCGGCCACGCCGGCGATCGCCGCCGCCCTGCTGCGCCACCCCAAGCTCGACGCCGCGCTCTTCGCGGCCTTGCTCGCCCGCGGCGATGAGAACTTCCTGCTCGCCGCCGTGCGCCACCGCCTGATGACGCCCGACGGCCTGGTCGCGATCCTCGATCGCGACCCGCCCACCGCGGTCAAGGAAGCGATCCTGCGCTCGCCGCGGCTCACCCGCACGATGCTCGTGCAGCTCGCCCGCGACAAGTCGCCCGCGCTGCGCATGCAGGTGGCACGCCACCCCGACACCCCGATCGCCACCCAGATCGAGCTGCTCGGCGACGTCGACGAGAGCGTGCGCATGGCCGTGCTCTCGCAGCCTCAGCTGCCGGGCGCGATCTACGACGCGATCGCCGCCTCCAGGGACCTCGCGATCAAGCTCGGCGTGCTGTGCCGCCCGCAGGTGCCCGAGGAGGTCGTACTGGCGCTGCTCGACACCAAGAACGCGCACATCCACCAGGCCGCCCTCCGCCGCCCGCGCCCCGGCAGCCGCGTGCTCGCCAAGCTGGTCGACTCGCCCTTCGTGCAGGTGCGCTTCGAGCTCGCCCAGCACCCGCTCCTGCCCGCGTCGATCGCCGAAATGCTCGGCGAGGACGGCGTGTGGGTCGTGCGCGACATGGCCATTCGGACCGGCAAGCTCTCCTACGAGTCGCTGTGCCGCCTCGCGGGCGACCCGATCAAGTGGGTCCGGCTCACCGCCACCGGCAAGGCGCCGATGTGGCCGTGGGAGTTCAGCCGCCGTGACGCCGACTTCGAAGCGGCGATGAAGCAGCGCTAGCGCAGGAGATCCCGATGACCTTCCGTCCCGCCCGGATCTTGCTCACCGCGGCCGTGCTCACAGCCACGCTCGCAGGCTGCGGCCGCGCCCCCGGCCTGCCGGTGGCGGGTCCCCGCGTGGCCGCCGAGGCGGAAGCGCTGGCCGCGGGCGGCCTCGCGACGCGGCTCAAGCGCCTTTACGGCGCGATCTTCGACCTCTACGACGCCGACGGCGACGACAAGTGGGAGCCGAAAGACTTCGACCTGCCCGAAGATCGCTTCCTCAACCTCTTCCACAAGGAGGACGAGGACGACGACCGGGTCGTCGCCAAGATCGAGTTCTACACCAAGGCCGAGCACGCCGACGAGGTGCTCTACGTCGAGGCGCGCGCCGGCGTCACCGCCCAGACGGTGGGGGGCCGCGTGAGCTACGACAAGGCCTTCGACGTGCTCGACGTGTACCTCGCGCCGTACCTCAACAAGGATCTGCGCAAGACCTTCATCAAGAAGGCCTTCGAGACCGCCGACGCCGATGACACGGGCTACCTCAAGATCCCCGAGCTCGAGATCGCTTACGCGATCCTGCTCGCGAAGGCCGAGGAGAAGCGCATCGAGAAGGCCGTGAACCGCTCGAAGGGCCAGCCTGACACGCAGATCGACCTCGACCCGCCGAGCTGGGTGAAGAAGAAGCGCGCGAAGTAATCGGCCCGGGCGCGGTCCGGCCGCGCCCGGACTCTTGCTCGTTTGCCCGGGCCCCCTGCCGGGTAGGAAGGCTGCGACGCGGGGCGCCGGCTCCGCGGTGTTATGGAGCCCCGATGCGCCAGGGAATCATCGTTTTCGCCGAGGCCCCCGCGCCCGGCTCGGCCGCGGAGAAGGCCTTGAAGGCCACCGTCGACGCCGCGCTGGCCGCGCCGGGTGTCACGCCCTTCCTGGCCTACGCCGAGGCCTCGGCGTCGCAGAAGCTGCGCGCGCTGGTGGGCGGCCCGCCGCCCCGCTTCTTCCCGCAGGCCGCGCGCAACAAGCTCGGCGAGCGCATTGCCCAGGCCTTCGCCTTCCTGTTCGTGCAGGATTACGAGCAGGTCGCGGTGGTCACCGCCGGCTTCGAGGGCCTCACGCCCGAGCGGATCGTCGCCGCGATGGACGCGCTCGGGGAGACCTCGGTGCACATCGATGAGACCGGCTCCGCCTACCTCGTGGCGTTGCGGCGCGCGGACTTTCCGTCGGTCGCCTCGATCTTCGAGGAGATCAAGTGGGAAGCGCCGGGCGCCAGGGCGACGGCCGCGACGCTGCTGGCGGGCAACGGGGCGAAGGCCTGACCCCGGCGGTCAGCGCCCGCCCGACACCGTCCAGATCTGGCCCGTTACGTACGCGGCGCGCGCCGAGACCAGGAAGCCGACCACCCGCGCGATCTCCTCGGGCTCGCCCATGCGGCCGAGCGGGATCGCGGCGACGCGGTGCGGGAGCGAGCGCTCGTGGCCCGCGTGGAAGGGCGTGGCGATCAGCCCGGGGGCCACGGCGTTCACGCGGATCCCGCTCTCGGCGAGCTCGCGCGCCAGGCCGATGGTGAGGGTGTTCATCGCGCCCTTGGCGGCCGCGTAGGGGATCGAGCCGCCCGGCGCGCCGGTCTCGGCGGCGATCGATGAGACGTTCACGATGTGGCCGCGCTTGCGCGCCGTCATGCCCGGCAGCACCGCCTGCGCGCAGATGAAAGCGCTCTTGAGGTTCAGATCGAAGATCGCGTCCCAGAGGGCGTCGTCGAACTCGGCGAAGCGGCGCGTCTCGATCAGCCCGCCCACGTTGTTCACGAGCAGATCCACCGGGCCTATGTCGGCTTCGGCGCGCGCCACCATCGCGACGACCGCCGCGCGATCCGTGACGTCGGCGGCGTGCGCCTCGGCGCGCCGGCCCAGGCGGCGGATCTCGGCGGCGACCGCTTCGGCGGCCGTGGGCGTGTCTTTGTGGTTGACGAGCACGTGGGCGCCGAGGTCGGCCAGGTGCAGGGCGATCGCCGCCCCGATCCCGGAGGCGGCGCCCGTGACGATGGCGACGTGATCGGCGAGCGGAAGGGCCATGGGCGAGATCCTCGTCAGGAAAGCGACTCATTATAAGCCACCGGGTATAAGCCCTGAGGTAAAGGAGCTCATCGTCCCCATGGCCATCCGCCGCACGCCCGCCGGTCAGGGCGCCCCCGCTGGTCAACAGGTTTTCAAGCCTCGCGCCTCGGTCTACAAGTTCCAGTCGTACTTCCCGATCATCCTCGGCGGCTTGCTCGTCGTGCTGCTCGCGGTGACGGCCGGCGCGTACGCCCTGCGGACGTGGCTCACGCTCTGGTGGATGATGCCGCTCTTCATGGCGTTCCCGGTCTTCTCGATCGCCGGCGGCGCGATTTACGCGAACCGCCTGACCAAGTCCCGCATCGTGCTCGATCAGGAGCGCCTGCGCATCATGCAGGGCGAGCAGGTCCAGCACAACGTGCCCTGGAGCCAGGTCACCCGCCTGACGGTGCGCCGCGAGCGCGAGGACGACGTTTACGAGGTGTGGGTGCGCAACCAGCCAGTCACCTTGCCCGCCTCCTTCTTCGAGGAAAGCGACAAGCTGCTCCAGACCGTCAGCGCGCGGACGCGCCGTCCCTGGGAGCGTGCGAAGCCGCGCTGAGCCGGATTCCCGCTACGCTGCGGGCAGGGTGATCCGAAACGTGGAGCCGCGCCCGGCCTGGCTCATGACGTCCACGTCGCCACCCAGGCGCTCCACGAACTCCTTGACCAGCGCGAGGCCGATGCCGACGCCGCCGTATTCCCGCGTGTTCGAGCTGTCGACCTGGAAAAATCGCTCGAACAGCCGGGGCAGCGCCTCGATGGGGATGCCGATGCCGGTGTCCCAGACCTCGATCACCACCATGTGGTCGGCCCTCTCGGCCGTGCCGCGCACGCCGATGCGGCCGCCTGCCGGCGTGAATTTCAGGGCGTTGTCGAGCAGGTGCCCGATGACCTGACGCATCCGGTCGGCGTCCGCGCGGACCGGGGGCAGGTCGGCGGGCAGATCCATCTCGACCGTCAGGCCCTTGCTCTCGGCCTGCGGCCGCAGGTATTCGATCGCGTCGCGCGAGACCTCCGCGAGGTCGACCCTGTCCACGTGGAACGTCAGCGTGCCGCGGTCGAGCTTGGCGGTGTCGAGCAGGTCGTTGACGAGCTGCGCGAGCCGCTCGGCGCTTTCGAGCACCTTGCCGCAGGCCTGCTGCTGTTGGTCGTTCAGCGAGCCGAAGGCCTCGTCGTAGATCAAGCTCGCGAAGCCGAGGACGACGTTGAGCGGCGTGCGCAGCTCATGGCTCATGGTGGAGAGGAACTCGGCCTTGTGGCGCTCGCCGTGGTTCAAGGCTTCCGAGAGCTCCTTGATGCGCTGATCCTGCACGCGCAGCCGTTCTTCCAAGGTCGCCTGCCGTTTCTTGCACCGCTTGACGGCGGCGGAAAGGCGGCGGCTCAGGACCTCGTCTTGCGGGACGGAGGATGAAGACGGGCGCTTGGCGGTCAATGCGCGAACTCCGGTGAGCGAGAGAGACTCATTGTATCAGACCCCCTGGGCGGCCGCCTTCCACAACCTGGGGACGCGCACGACGAGCGGGTTGGGGCTTGCAAAACGCGCGAGGACGTGGTATCCTGTGCGGGTCCTTGTCGGACGCAGGCCTTTGATGCTTTCGGCTACATTCTTAGAACGCGGGAACCCATATCTCTGAGGGTGGCCGTAGACCGTCCGCGTAGACGGAAACGATAAGCCCAAAGGCGGGAACCCACCTGGTAAAACAGGGTTCGAAAGTTTCCCGGCCTGCATCATCTGTCAGGGACGCTTTTGCCCAACCGGCCCGGCCGGTTGGGCAAAATCTTTTGAGAGCGCAGGAGCGATCACCTGGTGACCTGGCACTACGACCTGCCTGACGAAGCGGCCACCGAGCGGCTCGGCCGCTGGCTCGGCGAGACCGCGCGGCGCGGCGATGCGCTGCTGCTCGCGGGCGACCTCGGGGCCGGCAAGACCACGCTGGCGCGTGGGCTGGCCCGGGGCCTCGGCATCGCCGAGCCCGTCACCTCGCCGACCTTCACGATCGTGAACGAGTACGCGGGCCGCCTCGCGTTCTACCACTTCGACCTCTACCGCCTCGAGGCCGCGGAGCTCGCCGCGACCGGCCTGCCCGAGTACTGGGAGGAGCCGCGCGGGCTGGTGGCGATCGAATGGCCGGAGCGGCTCGAGGCGGACGGTCACGACCACCGGCCGGAGTTCTTCCTCGCCTTGAAGCTCGCGCCCACGCCGGCCGACGGCCGCGAGGCGACGCTCGAAGCCACGGGCGCCCGCCCGGCGGCCTGGCTCGCGGAGGTTGCGGCGCGTGCTGCTAGGGCTTAACACCGCCACGCCGCACCTGGCGCTGGCGCTCGTGGAGGATGGCGCGCTCGTCGCCGAGCTCGGCCGCGACGTGGGCTCGGAGCACTCCGAGGCCGTCTTCGTGCTGCTCGAGACGCTGTTCGCCTGGAGCGGGCGCCGGCGCGACGAGCTTCGCGGCGTCGGCGTGGCGGTGGGCCCGGGGGGGTTCACGGGCGTGCGCACAGGCCTCGCGGTCGCGAAGACGATCGCCCAGGTGCTCGCGATCCCGGTCTACGGCGTCGAGACGCTCGCCGCACTGGCCTGGCAGTACCCGGGCGCGCCGCTCGTGTGCCCGCTGCTCGACGCGCGCCGGGGGCTCGTGTTCGCGGGCCTCTACCGCCCCGGGCCCGAGGGCCCCACCGCGCTGGTCGAGCCGGCCTTGCACCCCTTCGAGGCCTGGCGCGATGCGCTGCTCGCCCGTCCTGACGCGAGCGAGCTTTTGTGGGTCGGCGAGGGCGCCGAGCGGCACCGCGAGGAAATCGAGGAAGCCGGCCGGCTCCAGGCTCTCAAGCCGCAGGCGCTGCCTTCCGCCGGCACCAGCCCATCCTTGGGCGTCGCCGGGCGCGGTTGGCGCGTGCCGCCGATGGCGCAGATGGCGGCAGGGGCGACCAGCGTCGCGCTGCTCGCGGCGAAGCGGCTCGCGGCGGGCGAGCCGTCGGATGGCGCCGCGCTCGCGCCGCGCTACCTGCGCGAGCCGCAAGCCGTGGTAAATTGGGAGGCCGCCAGACAGGCCTCGCGGGAGGGTTAGCGCGTCCCATGTTCGAAATTCGCAAGATGCAATCTCATGATCTCGTCCGCGTGGTCGAGATCGAGAGGGCCTGCTTCGGCGAGCGCTGGACGGTGGCCGCGTTCCAGAACGAGCTGTCCAACCCCGCGAGCAGCTACTTCGTGGGCACCGTCGACGGCCAGATCGTGGGCTACGCGGGCTACTGGCTGATCCTCGAAGAGGCCCACATCACCACGATCGGCACGGATCCGCGCCACCAGCGCAAGGGCTTCGGCGAGCGGCTGCTCGTGCACCTGATCGAGCACGCCGCGCGGGCGGAGGCCAAGTGGCTGACCCTCGAGGTGCGCGTGAGCAATACCGCCGCGATCAAGTTGTACGAGAAGTACGGCTTCACGTCGCTGGGCCGCCGGCGCGCGTATTACCAGGACAACAACGAGGATGCCCTCGTCATGTGGACCGAGAACATCGAGCAGCGCGCCTACCGCGAGATGCTCGACGCCCGCCGCCATGAGTTGGCCAAGCGGGGTACAAGCTAGGCGATCCGCCCCCGCTCGCTGCCAGGAGAACGCCCGCCCGATGCCCCGTCCGATCCGTTCCGTCGCCGCGGTGGCGATCGCCGCGTGCCTAGCCTGCGCACCCGCCCGCGCGGCCACGCCCGCCGAGCGCGTTCACGTTCAGATCCTGGGCACCACCGACGTCCACGGCCACATCTACCCGACGAACTACTTCGGCGACGCGGGCGACGAGGCCGTCGGCGTGGCGCGTGTCCAGACGCTGATCAACCAGATTCGGGCGAAGAACCCGAACACCCTGCTGGTGGACTCGGGCGATTGCCTGCAGGGCACGCCGCTCACCTACCACAACGCGCGCATCGACCCCAAGGCGCCGAACCCGATGGTGCAGGCCTACAACTTCATGAAGTTCGATGCCTTCGCGGTGGGCAACCACGAGTACAACTACGACATCCCCTACCTCCTCAAGGCGCGGGGCGAGGCGAAGTACCCCTTCCTCTCCGGCAACATCTACCACCATGGCACCAAGAAGCCGGTCTTCGAGCCCTACGTGATCAAGACCGTCGGCGGCGTGAAGATCGGCATCCTCGGCTTCACCACGCCGGGCGTGGCCGTGTGGGATCGCCGCTTCGTGAAGGGCAAGCAGGACTTCGGCGACATCGTCGAGGCCGCCGGCCGCTGGCTGCCGGTGGTGAAGGCGCAGGGCGTCGACGCCACCGTCGTGATCATCCACTCGGGCCTGGGCGACCCGTACGACCCGACGTTCGGCGGCTACTCCGTCAACGAAGGCCTCCCGGAGGAGAACGTCTGCGCGAAGCTCGCCCAGACTTACCCGCAAGTGGACGCGATCCTGCTCGGGCACTCGCACAAGGACCTGCCCAAGCTGCTCCACAACGGCGTGCTGCTGACCCAGGCGAAGAAGTGGGGCGAGCGGCTCGCCGTCGTCGACCTGAACTTCGAGCGCCAGGGCGGCCGCTGGAAGATCGCCTCGAAGGACGCGCGCACCCTCACGACCGAGGGCGTGAAGCCCGATCCCCAGGTGCTCGCCGTCACCAGGAAGGCGCACGACGCGACGGTCGCCTACGTGAACTCGGTGGTGGGCTCGTCCACCGCTGAGTGGATTTCGACCCGTGCCCGCGTGGAAGACACGCCGATCATGGACCTCATCAACGAGGTCCAGCTCGCCAAGACCGGCGCCCAGCTCTCGGCCGCGAGCGTCTTCAACGCCAGCGCGCGCCTGCCCAAGGGCCAGCTGCGCGTCTCGGACATCGCGGCGCTGTACGTCTACGAGAACACCCTGACCAAGGTTGCGATCACCGGCGTGCAGCTCAAGGCCTACCTCGAGAACTCGGCCTCGTTCTACAACCCCTACAAGCCAGGCAGCCGCATCTTCGACGACCGCCCGGCCTACAACCACGACCTCGTGCAGGGGGTCTCGTACACGATCGACGTCACCAGGCCGGTAGGCCAGCGCATCGCCGCGCTCGCCTACCAGGGCAAGCCGGTGCGCGACGACCAGTCCTTCTCGTTCGCGATCAACAGCTACCGCCAGAACGGCGGCGGCGGCTACACGATGCTCAAGCAGGCCCCGCTGCAGGACGCGATCAACGTGGAGATCCGCGAGCTGATGCTCGAGTGGGTGAAGGACCAGAAGGTCGTGGATCCGACCAAGATCTTCCGCGCCAACTGGCGCGTGGTGCCCGAGGGCGTGGTCGCCGAGGACGGGATCCACTACAAGTAGACCCCGCGGCCTGTGTTATGATATTGGCACGCCTCGGTAGTTCAGTTGGATAGAACGCGTCCGTCCTAAGGATGATGTCGGGGGTTCGAGTCCCTCCCGGGGCGCTCTGAAACGGTTGTCGAACTTGAGCGGCCATGCGGGTTTCCCGCATGGCCGTCGCATTTCGGGACCACTTTGGTGGGGGAGGGTTGGAGGGACTCGAACCGCTGGCTCCCGGCGAGCCAAAGTGATCGACCGACTGACCGACGATCTCCGACGTGCGTTTCCGGGCATGAAGGGTATTTCGGTGCGGAACCTGCGCTTCATGCGCTCCTTCGCCGCGACTTCAGCCGAGGGCGAGCCTGTGTGCCTCAATCGTGCCAGTCTTCCACCTGCAGCCGAGGCACGCGCGCGAACTCGCGGGTGTTGTGGGTCACCAACGTCAGGGCCCGGGCCCGGGCCTGGCCCGCGATCAAGACGTCGTAAGCGCCGATGGGGACGCCCCGCGCCGCGAGGTGGGCCCGGATTTCGCCGGCCTCGCGCGCGTCCTCCTTGTCGAACGAGAGGACCTCGAACTGGAGCGCATCGACGCGAGCAACGTTTTGGGCCGTCCGCTGGCTCTTGAAGGCGCCGTAGAAGAGCTCGTGGATGACCAGCGCGGAGATCGCGACTTCATCGGGCCGGCGGCGACGCACGTGCGTCGCTGCCGGCGAGCGGGCGTCGTTCAGAAGCGCGATGACGGTGTTGGTGTCGAGCAAGTAGTTCAAGGGTCGAAGAGCTCATCGAGCGCCCCGCGGGCCTGCTGCTCGGGTTGCTCCGACGCTGCCGCCGCGAAGTCGGCATCGACGTCGCCGGTCAGCGCGTCCAGCCAATCCCAGCCTTCGGCGATCGGCTCGAGGATGATCGCGTTGCCGTGGCGCCTCACGCGCACGCTGTCACCGGAGACGCGGAACTCCTTGGGGAGACGCACGGCCTGGGAGCGGCCGTTCCAGAACACCTTGGCGATCGCCATTTGAAGGCCCCTCATGCGTTGGTATATATCATCAGTATATACCAACGTTGGGACCTCGCAACGAGGGCGACCTGCACCAGGACGCCGACGAAGAGATCCGGGCGACGGGAAGAAGGCTTCGCCCCGATCGGAAACCGAAGCAACGTCGGTTGTGATTGCCCGGCCGTGCGGGTTTCCGCTTTGGTCGGCTGATTGCGTCTGGCCAGCTAAACCCGCAGGTGATCAAGGTGGGGCCGAAGGGCGTCGTCACGATCCCCGACGAGAACCGCCGAGCAGTTCCAGCTCAAGCTCGCGGCGACGAGCTTTACGGCAGCTCCGCGGCCCGAAAGGCGCGGTGTGGCGCGTAAGCAATCGCTACCGACGGTGTTCGTCGACTCGAACATCCTCATCGCTGCCCTGATCGCCCGGCCAACCGTCATCGTGAGCGATCATACGAAGGACTTCAACGCCCAGGTCCAAACTCGCACCGATGTCACGTTCCCAGGGTAAGTTACCGTCAGTTGTATCAAAGACGAGGAAGGGCAATGGCAGGGATCGGGCGTCTAGTCGGTACAAGTGCCGCGCGCCGAGGCGCGGTATTTGTGCTCGCGCTGCTGACTGGCTGCCAAACCCCGCCGCCGCTGGCCGTGGGCCAGCGCGGTACGTTCATGCTCGATCGCCGGGAAACTGGCGCAGTGCTCGTCGCGCCTGAGACGGCGCCCGCGGTCCGACCGGCGGGAGCGCCGCTCGAAGGAGCGCCGGCATCTACGAAGCGTCCTATGATGCCCGCCGCCACTGCGGCACCGACATCGGCTGCGCCCGGCTCAGCCACCGCAGTCGATGTCGGCGCCCGCCAAGCGCCGCCACCTGGCGCACTGCCAGGCTCTCCTCAAGGCGCGCATCCGGCCCCACATCCGGGCGAACAGCCCGCCCCAATTCCCGCGCCAGGGCCCGCGAGCACCGAGTCTACGACGATCAGTCCGGCTCCGGGCACGACGGTCGGAGATCCTGCCGAGCCAGGGGCGGTCACTGTAGACTTGACGGGCTTCCTGGCATTCTTCCGGTCGGCGGCGAGGTTGCGGTTGCTCGCAGCATCGGGGACGATCGACATGCTCGAGGTCAATCTCGAGCAGCCTGGCCGGCCCGCGCTGCGCGCCGAGCTTCGCCGGGACGTGATGGCGGGCGGCGTGGTCTCTCACCACTTTGCGGGGCTGGCTCCGGGCCATGCACGGGTCAAGGTCGTGGCCTTCGACGATGCCGGCCGGGCCTTCGCTGCCGCCTCGCAGGGAACCGCCGTCGCCTGGACCCACACCCCCCAAACGGGCGACGAGCCGGTCGCCGGCGCCCAAACGTCGGACGAGCCCGCCGATGACGAGCTGCCCGACGATGCTGACGAGGCTCCCGATGCTGCCGAGGAGCTCGCGGGCCCGGAGCTGGTCGACGAGGCCAGGGAGGACCCAGACGGCCCTTCTCCTCCCGGCGCCACGTCGCCGTCGCCCGACGCCCCGAAGGCGGAACCCGACGCGCCTGGGAACGAGCCGCCGGCGTACCCGCCAGGGGAGGCACCGTCCGTGGAGTTGACATTCTGGGCGCGGCCGAACGTCGTCGCCGAGTGCGTCGAGTTCCTGGACCTGCTGTACGGGCCTGTCGACGCGGCTTCGCCGCGCTTCATCCTGCTGCCCTACGGCCATCTCAAGACGATCGACTCTACCGCGCGAGGGTTCTATGACGTCCCGGATGAAGAGCCCATCCTCGTTCTCGACGTGAGCGGTTGGTTTTGGCCACGTAGCTACCCATGCTGCGAGCCGCCGCCGGCTTACCATTACATGCGGTCGTATTTCCGGGCCTCGGACGGAACGCCTCTCTCGACGGCGTTGTCGCGCTTGCCATACGACGACGATCTCACGCCCGTGTTGATGCTGCCGGAGGCACCCTGAGATCTGCGGCCCGGCGGCCATGGGCTTTCTTCACTTGGCCGCGGGGAGCACCAGGGCGCCATCGTTCAGGTGCGGCACGACATGCTCCTTGACCCAATCGGCGACCTTGTCGACCTGCGCCATGAAGACCTCGCAGACGTGCTTGATGTCCTTCTTCTCGATCTTCATCAGCATGTCGACGACCAGCGGCACGAGCAACTCGAGCGCGGCGCCGTAGTTGGGCACGAACTGGACGAGGGCCTTGCCCATGCCGATCAGGACGGCGCGCGTGGCTTCCTTCTTGTCGAAGTCCTTGGGGTGCTTGATGTAGTAGATGACCAGCGCCTTCGCGCCGCCGAGCAGCATCTGGATGGCGATCGTCACCACGATCTGCGGCAGCCGCTCGGCCGACGCCATCAACTTGGCCTCGGGCACGGTGGTCTCGTAGCCGTCGATCGAGACGACGACCAGGCCGGTCGCAGGCGTCCGCGTGAAGTCGTAGCGCACGGGCGCCTGGTCGGGGGCCTGGAGGGTCACGACGGCCTTCACGACCGTCACGTTGCCCTTGAAGGACTTCTTGATCGCCGCGGCGAAGCGGTCGGCGCGCGCCTTCGCATCGACGGCGCTCGCGGCGCGAACGGCGCTCGCTGCGCCCGGCTGCGCGGCGGTCAGCGCGGGGCCGCGGCCGCAGGCGGTCAGCGTCAGCGTGGCGGCGAAGGCGGCGACCCACAGGCGGGAGTGACGGGAACGCATGGGATTTCCTCACGAGCGATCGGACGATGCTTCGTGAAAATATAACCGATGCTTAGGGTTGTTCGATAGCCGAATCCCGCATTTCTCAAAGATTTAATGGACTATTAATGCTTCCCAAACACGGTGCCAGCGCGGATTTCGTTCTTACGGCGTCCAGCGGATGTCGTCGACGTGGATCGTCGTGAAGCCGGGCACCAGCAGCCGGAACCCGGCGACCTCCGGCAGCACCGCCGCCGAGACGACGCCGGCGAGGGTCACCTGCTGGAGCGCGTAGGTGCCCGCGAGGGTCCGCGTCGCGGTGCCGAGGGTCGCGCCGGCGTTGTCGACGAAGAGGACCTCCACGGATGTCCCGGGGCCGGATGCCACCCGCGCCTGGAACTCGATTTCCTTCGCTCCGCCCAGGTCGAAGGCGTCGAGGTCGTCCAGGAACTCGAAGTTGCCGGCGGGGGTGGAATTCGCGGTCAGGCGGATCGCCGAGGTGCCCGCGAACGGGTCGGCGAAGGCCAGATCGACGGTCGCGCCGCCGGCGACGTCTGCAAAGGTCCAGCCAGCCTCCAGACCATCGTCCGCGTAGACCACGATCGGCGGGGGCGGCGGCGAGGGCGACACCATCGCGATCGGCGACGGCAGGGTGAAGTTCCCGCCGATCGTCACGGCGCCGTTTGATTCGGTCAGCTCCTCCTCTTCGTTCGAGCCGCCCGACGAGGAGCCGCCCGACGTGGAGCCGCTCGTCGTGGTCGGTTCGGTCCCTGGCTCCGGCGCGGTGGGCGTGGTGCCGGGCTGGGTCGTGCCGGACGTCAGGTTCACGTCGCCGGAAGTCTGGCCCGCGAACGTGATCGCACCCGTCCCGCCGGTGACCTCGTTGCCGGCCGCCGAGGCCGCTGCGAGCGCGTCGCCCAGGGCGTCGGCGACCGCGGCGAAGGTCGCCTTGAGTTCCTCGTTGCTCGCGGCGAGCGTGTCGGCGAATGTCGAGTTCAGCGTCCCGTTGCCGTTGGCGTCGAGGCTCGAAAGCAAGGCCTCGGCCAGCTCGTCGTCGCCCGAGGCGGCGAGGGCCTCGAAGGCCTCGTCGCTGAACTTCTCGAAGGCCGCGAGGACCTTCGCCACGAGATCGTCGAGCACGTCGCCGTCGCTGCCGGCCGTGGCGCCCGCGGCGCTTTCCAGGCGCTTGCCGAGCGCGGCGACGGCCACGGTGGTGGCGACGTTCAGCTTGACCTCGCCGGGCGTGGAGGCCAGGACCCCGAAGCGCGGCCCCGTGAAGTTCCCAGCGCCTGCGGCGACGAGGTTGCCGGCGCCCGCGGCGACCAGGTTGCCGGCCCCGGCCGCGACCATGTTGCCCGCCCCCGCGGCGACCATGTTGCCGGCGCCAGCCGCCACCAGGTTGCCGGCGCCGGCCGCGACCATCGAGGCCAGGGTCTTGTCGCCCTGCGTCGCCACGAGCTTGAGCAGCGTGCCTTCGGGCACGGCGGCGCCCAGGGCCAGGCCGAACCTGCCGTCGGCGCCGGCGAGCCCTGTGGCGATCGGCGTGGTCGAGCCCGGCCGGAAGGCCTTGACCGTGGCGCCCGCGAACGGGCCGCCGGGCAACTCGGCCACGCCGACGACGGCGGAGCCGGCTGGTGCGGAAGGCTGGGGCGTCGGCGTCGGGGCAGCTGCCTGGGCGGCGACGGGCACGGGCGCCGTGCCCAGCTTCCCGCCCTTGGGCGACGAATCGCAGGCGGCGAGCAAGGCCAGGGCGACGGTGGCGAGGGCGATCCAGCTTCGCTGGTTCCCTTTGGTCAGCGGGCGGGTGAGGCGGTTGCGCATGGGGGACCTCACGGGACGATCTTCGAGACGTTGCGCGCAGCGGGGTTCGCGACCCAGCCGTGGCCGTTGGCGTCGACCGCTATGCCCTGGGCGCCGGCGCCCACGGCGTCGGTGCCGATCACGCTCCCGGCGAGGCTCAGCCTCGTCACCGTGCCGGCGTTGTAATTCGTGACCCACACCACGCCGTTTCCGTCGATCGCCACGTCCCGCGGGCCGTCACCGACGGCGATCGTGCCGAGCACGTTGCCGTTCTTGTCCAGCTTCGTCAGGTTGTCCGTGGCGAGGTTCGCGACCCACACGTTGCCGAGCACGTCGACCGCCACGCCTTCGGGCGATCCGCCCACGGTGAAGCTGCCGAGCGGGCTGCCCGAGCTGGACAGCTTCGTCACGGTGTTCGCGAGCTTGTTCGTGACCCAGGCGCTCCCGTCGACGTCGATGGCCACGCCCGCCGGCCCGCTCCCGACCGCGAAGTTGCCCAGGTAGTCGCCCGCGGAAGACAGCTTCGTTACGTTGGCGGTGCCGCTGTTCGCGACCCAGACGTTGCCGCCCGCGTCGATCGCCACCGCCGCCGGCGTCCCCCCGACGCTGTATGTGCCGACCACGCTACCTGCGGAGTCGAAATTCGTCACGTTGTCCGAACCGCCGTTCGCGACCCAGACGTTGCCGCCCGCGTCGATCGCCAGGGCCGCCGGGTTGTCCCCCACCGGGACCGAGCCGAGGAGGGAGCCGGTGGTCGAGAGCAGAACGACTTCGTCCGCATCGCCGCTCGGCACCCAGGCGTTCCCGCCCGCGTCGATCGCCACGTCCCGCACGTAGATGTTCAGGGGGAAAGCCGTGATCACCGGCATGGGCGTCGGCGAGGGGGTGCCGCCGGACAGCGTGATCGTCACAGGCCCGGTCGGCGCGCCGTCCACCACGGTCACGGTCCGGTAGACCTGCTGGCCGCCGTACGTCGCGACCACCGTCCAGGTGCCCGGCGGGACGTCCATGAAGTCGTAGCTCGAGGTGCCCTTGGGCGCCCCGTACGGCCGGTAGGGGTCGTAGACTGCCGCTGCGGCGCCTGGGATCGCGTTCCCGGATGAGTCCTGGACGACGACCGAGACCAGGCCCGCCGCCGGCGGGGCGAGCCGCGGATCAGGCGTCGTGGCGAGCGCCGCCTTGCCGCTCAGCCTCAGCAAATTGGCGAGCAGGCGTGCGCGGAACCGGCCGGGGTCGGCGCCCGAGAACGTGTTGGTCGCAGCGTTGTAGCCGACGACCTGGTTCACGTGGGACGTCAGCGCGGCGATCAGGTCCGCGCTCGCCAGGCTCGCGACGATGCCGGCCTTGTCGGGGGCGGTGGTCCCGGCCAGGGCCGATTGCAAGGGGTCCCCCGAGAGCGCGTCGAAGGCCGCCTCCTCGCTCGCGGTCAGCGCGGGCCGGCTCACGAGGTCGTGGAGCACCTGGGCGGCGGCGTCGGTCAGGTAGCTCATCTCCAGGGCGATCGGCTCGCCGCCCGTCACGCTGGCCGCGGCCATCAGGCGGCGGACGGGCTGGTCGTCGGCGTTGAGGCCCTCGAGCGTGAAGACCCGGTTCAGGCCGGCCGGCACGACAAGGCTGAGCGTCATGCCGGCGCTCGGGTCGACCGGATCGGGAGACCAGCCTGCCGTGAAAGGCATCGAGGCCGACAGGGCGGTGGTGATGCCCGGGCCGGCCACCGAGAGCCGCACCTTCGCGACCTCGCCGAGCGATTCCGGCACGAGGCTCTTGAGCGCCCGCGTCGACCACGCGGCGCGGAGCCTGGCCATGTCCAGCCGCACCAGGCCCGTCGTGGCACCGGCGGGCGCGACGCGCAGGATCGCCCGGCCGGTCGGGCGGGCCGGCGAGAACACCTGGCACCCGGAGGCGACGACGATGGCCGCCGCCAGCACGGCGATCGCGCGGAACGGCGAGGCGGGTACGCGCATGGGGAAGATTTCCTTCGCGGCGGAGCGGAGCGGTAGAAGTCCCTTACCCGGGCTCGGTGGCCTCAAAACGCCTCGTCGTCGCACTTGGCGGGCGTGCCGTTGTGCGGTTCCCAGCGGACGCGGTTCCGTAGAAAATGCGGAGCCGGTCCGGCGCCCTTCGTGCTATCCATTGATGCTCACGATCGCCGCGTGCGGTCCTGTGTCCCGAGCGTCCCGTCCGCGGGGAAGCGAGGCCGATGTGAACCAACCTGGGTCAGCCGCGGCGAACCGCGCGGCGCTGCGACGCATCCTGCACAACCTCGATGACCACACCCAGGTCCTCGCCAGGTTGTTCACCCGCGGCGGCCTGCCACAGGGCTTCCAGCGGCGGCTGCTCGACCACGTGCAGTTCGAGGAGGCCGAGAACCAGCGGCGTATGCGGGACCTGGCGGGCGCGGCCGGCGTGCCGGCCCACGAGCTCGAGACGCTGATCCAGCACAGCCGGTTGATCGCCGACCTGGCGGCGACCACCGAGGCGATCGACGCCGACCTCGTGGGCGAGCTCTTGCACCACTTCGGCGAGGAGCATGGCTGGATCGCCGAGGCCCTCGAAACGCCCTCGGACGGCCGATCGCCCGCTCCCGCCGCTGCGCCCGGCCGCTCGACGGTCGGCAGCTTGCTCAGCCCAGCCTGAGGAACTAATATACGCCCTCGGGTGCCGGCCTGTAGGCGGCGCCCCGATGCAGGCGAAGAGCCATCAGGCCGCAGCCGAACGCGGCGATGGCCAGGCCGAGGAAGCCGAGCGCGTAGGAGCCGGTCGTCTCAATGAGCACGCCCAACAGAATCGGCGGGAAGAAGCCGCCGAGACCGCCGAACGCGCCGACGAGCCCGGTCACCGCGCCGACGTCGTCGGGAAAGTGCTCCGGCACCAGCTTGAAAACGGCGCCGTTGCCGACGCCGGCCACGAACGCGAACGAAAGCGCGCCCGCGGTGAACGTGACGAAGCTGGCCGGAACCAGGAGCAGGGCGTCGACGACGATCACCGCGAACACGCCGGCCAGGACGAGCGGACCGCCGTGGCGATCGGCCAGCCAGCCGCCGAGCGGCCGGGAGAACGTGGCGAGGGCGACGAAGCCCGCGGTCCGCCAGCCGGCATCGCCCAGATCGAGGCCGTAGCGGTTGGTCAACAGGATCGGGAGGTAGACGCTCAGCGCGATGAAGCCGCCGAACGTCACGAAGTAGAACAGGCACAAGATCCAGGCGAGCGGCGATCGCCCGAGGATCTCGGCCATGCCGCGCTGGACGCGCGCCACGGGCCTTTCGGCATCACGCGCGAAGACCACGAAGACGAGGCCCCAGCTCAGGCAGGCGGCACCGAAGATCACCGGGACGTGGTGCCATGAGCCGAGCCGCTCCGCGAGCGCCGGCGCGGCGAACGACGCGACGCTCTGGCCGATGTTGCCCATCCCGAAGATGCCGAGCGCCGTGCCCTGCATCCCGGCGGGATACCACTTGCTGCTGAACGCCACGCCGACCGCGAAGGAAGTGCCCATGAGCCCCAGCACCAGCGCCCAGCCCATCAGGGCCAGGTGCGAGTGGCTCGACGCGACGCCGATGGCCGGGATGATCGCCGCGATCAGCAAGGCGGACATGACCAATCGGCCGCCGAAGCGATCGGCGAGGATGCCCAGCGGAATGCGGCCGATCGAGCCCAGCAGAACGGGAAGCGCGACCAACAGCGACACCTGACCTGCCCCCAGGCCGAGATCGCGCTTGATCAGGGGCGCGAGGGCGCTGATCTGCCCCCAGAGTGCGAAGGCCAGGACGAAGCCGATCGTCGCCAATGCGAGCTGCCTGTTCGACTCCTTCACGACCACCCTCCTTTGGTCAACCGCCGGCGGCCGGCGGGTGATCGCGCATGTCCGCAGCATGACCGCAACCGGGCGGGCCCGGTATCGGCTGCGGTCCGACGGCGGCGTAGGATGATCGGCGGCCCGCCGTAGGTGTTCGTCCTACGTGTCAGCCGACGAGACCGCGGCGCAGCGCGTATTGGATGATCTCGGCGTTCGACGCCAGCCGGGTCTTCTCGAGGAGGCGGGTCCTGTACGTGCTCACGGTCTTGACGCTGAGCCCGAGCTGGTCGGCGATCTCCGTGACCGAACGGGCTGCCGCGATCAGGAGGAAGACCTCGAGCTCGCGTGCCGAAAGCGCCTCGTGCGGCTCGCCCTTGCGATCCGTCGCGAGATCGTCGGCGAGCTGCGTCGCCAGGTCCGTCCCGAGGTAGCGGCGTCCCGCGCGGACCGTCCGGATGGCGCGGAACAGCTCGTCGTCGCCGGCCTGCTCCTTGGTCAGGTAGGCGGCCGCGCCGGCTGCCAGCGCGCGCTGGACGAACTGGCGCTCGCCGTACATGCTGAGCACGATCACAGGCAAGCCAGGGCACGCGCGCTTGAGCGCGGGCAACACGTTGAGCGAGTTCTCCCCCGCCAGGGAGATGTCGAGGATCACCACGTCCCACGGGCCTGCGGTGCCCTTCGCCATGAGCTCCGCGCACGTGGTCGCTTCTTCGATGACCACATCGCCGAACTCGAGCTCCAGGATCCGCCGGAGCCCGGCGCGCACGATCGCATGGTCTTCAGTGAGCAAAATCCGCATCCCGGCTAACCTTCCTTCACGGCGATCACCGGCCGAATCGGAATCTCGACGACGATCGTCGTGCCCTCGCCGGGTGCGCCGTGCAGCCGCCACGCGCCGCCGGCCAGGTGAGCCCGCTCCTTCATGTTGAGGATGCCGAGCGAGTCGCGGCCGTCCATCCGCGTCGGATCGATCCCGCAACCGTCGTCCTGGATGGTGAGCACGAGGGTGTCGCCGCCCGTGACGAGGTCGATTCGCACCGCGCGGGCGGCGGCGTGCCTGGCCACGTTCGTGAGGGCTTCCTGCACGATCCGGAACAGCGCGAGGGCAACCGGCCCTTCGGGCGGATCGGTCAGCTCGGCTACGCGCAGCGAGACCGGCAGGCCCGTCTTGGCTTCGAACTCGTGGGCGAGCCACTCCAGCGCGGCCGGCAGCCCCAACCGATCCAGCACGGATGGCCGCAACTCCGAGGCGATCCGCCGGACGAAATCGATGGCCCCGTCGATGCGGGCGCCCATCTCGACGGCGTCGCGAACGAGCTCGGACGCGCACGCCGGCAGCGGGGTGCCGGAGCAGACGCGGCGGACGCGCGCGAGCTCGATTTTCAAGCCCGTCAGCACCTGCCCGAGCTCGTCGTGCAACTCGCGCGCGATCCGGCCGGCCTCGTCGTCGCGGGTGGCCTGGAGGCGGTGGGACAGCGCGCGAAGCTGGGTCTGGGCCTCGTCGGCCTCGCGCTGCCGGCGCTCCAGCGCGTCGGCCATGCGATTGAAGGAAACCGCGAGCTCCTGCAGCTCGCCGCGGCCGCCCGTCAGCGTCGCCCGGCTCGACAGGTCGCCCGCGCCGAGTCGGCGCGCGGCACGCGTCAACGTGCGGAGGGTACGCAGGACGGAGAGCTCGGCGGCGAGCAGGGCCGACGCGAGCGTCAGGCCGGTGACGAGCGCGAGCGCTGCGAGCATCCTGTAAAAAGACCCGTTCGCCTCGCTCTGCACGCGGTCGTAGGGCAGGCCCGCGATCACCGAGAGGTCCGGCAGGCCATCCAGCCGCGTCGCGACGAAGAAGCGCGCGACGGCGGGCGAGCCGATGCCCAGCACCACGCCCCCTTGCTGGTGCAGGACGCGGGCGAGCAAGGGGGCCGCCGGCTCCCGCGCACCCGACGGCGGCGGCAGGTAGCCCGAGCCAGCCAGGACGACCCCGTCGCGATCGCAGATGAGCAAGGAGTAATCGGGAGGCAGCGCCGCCTGGCTCGCCAGCTCGTCGAGCCAGCTGAGCTCCAGCGCGATGAAGGCCACCTCCCGCGGCCGGCCGTCTGCGTCGCGCAGGGCGTAGGCCATGTGGAGCACCGGGCGGTTGACGATCGGGCCGATGGCGTAGGTCCCGATCTCGACCTCGCGTGACCGGAGCGCCTGCCCGAACACGGGGAGGGATGCCATGTTGAGGGAACGCGGCGCGGCGACGGCGCTGCTCACGAGGTCCCCACGCGGGGAGAGCACGCCGATGTTGGCGAACTGGGGCGCGCTTCGCTGCAGCGCCTGCAGGGCGTCCCGGCGATTTGAGGCTGCCGGTTCGTCGCGGTCGAGCAGCGGGCCGATCCGGAGGAGGAGGCCCTTCGCTCCTTCGAGCAGGTGGCGATGCTCCCGCGACGCCAGGTGAGCCACCAGGCGGGCTTCCATTTCCAGGCGCTCGACGGTGGCGCGCCGCTCGTTGGTGGAAACGAACACGGCGAGGAGGATGGCCGGCATCGTCGCCAGGCCGACGAGCAGCACAAGCCGACCGCGCAACGCCAGGAACAACGCCCAGAACGTCGGCGGCTTCTCCGCAGCAGCAGCCACGAGATTGGTCCCCATATTGTCGGCGGGTGCCTCTCGAAAGGTCGGGGCCCAGCGCACGAGGACGGGCACCCGACAGCACCATGGCGTGCGTGGTGGCCGTTGGGATCCGTGCAAATTACCGATTCTCGGTCCGGCGGCCGGCGCGCGTGCGACGGAACGACCGCCCCTGGCCCTATGCTACAGCCTGCGTTCGAGGGACTGGCGCTTGGCTTCGTAGGCGCGGCCCAGACCCAACGTCACGGCGAGGTCGCAGAGGGCGATCGCCCCTTCCACGTCGCCTTCATCCGCGAGGACCGAGCTGCCGCGCTCGCAGAAGCGCAGCTGCGGCAGGTATTCCTTGGTCTCGCGCGGCCATTCTTCCTGGGCCGCCGCCAGGTACTCCTTCGCGCCCGCCACCGCCTCCAGGCACTTCGCCGTCGCGCCTTCGTGGTAGGCATCCTCGGCGAGCAGGTCGTAAGCGAAGAACTTCACGGCGTTGGGCAGGCTGTGCTGCGCCGAGAGCACTTTCTCCAGGTAGCGACGGCCCTCGAGGTGGCCGAAACAGGCCTGGTGCCCCTTACGGAGGTCTTGAAGGAAGTCCTCGGCGGACTTACGCTTGGGTTCCGGGCGTTTGGCCATGTCGAATGTCCTCTTAGCTGGTCCTGTCATCATAGCAGGCGCTGCCTGACGGCGCGCGGGGCCTGTGACGGGCCTCAGCCGACGCGCAGCGTGTGCTCCGAGCCCGGGAACTTGTTGTCGTTCTTCTCGAGGAAGTAGGACAGGCCGCCCAGGTACTCGGTCGTGTTGCCATGATCGAGCACGATGACCTTGGTCGCGAGCTCGCGCAGGAAGTGGCGGTCGTGCGAGACGAAGATCAAGGTGCCTTCGTAGCGCTTGAGCGCCTCGAGCACGATCTCGCGGGTGCGCAGGTCGAGGTGGTTGGTCGGCTCGTCGAGCAGCAGCAAGTTCACCGGGTTCGCGATGATGCGCGCCAGCACGACGCGGGTCTTCTCGCCGCCCGAGAGCACGCCGACCTTCTTCTCGATGTCATCGCTGTTGAAGAGCAGCGAGCCCAAGATGCTCTGGACGGCGCCGCGCGGCGCCATCGGGATCACCTCCGCGACGGCGTCGTAGACCCGCATCGACTTGTCGAGGATGTCGGTCTGGTGTTGGGCGAAGTAGGCGGCGTGAACGTTGGAGCCCTGGGCGACGCGGCCGGTGTCGGGGGCCAGCTGCTGCGCGATCATCTTGAGCAGGGTGCTCTTGCCGGCCCCGTTGATGCCCAGCAACGCGATGCGATCGCCGCGCCGCACCTGGAACTCGGCCCCTTTCAGGACCACCTTGTCGCCATACACCTTGCCGGCGTCCGTGACGTTGGCGACGACGTCGCCCGACCGCGGGCACTCGGGCCAGGTCAGCTTCACGCCGCGCGTCTCCTGGGGCACCTCGATGCGCTCGACCTTCGCGACCATCTTGATGCGGCTCTGCACGGCGGAGGCATGGGACGCGCTCGCCTTGAAGCGGTCGATGAACACCTGCTCCCGCGCGAGCTTGTCCTCCTGGCGCTTGGCGGCGGCTTCCAGGTTGGTCTGGCGCTGCTCGCTCTCGCGGATGAAGTAGTCGAAGTTGCCCGAGTAGGAGTTGATCGTGCCGAACTCGATCGAGATGACCCGGCTGACCAGGCGGTTCATGAAGTCCCGGTCGTGCGCCGTGAGGAAGATCGCGCCCTCGTACCGCTGCAGGAAGTCTTCCAGCCAGACGATCGACTCGAGGTCGAGGTGGTTGGTGGGCTCGTCGAGCACCAGCGCGTCGGGCTTCATCAGCAGCACCTTGGCGAGCTCGATGCGCATCCGCCAGCCACCCGAAAACTGCTTCACGTCCTTGTTGAAGTCGGTGTCACGGTAGCCGAGGCCCGAGAGGATCTCCTTCGCGCGCTGGTCGAGGTCGTAGCCGCCGCGGGCTTCGAACTCTTCCTGGGCGGTGCCCAGTTGCTCGAGGAGCTCGGTCATCGCCTCGTCGGTCAGGGCCGGATCGGACAGCGCTTCGCCATACCGCTCGATGTCCAGGCCGAGCTCGATCACGCGCGTGCAGCCACGCATCGCGGCATCCAGCACGGTCATGTCGCCGAGCTCGGCCATGTCCTGCGAGTAGTAGCCGATCACGAACTTCTCGGGGATCACCACGGTGCCCTCGTCGGCCTTCTCCTCGCGGTTGATCATCCGGAAGATCGTGGTCTTGCCGGCGCCGTTCGGGCCGACGAGCCCCACCCGGTCGCCCGGGTTGATCTGGAACGAGCTCCCCTTGAACAGATACTTCTTGCCCTGAAATTTGGCGACCTGGCTGAACGCGATCATCGCGGGAGCTCCTTTTAGTTGAGTGGCAGCGCCCGTTTCGCGCGCAAATCGGGCCGGAACTACCGCTTGGCGGCAGTCGGCGGCCCTCGTCAAGGGTCGCACGCGGCCGGCTCCGCTGTCCATCGAGCATTCGGGCAAGCAGCTGCCGTCGGGCCGGCGGCGTGGACGGGCCCCGTTCGCGCTACGCAGCCCGCCTGGCCACGCGCCAGGCACGGATGACGTTCGCGCCCATGAGCGCCCAGCCCAGCAGCCCGCAAGCACCTGCCGCCGCGAGCGCGGGGCCGCTCCCGGCCATCAACGCACAGGTGCCGCCGATCACCGCGGCCTGGAAGGCCCCCCACGAGGCCCACGAGAGTGGGGCCGCGAGCAGCTCGCCCGGCTGCGTCTCGTCGTCCTCGCCGCGCGCGACCGTCGCGAGCACGCGGATGCCGATGTGGTACAGGTGGCCGTTCACCATCTGGCCGAGCCAGCCGATCAGCGCGAGGTAGACGTAGGCGCCCTGCCAGGCCGCATGGCCGGCCTGCACGCCGGCCCCGAGCGCCGCCGCCAGCACGAAGTAGGCGCCGGAGGCGGCGAGGAAGGCCTGCGGGGGCCGGTGGGCGACCTTCGCGCGCGCGAGGATGCCCGCGAGGTCCGCGAAGTAGAGCAACGTGCCCGCGAGCCCGGCCGCGGCGGCCGCCGCCAGCCACGTGGCCGAGGGGGCCGCGAAGCCCACCAGCGCCGCGAGCAGGCCCGCGAGGATCAGGCTGCTCGCGACGATGTGCTTCCAGATCGCGTCGGACTTGCCCCCGGTGATCGGCTTGACCGTGTGCATCGAGACGCCCACGACCAGCAGCGAGAGCCAGCCCACCATGCCGGTGTGGGCGTGGAGCGGCGGCGCCACGCTGAGCCACCAGGGGCCGCCGTGGCCGGCCAGCGCCCAGGCCATCCCGAGCCCCAGCGCGGCGGTGATCGCGAGCATGGCGAGCACCAGCGCGAAGGCCCGCATGACCGCCGCGGACGTGTCCTCGGACGGCCGGAACCGGGCGAGCGTGGCGGCGGCGAGCGCCAGGTAGACGGCCAGCGCGCCCACCGCGAGGGACGAGCTCGCGGCCACCAGGTCGAAGCGGCTCCACCAGAAGCCCGCCACTAGGCCGTAGGCGCCGAGGCCGAACGGCAGCAGGCTCCAACGCGCGACGGGGCCGGCCACCCAGTCGAGGTCCAGCATGCCGTGCAGGACATGGATCAGCACGGCGAGCGCGATCTGCGTGAGGAACCCCAGCGCCACCAGGTGGACCCAGGCCAGCCCGGCGAACCCGGGCGCGGTGACGCCCGCGAGACCCAGCGCGATCAGCAGCGCCCAGGACAGGCCGTGGGAGGCCTGGCCGGCCAGCAGGGCCCAGTGGGGGATCCAGGCGCGGGTGAGGAGGAGGTGGGGGACGGACACGGACACTCGCTCTCGGTGGCAGGGGCCTCTCCATTATTCCGGACAACCCCGGTCATGTTTACGAGCTGGCTCATTCCCGCGCCGATCGATCCGGCCAGGCCCTTCGAGAGGTCCTCAGGCCACGTCTTTCCCTCTGCGGGAACAGCCCCCAAGCGTCATCGCTTTGCCGTCCTCGTCGTCCCGGTGGCCTTTTTTTCGGACGCCATGACCGAAGAATGACAGCGGTGACTGCATCATGACCCTATCTTGCCGAAAGCCGTGCTACAACGGATCTTGATGACTTGAAGAGGAGTTCCGTTGGGCATCGCAAGCGAGTTTCACCCCGATCAGGCACCAAACGCTCAGGTGCCCGCCGAACCTCCGACGCGTGTGCCGCACAGCGTAGCGCTCAGGCAGGGCCGGCTCAACCTGCCGGTGGTGGCCGTCGTGCTCGCGATGCATGGCCTGGCGCTGGCGGCGCTGACCCAGCCATTCGAATGGCGTTACCTCCCGGTCGCGGTGGGCATCTACGCGTGGGCGGGCTTCGGCGTCGCGATTTACTACCACCGCACGCTGACCCACAAGGGAATGGAGATGGTCGAGCCGCTCAAGGCGTTCTTCGCGCTCGGCACCGCGATCGGCATGACCGGCGACCCCGTCGGCTGGGTCGGTTTCCACCGGCAGCACCATGCCGCCGCGGACGCCGAGAACGACATCCATTCACCCCGTCACGGCCTGTGGTTCGCCCACGCCGGCTGGATCTTCCGCGTGTCGCCGGAGCTTGACGAGAAGATCCGCTCGTTGGCGGCCGACGTGCGGCAGAGCTGGTACTGCCGGCTCCTGGAGCACAAGGCGCTGGGGTTGCTGCCGCACCTGGGCGCCGCCGCCGCGATCTACGCCACGCTCGGCCTGGGCGGGCTGTTGTGGGGGCTGTACGTGCCCGTGATCGTGCTCATGCACCTGGTCTTCGCGATCAACTCCGTGTGCCACATCCCCGGCGTCGGCCACCGCTCCACCGAGACGCGGGACGATAGCCGGAACGTGCCCTGGCTGGCGCTCCTCACGTTCGGCGAGGCGTACCACAACAACCACCACGCGAACCCGCGGCGGGCCAAGCACGGCGTCGAATGGCACGAGATCGACCCTGCCAAGTACGTGATCTGGGTGCTCGAGAGGCTGCGCCTCGTGCGGAACGTGGCCTGGCGTTAGGCGTCCGGCCCGAACGCGCGCCGGACACCATCTCGGAACCCGGCCGTCAGAAGCCGATCAGTTCGGCGACGACATCGGCGACCTCATCCGGCGACAGGTCCGTGGTGTCGAGCGTCCGGCCCAAGGCACCGCGCGCCGCCGCCGTCTCGAAGCCGTGCGCGAGCTCCCGGTGGCGCATGAGCTCCCAGTCGAGGTTTTCTCGGTTGCGGGCACGCACGCGGGCCTCGTGCTCCCTGGCGTCGCAGGTCAGCCGGAAGGCGTGCACGGCGTGGCCTTGCGCACGCAGGCGCTCGCTGAAATGGCCCAGGCGTTCCGCGGTCTCGAAGACCCAAGCGACGACCACCCGCTCGAAGCCCTGGCTCGCGTGGAACGCCAGCATGTGGCAGAGCGTGTCCTCGATGTAGTCCAGGTGCGCGGGCTCTCGCACGTCGAAGGGGCGGAAGTCGGCCACATGGTCGGCGTCGAGGAAGAGCGCCGGCGCCAGCCGGTCGACCAGGGCGCGCGCGGTGGTGGTCTTGCCGACCCCCATCGGGCCGTTCAGGATGACCACCTGGGCGGCCGGTGAGGTGGACGTGCGCTCGGGCATGCGGGGGCCTCCATCGGGTCTCGCAGCATTGTAGCCTGCCTGGCGGGCCCCGCGAGGTAGCGGTCGAGCCAGGGTTAAGCCCCTATTTTGGTTCATTTAAGAAAAGGCTTGCGGAATCGAAGGGGACCTGGTACTATGGATTCATCGACCGGCACCGATGGGCCGGGAGGCGAACCGAAAGGAACGCCAGGGCAATCAACACTTATAGTTGTGGTGAATGCTCCGAACGAATATCCGATGATTTCGGTCGTAGGATAGGACTTGAATCAGGTGTCATTTATGGCAATTGATTTGGGCGGCGGGTCGAGCCGTAGAATTGACCGCGGTATTTCATAACGAGAGGGATTTCGGAAACGGAGTTCTTCGAGGAGGGAAATGTCGCAGGGGGTCGTGAGGCACCCTGAAGCGGGCCGCGAGGTCTGCAGAGGAAGAACCGGACACGCGAGTGTCCTGCGCCGCAAGCGCACCGGTGGCTCGACACCGGAAGGCCCCTCGACTCGGCCAGGAAGCTAGCTTCGCAAGGAGACAGCAACTCGACCGGGTGGTGAACGGGAGCTTCGTCTGTAAAGGATGGGGCATGCGGTCGGAAACGGCCGCCGGTATGACCGGAAACGGTGGTACCATCTCTGGAAACAGAGATTCGCTCGTTCGCAAGTCTCGCTTCATCGGCGGCGGGCACGGGTGCACCCCGGCAAGAGTGCCACGGAGCCAACTTCGGCCGCAAGGTCGGATGTGACTTCGGAGGAAGCGGGAAACCGCAACCGGAACGCCAGCTGAAACGCAGGCGACAGGACGACGGCGGGTGTGGCGACACCCGGTGGCTATGAACCACCCGACCGAATCGACGGTATGACCGGTTCCTGAGCAACAACCCCGCTGAGCCTCGGCTCCGCGGGGATTGATGTTTTTGGGCCTAGCCGAGCAGCGCGTCCAGGCGTGACCGCACCACGGGCCATTCGGCCGCCAGCACCGCGTAGTACACGGTGTCGCGCAGGCTGCCGTCGGGCCGGCGGCGGTGGGCGCGCAGCACGCCTTCCCGCCGCGCGCCGAGCCGCTCGATCGCCCGCTGTGACCGTTCGTTCAGGATGTCGGTCTTGAGGCACACGCGGGACGCACTGAGGTCCTCGAAGGCATGCGCCAGCAACAGGCGCTTCGCGGCCGTGTTCACGGCAGTGCGCCAGCACGTGGGCACGAGCCAGGTGTGGCCGATCTCGAGCCCCCCGTGCGCCACCTGGAGGTCCAGGTAGCGGGTCAGGCCGAGCAACGCCCCGCTGCCGGCCGCCCGGATCACGAAGGGGAGCTGGCGGCCGGCGGCCCGCTCGGCCAGCGCCTCGGCCACGTAGCCGTGGGCGTCCGCCAGGCTCGTGAGCGGGCCGCGCAGCTTGTGGGCCCAGATGCGGTCGTCCTGCCCCGCCGCGTAGATTGCCTCGGCGTGCGAGGCCTCGAGCGGTTCGAGGCGGACGTGCGCGTTCATGAGGACCACCGGCGCGGGTGCGCTCATCGGCGGCGCCTGCGGGAAGGGCGGGGGACTCGGCGGGGCGAAAACGGAAATGCGATCGGTCATCGGTTCATCCCTTCTGCGGCACGGGGCAAATTACGCTGGGCGTGATGCCAGCTTGCTGCAAAATTGGTCTGGTTGAAAGCGCCAGATTGACGAACCAGACCCATCCAGTTTCAAGAGGGAATGCCTCATGGCGATCGGCGATGAAGGTGAGAGCGCGGGCGATCGCATCCGCGTCCTCGACCCTGGCGCCGCGGACGAGGTGGCGCTGGTCGCCACCCGCATGCGCGACACCTTGATCGAGGTGCTCGGCGACGAGACCGGCCGCGCGATGTACACGATGGACTGGCTGGTGGCCCGGGTCTTGTGGCACCTCGACGCCAGCCGGTGCACCGGCCAGGTCTTCCTGGCCGAGCGGGCCGATGGGCGCGTCGCCGGGCATACCATCGTGCGAATCGAGCTGGATGAGCGCGGGCAACGTTTCGGCCTGTTCGCCACCACCTACGTCGCGCCGGCGTCGCGCAAGGCGGGCCTCGCGATCGCCTTGCTCGCGCATGGCGAGGCCTGGATGCGCGCGCACGGCCTGACCGAGGCTGCGACCTTCACCGACACGTTCAACACCAAGCTCCAAAAACTCTACATAGGGCGTGGCTACGTGATGTCCGATGCCGGCGGCGGGTTCGTCAGGCTGGCGAAAGGGCTCTGAAAGGCGCTTGGTTGGCCAGTCTGCGGACCGTTAATCTCTAAATTCCTGAATCGGTTCTTAACCATTCCTTTTCCGCAACACCCGGTGTCATCAGGCAGGATGCGCCGACAAGTCCCGGGTGAGTGGCGAAGGGGTGTAACCGTGCAGACCTCCCCGAGTTCGAAGATTCCGTCCAGCCAGCCGATGCAGGGCCGTCCGGCGCGCGAGGCGTCCGCTGCCGGCGCCCGCGGCCCGGTGGGGGGGGCGATCGACGTCTACATCCCCGCGGTCCGCGGTGGTGCGGCCGCACCGGTTGGCGCCTCGGGCGGCGTCGGGGCGTTCTTTTCGCGGCTCATGAGCGCCCTCTCCTCCTTCGGCCAGAAGGTCTCGGCCTTCGTGCGCGGCCTGTTCGCGCCGGCGGCCGGTCCGCAGGTGGCACCGGCGCCCTGGCCCCCGGCACCGATCGGCGGCCCGGTGCCGGGCGTGGGACCGCAGTTCCCGACGCCCCAGCCCCAGTTCCCGGCTCCTCAGTTCCCGGCGCCCCAGCCGCAGGCGCCGGCGCTCCAGCCGTTGCCTGCCCTGCCCGCGCCCCTGCCCGTCGCGGCGCCGGTGGCGCCCATCCCTGGCGCACCGATCCCCGCAGCCCCCATGCCTGTTGCCCCAATGCCTGTTGCCCCCATCCCTGCCGCCCCAGCGCCGATCGCACCTGCGCCGCCCGCGATGGTCGCGCCCGCCCCGCCCGCGCCGCCGCCCCCGCCGCCGCCGCCGATCGCGCCTCCGCCGCCTGCGCCTGCAGCGCCGCAGCCGCCTCAGGCACCCGCGCCGGTGCCTGCCGAGCGCCCACCCGCCGTGGGCGGGCCGGCCGCCCCGGCCGCGCCGCTGGCGCCTTCCACCGGCGCCACCCGCCAGGTGAAGGCCGGCGAGAACCTGCAGGCCGCGATCGACGCGGCCCAGCCCGGCGACACGCTCGTGCTGGAAGCCGGCGCCACGTTCCAGGGCCCGATCCGCTTGCCGAACAAGGCCGGCGAGGGCACCATCACGCTCACCAGCTCGGCGCTCGCCCAGCTGCCGGGCGCGGGCGGCCGCGTCGGCCCCGCCCATGCCGCGAGCATGCCCAAGATCGTCGCGCCCGGCCGCGGCGAGCCGGCCATCCAGGCCGACGCCGGCGCGCACCACTACGCGCTGGTCGGCCTCGAGCTGACCCAGGCCGACGACAAGGCCATGACCTACGATCTCGTGCGGATCGGCAACGGCGACGCGAGCCAGACCCGCCTCGACCAGGTGCCGCACCACTTCCTGATCGACCGCTGCTACCTCCACGGCCTGCCGGCCAGCGAGCTCAAGCGCGGCATCGCCCTCAACGGCGCGCATGTCACGGTGAGCGGCTGCCACCTCGCCGACTTCAAGGGCAAGGGCTACGACACCCAGGCGATCTCCGGCTGGAACGGCCCGGGCCCCTTCACGATCACCAACAACTTCCTGCAGGGCGCGGGCGAGAACGTGATGTTCGGTGGCGCCGATCCCACGATCCCCGGCCTGGTGCCGTCCGACATCACGATCACCGGCAACCACTTCCACAAGCCGCTGGAGTGGCGCGGCGTCTGGACCGTGAAGAACCTCTTCGAGCTCAAGAACGCCCGCCGGGTGGTGGTCGACAGCAACGTCTTCGAGAACAACTGGGCCGACGCGCAGAACGGCAACGCGATCCTCTTCACGGTGCGCAACCAGGACGGCACCGCGCCCTGGAGCATGGTCGAGGACGTCGCCTTCACCCGCAACGTCGTGAGGCGCAGCGGGGCCGGCATCAACATCCTGGGCAGCGACAACCTCCAGGCCAGCCAGCGCACGAGCCGCATCCGCATCGCCGACAACCTGTTCGAGGACATCGACGGCGCCAAGTACGGCGGCCAGGGCAGCTTCCTGACCATCGGCGAGGGCGCGGCCGACGTGGTGATCGACCACAACACCGTGCTCAACTCGGGCAACATCATCACGGCCTACGGCAAGCCGACCACGGGCTTCGTGTTCACGAACAACATCGCCGCCGCGAACCAGTACGGCATCCACGGCGACGGCCAGGGCACCGGCAACGCGGCGATCGCCGCCTTCTTGCCCGGCGCGGTCCTGCGCGGCAACGTGCTGGCCGGCGCCCAGGCGAGCCAATACCCGGCCGACGGCTTCTATCCGGGCGCGATCGGCGACGTGCGCTTCACCAGCGCGCCCACCGGCAACTACCGCCTCGCCGCCGACAGCCCTTTCCGGGCGAAGGCGACGGACGGCAAGGACGTGGGCGCCAACGTCGACGCCCTGCCCGCGATGGCCAGGGTCGGCTGAGGCCGACGACCGGCGTTACTGCCCGAGGCTGAACGTGGCGGCCGCCGACGTGTTCACGTCGACCGCCCGCACCTTCGCCACGTCCGCGCCGGCGTCGGAGCGCAGGGCCTGGACGGTCCAGCGGTAGACGATGCCCTTTTGCAGGCCGCCCGGGTTGCCGACGGCGAAGAGGTCGGCGAACTTGTCGAACGCCAGCGGGCTCTTGTCGCCGAACTTGATCGACGTTTCCTTGGTGGTGGCCGAGAAGACGCTCGAGCCGTCGCTCACCTGCACGACCTTCACGTGGTACAGCGACGCGTTGGGCGTGGCCTTCCACTTCAGCGTCGGGGTCGTGTCGGTGGCGGTCAGGGTCGCCTTGTCGGCGGGCTCGAGGCCGTCGGGCTTGGCGACCTCCTGGGCGAGCACGGTGGTGGCCTTCTCTTCCGACACCCGGATTTCCTTGCCGTCGCCGCCCACCGCGCGGATCTTGTAGGTCGCGGACTGCTTGGCTGCGAGGGTGGTGTCGAGATAGCTGTCCTTGTCCGTGGTGGTGAGGACCTTCGACTCGCCCTCGCCGAACTTGCGCCAGATCTCGTAGGTCTTGGTGCCGAGCGCGCTGGACCACTTGAGCGCCACGCGGTGGCTCGTGTTGCCGGTCTCCGCGTCGAGCGCGGTCACGGCCAGCACGTCGAGCGGCAGCGCGCCGCCGCCGACGTAGCCGACCCCCGGCACGGTCGCGCCGGGCGGGGTGCAGGCGGCGATCGCGCCGAGGACCAGGACGGCGCCGAGGAGGCGGGGGGCGAGTACGGGCATGTTCAATCTCCTTTGAGCGGGTAGCCTGCCTGATGGCGTGCGGCGACCTGGTGGTATCGCTATCGACGCCGTCACAGCGCCAGGGGTTCCGTGCTCGGGCTCAAGGCGAGCCGACCGCCGCGGCGACGTCGTCGCCGAACTCGGCGGCGACGTGCAAGTCATTCCCCGGACTGCAAGGTATTTACTCGCCCTTTACCATGAATTTCCGTCAGCTTGACGTTCTTACCGTCAGCCAGTCAATTGACGGCGCGATAACACCGCCATCTCCCCCGCCCGACCTGGAGCAAACCTATGACCACCACGTCCGCCGTCGCCGTCCGCCCTGTCGCCGCCGCGCCGCGCGTCGCGCCGGCCGCGTCCACGAAGGCCACGGCCGCGATGGCCGGAGACACCTACCAGGCGCCGAAGCGGGAAGGCGCGAACCTCGCGCAGCCGATCGGCATGGGCCTGTTCGCGATCGGTGCGTTCGGCTCACTGATGGTCCGCGGCAACGCCTTCTTCGCCCTGATGGGCGTGGCCTTCGCCGGCCTCGCGCTGGCGGGCAGCGGCGTGAAGATCAAGAAGCCCGACGGCTCGTCCGATACGGCCGGCTTCAAGGGCGTCACGGTGCTCGCGCCGGGTGCGGGCCTGGTGGTCGGCGTCGGTGCCGCAATGGCGCTCGGTGTCACGGGCCTGGCGGCTGCCGCGGTGGTCGCGGCGCCGTGCCTGCTCGGCATCCTGCTCGCCAAGACCGTGTTCAAGTAAGACCTAACCTCCCCTCAGCGCCGCCCGGCTCAAGCCGGGCGGCGCGCCGCTTCAGGGCCTTTCGCCTGGACGCCCGCTCGCGGCGCGTGGTAAAGTGGCCCGCTTGGCCCCATCGGGGCCGCGGAGCGGGTCCACGGCAGCATGCGCGCCCACGACCGCTGGCCTGCGACGACGCGAGCCGGCATGGCCCCCGCCCCGCAAGTGCCCCGTGCGAGGGGTGCGCTGCTCGACGACGAGCTGGTTTCCCGCTTCGTCGAAAGGAGCACTCCCATGGCCGCCGATTGGGCGCATGACGCCATCGTCTACCACCTCTACCCCCTGGGCGCCTGTGGCGCGCCCGCCCGCAACGACGGCCGTTCCGCGCCCGTACCGCGGCTCGCCCAGCTGCCCGAGTGGATCGCGCACTGGAAAGCGCTGGGCGTCGACACGCTCCTGCTCGGGCCGGTCTTCGAGTCTGCGACCCACGGCTACGACACGATCGACTACTTCTCGGTCGACCGCCGGCTCGGCGACAACGCGACCCTCTGGGCCGTGGTGGTCGCGCTGCACGCGGCCGGCATCCGCGTGATCTTCGACGCCGTCCTCAACCACGTGGGCCGGGGCCACCGGGCGTTCCAGGACGTGCGGGCCAGGGGCCAGGCGTCGCCCTATTGCGGCTGGTTCGCCGGCCTGCGCTTCGACCGCGGCAACCCCTGCGGCGACCCCTTCGACTACGACACCTGGGCCGGGCACTACGAGCTCGTGAAGCTGGATCAGCAGAACCCGGACGTGCGCCGGCACCTGCTCGAGGCGGTCGCCTTCTGGATCGACGAGTTCGGCGTCGACGGCCTGCGCCTCGACGCGGCCGACGTGATGGACCTCGATTTCATGCGCGAGCTCGCGGCCTTCTGCAAGGCGCGCCGGCCGGACTTCTGGCTGATGGGCGAGGTGGTCTTCGGCGACTACGGTCGGTGGGCCAACCCGGCCACGCTCGACGCGACGACGAACTACGAGGCCTACGCCGGGCTCCACTCGAGCCACAACAGCCACAATTACCACGAGATCGCGCACTCGCTCGCGCGCCAGTTCGGCCCCGGCGGCATCTACCGCGGCTTGCCGCTGCTTTCGTTCGCGGACAACCACGACGTCGACCGCATCGCAAGCTTGCTGAAGCGGCCCGCGCACCTCTTCCCGCTCCACGTGCTGCTCTTCACCATGCCGGGCGTGCCTTCGGTCTACTACGGCAGCGAGTGGGCGCTGCGCGGCAAGAAGGGCAAGACCACCGACGCACCGCTCCGCCCCGCGGTCACGCCGCCGAAGGCGGGCGACCCGCGCACCAGCCACGACCTCGCGCGGGCGATCTCGCAGCTCAGCCAGCTGCGCAAGGACGTGCCCGCGCTGCGCCGCGGCGACTACCGGCCGATCGCGGCGGCGAGCGAGCAGATCGTCTTCGAGCGGCGCTACCGCGGGTCGGCCGCGCGGGTCGCGGTGAACGCGGCGGCGGCGCCGGCGGCGATCGCCCTCGAGCCGCTCGAGGGCCGCGATGGCCGCTGGGTCGACCTGTTGAACCCGGGCGACGTGTTCCCGGTGCGCCGCGGGGCCTCGGTGGCCGCGACGCTGTACCCGAACTGGGGCCGCGTGCTGGTCTTCGAGCCCGCGAGCTGACGTCCCGCGCCCTGGGCTAATAGACCAGCGACAGGCAGGTCAGCGAGCCGTCGGCCTTCCGGAACTCCGTGGTCTCCAGCGCCACGACCCGGAAGCCCGCGGCCTCGAGGGCGTCGCGGGTCCTCTTGAAGCCGGCCGCCATGAGCACGGTGTCGCCGATCGCGAGCACGTTGGCGGCGTAGGCCTCCGCCGCGGGAACCACGACGGCCCGCACGTCCGGGAACATCGCGGGCGGCAGCCAGTCCTCGACGAGCAGGATCATCTCGCGTCCCAGCGGCGTGACGTGGCACTTGAGGTGCAGCGCATCCGGCACCGGAAGGTCCACGACGTCGAGGCCCGCGGGTTCGAAGGTCCGGCGCAGCTTCTGGACGCCATAGGCGTTGGTGCGCGCCGACCGTCCCACGTAGATCCGGCCGGCGGTGCGCAGGCAGTCCCCGCCGTCCAGCGTGGCGGGCCGGTTCATCTCCACGATCTCGAGGTCGGGCGGCAGCGCCGCGCGCACCGCGGGCATCTCGCCGCGGCGCGAGGCGGCGCCCGGCATGGTCATGAGCGCGATGCCTTCCGCGATCACGCAGGTGTCCTCCACGAAGCAGCAGTCCGGGTAGGCGTCGTCGGCCGGCACGACCGCGACCTCCAGGCCGAGGTCGCGTAGGGCCTGGACGTACGCGGCGTGCTGCTCGCGGGCGCGCGCCACGTCGATCGGCTCGGCGTGGGGCTGCGCCACGAGGGCGTCGGCGAAGGTGGCAGGGATCTCGCGGGTGATGGCGTGGCGGGGAACGTTCACGGAGGGCTCCTACTCAACGGTGGTGGTTGCGCCACCAGATCATGGCGCGGGCCTGGGCCTGGGCGATCTTGGGGCGCGAAAGGCTCGCGGCGAGGCTCGCCATCCCACGGGCGCCGTCGTCGTCGCCTTGGGCGGCGGCGAGGGCGTACCAGGCGTAGGCCGCGACTTCGTCTTTCGCGACCCCGGCGCCGCGCTCGTAGCGCTCGCCCACGTCGCTCTGGGCAGGGGCGTAGCCCGTCTCGGCGGCCTGGAGCGTCGCGCGGAAGGCGGCCCTCGGGTCGCGGGCCTTCTTCGCCGCGGCGATGAATGGCCGCGCGCGCCATTCGGCGTCGGCCCAGGCGTCGGGTCGGCCCCGTCGCTTCGCTTCGCGCCTTAGCTCGGCGAGCGTCGTGGGCTCGGCTTCGCGGTCGATCCGCAGCACGTACACGTTGATGTTCGGCTGTTCGCCGCTCGGCTTCCGGACGAGCGCGGCGAGGTGCTTCATCGTGGCGGAATAGGCAGCGGGCACGGCAGGCGATGGCATCAATCCTTCGAACCGGGTACCGGGCGCCAGCTTCGCGAGCGCCGCATCGGCCGCCGACCGATTGCGCCGGGACGCCTCGGCCGGGCGTTTGGCCACGACCTCGCCCTTCGTCCACACCTCGGCGAGCGCGAGGTGCGCCCCCAGGTGGCCTGCGTCCGCGGCCCTGGTCAGCCACGAAACCGCTTCGGCGTCGTTGCGCGGGGTGACGCGACCCTCCAAGAGGAAATGCGCGAAGTCGTACTGGGCTTGCGCCACGCCAGCGCCGGCGGCCTGCCGGACCTCCCCGAGAAGCGCGGGCAATCGGCGCTCCGCGTCCTCGATGGGGCTCATGCCCCAACGCGGGCCGGTGACGATCGCGAGGTGGCGGTCGTAGCGGTCCTTCCAGGTCTGGACCGCCTCGCCGTACCAGTAGGCCGGTTGGCGCCGGTCGCCCCGCGCGTCCACTGCCCGAGGGTCATCCTTGCCGACACCGGCCTCGAGCAGGCGCGCCACCTTGAACATGCCCAGGAGCGCGGGTGCGGGGTACTTGCGCTCGAGCGCGGCGGCCGATCGGTACCAGCGCAGCGCGCCTTCGAGGTCGCGAGGGAAGCCGTCGCCCCGCTCGAGGCGGATCGCGACCGCGAGCCGAGCGTTGGCGAGGTTGCCGTAGGTGCGCGCGTAGGCCCCGCCGAAGGACTCCGTGCCGTCGCCGCCTTCGGTATCGTAGTCGATCGCCGTGAGGTGCCAGCGCAGCGCCTCGGCCGGGTTCCGGATCTCCCGCGGCCCCTTGGCGTAAAGCTCGGCCAGGCGGTACGCGGGGCCGGCGTTGGTGAACTCGCCCGCCCGGGCGTAGTAGGCTACGGCCTTGCGCAGGTCCCTGGTAAGGCCCGCCTCGCCGCGCTCGTGCAGCTCGCCAAGGCGTTCCCAGGCATCGTTGCCGCGCCCGAACTCATCGTCCAACGTGCCGAGCCGTTCGAGCAGCGCCACGGCGCGGGCCGCATCCTTCGGGACGCCGTCGCCCTGGAGATAGGCGTCCGCGAGGTCCCACATGGCGAGCCGCACCCCGGCATCCAGGGCCTTCTGGGCCCATCGCGCTCCTTCGACCGGGTCACGGGGACCGCGGGCCGGGGCACGGTAGAGGCCGGCGATCGCGAGGAGCGCCGAGGCGTCACCGGCTTCCGCGGCGGCCAAGTACCACCGCTTCGCGGCGTCGCGATCGAAGGCCGGAACCGCGTACCTACCTGCAGCGTAAATGTCGCCGAGTTGCCGCCTGGCCTCGCGGTCGCCTTGCGCCGCGGCGCGTTCGAGCCACCGCAGCGCCTGGGTCAGGTCGCCGCCTTCTCGTTGGGCCCCAATCGCCTTCTCCGCCAGCGCCCGCAGGGCCTCCGCATGCCCGCCGTCCGCGGCGCGGCGGAGCCAGGCGGCGGCCTCGTCGGGATTCGCCGGGATCTCCTCGCCCTTCACCCAGCGGCTGTGCGCGAGGAAGGTGGACAGCCGGAACTGGGCGGTCGCGAAGCCACGGTCCGCGGCCACGCGCAACCAACGCTCGGCTTCCCCCTGGTCGATCGCACGCGGGTGAGCCGTCAGGTACCGCTCCGCGAGGTCGAAAGCGGCCTTCGGCTCGCCGCCCTCGGCGGCGGCCACGAGGGCCCCGAACGGGATTCGGGCGGGCTCGAAGCCTTTGGCGCTCTGGACCCAGTCCAGCAAGAGCCGCCGGGCCTCCGGCAGGTGCTCGGCGGCGTCGCCGACGAGCCCGATGCCGCGCCTGGCGTCCTTCGGCATTCCGTCGCCCGCGACCAGCCGCACGCCGAGGTCGAAGGCCGCTTCGGGGACCGCGCCGTGCTTGGCGGCGGCCTCCAGCAGGCGTCGGGCCTCGGCCGGGTCGACGTCCACGCCCTGGCCGGTCCAGAACCGGCGGGAGAGCGCCCAGGCCGCTCGCGGGCTGCCCGCCTTCGCGCTCTTCTTCAAGAGGCGCACGGCCTCGGCGTCGTCGGCCGGCTGGCCCTCGCCGCGCTCGGCCATGGCGGCGAGCGCGTCCTGGGCCTCCGCGAGGCCGTTCCGCGCCGCCTCGCGCAGCCAGCGCTGCGCCTGCGCGAGGTCGCGCGGGACGCCCTTGCCCTCGCGGTAGAGCAACGCGAGGTCGTGCTGCGCCTGCCGGTAGCCCCAGCCGGCGGCCTTGGCGAGCCACGCGGCGAAGCCCGCGTAGTCGAAGGAGGCGTCGGGGTGGGCGGCGAGCAGCTGCCGGATCTCACGGTGGAGGTTCCATTCGTAGTTCTCGGGGCTGAACGCCGCGTCACGCAGGTGCCACCGGAGGGCCTCGGCTGGGTCCTCGTCCGTCAACATCCGCGCGAGCTGGCCATCCACGTTCATCGCACCGAGCTCCGCGGCGCGGCGCAGCCAGCGGATGGCTTCCTTCGGGCCGCCCGCGATCTTGCCGTCGTCTTGGAGCCCGGCGATCGCCACCATCGCCGAGGTGCTGCCAAGCTTCGCGGCCCGGTGATACCAGCCGAGGGCGGCCGGCACATCGACCTTGCCAGCCCAACCACTGGCGAGGGCATCGCCCAGGGCGTCCTGCGCCAGGACGTGGTCGCGCTCGGCGGCCTTGCGTAGCCAGGTCACGCCTTCGGCCTTGGTGGGGCCGCCGGTGGCCTCGAACGGGTAGTGGCCATACGAGTACCAGGCCCCGACGTCGCCGGCCTCCGCGGCCTTGCGGAGCCACCTCACCATCGCCGGGCTACCATGTTCTTCGGTGCGGCCGAGGTCCCTCATGGCGGCCGGATACCCGGCCTGAGCGGCCTTCTCGAGCCACTTGCGAGCATCACGGTACGAGGCCGAGGCGTCTGCCGTGGTTGCGTAGAAGAGGTGGTACATCGCGCCGGGGTGACCCCGGTCCGCCGCCTGCCGCAGCAGCGCGAGGGCGGCGGTCCGATCCGGCGCGACACCGATGCCCGCGAGCGGCGCGAGGCCGCGAGCGAAGCGCTCGTCGAGATCGGCGGGGGCCTGGAGGTGGAGGCGCGCGGCGTCGTCCTCCAGGCTGGCGAGGGCCAGCCAGCGGCGCGCTTCGGCGGGATCCTTCGGCGTGCCGGTGCCGGCTTCGAGCATTAACGCGACGGGGAGCTTCGCGCGCTCGTCGCCGCGCTCAGCCGCGCGTCGTAGCCACCGGTAGGCCTCCGGGAGGTCTTCGGGGCGGCCCTGGCGCCGGAGCAAGTTGCCGAGCTCGGTCATCGCGTAGCTCTCGTTGTTTTCTGCTGCCTTGCGCAGCCACACGATCGCGCCCGGGAGGTCCACGTTGCCGCCCTCGCCGTTGCGGAGCATCAGGCCGAGTGCGCGTTGGGACCAGCCGAGGCCCTGCTCGGCGGCGCGTGCGTACCACCTCCGGGCCGCGGCCGGATCGGCGGGCCCGCTCAGTCCGAGCTCGAGGTCCTGCGCGAGGGAGTACTGCGCCATCGGGACGCCGCGCTCGGCCTTCCGGGTCGTGGCTTCGCGGGTGTGTTCGCCTCTCGGATCGAAGGGGGCCACGGTGCGCTCCTCCTCCGGCGTCGGCGCCGGCCCAGCCGCGAGCGCCGGCACCAGTGGGGTCAGGAGGACGCAGGCCGCAAGGCCCAGGGCGATGCTCGAACGCCGCAGCCGACGGGCGGGCCGAATGGGCGTCACCGCGGCGCCTCGGCAGGCTCGGGTCGACGCAGCGGAATCGTCATCAGGTAGCGCGCCAATTCGTGCTTGCGTCGCAGGTCGTTCGGCTCCTTGCTGCCGTTCGGGCAGTTGATCTTCGTCTCGAGCACCACGAAGGCCATCGCCGCCGCTACGTGTTCGGCCGGCACGGGCTTCTTGGCCTGGTGGTCGGCGAGGATCCGCATGGCCCGGAAGCGCGCGCCGATGTCGCCCGGCGTGTTGAGGATCTCGTCGAGCTGCTCGCGGAGCTCGGGCGGGATCGAGCCGTTCGGCGCCGGTTGTGCGGCTGCGGCCGGCCCGGCGAGGAAAACCATGGACAGGGCCGCCGCGGCGATGGCCTTCAGATGCATCGGGGTATGACCTCCCACATGGACGAGCCCCACGTACCCACGTTCCGGCAACATGACCTCGCCCGCCTGCGGCTCGCGAGCCAGCGGCTGGTCGGCGAACCCTTTGCGCGCCCGGCGGACGTGGTGGGCTGGCTCGGCGCGGTCCAGTCCCAGGACTACGCCGGCGCGAAATGGGCGCTCGCGCAGCGCTGCGAGGGCGCCACGAGCGCGTCGCTCGACGACGACTTCGCGGCGGGCCGGTTCCTGCGCACCCACGTGTTGCGGCCCACCTGGCACTTCGTGACGCCCGCGGACCTGCGCGGGCTGCTCGTGCTCACCGCGCCGCGCGTTCGAGCGGCGAGCGCCGGCCGGTCGCGCGACCTCGGCCTCGACGAGGCCACCTACGTTCGGAGCAACGCCGCGATCGCCGCCGCCCTGCGCGACGGCGCCCAGTTGACCCGACCGGAGCTCGGTCAGGCGTTGGCCGATGCCGGCATTCCGCCTGATGGCCAGCGCCTCCCGTACCTACTCATGCGCGCCGAACTCGACGCGGTCATCTGCAGCGGTGCTCGGCGCGGCAAGCATCACACCTACGCGCTTTTCGACACGCGGGTGCCTCCGGCGCCGGCACCCGATCGCGAAGTGCTGCTTGCCGGCCTGGCCCGTCGCTACTTCACGAGCCACGGCCCCTCGACACCGCACGATTTCGCCTGGTGGTCCGGGCTCACGATCGCCGATGCGCGAGCGGGGATCGCGTTGAACGGCGCCGCGCTCGCACGGGAGGAGGTGGAGGGTCGGGCTTTTTGGTACGACCCACAGTCGACGCCACCGCGGGGGCGCACGCCGGTCGTGCACCTGCTGCCCAACTACGACGAGCTCACCGTGGCCTACCGCGACCACGGCCCGTCGTTCCACCCGGACGTGCGCGGGCGCGGGCCGGGCGACCTCCTGGCGAACGTGATCGCCGTGGACGGGCTGGTGGTGGGTGGCTGGCGGCGAACGCTCACGAAGCGCGCGGTGATCATCGACGTGACATGGTGCCTTCCGCTCGAGGAGGCCGCCGAAGCCGGGCTGGCCGCCGCCGCCGAACGCTTCGGCGCGTTCCTCGGGCTACCCGTCGTGTTCCACGGACTAACGACCTACGGATGAGGGCACCGCCACCACCGCGCCGCCGATGATCAGCGCGCAGGCCGCGAGCAGCACAGGCGTCGCGGGCGCACGCCCGAAGGCCACCAGCAGGAGCGTCGAGAGCAGCGGCGCGGCATAGGAGAGCACGCCGAGCAGGCGGATGTCGCCGTGCTTGACCCCGTGGTCCCAGGCGAAGAACGCGGCCCCGACCGGCCCAAAGCCGAGCCCGAGCACCGCCAGCCACTGGGCGCCCACCGGCCAGACAGTCTGCTCGAACAGCAAGTGGCAGATCAGCGCGAGGCCCGCGACCACGCCGCAGAAGCCGCCGACGGTGTCCGTCGGCACCTGGCCGAACTGGCGGCTGAGCACCGAGTAGCCGGCCCAGGTGACCGCACAGGCCACGGCGCTCGCGTAGCCCGCCATGAAGCGCGGATCGAAGCTGAGCCCGCCGCCGCGCGCCACCAACAGCCCGCAGCCGAGCAGGCCGAGCAGCGCGCCCGCGACCTGGCGGACGCCCAGGCGCTCACCGGGCAGGAATCCCGAAAACACGACGATCAGCAGGGGCCACAGGTAGGCGATCAGGCTCGCCTCGACCGGCGGCGCCAGGCGCAGGGCCAGGAAGTAGAAGCTGTGGAAGCCGAACAGCCCGCCGACGCCCAGCAGCCAGACCACCGCGGGCTGCCGCAGGAAGGTGAGCGGGTTCTGGCGCGCCAGCGCCCACTTGAGCGAGACGAGCAGCGTCGCGACCGTGAAGGCCATCGCCGTGAGCTGGAAGGGCGGCAGGGCGCCCGCGGCCGTGGTGAGCAGCGCCAGCGTGGACCACATGGCGATCGCGCTCAGGCCGACGAGCGTGGCCGCCGGGCGGCCGGCAGGGAGAGGGAGGGCCTCGGTCGACATGGGCGAAGTCTACCAGAATCGCTGGGCGGGTATCTAATCACTCGGTCGCCCGCCTGTGGGCGCATGAGGAGGCCTCGATGACCATCGGCGTTCCCGGTTCCCCATCCCCTGCGGGTCCCGGCCGACCCATGCCGCAAGCAGCCCCCGCGGGCGCCGAGGCGCCACCTGCCGTGTCCATCGACGACGACATCGTAGCGACCCCGGACGCGCCGGCGGAGACGGTCTCGTTGAGCCGTCCGGGCTGGCCGCCGGCCGCAGCCGAGGCGCCGCGGGAAGACTGGCCGGCCTACGGTGCGCTCTTCGGCCAGGCCGGTTACGTGAAGGATCCGGGCGATCGGCGCCTGGTCGACCTCATGAAGGCCGCCATGGAAGCCGAGCCGACGTTGCGCCGCCCGCCCATGGGCCCGGCCGTGGCCGCCGGCCGCATCGATGCGGAATCCGTGAAGGCGCTGCAGGCCCAGCTCAAGGCCCAGGGCTTCGACCTGGGGCCGGCCGGGGCGGACGGCAAGTTCGGGCCGAAGACCCATGCCGCGCTGATCGCCTTCCTGGAGGGTGCCGAGCCGGTCCCGGCTGGCCCCGGACCCGTCGGGCCCCGCCCGCCGGCCCCACCGGCCACGCAGCCGCCCGCGGCCAGGCCCGGCGCGCCTGACGCGCCGACCATCACGGATACGCGCGTCGATCCCGGCTATAAGCTCGGCAACCCGCCGCCCGCGGGCTACCGCGCCTTTCGCGGCGCGGTGCCGCCGGAGGTCGGGCTGATGGCGCGCAAGCTGCTTGGCAAGCCCTTCGGCACCGAGACCTACTTCGAGGCCAACGGCCGCCGCTACGTGGCGCGCAACGAGCCGCACTACCACCCGCCGGGCTTCAAGGGCGGCCCGAACGGCTGGCACAGCGGTGTCACGGTATACGAGGCGAGCTAGTCGCGTCGCCTCGCGCCAAGGCCGGGATGGGTCAGATCAGATTCAGGTAGAAAAAGGCGTACATGCACGCCGCGCCGACGATCACGAACAGGTGCCAGATCTCGTGGTGCCCGAAGCGGCCGGGCACGAAGTCGAGCAGGCGGCGCGTGAGGACCACCCCGCCCACCGAGTACGCGAGGCCGCCCACCACCGGCAAGGCGAGCGTGCTGCCCTTGGCGCGCGCGATCACCTCGCCGATTTGCAAGACGATCAGCCAGCCCATGGCGATGTAAATCATCGTGTCGAAGGTGGGCGGCGGATCGTCGACGCTCTCCTGCTCCGGCGCGAAGCGCAACTTGTAGATCACGCCCGCGATCGCGATGCTCCAGACGACGGCGAGCATCGCCAGGCCCGCGGCCCGCGGCATCAGGTGGATGCACACGGGCGTATAGCTGCCCGCGATGAAGGGGTAGATCGCGGCGTGGTCCCAGCGCAGCAAGCGCATCTCGAGCGCCCGGTCGCCGCGCACCAGGTGGTGCAGCGAGCTCGCCAGGAAGCAGCCGCACATGCTGAGGCCGTAGATCGTGAAGGTGACCAGCTGCAGGGCGTCGGCGCGGCTGGCCCAGAGGAGCACGGCGGTGCCCACGATGCTGAGGATCAAGGCGCCCAGGTGCAGGAAGCCGTTGACCGGATCGCGGAACCAGAGCCACGGCGAGGACGTGCCCTGGTAGGCCAGGTGACCGTATGATTTGACTTGCATCATGCCCCATCGTAGCAAGCCGGCCGGCGGACGTGGGTCATGGGTTGGTCACCGGCCGTCAAACTTCGGTAAAAGTCAGCCGGCGAGGACGCGCCGGGGCCTCATGCTCCGCCGAACTCCCCCTCGTGCTCCACCGCTCGCCGCTCGCGCCGCGCGACGCCTGCTTCGTAGGCGGCGTCGATCACCGCGCGCGCGACCGCCGGGGCGACCTTGCGGTTGAACACGCTCGGCACGATGTGGGTGCCGTGCAGCTCGGAAGCCGGGATGCTGCCCGCGATCGCCCGCGCCGCCGCGAGCTTCATGCCCTCGGTGATGTCGCTCGCGCGGCAGTCGAGCGCGCCGCGGAAGATGCCCGGGAAGGCCAGCACGTTGTTGATCTGGTTCGGGAAATCGCTGCGGCCGGTCGCCATGATCTTCACGTTGGGCGGCACGTCGCGCGGGTGGATCTCGGGCGTGGGGTTCGCGAGCGCGAACACGATCGCGGGCTCGTTCATCTCCGCGAGCTGCGCGGGCGTGATCGTGCCGGGCCCCGAGACGCCGAGCACGAAGTCGGCGCCGCGCAGCGCCTCGCTGAGCCCGCCGCGCACGCCGCCGCGGTTCGAGTGCTGCGCGAGCCAAAGGTGGTGCGGCGCGAGGTCCGCGCGCGTGGGATCGAGGATGCCCTCGCGATCGCAGCCGATCAGGTCGCCGATGCCGGCATCGAGCAGCATGCGCGCACAGGCGGTGCCAGCCGCGCCCACGCCGTTGACCACGCCGCGCACGTCCTCGATGCGCTTGCCCAGCAGCTTGAGGGCGTTGAGCAGCGCCGCCAGCACCACGATCGCGGTGCCGTGCTGGTCGTCGTGCATCACCGGGATGTCGAGCTCGGCCTTGAGGCGGGCCTCGATCTCGAAGCAGCGCGGGGCCGCGATGTCCTCGAGGTTGATGCCGCCGAAGCCGGGGGCGATCGCCTTGATCGCGGCCACGACGGCGTCGGGCTCGGTCACGTCGAGGCAAATCGGCCAGGCGTCCACGCCGGCGAGCTCCTTGAAGAGCATCGCCTTGCCTTCCATCACGGGCATCGCGGCCAGCGGGCCGATGTTGCCGAGCCCGAGCACGGCCGTGCCGTCCGAAACGACGGCGACGGCGTTGCGCTTGATCGTGAGCGTGTACGCCTTGGCGGGGTCCTCGTGGATCGCCATGCACACGCGTGCGACGCCGGGCGTGTACACGCGCGAGAGGTCGGCGCGCGTCTTCACCGGGAAGCGGTTGGCGATCTCGATCTTGCCGCCGAGGTGCGAGAGGAAGGTGAGGTCGGAGACGTTGCCCACGCTGACGCCGTCGATGCGCTGCAGCGCCGCCACGAGCAGGTCGCCGTGGGCCTCGTCGCGGCAGTTGATCGTGATGTCGCGCGTGATCATGTCGTCGTGGACCTCGACGATGTCGACGGCGCCGATGTCGCCGCCCTCCTCGCCGACGCGGGTGGCGACGCGACCGAGCATGCCGGGGCGGTTCGCGATGTCGAGCCGGACGGTGATGCTATAGCTGGCGCTGGGGTAACCGGTTTCGCGGACCATGGGGAAGGCCTCCTCGTCGGCATCATTTTGGCGCGATTGGCGCCTGCGGGCTAGGGGACCTGGCGCAGCTCGTCGAGGAGCGCCTTCGCCCGCGCGTGCCCTTGCTCGGCCGCGCGGGTGACCCACATGAGCGCCTTTTCGGGATCGCGGGGCACGCCGACGCCGTCGGCGAGGGCGATCGCGAGCGCCACCATCGCGTCCGGGTAGCCGGCCTCGGCCGCGCGGGCGTACCAGCGGGCGGCCACGGCCGGGTCCTGGGGCACGCCGTAGCTGTCGCGGTAGCACAGGCCCAGGAAGTACGCCGCCGCGCGCGCGCCCTGTTCGGCGGCGCGGCGCGCCCAGGCCACCGCCTGGGCGGGGTCCTCGTCCACGCCGCGGCCCTGCGCGTAGGCGATGCGCAGGCACTCCTGCGCTTCGACCACGCCGCGCTCGGCCGCGGCGCGCAGGAACGGGATCGCGCGCGCGTCGTCGGGCGCGATCCCGTCGCCGTCGAAGAGCGCCACGCCGAGCCGCCATTGCGCCTCGACGTCGCCGCGCTGGGCGGCGCGCTCCCACCAGGCCGCGGCCTGTTCGGCGCTGCGCGGCACGCCGTCGCCGTCGGCGTACATGATCGCGAGGGCCTTTTGCGCTTCCACGAGGCCGCTCTCGGCGGCGCGCACGCGCCAGGTCAGCGCGGATTCGCGGTCGGCGGGGCCGCCACGGCCCGCTTCGAGCACGCGCGACAGGTAGAACATCGCGGCCACGTGGCCGCTCTCCGCGGCCTCGCCGAGCCACCCGCGCGCCTCCGGCTCGTCGGCGGGCGTGCCGTCGTCGAGCAGCGTCATCGCGAGGATGAAGCGGGATTCGAGGTGGCCCGCGCGGGCCGCCTGGCGCAGCATCTCGAGGCCCTTGGCGCGGTCCGCCTTCACGCCGTCGCCCTGGTAGAGCGCCCAGCCGAGCCAGCCCAGCGCCTCGGGATGGCCCTGGTTGGCGGCCTTCTGGTACCAGCGCCGCGCGGCGCGCGCGTCGGCCTCCACGCCGCGACCGGCGCGGTAGGCGTTGCCGAGCGTCACCTGCGCGTCGGCCGAGCCCGCCTCCGCGGCCCGCGCGAACCAGGCCATCGCCTTCGCGACGTCGGCGGGCGCGCCCTCGCCGGTCGTATAGACGCGGCCCAGCGTGAGCTGGGCGCCCACGTGGCCACCGGCGGCGGCGCGCTCGAGCCAGGCCACGCCGGCTACGGGGTCGCGCGGGAGGCGATCGCCGTCCAGGTGCCAGGCACCCATGAGCGCCTGCGCACCCGCGTGGCCGGTCTCGGCCGCCCGCTTCACGAGCGCGACGCCGGCCAGCGGGTCGTGGACGACGCCTTCGCCTTCCAGCCGGAGCGAGCCGAGCCAGTACAGCGCCTCGGGCTCATCCGCGGCGGCGGCTTTTTCGAGGTGCGCGAGCCCCGCGGCCTTGTCCTGGGCCGGGCCGTCGCCCGCGAAGAGCACGAGGCCCCACAACGTCTGGGCCTGCACGTGCCCCTGGTCCACCGCCTGGCGCAGCCAGGTCGTGCCCGCTCGCATGTCGCGCGGCAGGCCGGCACCGCCCATCAAGGCGCACGCGAGCAGGAACTGCGCCTTCGCGTCGCCGTGCTCGGCGGCCTTGCGGGTGCGGGCCACGGCGCTCGGCGTGGCGAGCGCCCGGCCGGCGGCCTGGAAGTAAGAAAGGTTGAAAAGGGACATGGCGCTCGATCCGGGCGGGGCTCGCGTATTGTACCGGACGGGGGTGCGCGTTGGTCCGCCTTGAGCCGTCGCTCGCCTGATGGGACATGTCATGCCTTCCGGCAAGATGGCGATTATGGCAAGAGTCGTGGTCGTCGACGATCACCCGGAGCTGATCGATCTGCTCGGCTCCCCGCTGGTGCGGGCGGGCCACCGCGTGCTGGACGAGGTCGCGCCGCTCGATTTCGACGAGATCATGCACTTCGCGCCGCAGGTGATCGTGGCCGGCGTCAGCCGCCGGCAGAGCGCGGTCACGAAGGCCACCGAGCTCGACGGCGAGGACCTGTACGGCTACCACGCCATCGCGAACATGGTGGGCTACCCGGCGATCTCGCTGATCCCGATCCTGGTCGTCGGCGTCGGCGTGTTCGAGCGCGAGTTCCCGCTCGCGCTCAACTACGACCTGTTCTTGACCTTCCCGGACGATATGGGCATCTTCGTCCAGAAAGTCGGCGAGTTCGCCTCGTTGATCAAGACGCGCCGCCGCATCAGCGCTTACGTGTGCCCGTCGCCCGGCTGCGGCAGCCGGCTCGCCTTTCTCAAGGAGCCGATCCGGGACCTGTCGTGCCCGCGGTGCGGCGTCGGCGTGGCGCTGATCGACGAGACCCACGGCACCTGGCTCGACGCGCAGGGCGTGAGCCACCCCTGCCTGCTCGAGGAGCTGCGCGCCCCGGTCGGCCGACGCGGCTGAGCGCGTGGGTGGGCGAGGGGCGTTCGGGTATCATGCGCCCACGCATCCCTGCCCCCACCCCGAGAGGACGGCCCATGGCCATCGACCACCTCGGTCTCGATCAGCGCGAGGCCGTCAAGATCATCACCGATTCGTTCCAGCTCGGCATGCAGAGCCTCACGCCGGACGATCTCGACCAGAACAAGATGCTCGCCATCGTGGCGGGCAACGTGATCTCGGGTGTCGCGAAGGCGATCGCGGAGAACAACGTGCGGCTCGAGGCCCAGCTGCGCGCCGAGGGCCTGCTCCGCTGATCCGCGGCTGGGGTGCACGTGACGCGTGACGGCGCTCAGGCGCGGTGCAGGTCGATGATGAAGGGCGTCTCGCCCGCCACCTCGCAGACGGCCCGGCTGCCCAGCACCAGCCGGGCGTCGAGCGCGCACGCTTCGCAATGGAGGACCTCGTCGTTGAGGTCCTCGTAGGTCATGCGCGCTTCGCAGCGCGGACAGGCGAACGGGCTGGGGTGACGCATTCGGGCGAAATCCGGTGAGACGACGCGATAGTATAGCGGTTTTGAAACTGGGCCACATTCCTCGGTCGGGCGCCAGTTGATGACACCTATCAGCGTTTCTGTCGCTCGCCTGGTTGGAATTAACCTGGAATTAACTGCCAAACAAGAATGCCGGCCGACGCGTCGCGATGAGGTCGTACGTGGCCAAGGGCGGGCGCTGGTTCCGCAAGGTCTAAGGACAGGCTACCCCTTTTCCCGCGCCCGCATCTGGTGTACAATGTCGAGGCTTGCGGTGTTAGCTCAATTGGTAGAGCACCGGTCTCCAAAACCGGGGGTTGAAGGTTCGAGTCCTTCACGCCGCGCCTCGCCCGCCCTCGCTTCAATCGAAGCGAGGGCGTGTCGTTGGGGCGGGATCACTCCCTGGGCCAGGCCCGCTCCCAGCGTTGCAACTGGGCCTTGTCGGCCTTCTCCTTCTCGGCGATCGACTTCGCCAGCTTCCGCGCCTCGGGGGTCTCCGCCTCGCGCACGGCCCGCTCGGCGATCTCGATCGCGGCCTGGTGGTGCCTGATCATCGCCTGGGTCCAGCGCCGATCGAAGTCCCGGCCGGCGGGCACGGTCACGATGGTGTCGTCCTCGATCGGCGGCGTCTCGTCCTCGCCTACCCAGGTCCGCCGGTAGCGCAGCAGCTCGGCGATCTCCCTGGTGCGCGAGGCCTTCACCTTCGTCGCGAAGGCTCTCAGCTCGGGGCGGCGGGCCTTGGCGATCGCGTCCTCGGCCATCCAGACCGCGGTCAGGTCGTGCGGCACGATCCCATCGACGAACGCGAGGTCGCCTTCGTAGGCCTGGACGGCCGTGCCCGCTTCGGCCGGCTGGGCCCCGCCGCCGCCGCCCTCGCCGCTGCAAGCGCTGCAGCTCAGCGCGAGCGCGAGCGCGAGCCCGATCCCCCCCAGCAGCGGCTTGCGCATCGCCCGTCCTCCTGTGCCCCGATGGGGCTCCGCCCAGCGTAAGACCAGCCGCCCGTCCGACCAACCGCCGGCCGGGGGTCGGCAGGGCTGGTGCATGGGTGTAAACTGAGGGCGCAAGCCAAGGAGGTCGCCATGCTCACCACCCTGCGCGTCGACGGGATGACGTGTGGTCACTGCGTCCAGGCCGTCAGCGCGGCCCTCAAGGCGGTGCCGGGCGTCGAACGGGCGCTCGTGGCGCTCGAGAGCGGCCTCGCGGAGGTCGAGGGGGACGCGCCGGCCGCCGCCTTGCTCGCGGCCGTCGAGGCTACCGGCTACCACGCGCAGGTCGCGTAGGCCGGTCGCGACCGGGCTCGCTCGGCTGGCGGGTCGCGGCGGCCCCGCGGTGTACCATCGGAGCGGGAGGGCAGCGCATGTCGACTCGCGAGCCGCCCGGACGGCCGCCTGGCGAGCGGCGTTGGCGGCCGACCCCCTGGCATGAGCGAGGCGCATCTGAGCGCGCCGCGGCGGTGGGGCCTGGGCCACCTCCCCCGGCGCTCGCGGGCGCCGGTGATCGCGAGCCGCCCACGCCGTCGCCGCGGCCCCAGCCGGTGCCCCATTGGCGGCGCCTGCGCGAGATCGGCCGGGTCTTCGCGCGCCACGGCCTGGGCGCGCTGGCCTGGCGGCTGGGCCTGGTGCCGCACCGGCCCTGGCGCGACTACCTGCGCGTGGCGCCGCGCCTGTGGGGCGGCGCGCCCATGCCCGGGCGGCCATGGCCGGATGCGGTGCGCGAGGCGCTGGTGGAGCTCGGCCCGGCCTTCGTGAAGGCCGGCCAGATCCTCTCGGTGCGCGCGGACCTCGTGCCCGCCGAGCTCGCCGAGGCGTTGCGCGCGCTGCAGAGCGACGTGCCGCCCGAGCCCTTCGCGGCGATCCGCCGGGCCGTCGAGCGTGAGCTGGGCTGCCCGCTCGAGGTGGCGTTCAAGCGTTTCGAGACCCGCCCGATCGCCGCCGCCTCGATCGCCCAGGTGCACCAGGCCTGGCTGCCGGACGGCACGCACGTGGCCGTGAAGGTGAAGCGCCCCGGCATCGATCCTGTCGTGATGCGCGACCTCGAGAACTTGCTCTGGCTCGCCGCCAAGGCCGAGCGTGACTGGCCGGCGGCCAGGCCCTACCGGCCGCTCGCGGCCGCGCGCGAGCTCGCGGAGTACACCCGGCGCGAGCTCGACTTCCAGAACGAAGCGCGCGTGGCGACGCGCCTGCGCGCGCACTTCCGCGACTGGCCGACCGTGTACATCCCGTCGATCCACCGCTGCACGCACGACCTGATCGTGATGGACTTCATCGCGGGCACCCCGATCGACCAGTGGGCGCTGCGCGCCGACCGCGAGGCGCGCGATCGCATGCTGCGCACCACGGCGGCCTGCTTCAACGAGCAGATCCTCATCTTGGGCCTCTTCCACGCCGACCCGCACCCCGGCAACCTGCATGTGACGCCGGACGGCTACCTCGCGATCCTGGACTTCGGCATCTTCGGCGAAATCGACGAGCCGACGCGCCGGTCGCTGGCGCTCACCCAAATCGCGATGGCGCGCGGCGAGTACAATTCCAGCGTGCGCATCTTGCTGCGCCTGGCCGAGATCGAGCCTGGCGGCGACCCGATCGCCTACCGCCGCCAGGTGGCAGCCTTCTACCGCGCCTGGCAGCGCGCGAACGTGGCCGAGTACGGGTTCGGCCGGCTGGTCTTCGACGTGGTCGGCGCCGGCGCCCGCCATGGCGTGATCTTCCCGCCCGAGGTGATCCTGTACGGCAAGGCGATGGCGACGTTGGAAGGCGTGGCCATCAAGGTGGTGCCGGACGTGAACCTCGCCGACATCTCCTTGCCCAACATGGAAGCGCTGGCCGCGCAGCTGATGGGCCCGGAGGCCATGCAGCGCACGCTCAGGCGGGCCATGCCGATCCTCGTCGACCTGATCGACCGGCTGCCGACCGACGGCGCGACGCGCATCATGCGCGAGCTCGACGAGTCGCGCTCGGGCCCGCCACGGCCGGCGCGCCAGGAAGCGCCGCAGCGGCGCCGCGAGCCTTTGCCGGCGATCGCCGCGATGGGGTGTGGCGCCGCCCTGATGGTCGCCGGCGTCGGGCCGGCGCTGGAGGGCTTGCCGGTGTTCGGCGCGCTGGTGCTCGCGCTCGGGCTGGCCTGGGGCTGGCACGAGCGCTGAGCGCCCTCAGGCTTCCTCGACGACCAGGAACGCCAGGGCGCGGGCCGCCCGGCGGGCCCACGCGCCCGCGTCGTGCGGATCGTCCGGGCCTTCCGAGTACGCCAGGCTGCGGCCGGGATCGTAGCCCCGCTCGCTCAACATCATGGCCAACGCGCGCACGTCCTCGGTTCGGCACAGGCTCGCGTCGAGCGGGTCGAGGCCGTTCGGGTCGCCATCCAGCCAGATGCGCAGGTCCAGGTCGGTTCGCCCGTCGGCGAGGTCTTGCAGCGCGCGGCCGCCAGCCCAGCCGAGCGCGGGCGCGAGCGCCGCGACGCGGCCGAACACGTCGCCCGCCAGCGCGCCGAGGTAGAGCGCGAGCAGGCCGCCGAGGCCCGCGCCCAGCACGCCGGTCTGCCAGGGGCCCGGGCGGGTGAGGTAGACGGCGTCGATGAAGGGCTTCAGCTCCTCGATCAAGCAGCGCAGGAAGCGCGGCGCCTTGCCGCCGTGGCCGGCGGCGTCCGCGTGCCAGGTGTACTCGCCGGTCCGTTCGGTGGTGTTGCCGACGCCGACGAGGATCATGGGCGGCAGCGCTCCGGCCGTGATCAGCTCCGCGACGACCTCCTCGAGGCCTCGGGGCGTGCCGCGGAAGCCATGAGGCGCGCCGAAGCGCTGGTTCCCGTCGAGCACGTACACCGTCGGGTAGCGGTGCGCACAGGCGGCGTCATAGCCCGGCGGGAGGTAGACCCACACGTCGCGCATGGTCGGGAGGTGCGCGGACGGCAACGCGGGATGAACCCACACCACCCCCGCCGGGCCGATGCCTTGGGCCATCACGGCGCGCGTCGCCGCGATTATGGCGTCCTGGCCTGCCGGTGGGCCGTGCAGGACCGCGTGGTGGCGCAGCGTGAGCGGCGGGCGGCGATCGCCCTCCGTGGTGCGGCCGGCCGGCCGATCAGCGTCGTTGAGCGTCACCATCATGCACCTCCCGGGGCGGAACCCCGCTCCAGCGTCACATGGACGGCGCGGCGTCACATCGGGGAAATCCACCTGGCTGCTGGCCGCACACCTGGCCGGCGTTATGCTCGGCCAGGAGGTCTCGCGATGATCCGCCGCATCGAGGTCGCGGAGGGCTACACGCTCGCCGATTACGCCCTCCACGCCTGGCTGGGCGAGGCCGTCGGCGCGCTGCGCGCGGCGGCCAGCGCCGCGGCGCCGCGGCTCGCGGGCCGCACGGTCTGGATCGTGAGCGCGACGGCCCGGGGCGGCGGCGTCGCCGAGATGCTGCCCCGCATCGTCGCGCTGCTGCGCCAGGTCGGCGTGCACGCCGAGTGGCGCGTGATCGACGCGCCGGACCCGCGCTTCTTTCCGCTCACGAAACGCATCCATAACTTGATTCACAGTGCCGAGGAGCCGCTGCCCGACGAGGGCGATCGCGCGCTCTACGAGGCTTGCAGCCAGGCGCTCGCGGCCGAGCTGCGGCAGCTGGTCCGCGCGGGCGACCTGCTGGTGGTCCACGATCCCCAGCCGCTCGCGGCAGGCGCCCTCGTGGCGCGCGAGGCGGGCATCCGGGCGGTCTGGCGCTGCCACATCGGCTTCGACCAGGCGACCCCGGGCACGCGCGCGGCCTGGGCGTTCCTCGCGCCGTGGGCGACGGCCTACGACCGCGCGGTCTTCTCGCTGCCGGCATACGTCCCGGCGTTCCTGGCCGATCGCGCGATCATCGTTCCCCCGGCGATCGATCCGCTCAGCCACAAGAACCGCGAGATGTCGGTGCCCAAGCTTACAGGCGTCCTGCGCGCGGCGGGGCTGGTGGTGGGCGACCACCCGCAGCTCATGGCGCCGTTCGCCCGCCAGGTGGAGCGGCTCACGGCCGGCGGCGGTTACACCGCCGCCGGCCTCGACGCGCTCGGCGTGCTCTTCCGCCCGCTGGTGGTGCAGGTCTCCCGCTGGGATGCCCTCAAGGGCTTCGCGCCGCTGATGGCCGGCTTCGCCCGCCTCAAGACCGAGCGCCTCGCGTCCGTGGAGGTGCCCTGGCGGCGCGCGATGCTGGGCGCCACCCGCCTCGTGCTCGCCGGCCCGGACCCGACCGGGGTGCAGGACGACCCTGAGGCCGCCGCCGTGCTGGCCGACCTCGCCGCGCGCTGGCAGGCGCTACCCGATTCGGTGCGCGACGACGTGGCCATCTTGCGCCTACCGATGGCCTCGATCCGCGAGAACGCGCGCATCGTGAACGCGCTGCAACGCTGCGCGACGATCGTGGCCCAGAACTCGATCGCCGAGGGCTTCGGCCTCACGGTGGCCGAGGCGATGTGGAAGGCGCGCGCGACGATGGTCGGGCCGGCCGCCGGCCCGCGGGCGCAGGTGCGCGACGGCGTGGATGGGCGCATCGTGGACGACGCGACGGATCCGGGGGCGATCGCCGCGTTGCTCGAGGAGATGTTGACGACGCCCAAGCAGCGCGAGGTGTGGGGCACGAATGCGCGCGCGCGGGTGGCGGGCAGCTTCAACATCCTGCGCAAGACGGCCCGCTGGCTCGAGATCCTGGCCGGACTCGCCGATTCACCCGCGCGGGGGAAGGGCTAAATCGTGGCGCCAGCGGAGGCAGTACGCGACCCAGGCCGCGCCGACGAGCCCGCCCGCCACGACGTCGCTCAGCCAGTGCACGCCGAGGAACAGCCGGCTCCACATCACGGCGACCGGCACGGCGAAGAGCGGGAGCGCCGACCAGCGCAGCGCGCCGCGGGCGCCCAGGAGCAGCGCGGCCGGGTAGCCATAGGCGCAGACGGCGACGAGCGAGTGGCCGCTCGGGAAGCTCGTGCCCAGCGCGCCGATCATGGCCGGCAGCCCCGTCGGACGCGGCACGGCGAAGGTGTACTTGAAGAGCACCGTGAGGGCGATGCCGCCGAGCAGGCAGAGCACGAGGCCGGCGGCGTCGACAGGTCGGCGCAGCAGGAGCAGGATCCCGGCGGTGGCCGTCACGCTGGCGATCGCGCCGATGCGGCCACCCAGGTAGGTGAAGGCGTAGGCCCAGGTCTCGAGGCCGGGCCAGGCGGCACCATGGATCGTGCGCGCTACGACCTGGTCGAGGCCGGCCGTGGCGCCCGTGAGCACGGCGACGGCGAGCATCCCGGCCATCAAGGCCGGCAGGAGAATCGAGCTGACGGGAGGCTGCATGGGCATCGGGGGCGGGGCGAGCGCGTTCATTGTACCCCGGCGCCCGCGACCGCGCGCCGGGCGTTGAGCCGCCCATGCCCGTAGACCGGATCTTCGCCCGGCGCGCCGAGGTCGTCGGCCGTCGCGATCAGGCGCGCGCGGACCTGGTCCGCGGTCCAGCTCGGGAAGGCGCTCATGACCAGCGCCGCGACCCCCGCCACATGGGGCGCCGCCAGCGAGGTGCCCCCGCCGCCACCCCAGCCGCCGCCGGGCACCGCCGTACGGATGTCGCGCCCCGGCGCGACCAGGCCGACGTGCCAGCCGTGGCTCGAGCCGGCGTCGAGGGCATCGTCAGGGTCGGTCGCCCCCACCGCCAGCGTCCCGGGCGTGCCCGCCGGGTAGCTCGGCGCTTCGCCGCCGCCGTTGCCGGCCGCCGCGATCACCAGGGCGCCGCGCGCGCGGGCGTAAGCGACGGCGTCCTGCAGCGCCCGCGAGGGCGTTGGCCCGGCCATGCTGATGTTCAGGATGCGCGCGCCGGCATCCGTCGCATGGACGATGCCGCGCGCCAGCACCTTGGTCGAGGAGAGGCCGCTGTCGCCCGTGATCCGGATCGGCAGCAGCCGCACGCCCGGCGCGACGCCCACGCCGGTGCCCGCGAGCACCGAGGCCACCTCGGTGCCGTGGCCGTGGGCGTCGCGCTGGCCGTTCACGCCCGCATTGACGTCGCGGCCGGGCGCCAGGCGGCCCTTGAAGGCCGGGTGCGACTCGTCGACGCCGGTGTCGAGCACGGCCACCAGCACCTCGCGGGCGCCACGCGTGACCACCCAGGCCGCCGCGGCCTCGATGCGAATCAGGTTCCAGCCCGCGCCGGCGGGCGCCTGTGCGCCCGTGTCGCCCGGCCGGAGCGCGCTCACGACCTCGGCGTAGGCGACCGACGGATCGGCGCTCAGCCACGCCGCGGTGCGCGCGGGGTCATGGCAGCTGATCACGGTGATGCCGAGCGCGTCGATCCGCCCGCTCGTGCGGGCGCCGAGCGCCGGGTCGAGCCGGCCGAGGGCCGCCTGGCGCGCCGTCGCGTCGGCCCAGCGCACCAGCAGTTCGCCGGGCGGCAGGTTCGCCGCCGAAGGCACGGCACCGCAGGCGCTCGCGGCGAGCGCGGCGGTGACGATCAGGCGGGAAGTGCGGACGGGCATCGGGGACCTCTGCTTCCAGGGTAGCCCGCGGCCACAGGGCGCACGACCGGAACATATACGGAGACGCCGTGGCGCGGCGGATGGTAAGCTGAAGACCGTGACCCCGACCGCCCGCGCCCTTTTGCCCACCCTCGCCGTCGCGCTCGGCGTGCTCGGCTGTATGGCGCCCTTGGCCCCGCCAGCCGCCGCGCCCGTGGCTCCGCCAGCCGCCGCTCCCAGCGCGCCGCCCGCGGCCACCTTCGGCGCCCCGCCGCATGTCGTGCCGGCCTTCACGGAGCCCGCGTCGCTCACCGACCTCGAGCGGCCCGCCGGTCACGTCACGGTGGACCTGCGGGCGGCGCCGCACGCGCTGGCGCTGGTGCCGGGCAAGGCGACCGCCGGCTACGCTTACAACGGATCCTTCCCGGGCCCCACGCTCGAGCTGACCGAGGGCGACGAGGTCTTCGTGCGCTTCCGCAACGATCTGCCTGAGCCCACCAACGTCCACTGGCACGGGCTGCCGGTGCCGCCCGCCCAGGACGGCCTGCCCGAGGACCTCGTCGCGCCCGGCGCGACGCGCAACTACGTGTTCAAGGTGCCGACCGGCTCGGCGGGCACCTACTGGTACCATCCGCACCCCCACGGCAAGACGGTCGCGCAGGTGGGGCGCGGCCTGGTCGGCGCCATCCGCGTGCGACCCGCCGTGGATCCGTTGGCCGGCGTGCCCGAGCACCTGGTCGTGCTGACGGACCACAAGCTGGACGCAGCTGGGCAGTTCGCCCCGCTCACCAACATGGATCGCGCCGACGGCCTCGAGGGCAGCACGGTGCTGGTGAACGGCCAGGTTCATCCGCTGTTGGCCGTGCGGCCCGGCGAGCTCCACCGGCTGCGGCTGGTCAACGCCTCGGCCTCGCGCCAGTACCTCTTCCACGTGCAAGGCCACCGGCTCTGGCAGGTCGGGACCGACGGCGGGCTCTTCGAGACGCCGGTCGAGACCACCGCCGTGCCGCTCGCGCCCGGCGAGCGCGCCGAGGTCCTCGTGCGCATGACCGCGGCGCCCCTCGCCTCCGCGGTGGTCGAGTCGCTGCCGATCGATCGCGGCGCGATGACCGTGGCGGTGGCGGATCCGGACACTCCCGCCGCGTCGCCTGCCGTGGACGGGCACGGTCATACGCATGGCGCGGCCTTTCCGCTCTTCGCGCTGGGCTACGGCGACACGGCCGTGGAGACGCGTCCGGCGCTGCCGGCCAGGCTGCGCGCGGTGCCCCCGATCGATCTCGCCGGGGCCATGGCGCGCACGCTCACGCTGACCGAGAACATGCTCACGCTGGATTTCCGGATCGACGGCAAGGTCTACGATCACCACCGCGTGGACATCCGCACGCGGCGCGGCGCGACGGAGGTCTGGACGATCGCCAACGACGCCGACATGGCCCACCCGTTCCACCTGCACGGCCTGCAGTTCCAGGTGCTCGACCGCGACGGCGTGCCCGAGCCGCAGCGCGCCTGGAAGGACACGGTGAACGTGCCGGCCCGCGCGCGGGTGCGCTTCGCCGTGAAGTTCGACGTCGAGCCGGGCCGACGCGTCTACCATTGCCACATCCTGAACCACGAGGAGCTCGGGATGATGGGCACCCTGGTGGTCGAGTGACCCCGTGGGGTGACGTTACTTCACGTCCACGGCGAAGTACGCGTGGTCCGCGCCGCCCGCGGCCTTGATCATCACCGTCACCAGCCAGATCCCGGCCATCGGCCAGGCCACCGGCTCGAGCACGTAAGCACCGCCGTCGCGCGTCGCCGCGAGCCCGTTCGGGTCGAACCCGTGCCCGCCGCCCATCTCGACGTGCAGCAGCACGAAGCGCACGTCGGCGTCGACGACCAGGCTCTGGCCACCTGACGACGCCCGCACGGTCGCGCGCAGGCTGCCGGTCGGGTTGGTGGAGTCCGGCCGGCCGGCGGGGCTCAGGAGCGAGACGCGGTAGCCCCCGCCGACGCTCACGACGTCCGTCGGCCGGCTGACGAGATCGGTGGCCGGCACGCAGATGCCGCTGCCGCCAGGCGCGAAGCCGGTCTTCACCACCGTGGGCTTGCCCGCCGCGTCCAGGACGACCGCCGGCGCGACGCATGCGCCGCTGCCGGGCGAGGCGCCCGCCACGGGCGGCGGCGGGGTGATCACGGCGCCCGGCGTGGCGGGCGTGCCCTGGCACGCCGCGATCAGCAAGGGGACGAGGACGACGAAGCGGGAACGGGGCATCGGGGTTCCTCCTGGCGGGCTTCCGCCATGATCGCCTGCCTGGCCCGGACGTCAAGCCTTTCGCGGCCGCGCGCGGCAAGCAGGTAAGATGGGGGGCGAGCAGACCCATCGCCCCCCGGAGAGTGCATGTCCACCGCCGCCGACGCCCAGCCCGTCTCGCCCGCCGTCCGGCCGGGGCTGGTCATGTTCGGCGTCTTCCTCGCCATGTTCCTGGCTTCCTTGAACCAGACCATGGTCAGCACGGCGATGCCGAGCATCATCGCGACCATGGGCGGCCTGGCCCTCTACAGCTGGGTCTTCACGGCCTACATGCTCACCTCCACCGTGGCCGTGCCGATCCTGGGCAAGCTGTCGGACCAGTTCGGTCGCCGGCCGATCTTCGTCTTCGGCATCGTCACCTTCCTGGTTGGTGCGCTGCTCGCCGGCTTCGCGCGCACGATGCCGGAGCTGGTCGCGGTGCGTGCGATCCAGGGCGTCGGCGCGGGCGCGATCATCCCGATCGCCTTCGCGATCGTCGGCGATCTTTACCCACCAGCCGAGCGGGGCAAGGTGCAGGGCTACATCGGTGCGGCCTTCGGCGTTTCGAGCCTGATCGGGCCGTTCGCCGGCGGCTGGATCACGGACCACTGGGGCTGGCGCTGGGCCTTCTGGGCCAACGTGCCGGTGGGGCTGTTCGCGCTCGCCTGGGTGCTCGCCACGCTGGCCCCGCCGGCCCGGGCGCTCGCGACGCCGCGCGTGGACTGGGCCGGCGCCACGCTGCTGGTCGCGGCGCTCACGCCGTTGCTGCTCGTGGCGAGCCTCGGCGGCAAGTACCTGGCCTGGACCGGCGCGCCGGTGCTCGGCCTGGTGGCCTGCGGGCTGGCCTTCACGGCGTTCTTCTTCCGGGCCGAGCGCCGCGCGGCCGAGCCGATCGTGCCTTTCGCGCTCTTCGCGAACCGCACCTTCACCGTCACGGCGGTGGCGTCGGCCTTTTCGGGCGTGCTGCTGTTCGGCGAGACGATGTTCCTGCCGCTCTACGCGCAGGGGGTGCTCGGCATGAGCCCGACCCACGCGGGGCTGCTGCTCACGCCGCTCATGCTCGGCTTGGTGGCCGGCTCGACGCTGAGCGGCCAGCTGGCCTCGCGGCGCGGCCGGACGCGCGGCCTCGCGGTCGGCGGCCTGGCGATCGCGTTGGTCGGGGCGAGCGGCCTCGCGGCAGCGGCGGCGCTCGGCCTGGGGGCGATCGCCGTCGCGCTGATCGTGACGGTGCTCGGCGGTGGCCTCGGCGCCACCTTCCCGGCCTTCCTGCTCGCCGTCCAGAGCTCGGTGCCGAGGAGCCAGCTGGGCTCGGTCACGGCCCTCGTCCAGTTCTTCCGCAGCATCGGCGGCACCTTCGGCGTCGCGGCCCTCGGCGCGGCGCTCACGCTGCATGTGGACGCGGGCCTGGCCGCGCGCCTGCCGGACCTCGCCGCGGCCGCCCGGCCGGACCCGCAGGTGTTGTTCGCGCCCGGCGGCGTCGGGGACCTCGCGCCCGGGATGGTGGAGGCGGCGCGGGCCGCGTTGGCCGAGTCCTTGACGCGCGTGTACGCCTACGGGGCGGTCGTGGCGGTCGCGGCTTTCGTGGCGGCGTTGTGGCTCGACGACCGGCCGCTGCACGCGGCGCCGATGCCGGCTGCCCAGCAGGCCGGCGAGCTGTTGGCCGCCGAGGAGCTGCTGGTGCCCGGCATGCTGCGGCCGGAGGACGAGCCGGACCTGCTCGGCGATGAGGCTGAAAGTTAATCGGACCTTCACCCGGGCTTGGTGCAGGCCGGTCGCCAGGTCGGCGACAAGGGGAGGTATGCGCCTCGCCTCGTTCGCCTTCCTCGCCCTCATGCTCCTGCCGGTGCCGGCCGGCGCGACCGAGCTCGTGGCCGCGTCCGCGTCCGCGTCCGCGGAGTATCGCGTGGGGGCGAGGGCTGAGCGCGCGGTGCCGGCGGCGATCGCCGCGCTGGTGCCTGCGCCCCTGCGCCCGCTGCTCGACCGGCGCGGCGCGGGCCGCCGCCCGAAGCCGGGCGGCACCTCGATGTTCGAGCCGAGCGCCATGGTGCCGCTGGTCGGCGCGCGCGATGCGGTGGAGTTCGGCGTGGGCTTCGGCCGCGCGGCGTCGAGCCGTGAGCGTGGCGACCGCGAACGGTCCACCGTGGTCGTGGTCTACGTCTCGCTGGGCTTGTAGGCCCGCCGAACGGCGCTCAGGCGAGCGCCTCCGCCGCGTTGCCCATGCTCGCCGAGATGTTGGCGACGTACTTCTGCGTCTCGGCGAAGGGCGGCACGCCGCCGTACTTCTGCACGTTGCCGGGGCCCGCGTTGTAGGCCGCGAGCGCCTTGGTCTGGTCGCCGCCGAACTGCTTGAGCATCTGGCCGAGGTACTTCACGCCGCCCTCGAGGTTCTGCTTGGGGTCGGACGGGTTCGCCACGCCGAGGCCGCGCGCCGTGTCCGGCATCAGCTGCATCAAGCCCATCGCGCCCACCGGGCTCTTGGCGTCCGGGTTGCCGCCGGACTCCTGCATCATCACGGCGAGGATCATCTCGACCGATACGCCGTACTTCTCGGCGAGCATCTTGAGGTACTCCTCGTCGATGCCCATGGCACGGAGCTTCTCGAGCAGGGCCGCGAAATTGCCCGAGGGCACGGCAGAGCCGCCGCCGGGCGCGGCTGTCGAGCCGCCCGCCGCGGGCGCGCTGCTCGCGGCGCCGCCGCCGGCCGCGCCGCCGGCTGAGCTGCCACCACCCGACGAGCCGCCGCCCGCGGAGCTGCCGAGCGAGAGGCCGGAAGGCGAGCCGCCGCCGCCGACCGAGTTGGAGCTGCCGGCGAAGCTCTGCCCGGGGCCGCTCGCGGCCGCCGCGACGCTCTCGGAGCCCGCGAGGTAGGCCTCGGCGTCGAGGACCGCGCCGTTGTTGTAATCGCCCTTGCGCACCTCGAAGTGCAGGTGCGGGCCCGTCGAGTTGCCGGTCGAGCCGACCTTGCCGATCACGTCGCCGGCATTCACGGACGCGCCGACCTGGGTGTTGATCGCGGAAAGGTGGGCGTACTTCGTGAAGGTGCCGTCCGCGTGCTCGACCACGACCAGGTTGCCGTAGCCGCCGCCGTCGCCGGCGAAGACGACCTTGCCGTCCTTCACGGACTGGACCGGGGTGCCGCTGGGCACGCCGATGTCGATGCCATGGTGCTCGGTCGAGCCGATGCCGCCGGGGCTCTCGCGGTGGCCCTGGCCCGACGTGATGTGGTTCCGCCAGTTGGGCACGGGATCGGCGATGCTGGGCCGGGCCGCGCCGCCGGCGGGCGCCTGCCGGTTCTTGTTGGCGTTGTTGGTGTGCGTGACGCTGTGAGTCATCGTGCCTCCTCCTCGTCGGGGCGCCTGGCGCCGCGCGGACGAGCTCCTTACCGGACGGCGACATCGTACCCGCGCACGCGACCCGCATGACGCCTGGGACAACGGCCGTTTCTACCTCTCCCGATTCTCCGAGGTGCGTTGTCCAGCGATCGGGCGGCGGGCTTGCGGTAAGTCTGGGTTAAGTCTGCCGCTGGAACCACGTCGCCGGGCAGGTTACAGGGCTTTCTTTAGCTGGCCTTGGCCAAGCCTTAGGGATTGGGCGGGTGCGGGCGCAGGCGTCAGAACCGCAGGCCGAGCCCGCCCGTCACCGTGCTCGGCCCACCGACCCCGAACCTGAACTCGCCGGTCGCGGCCAACGGCCCCAGCCCGCCACGCAGCCCTGCGATCGCGTCCCAGCTCACCGCACTCGGGTTGTAGCCGCCCGCGTAGAGCGTGCCGAGCGTGATATGCGTGGCACCGCCGCCGACGTAGAGCCAGCCGTTGGTGAGCAGCGCGGCGTTCAGCCGCATGAAGCCCAGCTCGAGCGCGCCGGTCTTGCTCGCCTGGGTGCGACCGTATTCGGCGCCGAGGCGCAGCGAGAACCAGTCGTGGAGCGATCGCCGGTAGTGGATGCCGGCGATCGGGAAGCTGAGCCGCGAGAGGTGCACGCCGGCGACCGCCTCGAACTCGTTGGCGGGCCCGCCCGGCGCGACGGAGGGCGCCGCCACCGGGCTCGGCGAGGGCGAGGGCGATGGTGAGGGCGAGGGTGAGGGTGAGGGTGAGGGCGTCGGCGACGCCGTGGCCTGCGGGCTCGCCGTCGGCATCACCAGCCACTCGGGCTGGGGCTCGGTGCCGGGCGAGGCCGCAGCCCACGGCGCGCTGGCCACCGGCCGCGGGGTGTAGACCAGGGTCGGCGCCGTCACGCCGGGCCGCGGGCGCAGCAGCGGCAGCAGGGCCACGTGCCCCTGGGCCTTCGCATAGTCCCAGGCCGTGAAGCCGTCCTGGCTGCGGCGCTCGCGGCTCGCGCCGCGCGCGAGCAACAGCCGCACGACGGTGTCGTGGCCATTGAAGGCCGCGAGCATGAGCGGCGTGTAGCCGTTCTGGTCCGGCACGTCCGCCGTGGCGCCGCGATCGAGCATGTAGCCGGCCAGCACCCCATAGCCGCGGAAGGACGCCCAGTGCAGCGGCGTGTAGCCGTTCTCGTCACGTGCGTTGAAGCTCGCGCCCGCGCGCAGGGCGTCTTGCATGGCCTTGAGATCGCCGTTGTAGACCGCGCGGATCAGCGCGGCGTCGGACGCCGGATCCGCGAGGCCCGGCGGCGCAAAGGCCAGCAGCAGGCCGGCGGCCAGCAAGGCGATCAGGGGCTTGGAAGGAGCGGGGTCCAGGGGCATCGGTAAAGGTCCAGGAGCGGGGAGCGGCCGAGCGATCTATCGGCGGCGGCCGACCCGAACTTCAACCTGGCTGCTTTGTAACGAGGTAAGTGGTCGCGGCCCCGGGATAGAACTTCACGAAGCATGGCCATTCGGCTCCGGTTTCCCGCTCCGCTATCGCCCGCGTGATGGCCGACTCGTCCGACAACGCATCCCAGCCGTTCGGCAGGTTTTGGCTGTTGTAGCGGCCTTGCCTGGCGGTGCCCACTGTGGGTGCCTTGGGCGGCTCGACGCGAGTGCATGATGCGGCCACGGCTGACAAGTCAGGCCCCGCGGCCGTCATCCCGACGGGGGCGGGCTGCGATCCGCCTGGGGGACCGTAGCAGCCGGCGAGCATCAGGAGCCCGCCGAGCCAGGCGAGTCGCCCGGCACCGGTGAGGGGTACGCGTCGCATCCCGCTCACCGCGCCGGGAAGAGCGGCGGCTCGCCCGCGTGCGACTTCCACGTCCCCCGCACCCATCCGTACGCGGGGTCGTCCGTCGCGGCCATCGAGCGGGCCGAGCCTGCCAGGACGTTCAGGTAGTACACGTCGTAGCCCGGCGGGGCCACGACAGGGTGGTAGCCCTCCGGGATCAGCACGATCTCCCCGTCCCGCACGGTCAGCGTCTCGTCTAGGCCGCCGTCGCCCGAATAGACCCGCTGGATGGCGTAACCCTCGGGCTTGCTCATCCTGTAGTAATAGATCTCCTCGAGGTCGGCCTCGCCGGGCATCTCATGGACGTCGTGCTTGTGGGGCGGGTAGCTGCTCCAGTTGCCCGACGGCGTGAAGACCTCGACGATCAACAAACGCTGGGCCGCGAAATCCGGCTTCAAGAGGTGGTGGATCTGGCGCAGCGCGTTCCCGTCGCCGCGCAGCTCGATGCCGACCTGCGCCGGCGTGATGTGGTGCGCCGGGAAGCGCTGATCGGCCTGGGCCGTGCAGTAGGCGAACTCCACCGGCGTGCGCGCGACCACGCCGACGCGCGCGGCGACCGGCACGTAAACCGCGTGCGGCGGACCCTCGAAGACGCTCGCCCGTTCGCCGACGCCGAGAAACGCCGAGCCGTCGTCGAAGCTCACGTCGAGCGTGCCGCCGAGCACCACCAGGCAGGCTTCGACGCCATCGTTCACGTGGCTCCAGCGCGAGCCTGCCGCGAGTTTCACGGCGGTCAGGCCGATCAGCTCCCAGCCGGCGATCGCGGGCGTGAGCACGAGCTGCTCGCCGGTCGCTGTGGGCGTCGGCTTGACCAGCAGGCCCGAACGGACGGTCACTTGCGGCCCTCCGCGATCCAGGCCTTGGCGGCCGCCGCCACGTGCTTCGCCGTCAGGCCGTATTTCTCGAGCAGGTCGGCGTCCGCGCCGGACTCCGCGAAGGCGTCGGGCAGGCCATGGCGCTTCACGGGCACCGGGAAGCGCTCGCCGAGCACCTCGGCGACCGCCGAGCCGAGGCCGCCGACGATCGTGTGCTCCTCGCTCACGAGCACGCGGCCGGCGGCCCTGGCCGCCGCCACGATCGCCGCCTCGTCCAGCGGCTTCACGGTGGGCAGGTGCAGCACGTGCGCCTGGATGCCTTCGGCCGCGAGCAGCTCGGCGGCCTCGAGCGCGCGGCCGCTCTGCACGCCCGTGCTGATGATCGCGACGTCCGCGCCTTCGCGCAGCACGACGCCGCGCCCGATCTCGAAGTGGTAGCCGTCGTCGAAGATCGCCCGCGCGGGCTCGCGGTTGAGCCGCAAGTACGAGGGGCCCTGGTAGGTCTGCAACGCGTTCATCGCCAGGCGCGCCTCGACGCCGTCCGCGGGCGCCACCACCACCATGTCGGGGATCGCGCGCATCACCGTGAGGTCGGCGATCGACTGGTGGCTCTTGCCCGTGCGGTTCGTGAGCAGGCCCGAGTACGAGCCGACCAGCCGCACGGTGGCGTGGGTCTGGGCGACCTGCACGCGCACCTGGTCCGCGCCGCGCTTCACGATGAAGGCCGTGAAGGTGCTGAGCCAGGGCACCAGGCCGGTGGTCGCGAGGCCCGCGGCCACGCTCACCATGTTCTGCTCGGCGATGCCCATCTGCAAGAAGCGCTCAGGGATCGCGTCCGCGAAGAGATCCGCCTTGGTCGAGTTCGCGAGGTCGCCATCGAGCACCACGAGCTCGGGGTACTCGCGGCCGAGCGCGATCAGCGTCTGGCCGAACACGTCGCGCTGGGCGAGCGCGGGGCCGTCCGTCACGGGCGTCCAGCGCAGCGTCTCGCCGACCGCGGGGAGCGGGTGGCGGTGCGGCGGATGCCAGTATGCGTCGCACGGCACGGGGGCGATCGTGATGTCGCCGCCCAGCTCGTTGAGGGCGGTCGCGAGCTGTTCGTCGCTCGGCGGCTTGGCGTGCCAGTCCGGGTTGTCCATCATGAAGGACACGCCCATGCCCTTGGTGGTCTCGGCCACGATGATCACGGGCTTGCCGGTCACGCGCCGCGCCTCGGCGTAGGCGCCCAGGATCGCGTCCATGTCGTGGCCGTTGATTTCGATGACGTGCCAGCCGAAGCTGCGGAAGCGCGGACCCGGCTTCTCGAGCGGGTCCTGCTGGCCCGAGCCTGCCTTCCAGCCGTACTGTTGCAGGCGGTTGTGGTCGAGGATCGCGACCAGGTTGTCGAGGCCGTAGCGCGCGGCCACCTGAGCGGCCTCCCAGATCTGGCCCTCCTGGCACTCGCCGTCACCGAGCATCACGTAGGTGCGGAAGTCCTGGCCCTTGAGCCGGGCGCCGAGCGCCATGCCGATGCCGGCCGAGAGGCCCATCCCGAGCGAGCCCGTCGACATATCGAGGCCGGGCAGGCGCGTGACGTCGGGGTGGCCCTGCAGCCGCGCGTCCACGCGGTCGAAGGTCGCCATTTCCTCGACCGGGAAGAAGCCGCGCAGCGCGAGCATCGCATACAGCGCCAGCGCGCAGTGGCCCTTCGAGAGCACGAAGCGATCGCGCCCGGCCCAATCGGGCCTGGTAGGATCGACGCGCAGCTCATGGAAGTAGAGCGCGGCGAGCAGGTCGCAGGCCGACATCGGGCCGCCCACATGCCCGGCCTGGGCGATCTTCACGGTCTGGAGGATCAGCCGGCGGGCATCGCGCGCGCGGGCGCGCAGCGTCTGGAGGTCTGCCTTGATCATGATGTCGCTCATCGCGCAGGAGCCTCCTTAATTATATTTGCCGCGGGCGCTGGAAAGCTGGAGCTTGACCGCCGCCACGAGCGCGTCGGCCATCTGGGTGGTGGTGTGGGTGCCACCGAGGTCCGGCGTGCGGACCTCGCCGCCGGCCGACACGCGCTCGAGCGCATTCATCACCGTATCGGCCGCCTGGACCTCGCCGAGGTGCTCGAGCATCATCGCGCCCGCCCAAACGGCGGCCATCGGGTTCGCGATGCCCTTGAAGGCGATGTCCGGCGCCGAACCGTGCACGGGCTCGAACATCGAAGGGAAGCGCCGCTCGGGGTCGAGGTTGGCGCTCGCGGGCACGCCCAGGCTGCCCTGCAGCGCGCCGCCGATGTCCGTGAGGATGTCGCCGAAGAGGTTCGAGGCCACGATTACGTCGAGCGTGTGCGGGTGCGTGATCATGCGCGCGGCCAGCGCGTCGACGTGGTAGCGCGTGACCTCGACGTCCGGGTAGTCCTTCGCGACGAGGTCGGTGATGTCGTCCCAGAAGACCATGCTGTGCTGGCAGGCGTTCGACTTGGTGGCCGAGGCCAGCTTCTTGCGCGGCCGCTTGCGCGCGATCTCGAAGGCGTAGCGCAAGATGCGCTCGGTGCCCTTGCGGGTGAACACGGCGGTCTGTTCGGCCACCTCGTCGAGCGTGCCCTTCTTGAAGCGGCCGCCCAGCCCCGCGTACTCGCCTTCGGAGTTCTCGCGCACGCAAATCATGTCGATGTCCTTGGTCGCCACCGCGCGCAACGGCCCGTTGGTGCCGGGCAGCAGGCGCACGGGGCGCAGGTTCACGTACTGATCGAAGCCCTGGCGGATCGCGATCAGCATCTCGCGCAAGGAGATGTGGTCCGGCACGCGCGCGGGATCGCCCACCGCGCCGAGGAAGATCGCGTCGAAGCCGCGCAGGGTGTCGAGCGCATCCACCGGCATCATGCGGCCGTTGGCGAGGAAGTGGTCGCAGCCCCAGTCGAAGCCGACGTAGTCGAGCGCGAAGCCGGAAGCCTGCGCCACCGTGTCGAGCACGCCGCAGGCGGGCGGCAGGACCTCCTGGCCGATGCCGTCGCCGGGGAGCAACGCGATGCGGTAACGCTTCATGCGGTCAGGCCTCCTGGGGCGCCTTCTCGAAGAGGATCGAGAGGGCCTGGCGGTTCTCCTGGGCGGCCTTCAAGGGCGGGAGCTTGCTGGTGTCCTGCTCGGCCACCACCCAGCCCTCGTAGCCGACCTCGAGCAGCTTCGAGGCCACGTCGTGCAAGTTGGCGCCGCCGCGCGCGAGCTCGGTGAACACGCGCCGGCGCAGCGCCTCCTTGAAGTCGAGGCCCTGGCGCACGCAGGTCTCCTTGACGCCCATGTCGAGATCCTTGAGGTGCACGTAGCGCAGGCGGTTGCGGTAGGTGTCGATCGCCGCGACCGGGTCCCCGCCGCCGTAGGTGTAGTGGCCGGTGTCGAGGCACAGCCCCACGAGCGTGGGGTCCGTCAGGTTCATGAGCTTCTTGAGCTCGGTCGGCGTTTCGACGTAAGTGCCGGCATGGTTGTGGAAGGCGAGGAACAGGCCACGCTCCTTGCAGCGCGCGCCCAGCTCGTTGAGCGCGCCCGCCAGGTTCTCCCACTCCTCGTCGCGCAGCGTGCGCGCGCCGGCCTCGTTGACGCGGCCGGCCACGCGCGCGCGTTCGGCCACGACGGGCTCCGCCACGATCAGCGCCGTACAGCCCACCTCGGCCAGCAAATCCAGGAAGCCGTTCACGTCGTTGAGCGCGGTCGCCACGCCCTCGCCTTCGGTCAGGCCGGGGCAGTAGTACGCGCCCGAGAGCACCAGCCCGTGGTCATGCAGCGCCTGCTTGAGCACCTTCGCGTCGCGCGGGTAGTTGGTGCCGAGCTCGGTGCCCGCGAAGCCCGCGAGCGCGATCTCGTCGAGCACCTGCTCGAAGGGCACCGGCGGCGTCAGCTCTGGCACGTCGTCGTTGTTCCAGAGGATCGGGACGGTGCCGTAGCGCAGGAAGTGGGGGGCGGTCACCGGAGCACCTCCTCGGCGCGCGCGGCGTCGTAGGCGGCGCGCTGCTCCTTGAGGTAGGTGGGCACCGGCACGTCCCACCAGCCGGTCGCCGTGAGGCCGCACCACGGCATCTCGCGGTTGACCAGCGCCTCGATCACGGCCGGCCGGCCCGAGGCGAAGGCCCGCTTGATGGCGGGGCCCACGTCCGCCGGGTCCTCGATGCGCTCGGCGTAGCAGCCGAAGGCCTTCGCGAGGTCCGCGAGGTTGGCCGAGTACGGCGTGCCGTCCTTCTTCTCGAAGGGCGTGACCAGCACCCGGTCCGCGCCGTAGGCCCGCGTCTGGAGGTTCTTGATCGACTGCCAGCCGAAGTTGTTGAGCACCAGCATCACGATCGGGATGTCGTACTGCACGGCCATCTGCAGCTCCTGGCAGGTCTGCAGGAAGGAGCCGTCGCCGTCGATCCCCACCACCTGGGTATCCGGCTTGGCGAGCTTCGCGCCGATCGCGCCAGGCACCGTGAAGCCCATCGTCGAGAAGCCGCCGCTGGTGATGTGCTGGCGCGGCCCGTAGACCGGGAACTCCTGGTACACCTGGCTCTGCGGCAGGCCGGCGCCGGTCACCACGATCGCATCGCGGTTCAGCACGGCCCGCAGCTCCTTGAGCGCGCGGGAAATCGTCATGGGCTTGATGTCCGTGTCGCGCACGGTGGAAAGCATCAGGTCCCACTCGGCCTTGAGCTTCTGCAGCTCGGCGAAGTACGCGGTCTCGCGGTAGGCCTTCGCCTTGCCGTGGGCCCTGGTGGCCTCGATCAGGTCGCGCATGCCGGCCTGGGCATCGCCGACCAGCGCCACGTCGACCGGGTAGTTCTTGCCGATTTCGGTCGGATCGATGTCCAGGTGGATCAGCTTGGTGCCGGGGATCGTGAAGGTGACCCCATGCCGATACGAGCTCGCGCAGCGGTCCGTGAAGCGGCAACCCACCGCGAGCAGCACGTCGGCCGTGCGGCAGAGCGTGTTGCCGGAGATCGAGCCGAGGTCGCCGTTGGCCCAGGCGTTCAGCTCGTGGTCCTCGGGGATCGCGCCCTTGCCCATCGAGGTGGTGACGATCGGCAGGCCGAGGTATTCGGCCAGCTGGCGGACTTCCTCGTGGGCCTCCGCGGTGATCACGCCGCCGCCCACCAGCAGCACGGGGCGCTTGGCGTTCCAGAGCAGCTTGGCCGCCCGCTCGACCTCCAGCGCGTCCGGCCGCGAGCGGCCGTTGACCTCGCGCTCGTTCGGGTTCGGCACCACCATCTTCGCGCTGTCGGCCTGCACGTCCATCGGCAGGTCGAGCAGCACGGGGCCGCGGCGGCCGCCCATCATCTGGTTGAAGGCGCGGTGCATGACGTACGGCAGCTGGTCCGTGTGCGAGACCTGCCAGTAGCGCTTCACGATCGGCTCGAGGATGCGCGCGTTGTTCATCCACTGCGTGCGCTCGATCTCCTGGAGCACCGCGCGGCCCCGCATATGGGTGTGCACCGAGCCGGTCATCACGAAGGCCGGCGTCGAGTCGATGAAGCACTGGGCCACGCCCATCGCCGTGTTCACGGCGCCGGGGCCGATCGAGGTGAAGACGGCCAAAGGCTGGCCGCTCGCGCGGTAGTAGGCGTCCGCGACGTGCATGGCGCCCTGCTCGTGGACGGCTTGCAGCGCCGTGATGCGGTCCTTGCGGTCGACGAAGGCATCGACCGTGGGGAGGATGCCGTGGCCGGGTATGCCGACGACGTAGGGGACCTTCTCGCGGATCAGATACTCCGCGATCAGCTCACCGCCTGTCATCTCGACGCCCTCGTCGAGCTTGGCGGTCGCGTTGTCGAGTTCACCGGCGGTGGTGGCCATTCGCGGGAATCCTCCGTGATGCGCAAGGTTGCGGCGGTTCGGTCCGTCATCATACCAGGCGGCCGAACCCCTGCCCAGAAATCCCACCCAAGTCCGTGGACCGTACACCATGTTCCTCCCTTTCCTCCTGGTCGCCCAGCTCGCCACGCCGCCCGTGCTGCCGATCCCCGGCGCCACGCCGACGCCCACCTACCAGGACTACGCGCCCCGGCCCGGCGCGAACCCGCGCACGCCACGCCGGCCGCCGCCCGCGCTCACCTCCCCGTCGGCGGCGCCGACGGCGGCGCCCCGGCCCAGGGCGACCCCGAAGCCGAAACCGAAGCCCCGGCCCGCCTGGCACCCGCCGCGCGGCACGGTCTACGTGGACCGCTCGGGCCTCTACCCGGCGGCCGTGCGCCTGCGCTACGGCACGCCGCTGCGCTTCCTGCAGGCCGCCGGCCAGCGCAAGCCGCTCGCGCTGGTCGCCGTGGACCCGCATGCCACGCGCACGGGCAGCCTGCGCGCGCTCTCGGCGTTCCCGAACAAGATGTCGGCCGACGCGAAGTGGACCTGGCTCGGCGACGGGCAGGGCTTCGCCCACCGCCACTGGCCGATCGCCCAGGGGCCGACGCTGGTGGTCCAGCCCGAGACGTTTCTCGCGCTGCATGATGAAATATGGGGGCCCGGCGTGGGCTACCTGTGGCCCGTGCGCTACCTCTTCTACGTGGCGACCGGCAATACCTGGCGCCGCCTGATCGTGGCGATGGATCGATAGACATGACGACGGATCGATAAACGTGCTGGAGAAGCTGCTTCTGACGGTCCTCTTGGCCATCGTGCCGGCGAGCCGGGCCGCCGCGGTGCCCGAGCGACCCGACCCGCTGTTCGGGCCGCGCACGCTCTACGGCTGGGGGCCCTGGCTCGCGGAGTTCGACGGCGCACCGACGGTCGGCGTCAACGAGGTCGTCCCGTTCTTCGCGGAGGGCCGCAAGCCGGGCCGGGCGACGATCATGGCCGTCTCGCGGCGCGGGACGCCGGGCTACGCCAGGGCGGGGCTGCTCACGCGCGGCCCGGACGCACCGCCGCGGGTCGTGGCGCTCAAGGGCGAGGTGCCGGCGGATGAGCCCGTGTTGGTCGTCCGCGGCCTTTCACCCGACCACCGGCTGGTAGGCAGCGCGCCAGTTCCGGCGGGCGCAGGCGCGTCCGTCGACGCGCTGTTGACGGCCGCGCGGGCCCAGAAGGGAAAGCACACGCTGGTCTTCGTCCACCGCTACCACGCGCCGCGCCAGCCCGAGATCGTCGACCTGTTCGTGGGCGAGCCCACCTGGAACCCGGGCGGCAAGACCATGCGCCAGGTGCGGGCTCAACGCGTCACGTTCGTGGGCGGGAAGCTCGTGGCCACGAAGGCCTTCACGCGGCGCGCCGGCGTGCCCGAACACGTCGACACCGAGCCCGTCACGCTGACGCGCGCCGATTGGGCCGAGACCTCGGTGCGCACGCTGGGCTTCGTGGGCGTGCCCGACGGCCGGTGGTTCCGGTTGACGGCGGACGTCGGCTTCGAGGGCGTCGGCTATCGCGTCGAGCAGCTCGGCAGCGGTATGGTGGCGTACGACGCGTACCACTACACCCCGCACTGATCGGCAGCTCTCTTGCCCCGGGCGCGGTTGGGGGTGGCTGGGTATGAGACTTCAGCCAGCGCCCTCGAAGCCGGAGGAAACCGATGACGACCACGTCCTACACCTTGCACGACGCCCTCGCCGCTCGCCGCGGCGCCTTCATCGGCAACCGCATCGACGGCGAGTGGCGGCCGGCCGCCTCCGGCACCACCTTCGAGCGCCGCAACCCGGCCGATGAGCGCGAGCTCGTGGGCACCTTCCCGCTCTCCGAGGCGGCCGACGTGGCGGCCGCCGTCGCGGCCGCGAAGCGCGCCTTCCCGGCCTGGAAGGCGCTCGGCTCGGTGGCGCGCGGCAAGGTGCTGCTGGCGGCGAGCCTGATCATGGCCCGCCGGCTGGAGGAGCTCGCCCAGGCCATGACCTGGGAGGAGGGCAAGGCGCTCGGCGAGGCGCGCCAGGAGGTGCAGCGGGCGATCGGCTACCTCGAGTTCCTGGCGGGCGAGGGCCGGCGCTACGCCGGCGAGATGCTGCCCTCCGAGTCCGGCGGCATCAACTACACGCGCCGGCGCCCGCTCGGCGTGGTCGGCCTCATCACGCCCTGGAACTTCCCCGTGAACATCCCGACCATCAAGGCCGGCCCGGCGCTGCTTGCGGGCAACACGGTCGTCCTCAAGCCGTCCGAGCTCTCGCCGCTCTGCGCCGTGATCCTGGCCGAGATCTTCGAAGAGGCCGGCTGCCCGGCTGGCGTCTTCAACGTGGTCTTTGGCGCCGAGGCGGCCGGCGAGGCGCTGGTGGGCCACCCGGACGTCCGCGCGATCTCGTTCACGGGCTCGACGGCCGTCGGGCGCCTGATCAACCAGCAGGCCGCGGCACGCTTCGCCCGCGTGCAGCTCGAGATGGGCGGCAAGAACCCCGCGATCATCCTCGCCGACGCCGACCTCGACAGGGCCGCGGCCGACGTGGCGGTGGGCGGCTGGTCGGTGACGGGCCAGCGCTGCAACGCGAACAGCATCGTGTTCGTCGCCCGCGAGGTGCACGACCTGCTCGCCGACCGGCTGGTGGCGAAGGCGAAGGCGATCGCCGTCGGCCCCGGCCTCGACCCCGCGAACGCCATGGGCCCGCTCGTGGAGCGCTCCGCCCGCGAGCGCGTGATGGGCTACGTGGACCGCGCCCGCGCGGACGGCGCGCGCATCCTGGCGGGCGGCGACGTCCCGGCGGACGGCGACTTCGCGCACGGCTTCTACATGCGTCCGACGCTGATCGCCGGCCTCGACGCCGACCACGCGGTCAACTGCGAGGAGATGTTCGGCCCGGTGATCACCCTGGTGCCGTGCGAGGGCCTGGCGGACGGCGTGGCCCTCGCGAACCGCCTGCCCTACGGCCTGGCTTCGTCCGTTTACACGCGCGACGTCGCATCGGCGCTGGCCTACGCCGAGACGATGGACGCGGGCATCCTGCACATCAACTGCCCGACCACGCTCAGCGAGCTCCAGATGCCTTACGGCGGCGTGAAGGACTCCGGCCACGGCGGCCGCGAGATGGGCCGCTACGTCCTGGACTTCTATACGGAGCTCCAGGCCGTCTATATGCGCCCGTGACGCCGCCCGTCGCTCGCCTCCGCCTGGTCGCGGCGCTACTCGTTTCCCTGCTCGCGGCCGGCTGCCCGGCGCCACCGCCTGCGAAGCCCGTCACGGCCGCCGATGCGTTGCGCAAGAAGGCCTCCACGGCGCCGAAGACCTCGCCACGCGCCACGCTCGAGCCGACCGCCGGCCCGACGTCGGCGCCGCCCGCGCCGCTCAAGCGCCCGCCCGGCGAGATGCTCGTCCTGCGCGGCACCGTCACCATCGACGCGTCTTACGCCGTCGGCAGCGGGGCCGCGATCGTCGCCAACAACGGCGGCGCGATCGTCGCCGCGGGGTCGGCTGGGCTGCTCTCGAACAACGGCGGCGGGCTGATCGCGAACAACGGCGGCAGCCTGATCGCGAACAACGGCGGGGCGCTGATCTCGGACGGCGGCGCGGGCATCGTGACGAACAACGGCGGGAGCGTGATCGCGAACAACGGGGCCGGCGCCGTCGCCGCATACGGCGGGAGGCTCGGGTCCGAGGCGTACGCGCTCACCCAGGTCCCGGCGGTGGGGGCGATCCTGCCCGCCGCGGGCGCCGTGCTCGGCGTGGTCTCGCTGCGCGACGGCGTGCCAGTCGCGATCGGCGAAGACGCCGCGGGGGCGCCCGTGCACGCGATCTACACCGACGCCGCGGGCGCCTACGAGGTCTTCGTGCCGGCCGCGCTCCAGGGCAACGTGCTGGTACGCGTGCGCTTCCCGCGCGCGGCGGGCGCGTCGGCCGACACGCGCCTGGCCTACGACGTCATCACGGCGCCGAAAGCCGCGGCCGCGACCCGCGTCGATGAGGACACCTCGCTCGCCACGCGCTACCTGTTCGACGCCTTTGCCGGCAAGTTCGGCGAGTTCCTGACGACGCAGGATCCGGAGCAGACCACGCGCGCGCTCACGACCGCCTGGATCGGCGCGCCGCCGGGGCTGCAGGAGCTCATGCTCGGCCTGGTGCGCGAGTTCCGCGCCGAGGCCGAGAAGGTTGGGCTCGACAAGGCCCCGCCGGCCGAGGTGCATCGCATGGCGCGACGGATCATCGAGACGGCCATGGCCCCGGTGGACCTCGACACGATCGTGGTGACGAAGACCTCGAACACCCTGTGGAAGTGGCCCGACGAACCTGCGCTCACCGGCCTGGCGGTGGCGCTCGAGGGCCTGCGCGAGGGGGCGGCGCAGAAGCTCGCTCAGGACCCGAACTTCATGGCGAAGCTCCCTTGGTTCACTGCCCTGAACGCCGGCCGCACGCCGCCGTTGGACGTGAAGAAGCCCGCGGACGTGGGCGACGTGATGGTGGCGGAGTACTATGTGCGCGACATGTGGGGCTCGTACAAGAAGGCCCAGGTCGTCTTCGATTCGTTCGACGCGCGCACCGAGGCCGGCACGGGCATCGATCAGGTCGATCGGATCAGCGCGGTGACATCCGCGATCCTGACGGTGGTGGGTCAGTCGCTGATCACGGACCAGGACGGCGCCAAGACGGCGGCCCTGGGGGTGGTGAGGGCCTGGAAACCTGCGCCCTGAGCGATCGCTAGGCGGCCTGGGCGACGGCGGCGGTTGGGCGGGGCAGGCCAGCCTCGGCGATCGCCGCCTCGATCAGGCGCGGCAGGTCAGCCCAGCGGATCGTGGCCGGACGGTCGGCGGCCTTCGAGGCGCGCAGGCGGGCCACGTTGTGGCGGGCCAGGGCGCGGGTGCGGCCGATCATCGCGCGGCGGTCGGCGCGCTCGTTGGCCTTGATCGCGACGGCCTTGTAGCCGAGCGACTCGGCGGCGACGGCGATCGCCAGCGCGCGCTCACCCTCGACGCAGCGCGCGAGCTCGGCGAGGAACGCGGCCTCGGCGGCGAGCGGGTAGCCGCGCCAGGCGGCGAAGCTCGCGACGGCGCGCAGCTGGTGGGCGTAACGGGCGGCCTTGATGGCGCAGCGTAGCGCCGCTTCGGCAACCTCCGTGGCGCCGACGTCGTCGGCGGCGGCGGCCAGCGCCATCGCCGGGCGGAAGGTGCGGGGGGCGGCCGGGAAGTTGGCGGCCAGGAACTCGGCGGGGGTGCAGGTCAGGGCGATGCGCGACATGGGGGACTCCTTTACCACTCGGGACTCTCAACTCACGGGACGGTGACCACCGCCGAGTAGTGAATCCGTTTGCGCACTATCAGAGGACTGTCAAAACGACCCGGCGCAGATTAAGAGTGGGTTAATCAGAATCAAAGGGGGCCATGCGCCCCAGGTTAAAGCCCGCCTGCCGGCGGGGCCACCTGGGCGTCGTGGAACCCGGCCAGGAACGCCTCGGCGGCGGACAGCTCCAGCGTCACGGGGCAAGGCGCCGGCTCAGCCGCCAATCGTGCCTGGCTGGATGATCACGGGCATGGGCAGCGGCACCGGGGCCGGCGGGCCGCTGATGCCGAACGCGCGGGTCACGGCGCCGACCAGGCGCTTCTCGTATTCCTTGGGCTGCACCACGGCGCTCACGGCGTGGCCCGCGCCCGGCGCGAACCAGAGCTCCTTGTCGAAGCCTGCGCCGGCGGCGTCGAAAAGCAGCTTGCTGTTCTCCGGCGAAATGTTCATGTCCTGGGCGCCGTGGATGATGAGCAGCGGGCGCGGCGCGATCTGGGCGACCTGGCTGATCGGCTCGGTGGCGCGCATGTCGATGTCGAACTCGCGGTTGGCGCGCTCGACCGTGGCCGCCGCGATCAGCACGGGGCAGGGGATGAAGGTGAGCGAGATGAAGCCCGTGAAGGCCTGCTGTACCGTGGCGTAGGTGCAGTCGTCGATGCAGCCCTTGAGCTGCGGCACGATCGCCGCGCCGCGGATCGCGGTGGCGCCGCCCAGGCTCATGCCGTAGACCATCGCGGAATTGATCCCGCGGTCCTGCAGGTACCGGTAGGCGGCCTGCACGTCCTTGCCCTCATGGAAGCCGAAGGTCGTGCGATCGCCCTCGCTGTCGCCCTGGTTGCGGATATCGACCACCAGCTGGTTGACGTACGGGTTGAGCATGGCCACCTGGCCCTGCCGCACGTAGCTGCCGCGGTTGTCGTCGATGCCGTGGTAGGCGATCACCGTGTGCTCGGTCGGCGTGCGGGCCGGGATGAACCAGCCGCGGATCTTCAGGCCATCCTCGGTGCGGAAGGCGATCTCCTCGAAGGGCAGGCCGAACTTCGCCGGCGTCATCGAGACGGGCTTGCGGCCCGGGTGGCAGGCCTTCTCGAAGGCGATGCGGCTCGTGACGGCCAGGTAGCCACCCAACGCGGCGTTCACGATCTTCGAGAACAGCCCGCGGCCATTGTCTTCGACGCCGCCCAGGGCCACGTAGAAGCGATCGAACTCGCGGCCCGTGAGCCGGCCGTCGCCGTCGGCGTCGCCGATCTTGCGCGCGGCCTCGAGCGCCGTGGCGCGCAGCGGGTCGTAGCGGGTGTCGCGCGAAGCCCAGCGGCGCAGCTCGGCGCCCGTGACGGCGCGATCGCCGTCCGCATCGAGCTGCTTGCGCACCTCGTCCACCATCGGCCGGAACGGCCCGAGCTGGGCCTCGGCCTCGGCGAGCGGCAGCCGGTGGCCCCACTCGGCGCGCTCGATCGCGCCCGACCCGTCGCGGTCCAGCGCGCGGAACTGCGCGGCGTCGAGGCTCGACTCGCGGCCCGAGAGCGCGCCGTCGCGATCGACGTCGGCGCGGGCGAACGCGTCGCCGATGAAGCCGTTCATGTCGATTTCGATGTTCGCGGCCTTGACGGCGGCCGGGCGGACGGGCGCCTGGGCGCGGGGGCCCACGCCGCAGGCCGCGAGGGCGAGGGCCAGCGCGACGACCCCGATGCTACGGGTGCCGCGGCGGATGCCGGTGGCGGTGCGTGCGGTCATCTTCGACCCTCCCGCTGACAAGGTTAAGGAAATCCAACTCCAACTTAACCTTATCTTATAGTTTAATGCGGGTCAGGTCAACCCCGCCAGCCATAAGTCGTCGCCAGGAAGGCGAGGAGCGGAGCGGGATCGAGGCTCCGCGCGCGGAACGCCACGTGCCGATCCGGGCGCAGGAGGTACAGCCCGGCGGCCGTCATGCCATAGCGGCGCCACAGCACGCGCGCCTCGGCCGGCACGATCAGCGGACGGACCCAGGGCGGCAGCGGCGCGTGGAAGGCGTCCGCGCCGAAGACGAGCAGGCGGTGGTCGCCGTCGCGCAGCGCCGCGAGCAGCGTGCCGTCGCCGAAAGGCGCATCGCAGGCCCGCTCGCCGGGCCCGGGACCCTCCGCCCAGGCCTCGCGGTCCGGCGCGACGATCGGGCTCTTGCGGTAGCGGATCGCGAGCTGGGAGACGAAGCGAAAGGCCTTCTCCCGGCGGTGGCGCGAGGCCAGCAGCGCGGGCGCCAGGAAGGGCACCAGCAGGTTGCGCAGCGCGAGCAGCGGCCGGCTGGAGGTCGCCAGCACCCCGAACATCCGGTCGGTCACCTCGAGCAGGCGGCGCCCGACCGGCAGGCGCTCGGCGTCGTAGCTGTCGAGCAGGGCCTCGGGCGCCTCGCCGCGCACCACCATCGCGAGCTTCCAGCCGAGGTTGATCGCGTCCTGGATGCCCGTGTTCATGCCCTGGCCGCCCGCGGGGCTGTGGATGTGGGCGGCGTCGCCCGCCACGAAGAGCCGGCCCACGCGGTAGTGCGCGACGCCGCGGTGGTGCAGGCGAAAACGCGCCAGCCAGGCGGGGTCGTGCAGCCGGCCGGCATAGGGGCTGGCCTCGTCGAAGAGCGCCTGGAAGTCGGCGAGCGTGGGGTCGCCCGTGGTGGGGCCGCCTGCGCAGACCAGGCGGTAGAGGTCGCCCGGGAAGGGGATCATCATCATCAGGCCGGACCGCATCAGCAACGCGCGCAGCCTGGGCGGCTCGGCCCAGTCGATCGCCACGTCCGCGAGCATGAAGTTCTGCTCGTACGGCGCGCCCGCGAAGCTCAGGCCGGCCGCCTTGCGCACGAAGCTGTGGGCGCCGTCGCAGCCGACCACCCAGCGCGCCGTGACTTCATCTTCCGCGTCGCCCCGCCGCAGCCGGGCCCGGACGCCCGCGCCGTCCTGGGCGAGCGCCACGAGCTCCGCCGGACGCTCCACCTGGCCGCCGGTCGCCGCGAAGGCGCGCTCCAGCACGCGCTCGGTCTCGACCTGGGAGAGGAACAGCAGAAAGGGGAAGCGCGTGTCTTCGACGCCGATGTCGGCGAGCACGATGTCCGCGCGCTTGTGCCCCTCGACCACGATCTCGCCAGCGAGCGTCGTGCGGCCGCGCGCCACGAGCTCGTCCGCCAGCCCGTGGCGATCCAGCAGCTCGAGCGTGCGCGCATGCACGACGAAGGCGCGCGATTTGTCCGAGCGCTCGGCGAGCTTGTCGACGATCCGGCAGGCCACGCCGCGCGTCGCGAGCTCCAGGGCGAGCGCGAGGCCGGTCGGGCCCGCGCCGATGATCAGGACGTCGGTCTCCTGCGTTTGCATCGCACCAGTATACGCGCGACCATGGCGCGCATGACCCTGGCGACCCTCGCGCTGCTCCTCCTCTCAAGCCTCGCCTGGTCCGGGCTCGATGCCGCCCGCAAGGCCCTCGGGGCGACGGTGCCCGCGATCCCGCTGGTGGTCGGCCTCGGCCTCGGCCAGGCGGCGCTGCTGGGCGGCTGGCTCGCCGTGACGGGGCTGCCCCCGCTCGCCCCGGCGTTCTGGTGGGCCTGCGCGGGCTCGATTCTGCTCAACGTGGCCGGCAACCTCCTCTTCATCCGGGCCCTGGCCGTCTCGCCGTTCAGCCTGACGGTGCCGCTGCTCACGCTCACCCCGGTGCTCACCACGGGCGTCGCCGCGGCGATGCTCGGCGAGTTGCCGGGCCCCCGGCAGCTCGCGGGCATCGCGCTGATCGTGGGCGGCGCCGTCGGCCTGCAGGTCCCCGCCGCGGGCGGCCTGCGCGGGCTGGTCGCGTTGATGCGCGCCGAGCCGGGTGCGCGGCTCATGCTCGGCGTCGTGGCCTGCTGGGCGCTGGTCGGGCCGTTCGACAAGACCGCCACGCTGGCGTCCTCGCCGGCCTTCCATGGCATGGCGGTGAACCTCGGCATGGGCCTCGCGCTCGTGCCGGCGCTCCTGCGCCCCGGCCAGGGGCTCCGGCCGCTGGCCGCCCGGCCCGGGCTGCTGGTCGTGGCCTGCGCGGTGGGCGTGGTCGCGATCCTGGCCCAGTTCGAGGTGATGTCCTATACGCTCGTGAGCCTGGTGGAGGCCGTGAAGCGGATGATCGGGATGATCATGGCGGTGGCGGTGGGCCGGTTGGCGTTCGGCGAGCCGATCGGCGGGCGCAAGCTGGTGGCGATCGCCGTGATGTGCGCCGGAACGGCCTTGCTGCTGCTCTGACGCTTGCTCGTCGGCCGGCTTCGTGGACCCCGCAACCCCCGCTTGGGGGCCCTTTTCGGGGCTTGTATCGGCCCTCGCTCCTGTGTTAGGATAACTTTTCGTTAACCCCGGCAATGTCGCCGATGATAAGGAACCCCGATGCAGTTCCACCAACCGAAGAGCCTGGAAGACGCGCTGCGACTCAAGCGCGAGCTCGGCACGGACGCTTACTTCCTGGCGGGCGGCACCGATCTCGTCGTGCTGCGCAACCGCGGCCGCGTGAAGGGCCAGCATTGGATTGACCTCAGCCGCGTGAGCGAGCTCGACTACCTGGAAGAGCGCGACGGCACGCTGCAGATCGGCGCCACCTGTCCGCATGCGCGCCTGGAAGGCACGCGCTTCACGGCGCTGGCCGAGGCCGCGGCCTCGGTGGGCGGCCCGCAGATCCGCCACCGCGGCACGGTGGGCGGCAACGTCGGCAACGCGAGCCCGGCGGGCGACGTCTCGACGGCGCTCCTGGCCTTCGACGCCGACATCGAGCTGCGCAGCGCCACGGCGACCCGGCGCATGAAGCTCGCGGAATTCTTCCTCGCGCCGGGCAAGACGGCGATCGCGCCCGACGAGATCATCACGGCCATCTTCGTCCCCACCGACGTGCGCTCGGCCTGGTTCAAGCTCGGCAAGCGCGAGGCCACGGCCATCTCGGTGGTGGCGGCGGCCTGCGGCGTGAACGCGGCGGGCAAGGTCCACATCGCGCTCGCCTCGGTCGCCCCGAAGCCCCTGCGGGTGACGGCGGCGGAGGAAATGCTCGCCCAGAAGGGGCTGACCCCCGAGACCGCGCGAGCGGCCGGCGACATCGTCCGCGAGACCATCAAGCCGATCACCGACCACCGCGCGTCGGCGGACTACCGCCTCGACACCGCCGGTTCGATGGTCACGCGCCTCCTCACCCAACTGTCCCTGAACTAGGAAAGGGTCGCCATGCTGCAAGATCGTGCCCGCGAATTCTCGGGCGAACCGTCCTGGACCGTCGACTTCACCCTCAACGGCGAGCCGAAGACGCTCGCGCTGGACCCCAGCTGGACGCTCTACGAGGTGCTGCGCGAGCAGCTCGACCTGATCGGCACCAAGGGCGCCTGCCTCGAGGGCGAGTGCGGCTCGTGCACGGTGCTCGTCGACGGCGTGTCGATGAACGCGTGCCTCATCATGGGCCCGCAGGTCGAGGGCAAGGACGTGCTCACCGTCGAGGGGCTCACCAAGCAGGGTGCCCTGTCCGCCGTGCAGCAGGCCTTCGTCGACTGCGGCGCCGTCCAGTGCGGCTACTGCACGCCGGGCCTGGTGGTCGCCGCCGAGGCGCTGATCAACGACCTCCAGCACCCCACCGGCGAGGAGATCCGCCGCGGCCTCGAGGGGAACATCTGCCGTTGCACGGGCTATATGAAGATCCAGCAGGCCGTCGAGCGCGCGTGCGAGCTGCGCGCGGCCGCGAAGTAGGAGCGACCATGACGATCCAGACGCCCGCCGCCTCGATCCAGGCCCCCGCAGCGCTGAAGCCCGGCGAGGCGCACACCGCCGCGCCGACCAAGCCCGCCTCGATGGGCGCGAGCGTGAAGCGCTCCGATGCCCGTCCGAAGGTCATCGGCGAGACCCGCTACGGCGGCGACATGTGGGTGCCCGGCATGTTGTGGTGCAGCGTCGTGCGGGCCGCCCACCCGCATGCGAACATCCGCGGCGTCGACACGTCGGCGGCCGAGCAGATCGAGGGCGTCGTCGGCGTCTACACCGGCAAGGACGTGCCCGGCACGAACATGCACGGCCTGATCCGCCGCGACCAGGAGGTGCTCGCCACCACCAAGGTGCGCTACATGGGCGATGCCGTCGCGGTGGTGGTCGCCAAGGACCGCCGCACCGCCGAACACGCCGTGGGCCTCGTGAAGGTGGACTACGAAGTGTTGCCCGGCATCTTCTCGATCGACGACGCGCTGGACCCGTCCAAGCCGCCGATCCACGACCACGGCAACCGCATGGGCGGCCAGAAGATCCGCAAGGGCGACGCCCTGGCGGCGCTCGAGAACGATTGCGACGTGATCGTCGAGCATACGCTCGAGACGCAGTCCGTCGACCACGCTTTCCTCGACGTCGAGGCCGGCATGGCCGCGCTGGAGGACGGCGTGCTCGTCATCCACGCCGCCGGCCAGTGGGTCCACGAGGAGGCCCGCCTCGTCGCGCTGGCGCTCGGCCTGCCGCTCGAGAAGATCCGCATCATCCAGCCGCCCACCGGCGGCGCGTTCGGCGGCCGCGAGGACATCTCGATCCAGATTTACCTGGGCCTGGCCGTGCTCAAGACCGGCAAGCCCGTCGGCATCGCTTACACCCGCCACGAGTCGATGGTGGCCCGCCACAAGCGCCACCCGCTGCGGATCCACTACCGGCTGGGCGCGAAGCGGGACGGCACGATCGTGGCCGCCAAGGTCGAAATCTTCGCCGACGAAGGCGCCTACGCCAGCACCGGCATCGCCGTGCTGCGCAAGGCCGCGAGCCACGCCACCGGTCCCTACCGCGTGCCGCACATCCACGTGGACGCGCACGGCCTCTACACCAACCAGAACCCGACCGGCGCGATGCGCGGCTTCGGCGCCTGCCAGCTCGCGATCGCCTACGAGGCCGCGATCGACAAGCTCGCGGAGGCGATCGGCATGGACCGCGTCGCGCTGCGCCGCAAGAACCTGATCGGCGCGGGCGAGATGGTCACCACCACCCAGCGCATCCCGGTCGTCTCGATCCAGGAGTGCCTGGACGAGGCCGCCCGCCGCATCGGCTGGGACAACCGCGACTATACGGTCGACCCGGCCAAGCCCTGGCTCAAGAAGGGCTATGGCATCAGCACCTTCTGCTTCGGCCTCGGCTACGGCGACGGCTTCCCGGACGCCAGCCGCGCCAAGGTGCGCCTCAACGATGAGGGCCTCGTGGAGGTCTACTCGGGCGGCGTCGAGGTGGGCCAGGGCATCCACATGATGTGCGCCCAGGTCGCCGCCGAGGAGCTCGGCGTGGACCCCACCAGCGTGCAGGTCTTCCTGGCCGACACCGGCATCACCCCCGAGGCCGGCTCGAGCTCGGCCACGCGCCAGACCTTCTTCACCGGCAACGCCGTGCGCCTGGCCGCGACGGAGCTCAAGAAGGTGCTCTACGACGTCGCGCTGCGCATCCTGCCGGTCCACCCGGAGGACCTCGCGGTCGCCGACTCCTTCGTCTACGACCGCGAGGAGCCGGCCCGCCGCGTCACCTTCTTGCAGCTCGTGGCCGAGGCGAAGTCGCGCAACCTGCCGCTCGAGGTGAAGAGCCACTACCAGCCCAACACCGTCACCGCCCCCACCGAGACGGGCCTCAGCCCACGCGTCTTCATCACCTATCTCTTCGGCGCCCACGCCTGCGAGGTCCTGGTGGATACGGAGACCGGCCAGGTGAAGCCGCTGCGCATCGTCGCAGTCCACGACGTCGGCCGGGCGATCAACCCGCAGCTGGTCGAGGGGCAGATCGAGGGCGGCGTGGTCCAGGGCCTGGGCATGGCGCTCATGGAGGAGGTCGTCATGAAGGACGGCCAGATCATGAACCCGGGCTTCACGGACTACATCCTGCCCACCATCGTGGATACCCCGCCGATCGAGGCGGTGATCCTCGAGCACCTCGACCCGGAAGGCCCCTTCGGCGCCCACGGCGTCGGCGAGCCCCCGCTGATCGGCACGCCGCCCGCGATCCTCGGCGCGATCCACGACGCCCTGGGGCTGCAAATCACGCGCACGCCGGCCACGCCGGAGCGGGTGTGGCGGGCGCTGATGGAAGCGAAGAAGCAACCCGCGAAGGTGTAATCCCGCCGGATTACCCCTGGTCCGTCCGGCGATACGCCAGGAAGCTCTGAAAGCTCTGGTCCTGCGCCAGCGCGCGCTCGGCCTGCTCGGCCGCGTCGTCCGGCGTCCAGGTCAGCAGGTCCCCGGGCTGGCATGCCAGCGCCTGGCACAGGTCCGCCACGATCGGCAGCGACAGGTCGATCGGCGGCGTGGCGCCCTTGAGGTCCGCGCCGACCGTGAAGCCGAGACGCTCTTCGAGCAGCGGCCAGGTCAGGCCGCTGCGCTCCACATGGTCGACGAGGTGCCAGCGTAAACCCATGGGCCTACCCTAGCGCCGGCGCCGGACGCTGTCAACACGATTAGGGCGAACGAGCGAGGGTATAAGGAAAGCTGTGGGTGTGGGAGCCTGAACAGGCTCGGGGGGCGTGGTGGCCTCCCTTTGTTGAGGTGCCGACTTATGATCGAGTTTCGGTCCATCAGGGGCCTCGTCGCGGCATGCGTGGTGGCCGCCCCGACGCTGTCCGGCTGCAACAGCATCGGCGAGGCGATCGCCAACGCGATCCCGGCCTCGGCGCCGGTGTTCGCCCCGCGGGCCAAGGCGCCCGCTTTCGTCATGACGAAGGGCCACATCAAGGGCAAGGTATTCGGCGCGACGGGCGCGGCGCAGCCGATCGGCCTGGCCTTCGTGACCACCGGCAGCGTCTCCGCCTTCTCGGCCAACCCGAAGGACGAGGAGGTCCTCCTCGAGGACGACAAGATCAAGGACAAGGACGGCATCAGCGTGATGCACGACTTCGGCGACGGCAGCGAGGTGCTCGCCACGCGCATCATCCGCAAGACGCCGCCCAGCCAGAAGGACGAGGACCGCTACGTCTACCTGCGGCCCGGCGAGTTCTTCCTGGAGGGCGTGCCCGAGGGCAACGCCACCCTGACGGCCTCGTTCGGCAACGTGATCTCCTCGCCCAACCCGGTCACGGTCTACAAGAACACGATCATCGAGGACGTGACCCTCAACCTCTTCGTGCCGGAGCCGCTCCAGGCGGCAGGCGACGGCACCATCCCGAGCATCGTCGAGTGGGCCAAGCTCGACCCCACCAACGGCGTGTCGGTCTCGGTCATCAGCAAGCGCACCACCGACAACAGCGGCCAGATCTTCGTCGAGACGAACGTCACCTACAAGCCGGACCCGCCGGACGTGGCCGTGACCCTCAAGGCGCCCCCCGGCAGCCCGGGCAACGTGATCCGCGCCTACGAGATCACCTACGAGTACACCACGCCCAACCAGCAGAAGGACGGCAAGCCACCGATCGCGGTCGGGCCGATCCTCGTGCCGACGCCGCCGCAGATCGTGCCGCCGGCGCAGGAAATCGCCTTCGGCCCGCCGATCATCTTGCAGATCCCGATCGGCTCGCGCACCCTGAACGACGTGTTCAGCGGCGGCAAGGACGATCAGCCCGGCCTGGTCGTCGCGACCGTCGAGTTCAAGGACGAAGGCGGCCGACCGATCCCCGGCAAGGACCTGAGCCCCTTGCGCGTCTCGATCCCCCTGCGGGCCCTCTAGGCACCACATAACACTTGTGGAAGCGTCACAGCGAGCGGGTTTGCGGCCTGCTACGCTGAGACGCAGCCGTGGGTGTATGCCTGTGGTCTCGTTCCAACGCTTGTTCCTCACACCGTGCCAGCAAGCAGGGGAAACCCTGATTGCTGGCGGGTTTGCAGGATCGCTCGGGATATGGTTCCGGGCGGGCGGGGTATAGGACGATCAGAGTGACACGGATCAAGTCGACACGGAGGTCCCGGATTCGTATGCGTAACAGCCTTCCCAGGGCGATCGGCGCCGCCTGCGCGCTGGTGCTGGCAATCGGCGCCGTGCCGGGTTGCCGGTTCTTCGACATCGGGAATCCGATTCTGCCCAAGGCGCGCGTCTTCGGCGTGCCGACCCCGACCCTCGTCAACGTCAAGGCCGCGCTCCGGCGCCAGGACGGAGTCATCGAGGTCAACGCGCCGGACGCGATCATCACGATCCAGTCCTATCCGCGCGACGCCAGCCCCGGCGTGCTGTTCACGGGCTACTCGGCCGAGTACTTCGACCAGGCCAACAACCCGATCCCGACCCTGGTGCTCACGAAGGTCAACTTCGGCGTGTCGGGTTACCTGCCGCCCGCGAGTGGCGCCGCGCCCGCGACGGTGTCGATGACCCTGCCGATTTACAACCAGCAGGTTCGTGGCTACGCGATCGACCAGGTTTACTCGTTCGTGCCGGAACCGATCCTCAACCGCAACCTGATCCACACGATCAACTGCCGGGTGACGCTGTACGGGGACGACGACAATTACAACCCGATCGAGGTCCCTGTGTACGTGCCCATCCGTTTCGAAGGCTCGATCAGCCAGTAGGAGGTTCCCGGTGAAGTCCCTGCGATCCATCCTGAGCCTTGTCGCGGCGTGCCTGGTGGCCGTCCCGACCCTGGCTGCGTGCGACACGGCCGGCCTCGTCGCGCAGTATCCGCAGCTGGCGCCGATCGTCGGCCCGCGTGCGAAGGCCTCGCCCTTCTTCCTCAGCAAGGGGCATGTGCGTGGCCGCGTCTTCGGCGCGACCGGCAAGTCGCAGCCGATCGGGCTGGCCTTCGTGACCACCGGCAGCGTCTCGACCTTCTCCGCCAATCCGAAGGACGACGAGGTCGTCGACGAGGAGGACGCGGTCAAGGACAAGGACAACCTCAGCGTCCTGCACGACTTCGACGGTGAGGAAGGTGCCGGCGGCGACGAGCTCGCCACGCGCATCATCCGCAAGACGCCGCCCAGCCAGAAGGACGAGGACCGCTACGTCTACCTGCGGCCCGGCGAGTTCTTCCTGGAAGGCGTGCCCGAGGGCAACGCCACGCTCACCGCGTCCTACGGCAACGTCACCTCGTCGCCCAACCCGGTCACGGTCTACAAGAACACGATCGTCGAGGACGTCTCGCTCAACCTGTTCATCCCCGAGCCGCTGGTCCAGACGCCGGACGGCACGATCCCCAAGATCGTCGAGTGGTCGAAGCTCGATCCGCCGAACGGCGTGTCGGTCTCGGTCATCAGCAAGCGCACCACCGACAACAGCGGCCAGATCTTCGTCGAGACGAACGTCACCTACAAGCCGGATCCGCCGGACGTGGCCGTGACCCTCAAGGCGCCCCCCGGCAGCCCGGGCACGGTGATCCAGGCGTACGAGATCTCATACGAGTACACCACGCCCAACCAGCAGAAGGACGGCAAGCCGCCGATCGTCGTCGGCCCGATCCTGATCCCCACCCCGCCCCTGATCGTGCCGCCGGCGCAGGAAATCGCCTTCGGCCCGCCGATCATCATCCAGATCCCGATCGGCTCGCGCACCCTGAACGACGTGTTCAGCGGCGGCAAGGACGATCAGCCCGGCCTGGTCGTCGCGACCGTCGAGTTCAAGGACGATGGCGGCGTGCCGGTGCCCGGCAAGGACCTCAACCCCCTCAAGGTCTCGGTGCCCCTCCGCGCCCTCTAAGGCGAGGAGAGGTGGGTATAACCGCAGCGGGCCCGGCTTTGCCGGGCCCGCTGAGCTATTTCCGAAAGGAGGCGACTTTGGAGCCAGTGGTCCTGTCCGGTGCGTGGCAGCTCCGTCCCGTCGAGGACTTTCTGGACGCCTACCCGGACGACGGCGACGACGGCTGGCACGAGCAGGTGCTGCCGGCCCACTGGCAGGATCTGCCCGCGCTCGAGACCCACACTGGCAAGGTGGTCTACCGCAAGACGTTCCACTTCCAGCCCGGCGACGGCCAGCCACGCCGGCGCTGGCTGCGGCTGCGCGGCGTGTTCTACCGCTACCGGATCCGCCTGAACGGCGAGCTCGTGGGCGCGGCGGAGGGCTACTTCTTCCCGCAGGAGTTCGAGGTCACCTCGCTCCTCAAGCCTGAAAACGAGCTGATCATCGAGGTCGATAGCCCGGTCGAGCGCTCGTGCCTGGAGAAAGAGACGATCACCGGCGTCTTCGCCCACTGGGACGCGTTGTCGAGCTACAAGTACAACGCGGGCGGGCTGTGGCTGCCGGTCGAGCTGGTTTACCACCCGGACGTCCACATCGAGCGCGCGCTGCTGCACCTGGATCGCTTCGACGACCAGGCCGCCCACGTGGTGTTGCGCCTCGACCTCAAGGTCTCGGAGCCGGGCGCCGCGAGCTGGCATGTGACCTTCACGCCGCGTAACTTCGAAGGCGAGCCGCAGAGCTTCGAGGGCAAGGTCGAACTCGCTGATGGCAAGTACGGCTGGCAGCAGACGATCTCGCTGTCGTCGTACAAGCTCTGGTGGACCCACGACCTCGGCGTGCCACACCTCTACGACGTGACGGTGCGCCTCGACGGGCCGATCGACCACCCCGTGAGCTGGCAGGGGACCGTGGGCCTGCGCACCTGGGAGATGCGCGACTACATCGGCTACCTGAACGGCCAGCGGTTGTACGTGAAGGGCAGCAACTACCCGCCCAGCGACGCGCGGCTCGCGACCATGACGCTCGACCGCGCGTTGCTCGACATGCGGCTCGCCAAGGATGCGCACATGAACATGCTGCGCGTGCACGCCCACGTCGACCACCCGGCGGTCTACACCGCCGCCGACGAGGCCGGCGTGCTGCTGTGGCAGGACTTCCCGATGCAGTGGCTGTACGCGAGGAAGGTGCTGCCCGAGGCGCTGCGCCAGAGCCAGGAGATGGTGCGGTTGCTGCACAACCACCCGTCGATCGTGATCTGGTGCCTGCACAACGAGCCGCTGCACGTGGACGACACCAGCGTCGAGCCGATGTTGCGGCAGCTCCGGACCTACTGGAGCCTGATCACGAGCTGGAACCGCGACGTCATGGACCACCAGATGGCCAAGGGCGTGGAGCACCTCGACAAGAGCCGCACCGTGATCCGCTCCTCGGGCGAGATGTGGGTGCCCGGCTGGCTCGAGGGCACCGATGGTCATTACTACTTCGGCTGGTACATGTCCTACGGCCCGAAGCGCTGGTTCGACATCTGGCGGCGCGTGCTGACGCGCAACCTGAGGTTCGTGACCGAGTTCGGCACCCAGAGCTTCCCGAACTACGAGAACGCCAGGACCTTCCTGCCGGACGACCTGCGCGGCTCGGACTGGAAGTTCCTCAACCGGCATTACCTGTTGCAGTGGGACCTCATGAAGCTCTGGATCGACACGAGCTCCCACGACCTGAAAGACCTGGTCGAGAAGAGCCAGACCTACCAGAGCGAGATCAACCGCTACTACGTCGACCGGCTGCGCTTCTACAAGTACAAACCGAACGGCGGCTTCCTGAACTTCATGTTCACGGACTCCCAGCCCTGCGTGAGCTGGTCGATCATCGACTACTGGCGCACGCCGAAGGCGTCGTATTACACGTACCAGCACGCGCTATCGCCGCAGTACGTCTTCTGCCTGACGCCGAAGGACCGCTACAAGCGCGGCAAGACCTACCAGCTGCCGCTGTACGTCGTGAACGACGCCCACCAGCCCAGGCCCGTGCGGATCCGCGCCGAGATCCTGGCGCCGGACGGGACGGCGGCGGCGCAGCGCGAGCACGCGGTGACGCTCGCGCCGGACTGCGAGACCGTGTCGCTCGGGCAGCTCGCGTTCGCGCCGGGGGCTGCGGGGGCGTGGCGGCTGCGCCTGGTGCTGAGCCAGGAGGGGGCGGCGGACCTCGAGAACGTCTACGACTTGCCAGTAGCCTGAGCACCCTTTCGCTCCCCTCGGTGGAGGGGAGCGAAAGGGTGCTACTGCTTCAGGATGTCGAGGCGAACTTGGCCGACGCCCGAGATGCCGACCGCTCGCGCGGCGGCTGCCGACAGGTCGATCATCCGGCCCGCGACGTAGGGGCCGCGGTCGTTGATGCGCACCAGGCAGGAGCGGTTGTTGTAGGTGTTCGTGACCAGCAAGATCGTGCCGAAAGGCAGGGTCTTGTGGGCGGCCGTCATCTGGTTCTGGTCGAACCGCTCGCCGCTCGCGGAGCGCCGGCCGTGGAAGCCGGGGCCGTACCACGAGGCGTGGCCGGTCATCGTGCGGCCCGTGAGCGAGCCGCCGATGCCGAGGCCGCCGCGGCTGGCCGTGGAGAACGGCGTGCCGCCCATCGCGGTGCGCAGGTTGTCGAGCCAGCGCAGGGCCAGCATCGCGGGACGCGTGCCGGCCTGGCCGGCGAGCTTGTCATCCACCGTCAGCAGCGTGTCGCGGCCGGCGAGGATGACGTACTCGCCGTTGCGGCGGCTCGGGGTGATCTTGTCGGCGCGCAGGCGGCCCGCCGTGTGCGCCTTGTTGAGCGCTTCGGCGATCGCGTTCGCGCGGGTGCCGTCGTCGCCCGGGAGCGAGATGACGCGCTGAATCTTGAGGTAGACGTCAGCGCGGATCCGACCGCCCTTGTCGAGCGTGACGACCGCGTTGGCGAACTGCGGGTTGCTGCTGACCAGCTCCGCGCCTGCCGGCGCGACCTTGGCCTGTGCTTCGATGCCGCCTGGCAGGTTTTGGATGAGGACGTTGGGCGCCGTTGCGTAAGGCGAGTCGGGCTCGTAGATTTCGAGGCCGAGGGAGGGCGCCGCCGTGCCGGTCACGAAGATCGCGGCGAGGATAAGTTTCAATGCGAATTGCTTGAACATGCCGAATTACTCCTTTCTTCAGCGGCGTCCCCCGGAGGGGCGCCAGAACCGGGGAGAGGAAGTATGGACCCCGGTCCGAGGCTCGCTTGACCTGGAAATGGCGCAACGAGCGAATTTGGCAGTTCCAGTCCACCCGAGCGGGCAGGCTATGAATGAGGCCACAGGTTAGCATGGGTTCATGACGTACGTCAAAGGTGCAGCCATGTCATACGCCTGTGGATCGGCCAAGCATGCGGCTCCGCGACATCGGTGTCGGCAGTCACGATTTGGCATTATGTTAGCTAACAGCGCGCCAACGCTTGCGTACCAGGCCGGCGGGGTATAGTGCAGGCATGTGGGAGCGAGGAAACGGCCAGGCCGGCGGACAGACCGGCTTCACGCTGATCGAGGTGCTGGTCGCGACGGCGTTGCTGACGATCGGCCTGAGCACGGCGGCGTTTCTCATGGCGTCTTCCTACGGCACCTACCGCAACCAGAACCGCACGCTCGAGATGAACCACCTGGTCCATGACCAGCTCGAAACGCTCTCGAGCACGGCCTACGAGACGCTCAAGGACGACATCCGGAAGGCCCGCAACCCTGGCGAGCCGTTCCGTCCCGACCTGCCGGCCCAGCGCGACTTCGAGAAGGCCGTGGGCAACGGCGTGATCGCCCGCTTCGAGATGGTGCCCCCGCCGCCCGAGAAGGACGAGTACAAGATCATCCGCAAAGGCGACAAGCCGCCCGACGAGTACATGGTCAACGCCGGCGCCAAGGTGGTCCACGTCGACGTCTCGATGAAGCTCGAGTACTGGGACCCGGTCTTCGACAAACCGGCGGAGACGGACAAGGGCCTGGTCCGCGGCACCTACGAGATCGACTGGGGCGGCGCGCGTGATCGCGGCGTCAAGTACTTCGCCCGATGAGCGTGCGTTCCGCCCGTCCTGGCTTCACCTTGGTCGAGCTGCTGCTCGCGGCCTCGCTCGGCATCTTCATCACCGGCCTCGCCGTCCAGCACACCTACGAGTTCTTCCGGCTCAAGGCGACGCTCCTCGCGAAGGCCGAGCTGCGTCACGCCACCCAGCAGATTCAGGAGCGCGTCGGCCAGAAGCTGCGTAGCGCGCTGTACGTCCTCCCCGTGAAGGAGAACGAATACATCCTCGTGGTGCCGCAGGACATCGACCGCTGCGGCTACGTCTGCCACATGGACAAGTACGAGCTGCTCTGGTGGCAGGTCGTGCCGGATCCGCTGGCGAGCGAGCCGCGCGGCTACCTGGCCGAGAAGCGCATCGTCACGCCGGCCTTCGAGCTGCCGGGTGACACCAAGCAGGTCGCCAAGCTCTTCGACGTCTTCCGCGGCGAGGGCCGCCGGGTGGGTTCATGGGTCGAAGGCGTGCAGATCAGCAACGAGGGCCCCGGCCTCTACCGCACGAAGGTGGCGGTGACGCGCACCATGCCGCGGCTCAAGGAGCCGGCCCGCATGGTCTATACCGAGCTGATCGCGTCCCGCTCGAAGCCGCGCTTGCAGGGCGTGCCGAAGATCGAGACGCTGCTCGCGCCGAACGGCAGCCCCAAGGGCACGCCCGAGGCCTTCGGGATCGGCACCCGATGAGCCGCGGTGCGCGCGCGGGCGGGGCGCTCTACCCGGTCCTCCTGTTGATGGGCGTGTTGGTCTTCCTGGGCGCCATGATCCCGCAGGTGCTCGTCCAGGCGAGCGTCGGCATCAAGCAGGATCGCAGCCGCGATTCGCTCACGGTGGCGCTGGAGAGCGCGATCGCCTTCGCCGAGGCGCGGCTCAAGAAGGATCTCTCGGACGAGCTCGTGCTCAAGGACGCGGCCCGGATCACGCCCTTCACGATCAAGCCGTCCTTCGAGAACCCGGACTTCGGCAAGAAGCGCGCCTACGACTGGGAGGCGCGGCTGCTCAAGACCTCCGTCTTCGATGTGGTGTCGAACGAGAAGGACCCGGTCAAGACGTTCGTGTACGCCTACCGCCTCCAGGCCAAGGCCTGGAGCACGCGGCCGGACGGCCTGAATCAGGGTTCGGAGGTGAACGGCCTGATTTCGGTGCGGATCCTCGATGAGAAGAGCAAAGGCGGCGTGTCGATCCGCACGCTCGACGGGGTGAGCTTCGAAACGATGAACGAGGACCGCAAGAACCTCGTATTCGGCGCGACGCCTGGCCCGTAGGGCCGAACCTCAGGGCGTAGCGGCGCGGCGCAGGCGATCGTGCACCGCCGCCCAGGCCTCATCCGCAGGCGGCGCCTCGACGAGCAGGTGGTCGAGCCTCAACTCGTCCAGCGCGTGCAGCGCCGCGTAGAGCTTCGCCCCGTAGGCCGCCGGCTCGCCCGGCATCACCTCGAGCGCCAGCCCCACCGGCAGCGCCATGGGCGCGTGGCGCACCATCGCGCCGACCCGCGCGCCGGCCGCGAGCAGCCGCGCCGCCTCCGCCACCAGGATGTCGCCATCCGGCACCAGCACCAGCCGCGCACGCGGGGCGTAATGGCGCCTGGCCAGGCCCGGGCTCGGCAAGGACGCCGTGCCCGGCTCGATCGCCAACACCGCGACCTCGCCCAGCACCTCGCGCAGACGCGCGACCGGCAGGCCGCCCAGCCGCAACACGGTGGGCACCGGGCAGGTGAGGTCGAGCACGGTGGATTCGAGCCCGACGGTGGCCGGCCCGCCATCGAGGATCAGCACGTCCGCGTCGCGGCCGCCGAAGCCCTTCGCGACATGGTCCGCGGTGGTCGGCGAGACGCCCATGTACATGTTGGCGCTCGGCGCCGCGATCGGCAGATCGGCCGCGCGGATCAGCGCGCGGGCCACGGGGTGGGCCGGCACGCGCACGCCGACGGCCGGCAGGCCGGCCGTGACCGCGAGCGGCAGCTCGGGGCGCCGCGGCAGCACGAGCGTCAGCGGGCCGGGCCAGAACGCCTCGGCCAGCGCTTCGGCGCTCGCGGGCCAGCTCGCGACCACGCGCGCGGCCATCGACGCGTCAGCGACGTGCACGATCAGCGGGTTGCTCTCCGGGCGGCCCTTCGCGGCGTAGATCCGCGCTATCGCGGCTTCGTCGAGCGCGTTCGCGCCGAGGCCGTAGACCGTCTCGGTGGGAAAGGCCACCAGGCGACCGCCCCGCAGGGTCGCTGCGGCCTCGGCGATCAAGGCGGGATCGGGATCGACCGGAGACACGGTGAGGCGGCGGATGGGCGACATGCCGTGCATGTTAGCATGAGCGGCATGTCGCCTTTCCGCCCCGCGTTTCCGGTAGGGCACCGGTCGAGCGTGGTATAAGAGGGAAGGTCACCCCGGAGAATCAAGCGTGCGTTACATCCTGGCCGACGAGCTCCATTGCTTCCCGCCCGAACCCGTCGAGGCGGAACTGGATCGTCTCGACATCTCCTACGTTCAGCTGCTGGACCGCATCGCGAACGTCCTCGCCCAGAAGCCCGCCGTATTCTTCCGCGAGATCGCGAAGTCGCTGCCCTCGTACTGGCAGGTCTACATCCAGGACCAGTACCCGGAAGAAGTGCGTCAGAGCCTGCTGAACAGCCTCAAGGACCCTGACGACAAGGGGATGAACCTCTGGGAGACCCTCGCGCCCTACGTGCTCAAGAAGGGCACGACGCTGGCCGTCGAGACGATCGTGTACGAGCGCCAGGACTGGACGCTCGCGCTGCTCAAGAACTGGAACACGGTCACCACGCAGCTCGACAGCGTGCCGACGGCCGGCGCGCCGAAGCGGCCCATGCTCGGCATGGTGCTCGAGGGCATGCGCTACCTGAACAAGATTCAGTTGCTCGCGGTCGACGCCGCGCAAAAAGGCGCGCGCACCCGGGGCGAGAACGTGCCCTTCGGCGAGATGGCCGTCCTGAAGGGCTTCTTGACCGCCGACCAATTGAACGAGGCGCTCGAGATCCAGCGCGACATCGCCGTCGCGCTGGATTCGCCCAAGCGCCTCGGCTTCTACCTGCTCGAAGCCGGCGTCGTCACGCCGGCGCAACTGCGCGACGCGCTGCAGCAGCAGCGGGGGTCGGGCCACCCGCTGGGCCAGGTCTTGGTCCAGCTGGAGGCGATCGACGAAGGCCTGCTCGAGACCATGCTCGCGATCCAGCGCCAGGAGCGGATTACGGCCTACGCGCAGGAAGCGGTCTGATCGTCGCCGTCGCGCATCGCGGCGGCGTCGTCGAGGGCCTCGCAGAAGGCCCCATGCAGGCGCCGCGAGATGCCCGCGCAAATCGGGGCGTCGCCGTGGCGCGGGTCGAACTCGACCCAGTCGCTCGAGACGATCGGCAGCCGCAGCGCCAGGCCGCGCACGAGCGCTTCGCCCTCGTCGGGCGTCAGGCCCTCGGGGCTGGGGGTGCCGGTGGCGCGGAAGAACGACTCGTCGAGCGAGTCGAAGTCGTAGCTGACGTGAACGGGCAGGCCCGAGAGCCGGCGGGCGATCGCCTCCAGCAGCGCCGGCATGCCCATCTGGCGCACCTCGGCGACGGTCACGATCCACACGTTGTGGCGATCCAGCAGCTCGCGCTCGCCGGGGTCGATTTCGCGCGCGGCGATCAGCACCACGTCCAGCGGGTCGACGTGTGAGGTGAAGAGGCTGGTCAGGCGCTTGTCGCCCAGCCCGCAGGCGGCCGACAGCGGCATGCCGTGGGGGTTGCCCGACGGTGACGTCTCGGGTGTGTTGAAGTCGGCGTGCGCGTCGATCCAGATCACCCCCACGCGGCCGAAGTGGCGGGTCGCGGCGGACAGGGTGCCCACGGCGAGCGAGTGGTCGCCGCCGATCAGCATCGGGTGCTCGTGGTTCTCGTAGGCGCGGAGGGCTGCGTCGCGGATCGCGGCGCCCATCTGGCGAACGGCTTCGTAGATGCCAGGCTGGTCGTCCCTGGCGGGCAAGACGGATGGAATCTCAATCGTCGCCTCGGTCCCGGCTTCCTCGAACCAGGAAGCGGGGAGTTCCACTCCCGGGTAACGGCCACCGGGATGCGCCGAGACGACGATGGGTCGTCGGGCGAATTTGGAGTTCGGTTCGAAGCGTGTCGTCATACGAAATACTTCCTCACACGTCATCGTGATTGGGGAGACATTGGGGGCCGTACACGGCACCCTGGTCGCGGCTAACGGGAGAAGCGAAACGGGCTGATCAGGGCCGCAGCTTGAGCACGCCGGTGGCGCGTGAAAGCTCGATCGCGTAGCTTTCGCCGTCGGGGTCCGGTGGATCGGCCCAGCGCACGTTGAGCTGTTTGTGCACAGGGTCCTCGCCGTCCATCGTGACGATGACGACGCGATCGGCTTGCTCGCGGACCGACCCCGCGATTCCCTTGCCCTCTGCGAGTTGCGAGAACAGCAGGAGCGGCGCATCGCAGAGCTTGGCGACGCTGCGCAGGTCGGCCATGACCTCGATGGCGGCCGCCACCCCCGTGAGGCCTTCCTTGCCCGGCCGCAGGCTCTGGAGGTCGTTGACGAGGACCAGGCCGGGCTGGCCGTGCTGCTCCACGTAGGCCGTGGCGGACTCCACGATCGAGGCGCTGGTGGGGTTCGGGCCGTCGAGCACGCAGAGGGGCAGGTCCGCGGCAATCCCCGGGTCGACCGTCTCGCCTTCCGGCGTGAGGTTCTTGGCCAGGCGGGCCAGGATGACCTCGCGTGGCGTCACGGGAGAGAAGTAAAGCACCCCTTCGCCGAGATGGGCCGCGTAATGGGCGGCGAGGTTCAGGCTGAGGCAGGTCTTGCCGACGGCCGGCGGGGCGCCGACCAGGACCAGGCCGACCGGCAGGGCGTCGAAAGCCTGGCCCAGCAGCCGCTGGTGGGTTGCGGAGGCGGGAATCGGGGCGTTCATAGGGGGCAATGCTCCTCGTTGCACGGGGCCCGGCCGCCGTGGCCGAGCCCGATCCATCATAGCATGAAAGGGCCCTATCGCGCTTGAAATGGGGGATACGGCGCTCGTATGCTCCAGGATCGATATGCTCCGTTGCCGATTGCAAGGGTCGGTCTGTCGCTGATATCCTGTTCTCATGTCATGGGAGCCGCCGACCTCGCGCATCATGCCTGCGGGCATCGAGAACTGGTACGCGGCTCCGCTGGCCGTGGACGGTGCCCTCGCGGACCCCTTGCGGCGCCTGGCCACGACCCGTGTCGCGGTGCGCAACGCGGTACGGGGCCTGCTCGTCCGGCGCCTGCTCGCCCCGCACGAGCTGAATGCGCTGCGCGCGGCGGCTGTCGGCCCGCTCGAGCTCTCGCAGGCCTTCACCGCGCTCACGATCACCCTGCCGCCCGCCGCCCGCGGCGCCGGCCCGCTCGGCGTGATGGTGCGGGCGATGGGGCGCGTGGCGCGCAACGTGCGTGACGTCGGCGTGCTGGGCGACGAGCTCGAGGTGCAGAAGGCGATCGGCCTGGCCGTCGCCCATGCCCTGGCCGAGGATCTCTTCCCGGCGCCGAAGACCGCGCCGCTCTCGGCCGAGGGCGATATGAGCGCGATGCTGCGCAAGGCCGTGTTCGAGCTGCTGACCGCCCGCACGATCACGGCCGCGACGCTCGATCGGATCGGCTCGCTCGATCGCCGGCTGCTCGCGAGCCGCCTCGAGGAACGGTTGCCGCTCATGCGCGCGGTGGTGCCGCCGGTGCGCGGCGACGCGCTCGCGGCCATCGTGCGCATCGCGGCGCTCCAACTGCGCCTCACCCCACCGGTCGATGCCTGGGCCCTCGACGCGGCGCTCGCCGGGCGGGGCTAGCAGGTTAGGAACCCTCGCGGCGGTGGAACTTAGGGGATAGTGGCCGAACATCACGAGGGGAGTACCGAGCGTTGGAAGCCTTCAGGGAATTCTTGAGCACCCTCCCGCGCCTGGCCGATCGGCTCATGGAGCGGCTGGCGGACGCGCTCGATGAGGGTACCTTCGATCACAACAACGCCGACGAGCTGCGGCTGGCCTACAAGGAGGCCCAGCAGATCGCCCTCGAGAAGATCGAGGACGAAAAGCTCCCCTACTACGGAATCGTCTACGGCCAGGTGCTGTGGAAGTGCCCGCAGTGCGGCGAGGAGACCAAGGGCGCCTACTGGGAGATCTCGAACCCGATCACCAAGGAGCGCGGCATGTTCCGCGTGCGCCTCATCCACGAGCTGCTGGCCCACGGCGCGGACGATTACTCCGAGCCGATCGTCAACCTGAGCGAGGTGCAGATGGGCTTCGACGAGCACACCTGGGACGCGAAGAAGATGCTGAAAGTCCTCGATGGCCTGCCGGTCCCGCCCGCGGCGATCCAGGAGCTGCAAGACATGGCTGCCAAGCAAAAGCAGCTCGTGCCCGCCTGGGCCGTCGGAAAGGGAGCGTAAATGACCACCGGCGCACTGCCTCCTCAGCAAGCCGCGGCGGGAGCTGCTCCTGCCGCCTCGCCCGCCGGCCAGGCCAACCCGCTGCTGCAGATCCTCCAGATCGCGGTCCGCGCGGGCGCGGCCGACATCCACCTCAAGGCGCACCTGCCGCCCAAGGCCGTGATCGACGGCCGGGTCAAGGTGTTGCCCGGCATGGACAACTTCATCCTCGATCCGCGCGTCCTGCCCCAGATGATCTTCGCGCTTTTGCCGCCGGAAATGCTGACGCTGTTCAAGGCGGACAAGGAGATCGACACGGCTTTCGACATCCCGGGGCTCGCGCGCTTCCGCGCCAACGTGTTCATGAACCTCGGCACGGTGAGCGCCGTCCTGCGCATCATCCAGAACGACATCCGCTCCACCGACGACCTGGGCTTACCTCCCGTGCTGAAGAAGATCGCGCTGGAGAAGCAGGGCCTGGTGCTCGTCACAGGCCCCACGGGCTCGGGCAAATCGACCACCCTCGGCGCGGTCATCAACTTCATCAACGAGACGCTCCACGGCCACCTGGTCTCGATCGAGGACCCGATCGAGCTGGTCCACCCGCACAAGCACTGCATCATCTCGCAGCGCGAGGTCGGCAAGGACACCAACAACTTCGCCCGCGCGCTGAAGTCGGCGCTGCGCCAGGCGCCCAACGTCATCCTGATCGGCGAGCTGCGCGACCGCGAGACCATCGAGCTCGCGCTCAAGGGCGCGGAGACGGGCCACCTCGTGCTGTCCACGCTCCACACGAACGACGCCGTCCAGACGATCAACCGCATGCTCAACGCCTTCCCGCCGAGCGAGCAGGACAGCGTGCGCCTCACGATCGCCAACGTCCTCAAGTGCTGCATCGCCCAGCGCCTGGTGACCCGCTCCGACGGCAAGGGCCGCGTGCCGGTGCTCGACATGCTGGTCCAGACCGGCGCCGTGCGCGAGTGCATCGTCAAGGGCAAGCTCGACGAGCTCTATGGGCTGATCCAGAACGGCGGCTTCGACGGCATGCAGTCGACGAACCAGGCGCTGATGAACCACTACCGGGCCGGCGTGGTCGACTTCGCGACGTGCATGGCCACGGCCGAGGACAAGCAGGGCATGATGATGGCGTTGCGCTCGGAGATGCGCGCCATCAAAGAGGCCGCCGACGAGATCCTGCGCGAGCGGCGTCGCGCCGCGCCGCCACCGCCGTCGTACGACCCCGAGCCCGAGATGCGTGAGCGCAAGGGCCTCGAGGGGCCGGTCGACACCGTCGACAACATGCAGACCATCCGCATCAAGCGCGAGGGCACGGGCCAGCTCGATCCGCATGCGGCCCCGCCTCGTCCGGGCACCGGCCAGCTCGACCCGAATGCGCCGCCGCGCCCGGGCACCGGCCAGCTGCGGCCGCCGCCGGCCGGTCAGCCTCCGCAGAAGCCCGGCTCGGGCCCCCTGCGGCCGCCAGGCCCGGGCGGCACGGGGCCGCTCAAGAAGCCGTAGCGATCCGCGCGCGCGCATCCGCCTGCGGGAATTCGCCACGCGATCGGGTTATACTGCTCGGCATGAAGATTTTCTTGCAGACCGAGATCCTGAACGCCGAGACCGCCGTTGCCGACCCGCGCCCGCGTGTCGTGCTGCTCGAGACCGCTGCGGACGGCAACTCCGTGCGCGCGGCGCTCGAGGGCATCGTGGCCCGGCTGGGCGTGATCATCGCCGTGCCGGCCGCCGCCCACGAGTTGAACCTCAAGAACCTGCTCGTGCGCGACCTCGCCGAGCATGGCGTCTTGCCCGGCCCGGCGGGGGAGGATGACAAGGGCGAGGCCTTGTTGAAGGTGATGCGCACGCCGAAGAACGACGCGCCGGCCGCGCAGGGCGAGGTCTTCGACCTGCGCTACGAGGTGCAGGTCCGCTAGTCCGCGAGCTCGAGGACCATGGGCCGCTTGCCGTTCTTCGGCGCATTCGCCTTGATCCAGCCCTTGAGCTGGGCTGTCACCTCGGCCAGATCGTCCTTCCGCGAGGCCTCGACCTTCGCGGCCTTGAGCCCGGCGTAGAGCTTGCCGAGGCCACGCAGGACGGCGAGCTTGCGGTCGGTCTGGCCCGGCTTGCGGCCCTCGACGTCGCCCTCGGCGCTCAGCACCCACGGGTTCGGGGCGCTGACGGCCTTCTCGACCAGCTTGCCGCCCTCGATGATCACCTGCTTGTTGATTTCGAGGCGTGCCAGCCCGTCTTCGGAGAAGATCGAGACCGCGAACCGGGCGTTCTGCGCGTCGAGGTCGTAGCAGGGGCACAGCACGGCGAGCGGCGAGAACTTGGCTGCAAGCCCCGCGAACGGGTTGACCCGCTGGGCGGCCTCCAGGGCGAGCAGGTCGGCCTGGCGGCCGCCTGTGCCGGCGGGCGCCTGGCCGCACGCGGTCAGCACCAGGGCGGTGAGCAGGGGGGCGATCAAACGGGCGGTCTTGGACATCGGGGGTTCCTTTCACTCCAACCAACGCTTACGCAGGAGCTATCCGCCCGGCCAGTAACAAACCTCTGACGAAGCGGGGGCCGCCACGCTAAGGATGGATTAAGGCGCTGCCAAGGTCCGGACATGCAGGTTACCGGGGAACCGCCCACGGGTACGACACGAGCGATGCGCGACGCCTGGATCATAGCGAGTAAGCTGGCCCCACCCGTGCGGCCGCAGGGGTGGATCGCCAGGCAGCTGCTGCCGGAAGGCGCGCCGCTGCCGCCCGTCGTGACGCTCGTCGGCGGCCCCGGCACCGGCAAGACCCTCGCGATGCTGGCGCTGACGGCGCGGCTCGGCGACGTGCCGCTGGTCTGGTACGGCCTCGACGAGACGGACCGGGAGCCCGCGACCTTCTTCGCCTACCTGGTGGCCGGCGTGCGGGCGCACGTGGCGGGCTTCGGCGAGGAGGTGCTCGCGCTCGCGGGCGCCGGCAGCGAGCCGCGGCGCACCTGGGCGGCCTTTTTCGCCGCGGTGACGTCGTACAACCTGCCGGGGCTCGCGATCGCCCTCGACGACGCGCAGCTCATCGAGGGGGGCGCGGACGGGGTGCTGGCGGCGCTCGGCTACTTCTTCGACAAGCTGCCGGCCGGCGTCCATGTGCTGCTCGCCTCGCGCGGGGTGCCCCCCGTGCCGCTGGGGCGCCTCGCGGCGCGCGGCCTCGTGGCCTCGTTCGACGAGGCCCGGCTGCGCTTCTCGCCCGCGGAACAGACGGCGTTCCTCGCCGCCCGCACGGCCGGCGAGATCCCGGCCGCCTGGGCGCGCCGCGCCGAGGGGCTCGAGGGCTGGCCGCTAGGCCTGGCGCTGCTCGCCTCTGGCAGTCCTTGCGGCTGGGGCCCCGGCGCAGCCGGGGATCGGGGGTCCCCGGACGCCGCGGGCGGGTGTGACGCGGACGGCTCGCTCGCGACGCTGGTCGCGGAGGAGCTCGTGCACGTCCAGCCCGAGGCGCGCCAGGCCTTCATGCGGCGGGCCGCGCTGCTCACGGACCTCACGCCCGAGGCGTGCCGCGCGGTCTTCGGCGACACGGACGCGGCGGCCTGGCTCGCCGAGCTCGAGGCCGAACACCTGGTGCGCCGGCTCGCAGGGGCCGTGGGCTATCAGTTCCCGCCCTACCTGCGCGAGGTGCTGCTGGCCGAGGCCGAGCGGCTGCTGCCCGGGCCGGACCTCGCGCGTTGGCACCACGGCGCCGCGGAGCTGTACCTGGAGGCGGGGCGCACGGAGCCCGCGATCCCGCACCTGATCGCCTCGCGGGACTGGCGTGCGGCGATCGCCGCCTGCCGCGCCACCTTCCCCGTGATGGCCGCGCGCGGCCGCCACGCGCCGATCGCACGCTGGCTCGCGGCCTTCCCGCGCGAGCTCGCGGCCGAGGAGCCCTGGCTCGAGCTGTGGCGCGGCCATGCGAGCGCCCGCGAAGGCCGCAGCGAGGAGGCACGCGGCTACTACGAGCGGGCGCGCAAGGCCTTCGAGGCGCGCGGCGACGGGACCGACGCGCTCAAGGCGTTGGTGCGCCTGGCCACGCTCGCGCTCACCGTGGACGACGGCGCGCGCTTCAACCGGCTGATGTTGCAGGCCACCGCGCGCCTGGAGGAGCTGGCGGACGAGGACAAGGCGGACCTCTACCTGGTGCGGGCGCTGGCGGCGGACCGCCGCGGCGATCTCGCGCTGATGGCGGCTTGCAACGAGGCCGTGCTCGCGATTCCGCCGGGCGAGCCTGGCGACGGCTCGACCGGGAACATCGAGGTGGCGGCCTGCCACCTGATCGCGACCTTCAACCTCTTCACGCTGCGGCTGCATCGCGGCGAGCTGGCCGCGGCGCGCGAGCTCGCCGAGCGGGCGATCGGCCTGGCCGACGCCTGGTCCTTCCCGGCCTTCCGCATGGCCGCGGGCTTCCTGCGCGCCCACATCGAGCTCCTGACCGGCGACCACGAGGCCGCCGCGGCCTTCGTGCGCGGCCTGCCGCCCTACTGGGCCCAGCTGCTCGAGTGGCAAGACCGCGCGATGGCGTACGTGGTGCTCGGCCACCACCACCAGGTGGGCGGCGATCACCGCGCCGCCGAGCAAGCGCTCGCGCGGGCGCTGGCGCTCTACGACGACGCCGGGCTGCCGGAGGGCCGTAAGCTCGTGCTGGAGCGCCAGGCCTGGCTCGCGCTGGCGCGGCGCCAGTACGACCGCGCGGCGAGCTTCACCGCCGAGGCCGGCGACCTGGACCACGGCAACGTCTACGACCTCGCGCTGCGCTTGCCGCTGGCACGCATGCGCCACCTCGCCGGCGACCCGGCCGGCACGGCGCAGGAGCTCGCGGCGCTGGCGCCGGCGCTCGACGCGCTGGGGGCGCGGTTGTTGCTCGCGAAGGCGCGCCTGTTCGAGGCGGCGGCGTTGGCGAAGGCCGGCGAGGACGGCGCGCCGGCGCTGGCGGCGGCACGGGCGATCATTCGGGCGGACGGGTTCGAGTTTTTGGAGCGGCAGGATCAGGTGTTGTGGGAGGAGCTCGCGGGGTGCCGCGAGGCCCTCCAGGCACCGGCCACCGCCGACCTCAAGATCCGCCTCCTCGGCGGCTTCGAAGTCGAACGCGCCGGCGTCGTCCTCGACCAGTGGCCGCGGCGCAAGGCCAAGCTGGTGCTCGCCGCCCTGGCGCTCTACCCGCGTGGCCTCACCGCCATCGACCTGCTCGAGGTCCTCGGCGATCCGGCGGTGGGTGCCGCGGCCATGAACGCGATGCAGGTGAACGTGATGGCGCTGCGCCGCGTGCTCGAGCCGGACCTCGGCAAGCGCGCGGCCTCGCGCTACGTGCCGCTCGAAGGCGAGAAGTACGTCCTCGCGCCCGATATGCTGGCTCACACCGACGTCACGGCCTTCGAGCGCGCCATGGCCGAGGGCGACCGCGCCCGGTCGACGGCGCCGGAGCGGGCGGCGATCGCCTACCGCGCCGCCCTCGACGGCTACCGCGGCGACCTGCTCGCCGGCACGCCCTTCGCGGGGAACTTCGAGGCCGAGCGCGAGAAGCTCCGCCGCCAGGCCCTCGATGCGCTGATCTGGCTCGCGGGCTACGCCGAGGAGCGCGGCGACGTGACGGGCGCGGCGGCGGCGCTCAGGCGCGCGGGCGAGCTCGCGCCGGCGGACGAGGACGTCGTGCTCGCCGTCATGGCGCACCACCGGGCACACGACCGCCTCGACGGCGTGCGGCTGGCCTATTGGGACCACCGGCGGGCGCTCAAGCTGGTCGCGGGGATCGCGCCGAGCGAGGACGTGGAAGGGGCGTACAAGGCCGCGGTCGCCTCGCTCGAGCCGGCCGCCCCGCGCCGCTGAGCGGTGGGCTCGAGCGCGGAGGCGTCAGTACTCCTCGATCACCCGGATGCGCGCGTTCTGCCGGTCGGCCACGAACAGGCGGCCGTCCGCCGCCCGGCGCACCTCGACCGGGTAGTTGAAGGCCTGGTTCTCGAGCCCCGTGCCGTCCGCGTAGTTCTTGCGCCCGCTGCCGGCGAGCGTCTCGACCTGCCCGCCCGGCGTCAGGCGGCGGATGCGGTTGTTCGCGATGTCCGCGATCAAGATCCCGCCGTCGGGCTCCGGCTCCACCGCCATGACCGTGTCGAAGTGCGCCTGCAGCGCCGGCCCGTCGGCGAAGTCGCTGCTGCCCGAGCCTGCGATCGTCGTGACCGGGAAGGCCGCGTCCGTCAGCGTGATGGCTCGCGCGCGGGCGTTCTTGAAGTCCGCCACGATCAGCCGGCCGGCCTGGTCGATGCACAGCCCGTGCGGCGCATTGAACACGGCCGATGGGCCCGGGCCGTCGGCGAAGCCAGCCGCGCCGGTGCCCGCGATCGTGGCGACCGTGCCGTCCGGGCGGATCACGCGGATGCGGTGGTTCAGCATGTCGGCGACGTAAAGGTTGCCGGCCGCGTCACGCGCGAGCGCGCGTGGGAAGTCGAACCTGGCCTGGGCCACGGGGCCGTCGAGCCAGCCCGCCGTGCCGTCGCCCGCGATCGTGCGCACCGCGTGCTGGCCGCTCGCGAGGTCGATCGCCCGCACGACGTGCTGCGTCACGTCCGCCACGTACAGCGTCTGGCCATGCAGCAGCAGGCTCGACGGCGCGCCGAAGGTCGCCGTGGCGCCCGGGCCGTCGGCGCGGCCCTCGACGCCCGTCCCGGCGATGGTCGAGACCATCCCGTCGGGCGCGATGCGGCGCACGCGGCGGTTGCGGCTGTCGCCCACGTAGACCGTGCCGTCGGGCGCGAGCGCGAGGCCCTCGGGGTTGTCGAAGCGCGCCTGGAGCGCGGGGCCGTCCGCGAAGCCCTGGTCGCTGCCCGCGTAGGTCGTGACCTTCGCGACGCCCGCGAGGACCTCGCCCGTGAACGTCGTCTCGATCGTGCCGGCGCTGACCTTCAAGGCGAAGGCGCCGAGCCCGGTGGGGGTGAGCGAGCCGCCGGCGTCCACGGCGGCCGGCCCGGCCGTCACGGCCCAGGTCACTGTAGGCTTCGGCACGGCGGCACCCGCCGTGTCGGTCGCCGTGAGGAGGAAGCTGTGGGGCCTGCGCAAGGAAATCGTCCTGGCATTGTCGGCGAGCGAGAGGGTCTTGAGCACCTGGAAGGTAACTAAGTTGGCGCTGGCGCCGTCCACGAGCACCGCGAGGTCGCCGGAGCTCGCCGAGGGCGGCACCTCGGCGGTGATCGTGCGGTCGTCCAGCCGCTCGACGCGCGTCGCGATCGCGCCGCCGAACGACACCTGCAGCGCCTTGCCGGCATTCGCGCCGAAGCGCGCACCCCTGATCGTCACCTTCATGCCGGGGCCGCCGTTCGGCGGTTCCACGGCGTCCACCTGCGCCGCTTCGACCGCCAGCGCGAGCAGGGCCACGGTGGTGGTGGTGCGTGGGGCGACGACGACCTGCGTGGCGACCCCGCGGCCGAGCCCGCTGCGCGAGGCGACCAGCTCGAAGCTGCCGGCCGGCACGCCGTCCAGCGTGAAGCTGCCGTCGCGCGCGGCCTTGGCGGCGTATGCGGTGCCCGGGATGAACACGTCGACGCCCTCGAAGTCCGTCACACCCGGCGCGCCTGGCGCGGTCACGCGGCCCGCGATCGTGCCGGTCGGCGCGAGACGCAGCTCGAGTGCCCCCTCGCCAGGCGCCACGGCCAGGCGAATCGCCTTCACCTGCGGCCCGGCGACCGCCTCGACGTTGTGCGGCTCGTCCGTCGGCAATTCGAGGCTGAAGCGGCCAGCGGCGTCGGTGGTGGCCCGCAGGCCGGCCGCCTGGAGCACCCCGTAGCGCGTGCGCGAGACCAGGTTGGCGCCCTCGTCGCGGGTGCGCGACACGAGCCCGGCGGCCTGCGCCACCACGGTCACGCCGGCCGCCGGCGTGCCGTCTTCCGCGAGCACGCGGCCCGCGACCGTCAGGTTGCGGACGCGGCTCACGAGCCCCGCCTCGTCGGGCGCGACGGCGTTCGGCGGCGCCGTGGGGAGCGCGGCGGCGCTCGGCCGGGGGCCAGGCTCGAGCCTGGGCTTCGCAACCAGGTGGCTGGGCGCCGGGCAGCCAGCCGCGCCTAGCGCGGCGGCTGTGAGCAGGGCGGGGACGAGTCGCTTCACGGGGTCTTCGCCTTGATCCGGCGGATGCGCGCGTTGTAGGCGTCCGCGATCCAGATGTCGCCGTTCGCGGCGATCGCGATGCCGGTCGGCCCGCGGAAGCCCGCGCTCCAGGCCGACCCGTCGCCGTCGCCCGACGTGCCGACGCCGGCGATCGTGGTGACGATGCCGCCCGGGCTGATCAGGCGGATGCGTTGGTTGCCCTGGTCGGCCACCAGGAGGTTGCCGGCCCCATCGAGCGCCAGCCCATGCGGCGTGTCGAACTGGGCCTGCGCGGCCGGGCCGTCCTTGTAGCCCTTCACGCCGGTGCCGGCATAGGTCGTGACGTTGCCGGCCGGGTCGATCGCCCTGATCCGCTGGCCGTCGCGCTCGGCGACGAACACGCGGCCGTTCGGCGCCACGGCCGGGCAAATCGGCGAGTTGAACCGCGCGGTCGCGCCAGGGCCGTCGGCGAAGCCGCCCTGATCGATGCCCGAAGGCCCGCTGCCGGCCAGGGTCGTGACGGTGCCGTCGGCCGCGATCTTGCGCACGCGGTGGTTCAGGAAATCGCCGACGATGAGGCTGCCGGCACCGTCCACGGCGAGGCCGGTCGGCTGGAAGAACGTCGCCGTGGCGCCCGGGCCGTCCGCCAGGCCAGGGGCGCCTGTGCCTGCCAGCGTGGTGACGTTGCCTGCCGGATCGATTTTGCGGATGCGCTGGTTGGCATGCTCGGAGACGTAGACGTTGCCGGCGTTGTCGGCCGTGATGCCCCAGGGATTGTTGAACGCGGCCGTGGCGGCCGGCCCGTCCAGCATGGCTTTCGTGCCCGAGCCCGCGAGGGTCGTCACGACGCCTGCGGGCGTGACCTTGCGGACGCGCGAGTTGACGTAGTCCGAGACCACCAGGTCGCCGGCCGGGTCGAACGCGAGGGCCTGGAGCGAGCCGAAGCGGGCCGCGGTGCCGGTGCCGTCGGCGTAGCCCCAGCTGCCGCCCGCGATCGTATCGACGACCTTCGCGAGCGAGCGCGGCGCGAGCGGCGGCATGTGGGCCGCGACCGCCTCGGCGAGCGTCGCGAGCGAGGCGGTGTAGCCGCCCTGCACGGCGGCCTGGGCCTCGGCGGCGGTGAGCAAGCCCTGGAGCTGGGCGATGTCCTGGTCGAGCCCGTCGAGGTCGAGCTCGGCGGGCTTGAACGCGCCGGCGGCGAGCTGCTGCTCGGCCCAGCCCGCCATCGACGTGGAGGCCGCGTTGACGTAGTGCTCGACGGCGTCGTCCGCCGCGGACCTCACCTGGCCCGCGATCAGGGTGATCAGCTCGTAAGGGCCGGCCTTGACCTCGACGCGGATCGCCCGCGGCGCGCCGGCCGCCACCGCCAGCTCGAACCGGCCGTTCGGATCCGCGGTGACCCAGCCCGAGAGGGCCGTGCCGTCCAGCCCGACCAGGCGGGCCTGCGCCGAGGGCCACGGGTACTCCGGGTAGGCCGCCGGACCGGCCGGCATCGCGGCCGCGAGCCGGTACTTCGCGTCGTTGGTGGCGGGCCCCGCCGGCGGCTGGAAGGGCGTCAGCGCGTGGCCGATGAAGCGCGTGCGCGAGACGAGCGCGCCCGCGGCGTCGCTGACCAGCCCGCCGCCCTCGCCGCGGGTGCGCGAGACGAGCCCGCCGGTCGCATCAACGATCGGCGCATCGCCCGCGGGGGCGCCGTCATGCTGGGGCAAGCCGGGCTGGCTCGCGGCGGGGGCCAGGCCGCCGCTCGTAAGCGCGCTGACCACCGTGACCTCGAGCACAGCCCCCAGGAGCGCGACGCCGTCCACCTCCACCTGCGCCGCGCCCTGGCGCACGGCGGCATCGCCCAGCGTCACCGTGAAGTCGAGCCGTTCGCCTGTGAGGCGCACGCCCCAACGCTCGGCCAGCAAGCCGCGAAGCCCGCCCGGATCGCCGTCCGCCTCGATCGCCCGGAAGGTCTGCAGGATCCGCGTCGCCGCCCGCGCGTGCGCCGCGTCGCCGCCCCGCGCGAGCAGCCCCAGGTCGTAAGAAGCCCGCAAGGTGCCCGGCACGAGCGGCCCGTCCACCGTGATCAACAGGCCGAGCGCCTCGGTGATCGGCTCGCACGGCAGCGGCTGGTCGCAGGCCGCGCCGGTGCGCCCGCCGGTCGCCGCGAGCAGCGCCGCACGGTCGTTCGCGAATTTCGTCCGGGTGGCCGGTCCGATCACCGGCACGTACGCGCTCAGCGCGACGGGCGTCTGCGCGCCCGTCAGCAGGCCCACCGGCAGGGTCACGACCAGGCTGCGGTCGGGCGCCGCGATCTCGCCGCCCACGGCCGGTACGGCGGCCGCGAGCGCCACCTGGCGGGCCGGCGTGAGGTCGATTAACGCCTGGCCCGCGGCGAGCGTGACCCGCGTCGGGGCCGCACCTGGCGCGAGCACGAAGAATCCGCCCGCCGCCGTCGCCGCCTTGACCGCGGATTCCGGCAGCACGAGCTCTCCGTTGGGGCCCAGCGGGTAAATTTGGCCGCCCACCATCACGGCGACCGCGCCGTCGCGGGTCGCGCCGCCGATGCGCACGGTGAAGGTCTTGCCCTTCACCTTGATGCGCAGGGTGCCCGCGCCGCTCACGGCGTCTTCGGCCCCAGGCGCGACGGACGGCGCGGGGCAGCCGCTGGTCAAGGCGGCGGCGATGAGGAGGGCCAGGCGGGCGTGGCGCATGCGAGTTCTCCATACCCAGAGGGGGCGTCTGCATGCGGTATCGCGCGGTCGACTGACAGGCCTCTGACAATCCCTGAAAAGGCGACAGGGGTCGGCGCGGAACGCGCCGACCCCCAGTCTTCGAGCAGGTCGTTTGTAGAAGAGATTACTTCTTCTTGCCGCCGGCCTTGCCCTTCGCGCCGCCGACAGCCTCCTTGAGGCCCTTGCCGGCCGCGAAGGCGGGCGCCTTGCGGGCAGGAATCTTCAGAACGCCGCCGGTGCGGGGGTTGCGACCCTCGCGGGCAGCACGCTCTCGGACCTGGAAGGTGCCGAAGCCGACGAGCGTCACCTTGTCGCCCTTCGAGAGCGCGTCGGTGATGGCCGTGACCATCGCGTTTACGGTGGACTCGGTGTCCTTCTTGGACATCTTGGTCTTGGTCGCAACGGCGTTGACCAGTTCTTCCTTGTTCACTTGCTACCTCCTCGAAGACACACTGCAAGTGGGATGCCGCCGCTAACTTAGCACTGGCCATTCTCGGAATCAACCCCCCATGCGGCCTTCCGGGATTGGTAAAGTTCCGTAAACCCGCGCACCGCGATCGTTTCAGGCCTCGAAAATTATTTTCCATCCTGAGCGGGTTGCCGGGGTCGGCCGGCTCACAGTCCCCATCCCTGGCCACTCCCAAGTCAGGTTATGATAGGGCCCGAGGAAACCCGATGGACACCGAGCCCACCACCCCCCCCGAGCCCGACAAGGCCGACGATTTTCCGCTCTGGCCCTTCCTGGACACGCTGTATCGCTGGGCCGAGGCGCAGCCGTGGAGCCCGGCCGAGCGTGCCGACGCCTGGCGCGCCTTTGTGCGGGGCGTCGCCGCGGCGCCGGCCGAGGAGCCGGACGTCCAGGACCCGGACCAGCACGACCGCGTCCTGCGCTTCTGGGCCTGGTTCCACCTGGACCGCCCGGTGGGCACCGATGCCGCCGGCCGCCGGCCGATCGATTTGTTCCTCGATGGCCACCGCGCCGACCTCACGTCCGAGGGCCTCGCGGCCTACGAGGCGCTGTCGCATTCGCTCTTCGGTGCTTTCAAGGTGGTCCACCAGTTCCGCCTGGTGATGCTCGAGGACCTCGCGACCGGGCAGCGCCACCGCCTGAACCCCGGGCCTTTGGCCGAAGAGTTGGTGCCGGGCGATCTCACGGTCGGCCGGCTCTACCCGCATGACGAGGGCGTCGACGGCGATCCCGACCTGCATGTCGGCCATATGATGGAAATGGGCGGCGACGCCGCCCGGCTCGACCCGCCCGCGGCGGAGGCGCGCTTCTACGCCGCCATGGTGCCCGCCAAGGGGCCGGTGATGGACGTGCTCGACGCCTTGCTCCTGCAAGTGGACAGCCCGCTCACGGCCGACGACATCTTCGAGATGATCCGCGAGGCCAAGGCGCTCGAAGAGGTCGTGGACGAGCTCTTCTCCTCGCCGGCCTACCGCCTGCGTTTCCTGCACATGCGCGACAGGTCGCTGCTCGAGGAGCTCCTGCAGGAGCTGTGGGACACGTCGGGCCCCTTGCAGGAGGCGAACCTCGCGCCGGAGGACGCGACGGCCCTCGCGCGGATGGTGCGCGAGGCGCTGCGGGCGATCGCCGAGGGTAACCTGCAGGCGCTGATGGCCGTCAGCGATCCCAAGGGCTTCATCCCCCTCTACCTGGACCTCTACGGCATCAAGGGCCTCAAGCGCCTGTGCGACGTGACCGGCGGCGTACCGGACACGGCCGTCCGCACCCGCCACCAGCTGCTGCCCAAGGACGGCGGGATCTTCACGACGCTCACCTGGGGCAAAGACGGCGACAAGCACGCGGCCGGCATGATTTCCTTCGGCACCGCCGATGGCCGCTGGATGCTCTCGGACGTCTCGCAGCCGGAAACCGCCTCCCCCGCCCTCACGGTCGCCTTCGACAAGGTGCAGGCCCTGGGGTGGGCCAGCGACGAGGCTGGCGACCCGGTCGAGGCCTTGCTGCGCCGCGCCGTCGAGGACGTCGGCTATTCCGTCCACGACGCGATCGACCTCTTCCGCCTGTGGCGCGATTTCAAGGATCAGGCCGAGCCGGATCTGTCGCAGCCGGCGATCTGGGCGGCCGGCGTCGAGCTCGCGGACACGCGCTACCGCAACGAGGACCTCGAGGTGAAGGTGCTCGCCAAGAGCTACGGGGTCATGCCCCGCGCCATCGAGGGCGCGGCCGACGAGATCGAGGCCGCGCTGAAAGCCCGCGACGACGCCGAACAGGCCGAGCAGGCCGACGGCTAACCAAGATCGCCAGCGGTTTTCGTCAGATCGGCGGTTGCCACCTTAACCTGGCGACAACCCGTCCCGTGATAGCCACTGTTTTAACAATAAAGTAACGGGGCATACCCCTGCTTAAGGGCTAGACCCGAGGGGGACCCCGGGATGGAGGGATTTCAAATGACCAATCGCAGCAATGCTCGCCACTACATGGGCATCGCGCTGTCGGTGGGCCTTGCCGCGACGGCCGGTTGCGCCGCGCCCGCGGCGACGACCGCACCCGATGAGACGCAGCTGCGCCAGTCGATCGGCCAGGGCCCGTCCGCAGCCGCCCAGGCGGCGTCGGATCTCGGCCTCACCAAGCAGCCGATCCAGACCGAGGAGTTCAAGCTCATCGCGGGCGACAAGCCGCTCACCAAGGCGCTCGTCGTCGTCGGCGACCAGTTCCTCGTGCCCGACGAGCGCGGCGTGATCCGCCTGCCGAAGTCGGCCGCGCTGGCCGACGGCAAGTCCGTCATCAGCGTGATGGCCGACGGCTACGTGCCGGTCACGATGCCGGTCGTCGGCGGCGCGGCGCTGCAGCTGACGCCGATCGATTCGGCGCGCACCGCGATCAGCGCGACCAACGGCGGCATCGCACGCAACGCGGACGGCACGATGGAAGTCTCCTTCGCCCCGGGCTCGCTCAGCAAGGACGCCAAGGTCGCCGTGACCCGCGTCTATAACGAGCAGTTCAACACCTACTACATGCCGGCCGCCGCGCCTGACACGAAGCGGACCTCGCTCGGCGAGTACACCTACCACCTCGAGCTGGACGGCGCGGAAGTCACGAGCGCCGCCAACATCATCGTGAAGTTCAAGGTCGAAGGGAAGCTGAAAGAGAACTTCGATCAGCTGCTGGCCGAGCCCAAGGGCCTCGAGGGCTCGAACATCAAGGACGATTTCTCGAAGGACACCCAGGGCACCATGTGGTTCGCGATGAAGAACCCGGCCGCCTTGCCCAAGCCCGAGGAACTGCTCCGCTCGACGTTCAGCCTGCTCGCGCAGTCGTGCCCGTCCTACCCCAACGATCACTGGTTCCGGACGGACCGCATCATCAAGGACAACTACATCGACAACGGCTGCAACAACCGCGGCGACGGCGGCGTGGCCTTCCACGACTCGCAGTGGAACGGCGGTCACTGCATGTACATCAGCGACAGCAGCTGGCAGTGCGAGGGCGGCGGGCTCGTGCAGTACGTCCAGACGCGCATCGACGCGCCTTCGTCGGGCGTGGTCGCGAAGGTCACCTGGCAGTCGAATGATGGCCGGATTTCGGGCCCCGTGTCCAACGCCCTGGTTTCGTTCAACCACGCCGGCACCGTCGTGCGGGCCGCGACGTCGCAGGCTTACACCGACGGCGACGGCGAGGCCGCGGGCGTCGGTGCCCAGGGCGCCAACGGCACGGCCAGTCCGAAGCTCCAGTCCCAGCCGTGGACGATCGGCACGCCCGGCGGTTACACCGTCAACTGCGGCGGTCCGGTCCAGCTCAAGATCATCAAGAACAAGCCGATCGTGAAGTTCAACTTCGCGAAGAACGGCACGCCGACGAGCCCCGGCTACGCGCTGCGCACCTCGCACGGCAACGTCAGCGTGGGCAACCTGAACGGCCCCACGGCCGGCATCACCATGAACAGCGTTTCGTCGGCGTCGGAGACGTTCAGCGTGAACGGCACCTGGCAGCCCTCCGGCGACATCTGGATCGACGCCAAGAGCAACGGCTCGACCGCCATCCAGTGGAACAACTACAACAACGGCGGCAACCCGAACGCGCTCGCCACCAACATCTGGTTCTCGAAGCAGATCGGCGCCAACCTCACCTATCTGTCGAACGACGACCAGGCCTCGGGCACGCCCTCGGACCAGCGGCCGCTCCAGACCTGGAACACCAAGGCGGCGCTCGCTAACGTGGCGTTCAGCCACCCGGTGTCGAGCTTCGGCGGGAAGTCGCCCGCGTCGCGCGACAACCTGAGCTTCACCGCGGCCGCCGGCTCGGCCGGCACCTGGGGCCTCAACGGGGCTTCCGGCTCGGTCACCGCCACGGTCAACGGCCCCGACACCCCCACGCCCGTCTCCCTGACCGGCACCACCAGCTACACGGTCTCGGGTGGCTCGGTGGGTGTGCGCATCAACGCCAACCTCCCGGAGATGACGATCACCATCCGCGAGATGGAGACCGACGACACCACGTTCAAGCTGGTCTACACGCTCGACGGTTCCTCGGAAGACAAGGAGATGCGTCTCAGCCGCAGCGGCAACACCATCCGCTTCTCGATCCCGGTCGAGGACGAGCTGAACAAGCCCAAGAAGCACACGTTCAAGATCAAGTGGTTCGGTACCGAGAACGGCAACACCACCTTCTGGATGGCGAACCGCGCCGCGTTCCCCTCGATGACCGTGGCCCGCGCGGGCCGCTACGATCACCCTGCGCTCGACGGCACGCTCAACGCGGCCAAGTAAGCCGGGTCGACCCACAAATCGAGACCGCCGGAGGCTTTCGCCTCCGGCGGTTTTCCGTCCGGGCGTCGTTCAGGGGGTCACGGTGACGTGCAGCGTGTCCTTGAGGTTGCCGCTCAGGGCGAAGATGTCGAACTCGCCGGCGAGGGACGGGGTGATCGTGCCTGCGACGGAGCGCTCGAGCGAGGTGTTCGTCGCCGAGAACACGGTGACGGCGCCCGCGATCGTCTGGTCGGCCGTGTCCACCAGGACCGCGTCGAAGGGGTAGGTCTGGCCGATCTTGAGCGTGGTCAGCCGCGGCGTGATCGCGATCGACTTGATCACCCGGAACGGCAGCCCGTTGGTGGCCTTGCCGTTCACCGTCACGACGATGTCGCCGTTCACCGCGCCGATCGGCACCGTGGCCTTGATGAGCGTGGCGTTCACGCGCTCGACGCTGCCCGCGGCGATTGCGCCGAACTTCACGGTGAGCGTGTCGCCAGACTCGCCGAGGTCCTCGCCCGTGATGAAAACGTCGGCGGCGGGACCGGCGTAAGCGGGATTCAGTTGCAGGATCTGCGCCGCGGTGATCGAGAAGATGAGGTCGCCCGCGAGCGCAGTTTCGTTGCCGGCCACGGTGATGCCGGCGATCCTCGCGTCGGGGAGGCCGGCCTTGCGCGCGATGAGCTCGTAGGTGCCGGGGGGCAGGCCCTCGAGCGTGTAGAAGCCTGTCGCATCCGTCTTGGTGGCGTAGGCGGTGCCGTCGACGAACACGTCGACGTTTTCCAGCGTGCCGGCCGGCTGCGCCTTCGTGGCGGTCACCTTGCCGGTGACGCCGCCGGTGCGGCTGAGCTTGAGCTCGACTGTCGACGAGCCGGCCGGCACGTCGATCTGGACGGCCCGGTTGATGATGCTCCCCGTGTCTTCGACCGCCTCGACGTTGAGCGTGGCGCCGGCGTTCACGTTGAGCGTGAAGCGGCCTTCGGCGTCGGTCTTGACCGTCGCCGCCGCCGCCGCGATGCCGCCCGTGACGAAGGCCTTGACCTCGACGTCGACGGCTGGCGTGTCGTCGAAGTTGAGGACGCGGCCGCCGATCTGCGTGGGGCCGATGCTCGGCGCGACGCTGACCGACGGCGCGGTGCTCGGGTCGCCCGAGGGCGCCGTGGAGGTGGTCGGCAGGACCGACGCGTTGGGATCGACCGAGGCATTCGGATCGACGGAGCCGGTGGGCGCGGGCGACAGGTTGGGGTCGACGGAGCCGGTCGGCGAGCTCGATGAGCCGGGCGAGGGGCTCGCACCACTGCCGGTCCCGGTTCCGGTCCCGGCGCCGCCGGAGGGCTTCGTGGAGGGCTTCACGACCTTCGACGGGCTGCCCTTGGCCGTGGGCGAGCCGGCCGTGCGTGTGCCGCTCTTGCGACCGCCGATCGAGTCCTCGCCTTCGGTGGATGGCGCGGTCGGCGTCCCGTTGCAGCCGAGCCCCACGACCGCGATCGTGGCCATCAAGACCGATAGGTGCCGCTTCGTGCCCATGGCTCTCCTCCGCTCGCGGGCCCAGCCCTTCGGGTTCCACATACCCGACGGCCAAGGCCCGGAAACGGCTAAAGCACGCGGCGGAAGCGCAGCCAGAACTTCCCGTGGGCCCAGCTCCACCAGGGCCTGTGGCGCCATTCCTCGCAGGTGACCTCGTGCGACTCCGCCATGCGCGCGACGAACCAGCGGTTGAGCGGGTCGAGCAATGCGTCGTCGTTCGTCGACACGTTCAGCTCGGCGTTCGAGAAGAAGCTCATCGGGTCGAAGTTCGCGCTGCCGAGCGTGGCCCAGGCGTCGTCGACGAGCAGCGCCTTGGCGTGCATGAGGCTCGGCTGGTATTCGTACACGCGCACGCCGGCGCCCAGCAGTTCGCCGTAGAGCTCGCGCGAGGCATGATAGACGAACATGCGGTCGTTGCGCCGCCCCATCGTGAGGATGCGGACGTCGACGCCGCGCTCGGCGGCGTGCGCCAGGGCGAGACGCGTGGTGGTGTCGGGCAGGAAGTAGGGGCTCGCGACCCATAGCCGCCTGCGCGCCGCGGCCATACAGGTCTGGTAGAGCACGCCGAGCGGCGAGACGCCGGAGGTGTAGTTGCCGGTCGTGACCAGCACCGGCCGGTCGCCCTCGCGGGCCACGCCCGAGGCGCACGCGAAGTCGATGTAGCCGCCCACGCAGGCCCACTGGCGCAGGAACGTGCCGCAAAGCCGGTCGACGACCAGGCCCTCGAGCTTCACTTCGACGTCCGACCAGGGTGCGTCGTCCTGCCAGGTGCCGTCCCACTCGTCCGAGACCCCGGTGCCGCCCACCATCGCGACCTTGCCGTCGATCGCGAGCAGCTTGCGGTGGGTGCGCGTGAGGTACTCGGCCGGCGCGAACCACTCGAACTGGTTGTAGAAGCGCACGTCGACCCCGCCCGCGCGCAGGCGGTCCCAGTATGCTCGCGCGACCTTGCCCGCGCCCTGCGCGTCCGCGATCAAGCGCACCGTCACGCCTGCCTGCGCCCGCTCGATCAGCGCGGCGGCGAGGTCGTCCGCGCGGCGCCCGTTGGTCATGTAGTAAGTCTCCATGTACACGGCATCCACCGCGAGCGCGATCGCGTCCAGGCGCGCGCGGTAAATCTCGCCGGGCGTGGCGTAGAAGCCCGTGACCCGGCCGGGCGCCTCGGTCGAGTCCGACACGCCAGGCAGCACGCGCAGAAACTCGGGGTCGTCGGCGGCCGGCGTGTTCTTGAAGTGGTAGAAATAGCGGCCGCGGAAGGTCCCGCGCAGCCAGAACACGAAGAGCACGAGCAACACGGCGGTGGCGAAGATGCCGACGATCCACGCGATCATGCCCCGCTCCTTCCGCCCAGAGGTTTCCCGTTCCAGTCTAGCTGGGCCCGCACGCATGGGCCTACGGGCGGACGGGCGTCCGGCGCGGGTCTTGCCGTGCAGTGGTATGATGGCGGGCGTATGCAACGCTTGCCCGAACACGGTCCCTGCTTCGTCTGCGGCACGGCGAACCCTGCCAGCATGGGGTTCGTCTTCTACCTCGGCGACGACCTGCTGGTCGCCGAAGGCACGCTCACCAAGGCCATGCAGGGCCCACCCGGCCACGCGCACGGCGGCAGCCTGGCGGCCGTGATGGACGAGGCGATGGGCCGGCTGCTCTGGGAGAAAGGCCACCGCGTGGTGGCCGCACGCCTGGAGTTCGACTACCGCGCACCCACGCCGCTCGGCGTGCCGCTGCGCGTGGAGGCCCGGATGGAGCCGATCCGCCGCAAGTCGATCCCGACCACGGCGCGGATCCTGCTGCCGGACGGGACGGTGACGGTCGAGGGGAAGGGCATCTTCGTGGAGATGGGCGAGGACTTCTTCAAGAAGTTCGGGGATTTCTGGGGCAAGCCAGTGTAATAGGGCCGCCAGGGTGAGGGGGCCCGCGAGGCGCCCGTCGGCCTAGTCCTTCGCCTCCAACCGCACCACCACTGTCGCCCGCCGCCACGGGCCCTTCTCCCGCTCCGCCGCCCGCCCGACGAAGCTCAGGCCGTCCGCGGTCCAGCTGAACCCACCCTCGTCCAGCGCGAAGAACGGCGGAAGGTCCGCCACCTTCTCGTCCATCCGCCGCCGCGGCTCGGCCACGGACGTCACGAACACGTGGCCGACGTCGAGCCCCGCGATCAGCCGCCCGTCCGGGCTCCAGCCCCACTCGCCGCGCACGCCGAGCAGCGGCTGGGCCGCGCTGGTGCGACCGTCCCAGGCCCAGGCGGTCCCGGCGGTCACGAGCGCCATCCGCGCCCCGGGGCCGGGCAGCCAGCGCGGCGGGGGCGCCGCCGGCCCGGCGTCGAGCACCGCGTTCATGAGCGCCTGGCCGTCGAGCGAGACCCATTCCAGGCGGGTCAGATCGCCGGGGCGCGGCACCGGCCGGTCGGTGGCCCGGATGAAGAGCGAGTGCCCGTCCGGCGCCCAGTCGTATCGCAGCCCGCCCACCAGCACGCCGGCGGCCGGAAACACGCGCCGGCTTTCGCCATCTCGCCACACGTAGAGGGCCTCGCGTCGGCCGGCGGGCCCATCGGCGACGCGCGGGCCGGCGTAGGCCATGGCCGCGCCCGCGGAGCCGGGGGCGATCTGGACGTCGGTCGGCGAGGCGGCGGCGCCGAAGGTCTCGGCCTGCCCCGAGCCGAGCGACCAGCGCTCGAGCATGCGCTCGGCCGGCCGGGCCACCCAGGCCGTGTAGCCGTCCGGCGTGACGTCGAAGGTGCGGCCTGTAGGGCCCGCGGCCGCCTCGCCGACGGGGATGACGGCGCCACCCGCGGTCCGGCGCAAGAGCAGGTAGCGCGGCCCGTCGGGCCCCGGTGGCACCAGCCGCTTGTAGATGTCCCGCAGGGGCTCGGCCACCAGCAGCGGCTCGCTTTCGCCGGGCGGGGCCGGCGCGGCCGGCGGGGCGGGCGTGGCCTTCGGATCGCCAGGTGTCCGCGGGCGGCTGTCCGGCGACCGCGCCGCCGGGCCGAGCGTGACGCGGGCGTCGCGCACCACGAGCGCTTCCGGTCCGACGACGAGCGCGCGCAGCGCCGCCCGCCGGACCGCGAGCGGCAGGTCGTCCTCGATCGTCAGCAGCGCCTCGATCAGCGGCAGCTCGCGCGGGAAGCGGCGATCGACGGCCGCCACCTGGCCGATCTGCGTGCGCAGCCGGCCCGCCACCAGGGGCTTCAACAGCTTCACCCGGCGCGCGAAGGTCGCGGCGGCCTCGATCTGCCCATTCTCCACCGCCTCGCGCTCGGCGCGGATCATGTAACCGTCGTAGACGACCGTCGCAATCAGCGAGACGCCGCCGCCCATGGCGACGGCGAGCAAAACCTGGCGGATCGTCCCCGACCTGGCCATCGTGAGGCCCGGGGCCCGGGATCAGTCGAGGTAGAAGGTCGTGACGACCTTGTGGTTCTCCTGCGCGTAGCGGACGGCTTCCTGGAGCGTGTGGCTCGTGTGGTACAGGAAGCAGATCAGCTGCTGGCAGTTCTCGATGATTTCCTGGTTGCACATCGACGAGGCCTGGGCCAGCGTGAGCAGGCGGCGCTCGGGATGCTCGCGGATGGTGGGCAGCGAGGCCAGCAGATCCTGGCTCTCGCTGGTCTGCTGCGAGATGGTCTGCGGCAGGATCACGAGCAGGTTGCCGGGGTTGGCGCGGCTCGCGCCCTTCACGACCGCGGCGTTGGTGCCGCCGGCGCCCGAGGTGATGATCTGGTTGCCGGTCAGCACCAGCGCGTACGACAGCATCTCGATCAGCTGCTGGTGGGTCAGCGAGAGGTGGCGGCTCCCCAGAACGGCGACTTTCTTCGAGCCGGTGGCCTGTATCGTCTGCAGCTCTTGCATGAAGGCGTCGACGGAGAGCGGGATGTTCGAAACGCTGGAGACGTCCATTGCCGGTTTGGGTCCTCGGTGGTAGGTCAGTCTTGGGCCGGGCTATCGTATCACAACATCAGCCTGCCAGCTAGTGACAACCCGCACAGCAAGGTGTTTGCGGGTGCTGGACGGGGCGTCGCTGCGCGCTTTAAAATGGTCGTCTCGATCCCTTGTTCGAAGACCGAGGTCTCACCTTGACGTCCCCCCTTCTCGAAGGCTTGAATCCTCTCCAGCAGCAGGCTGTGGCCCATACGGAAGGGCCATTGCTCATCCTGGCCGGAGCGGGTTCCGGTAAGACGAAAACGCTGACCCACCGGATCGCGCACCTGATCGCCGCAGGCCACGCCCAGCCCGACGAGGTGCTCGCCGTCACGTTCACCAACAAGGCCGCCAACGAGCTCAAGGAGCGCCTCGGGCACCTGATGACGCATGGTCCCGCCGCCACGGGCGGCGCGGGACCGCTGTTCGCCCACCAGCCCTGGATGGTGCGCGGCATGTGGGTCGGCACCTTCCACAGCATCTGCGGGAAGATCCTTCGCTTCGACCTCGACAAGATGCCGGACTCGCCTTACGGCTCGAACTTCGTGATCTTCGACGAGGCCGACCAGCTCTCGGTGGTGAAGGTCGCGCTCGACAAGCTCGGTCTGGACGACAAGGCCTACGCGCCGCGGGCCATGCTCTCCAAGATCTCGGGCGCCAAGAGCCAGGGCCTGAGCGTCGACCAGTACTACGAGGCGGCGCGCGGCTACCAGTTCCAGAACATCGCGCGCATCTACGACTTCTACCAGAAGGAGCTCGCGCGCCAGAACGCGCTCGATTTCGACGACATGCTGCTCCTCGCCGTGCGCCTCTTCGAGCGCTGCCCCGAGGTGCTCGCGCGCTACCAGGCGCGCTTCAAGTACGTGCTCGTCGACGAGTACCAGGACACCAACCAGACGCAGTACCAGCTCGTGAAGATGCTGGCGGGCTCGCGCGGCAACCTGTGCGTGGTGGGCGACGTCGACCAGAGCATCTACTCCTTCCGCAACGCGGACTTCCGGATCATCCTGCGCTTCCAGCAGGACTGGCCGAGCGCCTCGATCATCAAGCTCGAGGAGAACTACCGCTCCACGCAATGCATCCTCGAGGCCGCGAACCAGCTGATCGCGCACAACGAGAACCGCTTCGAGAAGAACCTCTGGACGCGCAACCCGCAAGGCGAGCAGATCACGCTGTACGAGGCGGTCGACGAGCGCGACGAGGCCGAGTTCGTGCTGATGCAGATCCGCAAGCGGCGGGGCGATCGCCCCCTGGCCGATTTCGCCGTCCTTTACCGCACCAACGCCCAGTCGCGCGCGCTCGAAGAGCTGTTCATGCGCTGGGGCACCCCCTACCGGCTGATCGGCGGCGTGCGGTTCTACGAGCGCAAGGAGATCAAGGACCTGCTCGGCTACCTGCGGCTGGTCCACAACCCGTCCGACGAGGCCGCCTTCACGCGCGTGGTGAACGTGCCCAAGCGCGGCATCGGCAAGACGACCGTCGACAAGGTGCTCGAGGCCGCCCGCAAGGCCGAGAAGAGCGCGATCGCCCTGCTGCGCGATCCGAACAGCGTGATCGAAGGCCTCACCGCCAAGACCGCCGGCAAGCTGGTGCAGTTCGCGGGCTGGGTGATGACGATGAACAAGCGAGCGCCCGACATGGCGGTGCAGGACCTCGTGAAGCTCGTGGCCGATGAGAGCGGCTACAGCCAGGCGCTGCTCGAGGAAGGCACCGAGGACGCGATGGGCCGGCTCGAGAACGTGGCCGAGCTCGTGAGCGTGGCGGGCGACTTCGTCACGAACAGCGACGACAAGAGCCTGGGCGCCTTCCTCACCCACCTCATGCTGATGTCCGACGCCGATCATTCGGGCGGCGCCGACGCGGACCGCGTCACGCTGATGACGCTGCACTCGGCCAAGGGCCTGGAGTTCCCGGTGGTCTTCCTGGTCGGCCTGGAAGAGGCGATCTTCCCGCACAAGCGCTCGATGGACGATCCGACCCAGCTCGAGGAGGAGCGCCGGCTCGCCTATGTCGGCATCACGCGCGCGCGCGAGCAGCTCGTGATCTCCCACGCGCGCCGGCGCACGGTCTTCGGCGAGTCCGCCCCGGCGATCCCCAGCCGCTTCCTGCGCGAGCTGCCGCCGCTCTGCGTGAACAAGCTCTCCTCGCCCCTGCTCAAGATGCAGGCCCGGCTCGGCGCGGTGGAGGGTGGCACGCGAAGCCGGATCTCAGGTTCCTCTCGTGGGGTGGGTGGGCGGGGCGGCTCTGAGTCGGGCGACGTGGTCTGGATGCAGGACTTCGATGCCGCCGAGACCCAGAGCCGCCTGCGCGGCCCCCAGGGGCCGGCGGGCCCGCGGGTGGCCGCGAGCGACCTCGCGGTGGGCGATCGGGTCCGCCACGAGAAGTTCGGCGAGGGCGTGGTGGCGCGGGTGATCGGCAGCGGCGATCGTGCCACGCTCGCGATCTCCTTCCCTGGCCTCGGCCAGAAGATCCTCGATCCCCGCTTCGCGCCGCTCGAACGCGTGCGAGATTAGGTGGCGCCCATGGACCTCGGCATCGAGAACACCCTCATCACCCGGCTCTTCGCCGACGCGCTGGCGAAGGCCCAGGCGCGGCGGCTGGGCTTCGCCGCGGCGCTCGACGTCGACAACCGCCTCTTCACCGTCGCCGGTGAGCCGGCGCCCAAGCCCGTCATGCTGGCGTTCCGCAAGCTCGTCGCCGAGATCGCGGCGGACGGGGTGCTGACCGACGGCGAGCGCCGCCAGCTCACGGCGTTCATGAGCCAGAACGGCGTGACGCTGCAGGCGCCGCTCACGCCGAACAAGGCGATCGACATCGACGGCATCGATCTGGGGCTGCCCTGATCGCGGTCGCGAATTGTTAAAGAACCATTTGGCCGTGTGAAACCTCGCCCGGGAAATGTCTAGTTTTCATTAAATGGCGCACGGCTGAGCAGACCGGGGGGAAAAACCTCTTTACAGCGCCCACCGCGTCGTGGAGGAGAGAAAAAATGTTTGGTTTGCCCGGTCTGCCCAACCTGATGCCCCCCCTGCCCTTCGGGCTGCCCCTCCCGGGCCTGCCCCCGCTCGGGCTGCCGATCCCCCCGCTGCCGCTGCCCGGCTTCCCGCCCGCCGGCGGCCAGGGCCCGAAGGTCCAGGGCGACCAGAACAACGTGGCCACCCCGGCCGGTGGCTTCGGCGCCGGCGTCTCCGGCAACGGCGTCGCGGACATCGACAACGTCAACCTCGACGGCGCCGAGCTGCGCGCGCTCGACAACCTGATGCAGACCTACCTGGCGGACGGCAAGTTCACCAAGGAGGAGCAGAAGACCTACCAGGAGATCCGCTCGCTCTTCGGCCGCGGCGGTGCCCCTGCGCCCAACCCGACTGGTGGCACGGCGCCGACCACGCCCACCACGCCGACCACGCCCACGCCACCTGCGGTGCCCTGCCCGAAGGACGCCTGGCCGATGGGTGACAAGAACGTGAACGGCCGCACCTTCAAGTCGTGGGGCGACCCGCACGAGGTCAGCGGCGACGGTGGCAAGTTCGACAACATGAAGTCGGGCACCTTCACCAAGCTCAAGAGCGCCTCGGGCGACTTCGAGGTCCAGACCACCCAGGCCAAGGATACGTCCGGCCGCTGGCCCGGCGCCACGCTCAACCACAAGGCCGCGATCAAGAGCGGCAGCGACGTCGTCGCCTATGACGGCCTCGCCAAGACGATGAGCATCAACGGCAAGAACGTGCCGATCCCGAAGGAAGGCCAGTCCGTGGCGCTGCCCGGCGGCGGCCAGGTCGTCGGCACCAAGGACGGCGTCCAGGTGCAGACCGCCAAGGGCGACAAGGTCAACGTCCACCAGAAGGACCACTACATCGACATCTCGGGCGAGATCTCGGCCAACCGCAAGGACGGCGAGGTGCGCGGCTCGGTCGGCGCCTTCGACCACGACTCCACCGCGGGCAACGACCTGATCGGCCGCGACGGCAAGTCGTACAACATGGGCGACGCCAAGTCGCTCGACACCTTCCTCGAGGACTGGCGCGTCAAGCCGGGCGAGGACCTGTTCGCGCCCAAGGATCCCGCGGGTGGCGGCGGCCCCGGCAACGCGGACGACCAGAAGGCCCAGGCCGAGTTCGCGGCGCTCGACAAGACCGGCAACGGCTACCTCTCGGGCTCCGAAATCACGCCTGAGCTCAAGGCCGCGTTCCCCGGCAAGGATCGCATCACCTTCGAAGACTTCAAGGGCTTCCGCGCCGGCAAGATGGAAGCCGAAGCGGTGGCGAAGGACGAAGCCGATTTCGCCAAGCGCGACATCAACAACGACGGCCAGCTCGACGGCAACGAAGTCGGCGATGCGGCCGGCTTCGACAAGGGCAACAACTGGAAGCGCCCGGACGGCTCCACCCAGACCGAGATCTCGAAAGAAGAGTTCATGGCTGGCCGGGCCGCCGCCCGCAAGGGTGGCGTGGCCGCCAACCCGCCCGCGGGCGGTGGGGCGCAGACCGAGGCCCCCAAGCCCGTCGAGGCGCCTCCGGCGATCGCGAAGGCCCGCAAGGCCAAGCGCAAGAAGAAGAAGCGCGGCTTCTTCAGCAAGCTCAAGCGCAGCTTCAGCAAGATGGCCGGCAAGGTGTTCAAGGTCGCGACCAACATCGCCTTCGCTCCCGTCAAGCACTTCGCGGCGGTCACCCAGGCGACGGTCGGCGTGGCCGGCAACCTGGCCAAGGGCGATGTGGGCGGCGCGTTCAACGCCGGCCTCCAGGGCGCGGCGGGTGTCGTCAAGGCCCACGACCCGTTCGATGGGGTGAAGATCTTCTAGGATCGGACATCACGCGAGGGGGAGCCGTTCGGCTCCCCCTCTTCGTTTTGGCCAGGGTGATCCCGGCGATTGTTAAGGGATTGTTTGCGCATTTTAAGAGTTGTCGAAAGCAACGCAATTCTGCGTTAAATCGCGTCCGGCCGACCGGATCGGGGGGGAATAACACTTTCACGTAGCCCGCTGTCCAGGCGAAGAGAGGGACCAGAGGATATGAACAACATCAACAACGTGAACATCGGGGCCCCGCTGGTGGCCCGTGTCCAGACCGGTCCCCTCCGTGCGGACGACGACGTGCTGAAGATCGTCGCCAAGCCCGTGAAGCTGGCGGCCGACGCCGGCGTTGCCGCGCCCGCCGACTGGGCCGCTGGCCCCGAGGTGGCCGACATCGACAACGTCAACCTCGACGCCGCCGAGCTGCGTGCGCTCGACAACCTGCGCCAGACGCAGCTCGCGGACGGCGTGATCACGAAGCAGGAGAACGCGGTCTACCAGGAGACGCGCGGGCTGTTCGCGCGCAGCAAGGAAGTGTCGCCCAACAACCCGGCCGGCGGCGCCGGCCCGGTGACGCCCACGGTGCCGCCGGTGCCCACCCCGCCCCCGACGCCCGCGCCCGTTGGCCTGTGGCCGACTGGCGACAAGAACGTGAACGGCCGCACCTTCAAGTCGTGGGGCGACCCGCACGAGGTCAGCGGCGACGGCGGCAAGTTCGACAACATGAAGTCGGGCACCTTCACCAAGCTCAAGAGCGCCTCGGGCGACTTCGAGGTCCAGACCACCCAGGCCAAGGATGCCAGCGGCCGTTGGCCCGGCGCCACGCTCAACCACCAGGCCGCCGTCAAAGACGGCAAGGACGTGGTGACCTACGACGGCCTGGCGAAGTCCATGTCCGTCAACGGCAAGAACGTGCCGATCCCGAAGGCCGGCCAGACGGTCGACCTGCCCGGCGGCGGCAAGGTCGTCGGCACGGCCGACGGCGTGCAGATCCAGACGTCGAAGGGCGACAAGGTCAACATCCACCAGAAGGACAAGTACATCGACATCTCGGGCGAGGTCTCGGCCAACCGCAAGGACGGCGAGGTGCGCGGCTCGATCGGTGCCTTCGACCACGACACGAGCGGCGCCAACGACCTGGTCGGCCGCGACGGCAAGCAGTACAACGCCGGCGACGCCAAGTCGCTCGACGCGTTCCTCGAGGACTGGCGCGCCAAGCCCGGCGAGAGCCTTTTCGCGACCGATCCGGCCGGCGGCGGCGCCCCGAAGGACCCGTTCGACGCGGACGTCGACGCCGAGTTCAAGGCGCGCGACAAGACCGCCAACGGCTACCTGTCGGGCAACGAGATCCCGGCCGACTTCAAGGCGGCCAACCCCGGCAACACGCACGTCACGCTCGAGGACTTCAAGGCCTTCCGCAAGAAGCAGGAGGACGCGGCGTCCGCGAAGGACAAGACCGATTTCGCCGCGCGCGACATCAACGGCGACCACCAGCTCGACGGCAACGAAGTCGGCGACGCCGCGAAGTACGACAAGGGCGGCAACTGGAAGCGCCCGGACGGCACCACCCAGACCGAAGTGTCGGACATGGAGTTCATCGCCGGCCGCACCAACGAGCGCCGGGCCGCGCGCTGGGCCGATCTCGGCGGCGCTCCCGCCAACCCGCCGGCTGGCGGTGGCGCGAACCCGCCCGGTGGCGGCGCGAACCCGCCTGGCGGCGCTGTGCCGCCCGCGCCGGGCAAGAAGCCGCCGAAGCCCACGATCAAGGACATGATCAACACCCAGAAGGACATCAACGAGTTCCGCAAGGCCGACCGGAACAAGGACGGCGTGCTGACGGGCGCGAACACGCTCAAGAAGTACGGCAAGTACGACGCCAACGGCGACGGCAAGGTCACGGCCGAGGAGTTCCTGGCCGGCCGCGCCAAGGTCCGCGCGGAAGCCGAGTTCAAGAAGGCCGACCTCAACAAGGACGGCACGCTCACCGGGCCGCAGACGCTCAAGAAGTACGGGGCGTACGACGCGAACAACGACGGCAAGGTGACCAAGGAAGAGTACGTCCAGGGCCGCCTCGGCCAGACCGAGGAGACGCGCGCCAAGGCCGCCGAGCACGATCACATGGACACGAACAACGACGGCAAGGTGAGCTTCTGGGAGCGGATCCGGTACACGACCGACGAGGAGAAGAAGAAGAAGGCCGCCGAAGAGGAAGCCCGGCGCAACCAGATCAAGTAATCTATCCCCCCGCCCCAGGGCGGGGGGATTTTTCTATTCGCTGCCGATCGGCGTCGGTGCTGCGGCGGCGGGCACCACCGCCTCGATGAAGCCCTCGCCCGGGCCGTCTAGATCGTTCAGGCGCACCACGTGCCGGTGGAAGAACTGGCGCACGCGGTGCAGCAGGCCCTCGCAGCTCTCCGGCGTGCAAGGGATCGGCGCGCCGAACCAGAGGTCGACCTGGCCGCCGTCCGGGCCGAGCGCGAAGGCGTCGTCGAGCACCACCGGGATCACCTGCGAGCGCTCGAGCGCCTGCACGATCCACACCAGGCCGCCGCGGAGCGGAGAGCCCTCGCCGAGCCAGCTGGGCTCCGTGACCTCCGGGTAGAGCGCGAGCGCGCGGCGGGCCCGCACGGCGGCGATCGCGTCCGCGATCACCACCCCGCGCTCGCGCCCGGTGAGCACGAAGGCGGATGAGTGCGCGAGGCGGCCGATCAGCGGCCAGCGCTGGGCGCGCGGGCCTACCACCACGGCGAGGTGGCCGGGCAGCACGTCGAGCAGCAAGAATGGGTCCAGGTCGCCGTGGCGGTGGCTGAGCAGGTAGATCGTCGGCACGCCGGTGGCCGGCGCGGGCTCGTTGCGGCGCACGACGCGCACGCCGGCCGCGGCGAGCACGCTCGAGGCGACCTCCTGGCTCACGCCCAGCGGATCGGCCTCGGGATCGCGTCCGCAGCGCCACAGCGTGCGGATCCAGCGGCTCACGAGGCTCGGCTGTTTCAAGGCGAAGCGCAGCCAGAAGCGTCGGCCGAAGCGGCGCCGGCTGTGGGGCACCCGGCCGACCGGCGTCTGCGCGAGCAGCCGCTTGAAGAGCCAGGCGCCGCCCGAGTGGTGCAGGCGCAGCGCGTTCAGCGTCATCACGAGCGCGTGGCGCTGGCCGTTCTTCGCGCCTTCGAGCGCCCGCCAGAGCCCCAGGCACCAGCTCACCTCGACGCGGTAGTCGTAGATCCAGAAGTAGTAGGCGAGCTCGGCGTTCGGTAGGCCTTCGTCCTGGCGATCGGGCCAGGACGCCCGGGCGCGCTCGAGCCAGCCGTGCCAGCGGGCGCGTTCGGACTCGAAGGCCGCGAGATCGGGGACCGTGATCGCCGGCAACTCCTGCTCCTCCGCATCCTCCGGCGCGAGCAGGTGGCGCCAGGCCGGCGCGTGGGCCCAGCTCCAGAGCAGATCTTCATGCCAGGCCGCGGGCTCGCCGAGGTCCATCAAGGCCTGCAGCGGCTTGGTCCAGGTGTCGGCGGGCCCGCTGCCGCCGGGCGGCAGGTGCACGAGAACGGGCGCGCGCCAGGGCCGCGGCAGCGCCTCCGGCCACCACGGATCGGTCAGCCAGACGTCGAGCGCTGGAGGTTCCTCCACCGCGGGCGCGCCCGGGGTCAGGCAGCTCGTGCGGACGCCCGGAAACATGCCTTCGGGCGGCTCGTCGCCCGGCAGGCAGAAAAGCTGCCACTCGCAGCGATCCGGCGTGCTCTGGATCCAGCGCGTCACCTCGGCGGCCAGCGCGTCGCGCTGCGGCGGGGCCAGGTTGTACCAGGCGAAGCCCACGCTCAGCGGGCGCGATAGGTCGGGCCGGGGCTCGGGGATGGCGGCCACGACGACCTCGCCGCCCAGGCGCACGATGCGGCCGGGGCGGAAGCCCGAGGCCGCGAGCGCGGCGGCGTCGCCGGCATGGCGGGCGATCGCGCTGACGGGCACCGGCCAGCGGTGGTTCGGCCGCAGCGTGGCGAGCGCCTCGAAGGTGGGCGCCCAGAAGCAGATGCGCGGCCGTGGCGCGGGCAGCCCCTTCACCAGCGCGGCGAGGTTCTGCAAGTTCGGCAGCGAAAAGACGATGATCGCGCGAAGCCCGCCGCTCGCAGCCTCGCGCGGTAAATCGCGCAGCGCCTCGGTGTAGGTCACGCGCTGAACGTCGGCCTGGCCGGCGCCCGTGCGCTCGATCTGGTGCATGAGCAGCGCCACCTCGGGCGTTGCTTCCTCGAGGAGCCAGATCAGCGGCTTGGTGGTGTTGGTAGGCATAAGTGGAGTCGGGGGCGCCCCGAGGCACCCCCGACTGACGTTGTACCCGGCGAGGCGACGCTAGACTACGCCCGGTAGCCGTAGTACTGCCAGAGCATCGCGTTGAGCTGCTGTTCGACCAGCGCGAGCTGCTGCTGCAGGGCGGCGAGCTGCTGGCGCTGCGCCTCGGTGAGCTGGCCCGGCTGGGGGGCCGGCGCGGGCGCCGGGGCTGGCGCAGGCGCCGGGGCGGGCGCGGGTGCCGGCGCAGGCGCCGGTTTGGGCTCGGGCTTGGGCCCCTCGGCGTTGCCGGGCAGCTTGAGGACCTGGCCCGGGTAGATCAGGTTGGGATCGCGGATCTGGTCGCGGTTGAGGTTGTAGATCTCACGCCAGCGGTCGTTGTCGCCGAGCGTCTTCTTGGCGATCTTCGAGAGCGTGTCGCCCCGCTTCACGGTGTAGGTGCCACCGTTGCCCGGCCGCGGGCCGGGGTTCGAGGGCGCGGGGGTCGGCGCTGGCGCGGGCGCGGGCGCCGGGCCCGGGCCGGGGTTGCCCTTGAGGATCTCGTCGACGTACTGGTTGAGCTTGGCGTACGAGAAGTTCTTCGAAGGATCCACCTTGCGGCCGTACGGGATCGCGATGTCCTTGTGGCCGGTGATCCGATCGCGCGGGATGCCGTACTCGGTCTGCAGGTAGGCCACCAGCTTCGCGAGCGCGCGGTACTGCGCCTCGGGATAGGGGTCGGTGCCGTTGCCGTGGTTCACGATCTCGATGCCGATCGAGAAGTCGTTCACGTTGCCGCGGCCCTTGAACACGGACTCGCCGGCGTGCCAGGCGCGCCGATCGTCGGTGACCGGCTGCACGATCACGCCGTCCTTGCCGATGATGTAGTGCGAGCTGACCTGGGCGCTCGGGTTCTTGAAGAAGTTGCCGACGTTCTGGGCCGTGCCGCCGCCCGCCGTGTGGTGGAGCACGATCGTGTCGATCTTCTTGCCGTTGCGGCTGCTCTGGTTCGGCGAAGGCATCGAGATCACGGGCGGCTTGGGCGCCTTGCCGGCGCCGGCCGGGCCGATCGAGGCGGGGCCTGTTCCGCTGCCGAAGGCGTTCCAGTCCGTGCCGCTGCCGGTGTAGAAGTCGGCGCGCGGCGAGCTGCCGGCTGCGGACCAGTCGTTGAAGTAGGGCGAGGCCGCGGCCGCGGCCACGTTGCCGCCTGTCGCCTCGCGGGTCCCCGTCAGGGCGGATGTCCACTGGTGGACGATCCCGAAATTGCCGACCTGGTTAAAAGACATTCATGCTCCTCCGACCAACTCCAACTTTGCTATCGGGTCGACCTCCCGCGGATCCGGTAAAGCGCGCGTTAATTGTTTTTTAAGCTTGCGTAAGAGTTGCGTGCAGTCGGCTCGGCACCGAACGTTGCGGCGATCGGCGGCGCGCACGCTATAATGGTGCGTTGATCACAACCGTTCCCGTCCTCCGAGGAGGCCCCATGCTCCATGTCGTCGTCGTCGGTGGCGGTCCCGCCGGCCTGATCGCGGCCGAAACCCTGGCCAAGTCAGGCATCCAGACGACCGTGATCGAGAGCCATCCGGATCGGCTGCTGCCCTGCGCAGGCCTGTTGAGCTCGCAGGCCCTCGCGGCGCTCGGCGTGCCCGAGCTGCTCCTGGCGCAGCGCATCAACGAGATCGCGCTCTTCTCGCCCACCAACCGCGTGGCCTTCGTGACGATCGCCGGCATCGAGCGTTTCGCCGGCGTGATCCGCCGCGAGCTCGTGCAGACGCTGCTGCGACGCCGCGCCGAGGAGGCCGGCGCGACCTTCGTGCACGGCTCCTTCCGGCGGTTCGTGCACAGCGAGGGCGATTACCCGACCCTCGAGATCAGGAAGCCCGACGGCATGCGCGAGCGGATCCAGGCCGAGATCGTGATCGGCGCGGACGGCGTCCACTCACGCGTGGCGCGCTCGATCGGCCTGCCGCCGCTCGAGCTGGGGGTGGCCTACCTGGAGCGACTCACGTTGCCGCCCGGCCCCAACGGGCAGCCCGGCAAGGCGCCCGAGGGCATGCAGATCCACTTCGGCCGCAAGGTCTCGACCGACCGCTACGGCTGGATGGCGCCGCACCTCGACCACGTCGTGGTCGGCGTCGCCACGCACCACCGCTTCGGCAAGCGCGTCTGGGACATGCTCGCCGAGATGAAGAAGCGCCTGGGCAGCCAGCTCGACGGCGCCAAGCCGGCGGGCCGCGACGCCTTCATGTTCCCGCTCGTCGCGCGGCCCCGGCTCGCCTACGAGCGCGTGCTGCTGGTGGGCGACGCCGCCGGCCTGGCGCCCGCGGCCACGCTCGACGGGCTCTATTACGCCGCGGTGAGCGGACGGCTGGCGGCCGAGGCCGTGATCGCGCACCGGAACCTGCCGGTGCCTGAGAACCTGGCCACTTATGAAACGCGCTTTCGCGCCGAACATGGCGCGGCCCTCGCGGGCTGCGCCAAGTTCGAGCAGCTGTTCTTCGCGAACGACAAGCGCCGCGAGGCCCTGCTCGACCTCGCCTGGGATCGCCAGATCCAGCGCGTCGTGATCGACGCCTTCCTCGAGAAGAAGCCGCTCGCGCCGCCGCTCAAGGTGGCCGTACGCCTCAAGGCGCGCCTGGCCGCGGCCCTGGTGAAGTACAGCCTGACGAGCCCGAAGCGCGGCGACGTGGATCCGCTGTCGCGCGCGCTGCCGCAGGGCGAGAACTACCTCGACCTCGCGCTGCGCTCGGGCCCCGGCGAGCTCACCACCCTGCCGCCGCTGCGCGACGTGCTCGGCGGCGAGGCGCTGGACGAGAACCCGGTGTCGGCGGGCCGCGACGACACCTGAGCCTCAGCACCCTGGGTGAGGAACCCTCGCATACTGGGTATTATCGCCATGCTTAGGGCGATGGAGGCATCATGTACCTGGACCAGCTGAGCGATGTCGAGAAGCACGCCTTTTCGCGGCTCGCGTACCTGCTGATCTCCTATTACGGGATCGACGAGCACGAAGAAAAGCTTTATTACTCGGCCCTCGCGGAGATGGGGCTCGATACCCCTGAGCTCGAGGGCGAGATCGACCCGACGATCGAGGCGAAGGCTTTCAGCTCACCCGCCTCCCGGCGCATCGCGCTGCTCGAGCTCTTGTTGCTGGCGCTCGCCGATGGCGACATCGAGGACGAAGAGCAGCACATGATCGACTTCATCATCCAGGCGTTCGGCTTCGACGCCGAGACGCTGGACCGAGGCTGGAACTGGGTGCGCGATTGGTACGCGACGTACCGCTCCGGGCACGAGTTCATCGGCCTCGCGGTGCTGGCCGGCTCCTGATTCGCGAACGGCACGCTGACGCGTGACGCCCATCACGATTGGATCCTCGGGCTTCCGAGCCGTTTAGCGCCCCCGCTCGGCGGGTACAACGCTAGCGTGATCCGTCAGCGGAGGGCGCGATGAGCAGCAGCTTCCAATACAACATCGTGGCTGCGTTCCGCGCGGTCGATGCGATGCAGCAGACCATCGTCGCGAACGCGCAGGGGTTGCTCAAGCCGGGTTACAACCGGCAGAAGCTCCACCTCGGGCACAACTCGGGGAACGTGGGCGAGCAAGGCAACGACGCCACCCAGGCGAACGGCGGCCGCGGCCCGATCGCCGGCGGCGGAGACACGCTCGCCATCTCCGGGCATTCGATCAACTTCGAGCAGGGCATGATCGAGCCCGCCTTCGAGCCGACGAACCTCGCGATCCGCGGCGACGGGTTCTTCATGGTCGCCGAGAACGGGCTGCCGGGCGCGCGGGTCTACCTGACGCGGGCGGGCGATTTCCGCTTCGACGCGGAGGGACGCCTGGTCAACGGGCAGGGGCTGTTCGTCGTCGGCGGCAACGGCCAGGTCCAGATCGACGACTCGAACCACATCGTCGGCGACGTGCCCTTCGTGCGGCGCCAGCCCGACGGCACGGTCGCGCTGCCCGACGTGTCGCTCGCGCGGGTCGGCTCACCGAGCCAGCTCGGCATCAGCGGCTTCGGTGACACGATCTACCAGCCGACCCGGCTCGCCGGGCCCGTGCGCGTGTTCCCGAACGGCCGCCCCGAGGTGGGCTTCGTCCAGTCGGACTCGATCGAGGTGCCGAACCGCGCGGGGCAAGCCTCGATCCTGGCCACCGAAACGACCACGGCGACGCAGACCTACAAGATCTTCAAGGATATGTTGACCGAGTTCAACAAGACGGTCGACGACGCGATCCAGCTCGTCAAATGACCACCTGCGTCCTACCGCTCCGCTCGCGGCTCGTGGCCTGCGGGCTCATGCTCGCCCTGCTGGGCGCGTGCAACGAAGACGGCATCCCCACCACGGCGGCCGGCCAGCAAGCCGCGAACACGAGCGTTCCGCAGATCGCGGCGGTCGAGGCCCAGTCGCTCGGCGACGGCATCGTCGGGCTGCGCGCGCGGGCCACTGATCCGGAGCGGAGCGCGCTCACCTTCACCTGGCGCGTGAGCGACGGCCAGCTGGTCTCATCGACCGGGCCCTCGGTGCTCTGGCGCGTCCCCAAGACCGCGGGCACGTTCTCCGCCACCGTCGACGTCACCAACGCCAAGGGGGCCAAGGTCTCGGGCACCCAGACCTTCACGGTCGACGCCGGCCAGCAGGTGTCGGCGAGCGGCCAGCTCTCGGTGCAGGCCCAGGCGGCCGCCCAGGGGGCCGGGGCGGCCGGGGCCAACGGGAAGTTCGTGGTGGCCTCGCCGCTCGGCCAGGTGGTGCCCAACCCGCCGATCGTGGGCGGCAACCCCTCGGCCCCGCTGGCCACGGCCGCGCCGGGGCAGCCCTTCCTCCAGCCCGTCTTCACGCCGGCGCCCGGTACCGCCACGCCGCAGCCGCTGCCGCCGCCGGCCCAGCCGATCGCCACGCCGACCGCGACCCCGCCGCCCCAGGTCCTGCCGGCCTCGCCGCTGCCCACGCTGAAGCCGCCCACGCCCGAGCCGGGCGTGCCGATCCCGCCGCCGCTGCGCTGGATCCAGTACGACTCGTCCAAGGTCCCGGCCAAGGACGTGAACCTCAAGGCGCTGCACTTCCCGAAGCCGACGCGCGGCTGGTTCGTGGGCACCAAGGGCACGGTGATGCTCTATGACCAGACCGATGCGGCCGTCGAGCCCGCGCTGGTCTTCCGGAACTTCCTGGTGCCGAACACGTCCCACGTGTCCAAGGTGCATTTCACCTCGGACACCACGGGCTTCATCGCGGCCGACGACTTCGTGATGCGCACGACCGATGCCGGCGCGAACTGGACCACCATCACGGACAACCTGTCGGACGTGGGCCAGCTCACCTCGCTGGTGGTGGTCAACGACCAGGTGCTGGTGCTCAGCGACAACGTGGGCGGGGTCTACAGGACCGAGAGCGCCAACGCGACCGCCGCGACCCAGGTGTTCTGGACGACGATCAACACCAAGCCCGTCAACCGGCCTGGCGACCAGGCCAGCCGCCTGTACGCCGGGGCGGCGGTGCCGGGCGACCCGTCGATGACCTACTTCGTCGGCGACGCGATCTACCGGCTCGACGCCGACAACGCCGACACGGAGCAGGTCTGGAAGAAGATCCTCAACATGAGCGCCGCCCTGCCCGGCTCGCCCGATCTCGCGGACGGCGACGGTTACTCGGTCGCGCTGCCTTCCTCGAGCGAGATCTGGGTCGGCACGAGCACCGGCAACCTGTTGACCACCAAGGACACCGGCACCACCTGGAGCCGGCTCGGCAAGGATTCCTACCGCGATCGCGAGTTCAACGGCAACGACCCCTTCTTGTCGGCCCCGGGCCCGATCCGGGCGCTGGAGGTGCTGGACAGCTCCTTCGCGTTCCTGGGCGGCTTCGGCGGCGTCTACGACACCGTCGACGGCGGCAAGAACTGGCGCACGCTCAAGACGGCCTTCCTCGACGATATGACGGTCTTCGTGGAAACGCGGGACGGCAAGCAGGATTTCGGCGGCTGGGGGATCTCAGGCGGGGCCGTGTTCAGGTACCGGCCCGGCCTTCCCTGAGACGTCACACAATTTTAACGTCAGCTTTGGCGGTCGTGGACCGACTAAAGGAATGAGAAGGCTCGTATGGCGGAGCCCGATGACGAGGTAGGGCCATGGAAAACACCCCCTTCAACCCGACCACCGCGCCGAACGTGGCCAACCGTCCCCTGACGGGGCCGGCGGTGCCCCCGCCGGGTGCGCAGGTGCCCGGCGCGATGGCGCCCGCACCCGCGATGGCGCCCGACCAGACGCAGCTCGCGCAGCCCGCCAAGGATCCCCAGGTCCTGGCGGCGATCGCCATCTACGGCTACCAGCTCTCCTCGACCAACCCGGTCGACGTGTCGATGGCGCTCAGCACCCTGGAGGGGATGGGGCCGCAGTACCGGGCGGAGGTCAACGCCGCCGTCGTGGCCCAGCTGAAGCCGGGCCTCGATCCGATGAAGACCGAAGTGCTGCTCGACTACGTCGCGCGCCACAAGGTGCGCGAAGCCGTGCCCATGCTCCAGCAGCTCACGATGGCCGGCGAGTCGCGCCTGCGCGCCGCCGCGAGCCAGGTCTATTCCGATGTCCTCGGCCTCGGCGCGAACGCCGCGGGCGTCCCACAGGCTCCCGGCGCCGCGCCGGCCGGCATGCCGCCCGGCGGCCCGCTGCCGCCCGCTGGTCCCCTGCCCCCCGAGCTCGTCGGCTACCTCGAGCGCCTGAAGCAGGACGGCCCGGTCGCCGCGCAGGCGGCGGTCGAGATCGCCCAGCTGCCGGGCCCCCAGATGACCGCCGTCGTGCGGGCCGCGCTCGACGCCAAGATCAACATCTACGGCATGGACAACTTGCTGTCGACGATCCTCACGAAGCGGGTCAAGGAGCCGGGCGCGCTGGATCTGCTGCGTCAGATCCAGAAGATGAACGGCTACGGCGCGTCGCAGGAAGCCAAGATGCGGGCCGCGGTCGCGCTCATCTACCATGGCACGCCGCAAGATCTGCCCGACATCCTGCGGGTGGTGATCGGCAAGGACGGCGGGATCTCGACCAAGGCACGGAAGCTGCTGATCGACGCGCTGTCGTCGCGCCCCGACATGCTGAACAACCCGGTGACGACCACGACCTTGATCGCGACCATGAACGATCGCAACGCCTGGCCGGCCAACATCGCGGCGGCCAAGGCGCTTTCCGCGACGCGCTCGGCCCAGGCCCGCGACGCGCTGGGCGCCTCGCCGATCATCAACGACACGACCTACAACGAATCGGACCGCGTCTTCGTCATCAACCTGATCGGCAAGCACCCCGGGCCTTTCCCCTCCTACGTGATCGACACGCTGAAGAAGGCCGAGAAAGACAAGGAAGAAGCGGTGGCCAAGGCCGCCAAGGCGATGCTCAAGAAGATCACCTGACGCGCGTTCCCGGACGCTTCCATTAATCTTGGTTAAAGCTTCGGCATGAGCCGCAAGTGGTGGCGCCACGGGGAATATAGAGAACATACGAGCGGGTGGCGACCCGCCGATGAGGAAGAGACGAAGAGGAGGCTCCCGATGCCCGATTACGGAATCAAAAGCGAAGCGCTCGGAACGGCGATGTACAAGACCAAGTCCGGTCTCGATGCCGACGCCAAGAAGGCCGGCAAGCTGGTCGACCTCGGTCTTTTCAGCATTCCGAACACCTTCGGCCCGATCGACCTCCGGTCGCAGTCCCAGAAGGACGCCCAGCAGGCGCCGACGCAGTACCTCGACGCGATGCAGAACTTCTTCAAGGAGCTCTCCAAGGCCCTGGACAAGGCCATCGAAGTCAACCGCAGCTAGAACCCGGCCACCAACCGCGGAAACGAAAACGCATCAGAAGGAGGACTCTCCATGGGTGACACGACCTACAACGCCGGCGCTGCGCACGCTTCGGTACCCAAGTACCGGCTATTCCGCACGCAGCCTGCGGGCGGCGCTTCCGCGGGCGCGCCTGCGTACACCAGCGACGCGCTGAACCTGAACCCGGCCGGCGGCGCTGGTGATCCGAACTACCAGGCGATGGTCCAGCAGACGGATCAGCTCATGCGCTCGGCCAACCCGGCCGATCGGTATCGGGCGATCGTGAACATGACCAAGATGCAGCCGCAGGATGCGATTCCGCGCCTGCAGTCGATCACCCAGACGCCCGGCATGGACCAGCAGACGGTCCAGTTGGCGAGCGAGGCGCTGCGCGTGATGTCGCAGATGGCCCAGCAGCCCCCCGGCCAGCAGCCGCAGCCTGGTCAGCAGCCTCAGCCGCAGCCTGGCTACAACCAGCAGCCGCAGCCCGGTCAGCAGCAGCAGCCGCAGCCTGGCTACAACCAGCCGCCGCTTTATGCTTCGGTGCCTCAGCAGCCTGCCCAGCAGCCCGCGTACAACCCCGGCGTGGCCGTCGGCCCGATGAGCCAGGACGACGCGGCGATGACGCTCCAGCTCCTCCAGCCCGAGCTGGCGATGGGCGGCGACAACGCGGTCAACGCGATCCGCCAGCTGGTGGCCCTGCAGGCCGCCAACCCCGGCATGAAGGATCACGTCTTCAACCTGCTCCTGAACCACATCTACCACAAGGCCGACTCGAGCCTCCCCGAAGCGATCCGGGCGATCGCCTCGATGAACGACCCGCGGGCGTTGCCGTACCTCAGTGCGGTCGCGCGGCACCCCGGCGTCGGCGAGGACGCTCGCCAGGCCGCCATGGCGGCGGTCCAGGCCAACGCGCGTCAGCCCGGCGGTCAGCCAGGCGTGGCGTCGACGGGGGGCCAGGCGAGCATCGAATACATCCGGATGATGGAAGGCAAGCTGCACCAGAACGGTCAGACCGCCATCGAGGCGCTCGCCGAGATGCGGCAGGCCCTCGGCGCGGATCCGCGCGCGCAGTCGCCTGCGCGTCAGGAGATCGTCCGCGTGTTGCTGACCTACGTCGCCACCAAGGCAGAGCCGACGGCGCTGCTTGGGTGCACGCAGATGCTGGGCGAGATGAAGGCGCGCGAAGCGTTGCCTTACCTCGGGGCGCTCTCGCGCAACCCGGCCGTGGGCGAAGATGTCCGGCGGACGGCGACGGCCGTCGCCCGCCAGATCATGCAGCCCTGATCAGGCGGATTTATTTGGACCCAATTAAAAGTCCATTAATTCGTGCAAGGTGAAAACACCGCGACGGTATATACCTCGTGTAAGCGGTGGAGATTAGGCCCACAGTGGTTGGGCGCCCGCTCTACCGGCAGAGCGCCCTACCATAGATAGAGGAGGAATGAGAAAATGGGTATCGGCAACAACACGGCCTCGAACCAGATCGACAACCTGAACGCCCAATTCGATCTCAACAAGCGCACCAGCAAGATCGTCACGGACATGCAGGGCCTTGCGGAAGAAGTCCGCAACGGTGCGAAGGGCGAGCGCCTCCAGCAGATTCAGCTCCTGATGCAGGACCTCCAGCGCGACCTGGAAGTCATGAAGCAGATGGAAGAGTCGATGAAGAAGGCGATGGAGAGCATCAACAAGTTCCCGCAGTAACGCGACGAACTGTTCGACGCAAACCAAGCAAAACTCAGCAGATTGGGTGCCGGACATCGTCCGCGCACCCAATTGTGCTGTATGGGGGCGCCAACCGGGGCCAGATACGCGCGTACGCCCTAGTACGGAGAGGGTGCGAGCGGGTATAAGGTCGTCAGACGAGACGAGGGAGGGAAATCCCCATGAGCATTTACGGTGCCGTCGCCGACGGCGCGCAGACCGTCAGGAGGTATCACAACCTCTGGCATGGCGTCGCGCTGTCCAGCGCCGACGCGGAGCCGCATGCCGCCTCTGCCGCGGACTTGCAGAAGCGCCAGCTCCAGATCATCAAGGCGAACCAGGAGCTCACTTACGCCAACGACGTGTTCGCCCTGATCATCAAGAGCCTCCGGGATCTGCAACCATAAACCCGTTCTCAACCTCGGTCGGGACAGAAAGAGGAGTCGGTCGTGGCAGAAGGCCTCACGCACAACCAGCAGCTTAAGAACGCCGAACTCGAGCTCGAGAAGCTCGAACAGCGGCGGAAAGAAACGATCAAGCGCATGTTGAGCTCCGTGCGCAGCGTGCAGGCGCTGATCGACTTCGCCGACAAGGAGCTGAAGAAGCTGCAGTCCCAGCCGCCGAGCGAGCAGCGGGATCTGGCCATCTACAAGAACGAGCTGCGGAAGCAAGGCGCCCTGGCCAACCTGGACACCCTGCAGCGCCTCTCGTCGATCGATCTGACCCGCGGCATCCCGGCCGCCGTGGTCACCCAGGTCGACAACAACTGTCTCAAGACCCAGTACATCACCACCGAGTACTACCTCGCCAACTATCGGCGCATCGGGAAGCTCATCGAGCAGGCCCTCGCCAACGACGCGGCCCCGGCCGAGGCCAGCGAGCCCACCGGCGGCGAGCTCCCCAGGAAGGGCACCGGCTCCCTGCCCGTCCGCCCGACGCCCGGCCTGCCCGGTGCCGGTCGCCCGACGCCTGGCGTCCGGCCGCCGCTGCCGCGTCCCGGCGCTGCCGGCCCCGGCCTGCCGCAGCGTCCCGCCATGCCGCCTCGCCCCGGCGTCCCTTCGCCGTCCCGGACGGGCCCGCTGCCCGTCGCGCGGCCCGGCTCCGGCCCGCTCCAACCCCGCACGGCCACCGGCGCGTTGCGGGGCACGGGCAACCTCGAGGCGGATGCCGAGCTGCTGAAATTGCTGCGCGAGGCCGCGGGGAACCCGGGCGAGAAGCCGAAGCTCATGATGTTGCTCGACAAGTACCGCGACCTCGAGAGCACGCTCGAGCCACTGCGTTCTTCGGCGCCAGGCCAGCTGTCGATCGAATTGAAGGACGCGCTGCCGATGATCCGGCAGGTCGGCGGCAAGGTCTATTACCTGAACCGGGCAGCGGCAGCCCTGGGCCCGCTGGGCGACAAGCTTCAGCTCGAGCAGGGCGAGCCGGATCCCGGCGTGGCCCAGCTGCTGAACGAGATCGGTGGCGAGGAGCGCGCGCCCGCGACTGCGGAGCCGCCGGCTTCGTCGCTCGGAGACCGCTTGAAGTCGCTCTTCAAGGCTTGAGTCGGTCATGGCGCGTGAATTGAGCCCCGCGGAGCTGGAGTCCTGGAAGGCGCTCGCCAAGGGCATCTACCAGACCCAGCAGAAGCTCCTGCAGAAGCGGAAAGAGCTCCAGGCCCTCGCGCAGACGGCGGACCAGAAGCTCCGCTCCGTGCACCCCGACGCCAGCCTGCGCGGGATCGCCTTCCTGATGCTCCAGAAGCGCCTGGCCGAAATCAGCCTCGCGCAGATGGAGGTCTTCCCGCTGGAGGCGAAGGTGCTCCAGCCGGTGCCGGCGCTGAAGTCGCCGCTGTACGAGGCGCGCAACCTCGAGCTCACGCTGATCAACCTGCAATTCGACCAGCTGATCTACGGCCACCTCGCCGACGTCGTCGAGCCTGAATTGGCCGCGCTTGCGGCGGACGAGCCGGCCGGCGCTGTCGCGCTGGCGGGCTGGGCGGAAGAGCGCGAGCGCACGGCGGCGAGCGCCGAGCGCCGCGACCAGTGGGGCCGCTTCCTGTTCGATTTCAAGACCTTCGATCAGGCCCTGGCCACGGCCCTCGCCGACCGGGCCGCTGAGGCGCCGCCGGAAAACAACGTCGACTACCTCAACCGGCTCAAGACGATGAAGATCCCGGCGCTCAGCGGCCTGGCCTACCGGGTCGGGACGGCGCTCAAGGCGATTTCGGACAGCGAGGCGCTGGTCAAGGCGACCACGGCCGAGCTGCGAAACGTGCCGTTGGGCAAGGCCGGCCGGCCGCTCACGGATCGCCTCAAGACCATCTTCAAGCCGCATTGAGCGGCGCGCCTCGAGCATCGACACTGTCCCTGTGCTGACCCCGTGCTGAGCCGTCCGTCCGTCGAGACCTTTCTGGTGGCCTACTTCGCGGCGCGGCGGGACGCGGAAGCCGGTGAGGCCTTGCTGGCGCTGCACGCGCCGTCGGCGAGCCTGCTGGTGGCGGATCGCGAGGCGGGTCCGGAAGCCGGAGCGTTGCCGGCTTCGGAGCGCCAGGCGAGCCTGGATCCGGCGACGTATGCGGCCTCGCACCGGCGGGCGGTGGAGGCGCAGCGGGCAGGCGACCTGGCTTTCCCGCTCGCGGGTGCGCTGGAGCTCGCGAGCTGGGAGGCGGATGCGGCTGGTCCGGCGGACCCGGTGGGCGATCGCGGGGTGGCGTGGGTTCGGCATGACGACCCCGAGCGAGGCGCCTCGCTGTGGGTGGCCTGCGGGCTGCTGGCGGTCGAGGCGGACGAGGCGGAAGGGGCGGGCGCCGTGCGGCTGGCCTGGAGCGTGCTGGCCGAGCGGCCCGAGGCGCTGGAATTCGAGCGCGGGCAGGCACTCGGGCTCGCGGAGTTCCCGGCGCTGCGCGGGCAGAGCGGCCGCCCCAACCGCGACTGGCTGGACGTGGCCTACCGGCGCCGCCACCGCGTGGGCCGGCCGCCCCTGCTCTTCCTCGAAGGCGCCCGCTTCTCCTGCCAGGGCTCGGGCGATTGCTGCAAGATGGCCTGGGAGGTGACCGTCGAGCCGGAGGCGCAGGACCTCATCGACGCGCTGCCCTGGGAGCGCATCGCGCCCGAGCTCGTGGGCACGAAGCTCACGCCGAAGGAGGACGGGCAGCTGATCCTCAAAGGGCGCGAGGAGACCTGCCGGTTCCTCGATGAGAAAGACCACTGCCGGATCCACGGCTACCTGGGCACGCCCGTCTTCTCGACGTGCGTCGCTTATCCCTACCGCTTCACCGAGACGCCCGATGGCGTCGCCGTGAGCCACAGCTTCTACTGCGGCAGCGTGCGCGAGGCCTGCGGCGCCCCGCTCGAGGCCCAGGCGCCGAACATCTATGATCGGCTGCTCGGCTCGGGGATGTTGGGCGCGCCGGAGGCCCTGCGCCTGGCGCCTGCGCGATCGGTGGACTGGCCGGCGTTCCGGGAGCTGGAAGCGACGATGCGCGAGGTGCTCGGGCGTGCGGATCGGCCGATGGCGGACAGGCTGTGGATCGTGTCGCGTCTGCTCGAAGCCCGCCTGGCGGGTGAAGATGCCGCCTCCGACCGCTTCGAGGACGAGGATCCGCCGCCGCTCGATGAAGGTGAGCACGCGATCGCGACGATCTACGCCTCGTTCCTGCTGAACGCGATCTCCAACCTGACGCCCGCGCTCGCGCCGCTCGAAGGCTTCACGTGGTCGGGCACGCCGCTTCAAGATGAGCGCTTCGTCGCGAAGTGGCTCGAGACGCTCCACTTCTCCAAGGAGTTCTCGTACCACTATGATCTGGTCACCGCCCACACCGTGACCGTCCTGCTCTATGCCGCCGCGCTGGCCCTCGAGCAGGCCCACGGCGGCCGCATCCCCGAGGACGTGCGGGCGCGGCTCGGCGGGCTGACTGGCCACCGCCTGCTGGTCCGCGGCCTCGACTACCTGTTCGAGCGGGCGCCGTTCCTACGGGAGTTCGTCGCGAACCCCGATTCCGCCAAGCTCTTCACGCGGCTCTACCGCCCGGCGGCTCGCACGGAAGCGCCTACTTGCTGAGCCGAGCGGCGGTTGAATCTTTTCTGGTGGCCTACTTCGCGGCGCGGCGGGACGCGGAGGCCGGTGAGGCCTTGCTGGCGCTGCACGCGCCGTCGGCGAGCCTGCTGGTGACGGATCGCGAGGCGGGTCCGGAAGCCGGAGCGTTGGCGGCTTCGGAGCGTCAGGCGAGCCTGGATCCAGCGATGTATGCGGCTTCGCACCGGCGGGCGGTGGAGGCCCAGCGGGCAGGCGACCCGGCGTTCCCGCTCGCGGGCGCGCTGGAGCTCGCGAGCTGGGAGGCGGATGCGGCTGGCCCGGCGGACCCGGTGGGCGATCGCGGGGTGGCGTGGGTTCGGCATGACGACCCCGAGCGGGGCGCGTCGCTGTGGGTGGCCTGCGGGCTGGTGGCGGACGGGGCGGATGGGGCGGTCGAGACGGACGAGGC